>JBDRHE010000067.1:0-32761 GCA_043817155.1 Candidatus Omnitrophota bacterium | reverse complement strand
AGATTCGAGCGTGCCGAAGCCCCGCCGCATGCTTCGCATAGCGGGATCCCGCCATACGAAAGTAACGGCGGGACAATCTCAAGCTCACCTCGTCTTTGCGAGGCACCGTAAGATTCGAGCGTGCCGAAGCAATCTCATTCGAGCTAGTTTGAGATTGCCTGCCTGCCCGCCAAAGCTTTTAAATGGCAGGCGGGCCTGCCAGTATATTTCGGGCAGGCAGGCTTCGGTGCGCTTAGTTATTTACGGCACCTCGCAAAGACGGGGGGTAGAGTTGCTTACGCTTGATAAACGCGTATAGATCGCACGGGGCGCTGGGGGCATTTGTTCTGGCAGATGCCGCAGCCTATGCAGAGAGTCCTGTCGACTACGGGTTTAAGCAGTTCTCTACCGTTCACTATCTCCGCCTCAAGTTTGATCGCTTTTTCGGGGACCGGGCAGTGCTCCTCGCACACGATACAATCTGTCTTATACTCCCATGCAAGACAGGTGCCTCTGTCCACCCTGGCTATGCCAAGTTTTGTTCTCTTTTTTTCGGCAAGGGGGAGCCTGGGGATCGCTCCTGTAGGACATACATTACCGCATAGCGTGCAGTTATACTCGCAGTATCCTATTTCAGGAATAAGCCTCGGCGTCCACATGCCCTCAAAACCGGATTCGAACATTACAGGCTGTAACCCGTTCGTTATGCAGACCTTCATGCAATTTCCGCATCTTATGCACCTGCTTAAAAGTCTCTCTTCTTTCGATGCGCCGGGAGGACGTATGATCCCCGTCTTCCCGGTAACTGTTTTAGGCCCTGCAACATACACCTTAAGGCCAGGAAGAAAGAGAGATGAGAACGCGAATACCAGGAAGTTCCTTCGGGAGATACCGCCCTCAGGGCCATTCTTGTCTTTCTTCTTAGTGTTTGGCCAGTTAAATTTTGTTATACGCGACGGGCAGTCGTAAACACAGTCCATGCATAGAATGCATTCCCCTTTTATGTAGCTCATATCGTCTTTTATCGCGCCCATCCGGCAGCGACTTTTGCACATGCCGCATGTCGTACACTTTTCTATTGTACGCCGCAAGACAGAGAATCTGGCCGCAAGCGCGTACAACGCGCCGAGCGGGCATATCATCCTGCACCACGCTCTCTTAAGAAAAAGGGCCGCAAATGTAACAATAAGAAAGACATAGAATATTATACTAGAATTTGAAAAATAGTAAGGATCGATCCCCAGAAATGAGGATTTCATGGACCTGTAAAAGTCATAGACCGGACCGTAAAGTTCGAAGTTCCTTATTAGCGCTACAAAAAGCTTATCGAGCACAAGTGTTGTTGTAGGGATCAGATTGAGTGAAACGAATCTGGCCATGATCACCATCGGATCAAATATCCAGGCGATCTGCGTGCCCAGTATGGCGAAAACAGCTATCGCCCCCAGGATAAAGAATTTGGGCTTGCGTAACTTCCTATTAGCTTTGTCGCTTGCTACAGGTGTGTTCTTTCGCAGGACACCAACTGCGTCAATAGTTGTTCCAAGAGGGCACACAAAACCGCAAAAGAATCTACCAAACACGCCCGTTAAAAGCAGCATAAGAAGCGAGAGACCGATCCCGGGAAGCAGAAGCCGCTCACTTATAGAGGTAAATATAATTATAAGCGGGTTTATTCTAAAGAAGGTTTCGGGGGGTAGGAGTCCCCTTAAAGGATGAGTAGTGGACCAGAGAATATAGACGAAGAGAAGTAGAAAGAGAGTTTGTGAGCACCTTTTGATAATAATCAGCTTCTTCATTAGCGATTTATTCTCTCGTCATTTCGAGGTGCCATAATAAAGTAAGCACACCGAGACATCCACCTCGTCTTTGCGAGGCACCGTAAGATTCGAGTGTGCCGAAGCCAGCGGCCTTGCCGCTAGGCAGGCAATCTCAAGCTCACCTCGTCTTTGCGAGGCACCGGAAAAATCTAGTGTGCCGACTTGTCTCTCCGAAGCCACACGCAGAAGCAATGTGGCGAAGGAGGAAGCAATCTCATCACGCCTCTGTCATCCCCGCGAAAGCGGGGATCCAGAGTAATCTCTTAAAGGGCTCGCTCTGGATTCCCATTTTCATGGGAATGACAGAGTGATAAGATTGCCGCTGGAGTTTAGATCGGTTCCGCCGGTCCGGGAATGACAAACCTAGATTTCTTCGAAACGCTAAGAATCTATCGGTTCCTCGCAATGACGAAAAGAGTTAGCTTTTCACAGTATGGATGTTGGCTTTACTTATGTCGGCGCTACCGATATTTCGCGAGACCGCATTCTCTATGTAAGGTACAGTCATGGGATCGGTGTCTACCAGGCTGCACGCAAAGGAGTCGGCCAGGGTAGGATCCGTGGCAACTAAAACCTTGTTAAGCTGTACTACATCTTTTATATCGCCTCCGCTCGGACCGTGTTTCATGAGTACACGTGTAGCGTCGATTACGGTAAGCTCCGGATTTATGAAATCCGCAAGATCAACGAGGTTCCTGCCTATATTCATATGTATGGCGCCGCGTACACCGCTACAGACCCCCATAAGATTCTTCATGGAGAGAGTGAGCCCCGTGAGTCTGTGATGCTTGAGAACCGGAACATTTATAAATGTATCGCACTCTATCGCGTCCCTCAATATGGGCCAATCCTCCATGGCGCTCGAATAAGAGAATCTCGCTTTCTTGACATCCCAGTGATTGGCAAAGTATACATGCGCCCCCTTACCCTTTGCGGCTTTCTGTATACCGCTATTCTCATAGCACCGCCTGTCATCGTTACACGGTATATCGAAGACATTAACGCGTTTTGCGCCGGCGTTATAAGATAACTCGACAAGAGCGGCAACCACCTCGGGATCCGTATTGGCCGCCTGCTCGGGCGTGCGGTCCCAGGCTATGTTGGGCTTTATAACAACAACGGCGTCCTTCTTCACAAACCGCGCCATGCCGCCCATCGCAGCCACTGCCTGTACGGTGTTCCTGTATGGGTCGCTGCCT
Organism: Candidatus Omnitrophota bacterium; assembly: GCA_043817155.1. Lineage (GTDB taxonomy): Bacteria > Omnitrophota > Gorgyraeia > JABMRN01 > RBG-13-46-9 > JBDRHE01. The sequence continues at coordinate 29,763 of JBDRHE010000067.1, read as the reverse complement.
TCTGCTACTACAAGATCGTATGATCCCTTGATACCTTTCTTTGGCCTGCCGCTCGATACATTGGTCTTAGCGAACGCCTGCCTTAAAAAGCTGTTTGAGACCAGATACAACAGCCCGCCCAATCCGGCCTTTAAGATAGTCCTGCGCGATACATTTCTTTTAAGGAAAGACTCGAATCGGTAAAATAATTTTTCCATTATTGCACCTTTGTTGAAGACCTATAAGCAATGAACTCTGTATTATTGTATATTTTAGCATCTTTTTTGTTAAAAACCAATTGTTTCAACAGCACAGATGAGCGCACCTGCCTGCCGGCAGGCAGGGATGGGACTCGCAGATGAGCACAGATATATAGCTCGTCTTTGCGAAGTGCCGTAATGTAACGAGCGCACTGAAGCAATCTCAGGTTAAAACATCTTGTCATTCCCGCGGAAGCGGGAATCCAGGCGGAAATGACGGACACATTAGAAAAATAAACCTCTGGCTCCCCGCTTCTCCCGCCGTTGCTTATGCATTGCGGGACCCCACCATACGATAGTAACGGCGGGGCGCGGGGATGACATGTGGGAAATACAGAAATGACATACATGAAAAAAAAGGGGATTGCTTCGGCACGCTCGAATCTTACGGTGCCTCGCAAAGACGAGACGAGAGGAGAGGCGGTTTTGATTATCGAGGTGAGGAGTCGTCCGAGTCGACCGGAAGTTCTATCGTAAAGGTCGTGCCTTTACCGGGAGCGCTCTCTACTTTGATCTTTCCCTTATAGCGTCCTATTATCCAGTATGCGGTAGCCAGGCCAAGCCCCGACCCGCTCTTTGGGTCTTTTGTGGTAAAGAACAGTTCTCCTATCCTCTTTAGATCTTCACGGCTCATGCCTCTTCCGTCATCGGTGAAGGCTATCTTCGCGAAGCCCCCTATCTTATCAAAAGAGGTCCTGATAAGAAGCGCTCCTTTGTCTACTATGGCGTCAAGCGCGTTCATAATGAATACCATGAAGACCTCCTGGAACTGGTTCTTATTCATAGCAAAAGATGGCATATCATTGCAGAATGAACTTTCAATAGTTAGCTTAGAATACTTTATTATAGGTGAAGTCAATTTGATAACATCCGCGAGGATATCATGTATATTCATAAGGGTACGGTCGTCGTTCGGCTTTCTAGAAAATCTACTCAGTCTACTCAGGAGATCCGCGCTCTCTTCTTCCAATCTTTCAACCGACTGCAGCATCTCACGTTCAAGGCTCCCCCTGGCTATTCTCTCTAATAGTATCCTTGTATACCCTCTAATACTTGCCAGGTGGTTCAGTATATCGTGGGCTATATTGTTTATGAGATATCCTGCTGCCAGAAATTTATGCACATTTCGCAGGGTATCCTCCTGTCTCTTTCTTTGGATAAACTGTATAACTCTTGAGGAATGAGCGCTAAAGTAGCCAAACGCGAAGAGAAATGATATATTCCCAAGGAGGATACTGAACATCTGGATCGTTGGCATCTTATAGCCGTAGTAAGAGATAAAAGGTATAAGGCCGTAGTGCTGAAAAATAGCGATCAAAGCAAAGGAAATGGCTGAAAGGGCCGAAGCGAAGAAGACCGCCTGGGCGCTCGAGACAACTCCGGCCCAGAGAATAACGACGTAATACGCTATGCTTACAAGCGGGGCCTCGAGACCTCCCATATAATAAATGATCCAGGATATGGCTATTATATCCGTTGCCATCTGGTAATACTGGAATCTGTTAACACTTACGCGGTTAATTAAAAATATATACGGCTGGTTTAAGACGGCTTCTACCAGGATAAGTAAGATAAAAACGCCGTTAAGATAGGGGTATCCTCCGATAGACTTCATCGCGAAAAGAAATAAGAGCAGCATCGAAAAGCTTATAAACCTTATCTTTCCCGCCAATTTGTACTTTCTTATGAGCTCTTCTTTTGTGACATTTGGTATTTCGATCATTTGTACCTCAAGGCCTTCTCAATTTTGTTTATCATATCATCCTTATCTATCGGCTTTGTGGCATAGTCTACCACTCCCTGCTTAAATGCTTTTAGCTTATCCTTATCCTTGTCGAGAGCCGAGAGAATTATAATAGGTACATTCTTCCCTATCGGGTCCTGGTTCAACAGTTCGCATACCTCAGGACCGCCGATAGAGGGCATGAGCATGTCGAGAAGGAGTATATCCGGCTTAAACTTATGTATCTCCGATATGATGTTCTTTGCGTTAGACAGAGTGAGTACCTCGTACTTGCCTGTCTCTTCGAGATTCATCTTCGTTATAAATAAGAAGTCCTGTTCGTCGTCAACTATCATCACCTTCTTCTTGTTATCCATAAATCACCTCCGCTTCTTTTATATCAAACCTTATTCGTGTCCAAAATAGTAGTATCGTATTGACGGAAATAGTATTTTGATATTCGAATTCCTGTCATGCCCGCTTTTTCCCACATGTCATCCCCGCGCCCCGCTGTTACTGTCGTATGGCGGGGTCCCGCAATGCATAAGCAACGGCGGGAAAAGCGGGGATCCAGAAGTGTATCTTTCTAATATGTTTGTCATTTCCGCCTGGATTCCCGCTTGCGCGGGAATGACAAATAAAAAGACATGTTATCCCCGAGCTTCCCACTGGATTCCCGCTGGAGTTTAGACCGCCGCAAGGTGGTCCGGGAATGACAAAAAGTCTAATTTGGACATCTATGAGTGGAGCCCCCCGGACTAAAGTCCGGGGCTCCCTCCATCAAAAAAACATATCCCCTGCCGCATTCATCCCCGGGCTCAAGCCCGGGTAATTCTGCGGGCGGATTAAACCGATATAATTGAAAGTCCTTTTCCGGTATTTAGCGTCTGCAATTCCTGCTACTGCTTCTTAAACCCAAGCACGTTATCGATCTTGGCGATCAGCTCATCCTTCTCTATAGGTTTTGTAAGAAAGCTGCTGGCGCCAAGCTTAAGCATGGCATTCTTATCCTTATCCGTATCAAGCGCTGTAAGCGCTATGATAGGTATATCCTTCGTTGAAGGGTCTGCCTTCAACATCTTACAGGCTTCGAATCCATCGATATGCGGCATAAGTATGTCAAGGAAGATGATATCCGGCTTAAACGCCTGCGCTTTTGAGACAAGATCCGTTGCCCTCCGTAATGTCATAACCTCGAATCTCCCGGTGTTCTGCAGATTTACTTTTATGATTATAAGAAAATGCTCTTCATCGTCAACTACCATAACTCTTGTTTTTGCCATTATTTTTTACTCCTTTTAACATCTTAATGTTATTATAAACTTGGTTCCTTCGCCGGGCGTGCTGGTTACCGCAAGATGCCCCTTATGCATTTCAATGATGCTCTTAACTACAGCAAGCCCTAAACCCGTACCTTCCGTTCTCTTCTTCGTCGTAAAGAAAGGGTCGAATATCTTCTTTAAGTTCTCTTTTGTAATGCCCGTCCCCGTATCCTCTATCTCTACCGCCACAGCTTTATCCATCTGAACCTGGTCATTCTTGCTTATATCTAAACTTTCCGAAGCATCCGGAAAGACTGTCATGTACGTACGGATATAAAGCTTCCCTCCTTCAGGCATGGCATATATGGCATTTAAAAGGAGGTTGACGAATAACTGTTCTAACTTTCCTCTATCTATTTGGACCTGCGGTAGTCCGCTTCCCAGCTCCTTTATAACTTCTATAGCCATTGGCGAGGTTTTGTGCTCAATCAGATTAATGGAGTTATTTAGCACAGAATTTATATCTTCCGGTCGCGCATTTAAGGTCTCGGTTCTTGAAAAATCGAGAAGGGCTCGCACTATGCTATCTGCTCTCTTAACGCTCTTCTTCATCATGCTTAGCATTTCATGGCTGTTCTTTTGCGATGCTGGCAATTTTGTTTCAAAATAGTTCACACCCTGCAATATAATCCCGAGTGGATTCTTCACTTCATGGGCGACTCCGCTCGCCATCCTGCCAATCGCTTCCATCTTCTCGGCATGAATGAGCTGGTACTGCGCTTTTTTGAGTTTACCGTACGCTGTTTTAAGCTTGTTCTCCGATAGCTCGAGGTCTCTTACATTACTTTCCAGTTCCCATCTTATCTTGTTATTGTCATCCAGCATGCTTACCATTGTTTCGCGGGATTTTATCGCTTCCTTCAGCTGCTCATCCAGCGTCCCGGCTTGCTTCTCTAAGTCATCTTTCGCTTTGCGGATATCTTCCTCTATCTTTTTACGCTGGGTGATATCCCTTACAATGTGGACCACGCCGATAAGATTCTTTTTTTCATCAAAACGCGGAAAGGCCTTGATCTCGACGTAAATACCCAGGGAAGGCTCGTAAACCTCGACCGTAGAGGCCTTGCCCGTTTTTAAAGTACTGCAGCTGGGGCACCCTTCGGGTGGACAGTCTCTTTTGTGGTAAACCTTGTAGCACTTGGTGGCTATAAGCTCTTTAAGTGACAGGCCAAACACGCTCTCTGCCGCTTTGTTTGCGCGAAGAATATTATAATCCAGGTCATGGACCGTTACGATGTCGCTTATGGAATCGAATGTATCCTCCCACTCCTTTTTGGCGAAAGTAAGCTGCTCCTCCGCCTTCTTGCGCTCGGCGACTTCTTCATTCAGGCTATCGATAGACGTGGTAGTCTTTTTTAAGTTCGCTGCCATCTGGCTAAGGGTATTGGCCAAAGAGCCAAATTCATCTTTTGATTTTACCTCTATCGCAGTATCTAATTTACCTTTACCTATTTCTGCCGCAGCAAAACTTAGCCGGGTCAAAGGCCGAGTCACAGTTTTACTAAAAAGGTATATAACCAACGCCATCTCGGGCAACATAGCCAGAAACATTATTACGAGTATGTTCAGCAGTTTATTGACCGGGGCAAAAATGACCCGCGTGGATATATGGGAGTAAATGGTCCAGTCATTCCCTTTAAAGTCCAAATGCCCCTGCTCCCGGCAAAAGGCATAGAACGCCGTCTCTTTCTCGCCCGGATTCCGGTGCTTATCGCTACCGAAAATCTTCTCCCGCTGAGCTATCTTTATTGACTCCCACTCCGGCAGAGTCTCTTTTAGTACGCCTTCGCGATTGTGATTAGAATAGATTAAAAGGCCGTCTCTGTTTATTAGGTCTATCTCTTCTTCTTCTTCTTCTTCTTCTTCTTCTTGGATTTTCGCGCTTCCTTTTACCACCTCAAATAGCCGGTTTGTCGGAATCCGGGCAACCACTACCCCTATTGCCTTGTTTTCCTTATTATTTACCGCAGAGGCAAAATAGACTACGGGTACCTGAAGATCTTTTGCGATATGCACATCGCTGGCCGCGCTCACCTTCCCGCTCAAAACATCCTCCCAGTAGCGCGTCATCCGGTTCTGCTCACCGATACTCAGTCTTGCGGTATCGGCAATGCGGACACGCTCTAAATTAAAGAAGGAAAGGGAGGCATAGCACTTATAGGTATTTCTGAAAAAGATGAGCCTTTCGGTGATCTCTTCGGCGGCGGCGGGTTCAGGGCTAATCACCGGATCTTTGGCAATCATTTTTATATCACTTAACCTTTCAGATAAGAAACGATCCAGCACGTCCATAGTAAAAAAGGCGCGGTTTTCCATGCGCACCTTAATATCGCTTTCCAGTATCTTTGCCACCTGAAAATAGACAATCGTAAACATGGCGGCGGCAATGATTGTGCCTATGATTATGAATAGAGCTGTTAATTTATTAGCGAATTTCATTTATTTTCCCAATTCCTCCACAAACCTTGGCTCGATTATCTTGTCCAAATCCGGCAGGCGCGATAACTGGCCGCGCTTCAGGTAAAAATCAGCGATGATTTTCCCTGAGCCAAATAAAGAGGTCGTATCCGTGCTTTTCTGCATGGCCTTGATATTTTCCTTCAAATCCAACCGTTTTATGCCTTGAAGACCATACTCCGTCTCGGCTTCAGTCATACCCATAGGTCTTGACATAATTTTAATGGCCTCTTTCCTGTTACTATCAACAAATTCCCTTGCCTCGAACAACGCCTTCACTATCGCTTTTATCTCCTGAGGCCTTTTCTTTATCATGCTGGCGTTAAAAACTAGGACATCCGTGAGTAGGCCCGGTACATATTGAGCCTCTGCCAGGATTTTATAACCATTTTTTACCAGAGCGGTCTTTATCGGATCCCAGGTGTATCCCGCGTCAATTATACCTTTCTCCAGCGCGGATGGAACATCAAGGGCAGACACGTTTACAAAAAACACCTCTTGCTCTTTTACGCCTGACTTTTCAAGTGCCGCAAGCACAAAAAGATGAGAGAAAGTATTTACGCCATCGATGCCGATCTTCTTTCCCTTTAAACCGGACAGATCCTTGAATTCCGGTTTACCAATAATCGCGTCGGCACTGACAGAATAGTCCAGAATATAGACTACGCGTGCGGATATACCATCGGAGTTCTGTAGAATAGCGTCGGCGTAAACTTCAAAAGCGCCGTCCACTGTACCCTCAACATAACGTTGTTTACTAGGGGCGTAGTTTTTATCAAATACAAGCTCGACCTGTACGCCGTTCTTTTCAAAATAACCCTTCTCTTGGGCAATAAAAGCATGGGCATAACCTGCGTAGGTAAAGAAGGCGATCTTTATCGGCGGCTTCGGTTGAGGCGCTTTGGCGCAGCCGGTCACTATTGTCAACGTAATACAGAATATGAATGTCGCTATTTTTTTCACTTTACTCCTCATAAGCTGAAAGCTGCTTGCTATTTCCCCAGCTCCTTTTTCAGCATCTCAACCTCTTTCTTAAGCTCCAGAATCCTCGCCTCCCGGCCAGTGCCCGCTTTATAAAAAACCTCGAGTTCCCGCGTGTACTTGGTATTTTTTTCTTCTAATTTCTTGCGCGCATCGATGTCTTCGATTAACTCAATGAATCCCTTCACCGCGCCGTCCGGTCCAACGAATGGAATGGCGCGGTTCCGAACGTAAAAACGGCTGCCATCCTCTCGCACGCCCTGGGTTTCTACCTCCTCAGTCTTCCCGGAAGCCATAGCCCGCGCCCCGGGGCAATGCGGACAAACTGCCTCGCGCTTCTCATACTCCCTAAAGCAATTTTTGCCCACAAAATAACTTTGAGGCTTATTGAATAATTTGGCAATTATTGCGTTCGCCATAATCATCTTGTAATCTGTGTCTATTATGGTAACTCCGAAAACTGTGTTTTTCACAAGCGCCCGATAGCGCTGCTGGCTTTCCCACAGCGCCTCCTCCGCCTCCTTTTCCTTTGTGGTGTCTCGGAACTCCAAAACAGAACCGAAAACTTTTCCGTCAATTGCAAGAGGCGCGAGGTAACACATCACCGGATAAAGAGTTCCGTCCTTTTTTGTCAAAACATCTTCGTAGTTCTTCATTTCAGTAAGATCCGCCTGGGCATTGTCAATAGGGCACTCAGACATGGGATAAGGCCTTCCGTCGGGATACTTGAAATGTACCGAGTCATGGAGCGGCTTGTCCTTAATTTTATCAAGGGTATAGCCTGTCACCTTCTCGGCGGCGGGATTCATAAATGTAGGATATCCTTTCATATCCATCATAAAAAGGCACGATGCCGCATTATCTGTGATCGTCTTTGTCAGCTGGAGCTGACGCCTTAATTCTTCTTGTGACTCGTTCTTCTGCTTTTTATCTTTCATCCTTCGGCTCCTTTCAGTCGCTCAAGGATGACCCTGAGCCTGTCGAACGGGTCATTTTGCAAGCCATCTTATTTCAGCTTCCTTATCGCTCCCTCAAGAGAATATTTCTCCTCATCTACCAGCCTCTTTATCAGGGTGGCTCTATCGATATCTGCTTCGGAATATCTTCTGAATTTCCTTGTCCCGCGCTGGACATACTTCGGATCAACGATCCCGCGCTGCTCCCAATAGCGAAGTCTCTCAAAAGATACGCCTATTCTTTGTACTGCCTCTACCGTACCGAATCTACTGTCTCTATGCCTCTTCATTTTTTCAGTTACGCATAAAAAGACTGTTACTATTCTCTGATACCGCCTAATCATAATATATGTTGCTACAATATCAGAAGCAATAGGGAATTATTGGGTACGTAATGGGTATATAAATTACCCATTTTATCGGGGATTAGGGGGGGATAGTTAGATATTAGATTTTATGCAGATATGAACTACGGTTACAAAATTTTTCCTGCCCATAGCTCGCGCAGAAAATAATCCCAGGGCAGTATCTCTATTTTATCATGGATCCTTTTCTCATTTTCGTTGCAGACCATGATACTTCTTTTCGGAGAATGTCCTTCCATAAAGGCCTTTAGCCCGCTCAGATCATTCTTATCCACGCGGCTGGTCCCTTTTACCTCTATGGCTACTTCGCCGCCGCCAAGGACAAGATCCACTTCAAGGCCCGACTTTGTTCTCCAGAAATTTATTTCAAAATCCCGGGTATTATAAGAACGGTAAGTCGCTATCTCTATTAACAAAAAATGCTCGAATGCCTTCCCGAACTCCGCGCCTCTATTCTCCGTTAAGTGTCGTTTTGTCAGACAACCGGCAACTCCCACATCAAACAGATAGTACTTGGGCGCTTTGGTTATAACCTGGCGAGACTGCCTTTTTTTGAAAGGCTCGATCCTCATCGCCAGCAATGTATCAACAAGGATCTGATAATACTCTTTAACCGTCTTTGAGTCCACACCGCAGTCACGGGCGATATTGGAATAATTCGTGATCTCTCCGTGTGAGTATCCGAACGCCTCGAAGAACCTTGAAAAACCGGGTATGTTCCGCGTCAATCCTTCCGCAAAAACCTCTTCCTTCAAATAATCCTGCACATACGCGGTCAAGGATCTTTTATAGCCATTATCCTGTATATAATGCGATGGTATCATGCCATGATTTAAAGCGCGCAGGAGATCTACCTTTTTAAGCTCGGCCGTAACAAGCCCAAAAAGTTCGTAACGCCACGCCCTTCCGCCCAGGAGATTAACATGCCCTCTTCTTAGTTTTCTCGCGCTTGACCCGCACAATATAAACTGTAACCCTTTGTTCTCAATCAACCAGTGCACCTCATCAAGCACCTGCGGGACCTTCTGCACTTCATCGAGTATTATCGGACTTTTAAGGATATTACTATCTTTCGCGAGTAATCGCTCCCTCAATAGGGCGGGATTTTTTGATATTTCGATAAAAAAGTCTGTCTTCAAAAAATCATAGTAGAGGCTTTGCGGAAAACGCCTCTTTAAATACGTGGTCTTGCCGGTCTTCCTCGGACCCCACAAGAACGCGGATTGACGCCTGGGAAGCTCTATATTCAGTATTCTTTCTATGATAACCATTTTAGACCATACTCCATTTTAGTCTTACTAATTAGGAGTTTATACCATTTTTGCCTAATTGTCAAGTCCTTCCTCTAATAATAATCCAAGACCCGGTCCTATTACGCCGGAGGCTATGCTTTAGAGTTTATGCAGATACGGGAAAATGGGGACAGCTGTACTAGCTCAATAATTCAGTAACTTTTTGGAGCTCTTAATGGGTCTGTTCAACAATTTGTCATTCCCGCGCCCCGCCGTTACTATCGTATGGCGGGGTCCCGCAATGCATGAGCAACGGCGGGAGAAGCCTGCCTGCCGGCAGGCAGGCGGGAATCCAGGCGGAAATGACGGACACATTAGAAAAATAAACCTCTGGATTCCCATTTTCATGGGAATGACAGAGTGATAAGATCCCCGCTGGAGTTTAAACCGCAGCAGCGGTCCGGGGATGACATGTGGGAGAACGACATATGAAAAGATGGGATTCTGAGATTGTCTCGCCCCTACTTTTTTAATAAACCGGTAGATGCCCTGCGCAAATCAGGAAAAAAGGGTCACACCTATTTTCCTATTGATAACAACAAATGTCAGCAAATTGGGTGTGACCCTTTTTGAACTCTCGAGATCAACCGTCTTTCGTCATACAATGTAAGTCTTGAGTAGCGTCTACCGATATCGCTGTAAGCCTTCCGCATATCACGTAGATCGTCTTTTTGTCAATGATTCCCACAAGTTTTGGAATCTCTCAAATATATCTTTCCTCAAATCATCCACATAAGGATCGATGCCATGTTCTTTTTCTACCATAAGGCACCCTATGCTGGTTTTTCGTTCAAAATAGTGTAAAAGATTATTGGAGATTCCTTTAAAAAAACCTTGCTTATTATATTGGCTTATCTCTTTGAGAATAGTATCTATATCGGGGGCATAACGTAAAATGAAATACATATAGTATAAATCCTTAGCCTGTTTTTGCTCATCGTCTCTATTGATAAATGTGGCGGTTTTATGATATAAAAAAGCTGAAGGCTTAGGACAATGAATCGTATAAATTTCCTTTTTATTTTTGATATCTACAGTAATTCTGCGTTTGAGTAAAAAGTCGAATTTTTCGATCTTGTTAATATCTATCTGGCGGCCTACTATATTATCTATAACATCCTTTTCTATCTTGGGTGGTGCGATAAAATCTATGCGAACCTTCCCTTCTTTGTATAGCACCACCGGATATATCCTATCCATCCGGGGATGCCGTTCTTTATAGTCCAATGAGGAGAGTAGTTCAAATATTGTCTTTGGATAAACGCGAGGACTTCCTGCGCCAACGCCAAAATCAATATCAGTGGTGGTAACCGGCCGTATTGCTAGATTATCCCAAAGATATTTTGCATACACGTAAGATAGCCATCCGCCTACAAGCGTAAGATCACCAAGATAATCCTTTAAGTCACCTAACACCTTAAAGAATGTAGACTCAAAATATTTAAGTTCAGTCAAAATACTTTCCTTTTTCTTCTAAAAGCTTCTTAAGGTATTCGGCATGTTCTCTGCCGCGCGGTTGGAAATTATACAGATCGAGATAAAGTTGAAGGTTAGAAACTACCGAAAACCCCTTTATTTTTTGCCTACCTAAAAATACGCTGACTTTATAATGCGGGCGGACGATATGAAAATTTCCGCCTCTCACAAGTTCTTTTAGTTGCAATCTCTGTCTTAAATCCAAAATTTCCTTATCCCAGTTCCCAAGTTTAAGGTAAAGATATATATCGTCTGTCTTCACAAAAGAGGTAACAAGATTAGCCCCTGTATGCAACGTTAGCGCATACTGCTCTTCTTTCAGAAAATATTTGATTTTATTTAATATTTCTTTATCCGGGCTATAGTAAGAATCGATAGTGTTTAATTCAAATCTATATTTTTTTAACCAATCAGTAACGAGCATATCTTTATTAGTAAGAATAGTGTGGCTGTCCGGACCCTTTTTTACTCTTTCTACATATCCTTTTTCTTTCATTGCTTCAAGCACATTCTGGGCCATACCTAAACTCACCCCGCCGGTTCCGGTAAAATCCCGTACTACCCATTCTCTTTTTGGGTCTTTTAACATCTTTCTTGGCATGATGGTAGCTTTATCGGAAAAAATATTTTTCATTTTCTGCTTTTGTCTCATAACATTCCTTTCTTTACATTGTTCACTAAACAGTGAACAATATACAATAAGTGAACATTATTGTCAAGCTAAAAATAAACCCCCGAATTGACTCACATTAAATGTTACCCAAAAGGAGTTTGAAAGTATTCGTTGACTCATAATTAATGTTACCGAATGCGAGTTCTCCTTTCAGTCTCTATTTTAGATGGAGGCAATAAAGAATAGGCGGCGAAATTTGAAATTTTTCCCATCGATTGTAAACTTAAGTGGTTTTAGGGCTTACGGCGAGCAAATTACGTGTGTTTTGGCATACGACAAAGAATTTGCGAGCCGTAAGTCCAAAACCACGGGGAAAATTTCATGAGCCGCCGTTCGAATTGCCTCCATCTTGGGTTTAAGCTAGCACCGGTACTGAGAATCAACTTAGCTACGGTAACATTTAATATGAGTCAACTGGCCGGGGTATATAAAATACCCATTTTATCGGGGATTGGGGGGGAATAGTTAGATCTTAGAGTTTATGCAGATATGAGCTTAGATTGATGCGCTTGTTGGTTATGGCGAGCTTCTTTCGTATGTTCTTTCTGTGCTTATCTATGGTTTGGGAAGAGATACTAAGCAGATCGGAGATCTCTTTGCTTGTAAGGTTGGCCTTTATCATTTTACAGATCTCGCTCTCCCTTGAAGTGAGCTTAACGCTCCTCTCCCGTATCTTGCGGCCAAATGGAGACGCGAGATCCGTTAAGTGCTTCTTTAATAAATTAACATATTTAAGCATCGTCTTCTTTGCCTTAAGTTTATCCAGGATCGGGATAACCATTTCATCAATATTGAAGGCTAGGTCTTCTTTTAGCCTGTTCTTATCTACTTCGATCTGCGCTATTACTTCCCGCAGGACCACGTTTTTCTGCTCTAATAAAAGTTTTTGTTCGCGCAGCTGCTCCTCCGCCTTCTTGTGCTCGGTGACATCTTGCCCGATGACAAGGAGGCCGGAAACACGGCCATCTGCGTCTCTGAGTATCCTGTCGTACCATTCAATCTCGCGCTCACGACCGTCTTTAGCGATAATAACGTTGACATTGCCATGCGTCTGAATATTGCTTATCGCCTTCAGGAACAATTCCCGGATGCGCTTTTGATCGCGCTCCGGCAAGAATGTGGTGAACCAGTCTTTGCCCTGCACCTCCTTTAAGCTGTAGCCTGAAATCTTCTCCATATGTTGGTTGAAACGGATAATCCGGCCATCTACATCGAGTACCAATATGATCACTTGGACAGTCTTGACGATGCTTTCAGCAAAATCCTTCTGGCGTCGCAGTTCCTCCTCCATCTTCTTGCGCTCGTCTTCCAACTTTTCTAATTCAACAACCCGTTGGGTCGCTTCTCTTAATTCGTTTATAATTTGCTCTTTTGCCTTGTCTTCATCCCTCATCTGTCATGCCCCCTAAAAACATAAAGGCAACCTCTTTTTATAAAGTTGCCTTAAAATTCAATATTCCATAATTTCAATACCATCTTGCCACCCCTTTGTAGCTTACGAGATTATACTACTCTCAAAACAAAAGTATGTCAATTTAAAATTAAGATTGCTTCCCGTAGCGTTACGTGGAGCTCTGGGTTGAAGGGGATAGATGGTGGGTTGAGTCAGGGCAAGGGGTCAGACCTCGACATTGGACATTCTGTGGGTTGAGTCAGGGCAAGGGGTCAGACCTCGACATTGGACATTCTGTACTTGCGGCAAAGTAGTAGCCGGGGCTTAAGCCCCGGCTACTACTCGAGCTTACCGGGTATTTCACACCAATTGGGTCAAAAATGTCCGGGCGGGAACAATGATAGGCTCGATATGCTTGAAACAATCTTTGAGGATGCAATCCATATCGAATACCACCTGAAACGCGTGTTTTGCTTTAATCTTCTCATGAAAATAACGCAAATTTTTACTTACCCCGCTTTTTGATGATAATTTCACCTCAACCAAAAACCATGGTTTTTTATCTCGGGAGACTAAAAAATCTACCTCGCGCTTTTCTTTATCTCTGATAAACCATAGACCATACTGCCCCAGTCCGCGATCTGTCCAATAATGAACGGCTTTTAATAGATGCGAAGCGACGAAACTTTCCGCTCGGCTTCCTTCCTCATTAACGTTGATCCAATCCCATAAATAAGTCTTTGGTTCTTTGATAAGTGAACGTGGAATATTCTTAGACCACGGCTGAACGCTAAAACAGTAAAAAAAGGACTGCAACGTATCGATCCAGCGGCGTATGGTATCAGAAGATACGTTAACTTTGTTGGCGAGACTTGAGTAATTAGTCAGCTGCCCGGCCTGGTGTTTTAAAATCTCGGCTAAAAGTTCGATTTGTCCCAACTCCCGGATACGGCTTAAATCCCGGATATCCTCCCGGATCAATTGTTCCTGCCGCAAGTTTTTCCAGCGATTCAAAAATTTGAGATCATTCTTTAGAAACGGTTCCGGAAAACCGCCATTTTTAAACAACTTTTCAAAATAATTACTTTTGCTTTGAAAAGGATCGCTGATCTCTTTCCCCGATAGATCGATACGTTCCAGCTCCGCTAACGATAATTGGTGCAACCGGTATGGAAAATATCTACCCATCAAACTGTCCTCGCCTTTTTTATAAACGTTCAATCGGGAGCTGCCGGTAACGATGATCTTCACCTTCCCTTTATAGGTGTCAAAAAAGCCTTTCAAAAATGTTTTCCACTTACCATATTTGTGAATTTCATCAAAGACTATAATGGGTATTTCGGAAGTAAGTTTATCAAGCCCGGCAAAACCGGCAACACTATTAACTCCTTCCAGAATAATTTTTCTATGGTCTAAATTGTCCCAGTTAAGATACGAGAATTGACTCGTAAATTCTTTCGCCATGAGGCTCACTGTTGTCTTTCCGACCTGCCTTGGTCCTACAATAAAAACCATCTGCTGATAGCGCTGGAAATGTTCCTTAATAATCGACGTGTATATTCTTTTCATTATATTTCCCATCCTCTTTCGCAATGCCTTAATGATCCACCATGACTAGTTTACCATATATCTAAAATTAGTCAAGACTATTTTTAGATATAGCTAATTTTGGTCAGATGTCTTTTTGGGATGGTTCTGAGCCTGATCTTTCCGCCAAATGCTATCGCTTGGGCGGATCCGCCCTCTGGCGGAACACCTGTCGTAATAGAAGTAGGGGAGGTTTCCCCGCCGATATTCACTATAGCGGGGTCCCGTTCTGCGGGAAAACCTCCCCTACTTTTTTAATAAACTATTTTTCATATTTCGCTAGCCTCTTTTTCAGCTCCTCAATCTCTTTCTTGAGCTCCACTATTCTCTCCTCCCGGCCAATGCTTGCTTTATAAAATATCTCCAGTTCCACTAAGCGCTCTTTAGACACTTTCTCCATCTCTTTACGTTTCGTAATGTCACGGGCAATGCCCAATATCAGTGTTTTATCTTTGATTTTAACGGGGAAGGTGCGCGTCTCAACCGATACTTTGCTACCGTCTTTTCTTATCAAGGTATACTCTGTCGGCCCGGTAGACTTACCCGATACATTTGCTGCGAGTTCCGCCGCTGCTTTTGGCAGATCTCTCGGCACAATCATGTTTAACTGAAAAAAATTCTTCCCGATCAATTCCTCCTTCCTATATCCGATAATCTCTTCAACCATCCTGTTGCCGTCTATGAGATTACCTTTAAGATCGCTTAAATAGTAGCAATCGGGAGCATACTCAAATATCGTCTTAAACTTCTCCTCTGACTCCTTCTTCTCTTTGATTAAAGCCATAATACTCAATTCTTTTTCAACACATGGCACCAGACGCTCGAGTCTCGTCTTCTCTATGTAACCATTGGCGCCCGCTCTTATTAGGGAGAGGGCCGCCTCTTCAGAAATCGTGCTTGAAACAATTATGAAAGGAATATTTTTCCCTCTCTCTTTGTAAAGCGCCAGCGCCTCTTCCCCGCTAAAATTAGGCATGAAATAATCTGCAATTATAAGATCCCAGCTCTTATTATCAAGCGCCTCTTTCATCTTCTCGGATGTTTCAACTCTCGTCCAATCCACATCGTAGTCACCGCTATTTAATTTATGAGCAATTATCCAGGCGATGTCCTCTGAATCTTCAACTATTAATACATTAAGCCGTCTCTTCATTTATGCGCTCCTTGATAAGGTATATCGGATGAAATGTACCATTACTGAAAAATGGGCAAAATATATAATCGTGTATTATACATATTATGATTACCATGTAATCAGCGCAAAGACAACGGGTCTTTACTGGGTATGCAATGGGTATATAAAATACCCATTTTATTGGGGTTTAAAAAATGGCGAGTGGTATATCTTGTGACAGCTCGATCGGCTTGTTGTTGGAGAGTTGGTTTTGAGATTGCTTCGTCGCGCCGGTTTCGCCGGCGCTCCTCGCAAAGACGGAGTGTGGGTTAATCCTTTAGGAGAGCTGAACTATTACTATATCTTAGAGTTTATGCAGATGAGCGCTTAGATTGACACCTTTATTAGTAATGCCTAATTTATGTCTGATATTCTTGCGATGTTTTTCTATCGTCTGGCAAGAGACATTCAAAAGGTTGGAGATCTCCTTGCTTGTAAAACCGCCTCTTATTATATGGCAAATTTCGGTCTCCCGAGGGCTTAATTTAATACTCTTTTCTGCTATATTGCGACCGAATGAAGAGCTCAATTCCCCTAAGTGGTGTTGAAGCAGATCGATATATTTACGCGACGCTTTCTTTATTCTCAGTCTATCCAGGATTGGCAGCAATACTTCCGTTATGTTGGCACTTATATCGTTCTTCATCCTATCCTTCTCTAACTGGATTTGCTTCAGGAGCTCTTTAAGAGTTATATCCTTTTGTTCTAAGGCGAACCTGTGTTTCTGCAATTCTATTTTAGAAGATTTCAATTCTTCCTCGGTCCCCTCGCGTTCTGTTTTTAGCTTTCCTAATTCAGCCATTTGCCGACGCAGGTGGTTTAATTCAACCGCCAGTTGCTCTTTTATTTTGTTCGCTCTGTTCATCTTATGATATTTCTCTAATCTAACCGCTTCTTCGTCTTCATAGGTAATTTCACGATGAATGTGGTACCGGCTCCAATACTTCCTTTACTCATTGCCTCAATATAACCATTATGTTGTTCGATAATTTTACGGCTTATGGCCAGCCCGAGGCCCATGCCATGCTTTCTGGTAGTATGAAACGGATTAAATATCTTCTCCAGTTCGTTTGCCGGTATGCCTTTACCCGTATCTTTGATTGCAACCTCAAGGTAGTCAGGGTTGTTCGAACAAAGATTGTCACTCTTTATCCCCGCGGAGACTGTGAGTACGCCCCCTTCTGGCATCGCGTTTATTGCGTTAGTAAACAGATTGATAAAGACCTGTCTTAATCTTTCCGGATCTGCTATGATATCGAGATTTTTCTCTTTAGCTGTGAATTTAACGTCAATCTTACTCTCCGCAAAACGCTCTTTCATCACTTCTATCGTTTGTCCTATCAAACCGCTCATATCAACATTGGTAGTTATCAGCTCGGAATGAGAGGAGAAATCGGAGAGTTCCTTAAGTAAACGCTCCCAGCGCTCAACCTCTTCCGGGAGCAGTCTACTGAACCTATCTATAAACTCTCTATCCCTATTCCTGTGCTGAAATAATTGAACAAAAGATTTAAAGAATACGAGAGAATTCTTCAGTTCGTGCGATATGCCCTGAGATGCCTCTCCGACAGCCGACAACCATTCGCGCGCCCTGGCTCTCTTCAGCCTTTCAGTCATATCATTAAAGGACCTCATCAATTCCCCTATAATGTCACGCCTTCTTACTCCAATCTTATGGTCAAGGTCACCGGAGGCGACCCTTTTAATCCTCGAGGCCAGCTCTTTGAGCGGCCTAACAATGGCCCTGGCTATAAAGATGCTTATCAGGAAGGCCCCTGCTATGCTCAAAGTTATAATTATCTGAGAATCTCTTTTCATTATTTTAGAGAACGCGTAGGTCTCATCCTGCTCCTGTTTTAAGATTAAACCCGCTTCAAATCCGGGAATAGGGGCATAGGCGCTAATCCATCCTTTATTCTCTTTATCCCGCAATTCAATTGCTCCAATCCTACCCGACAGGACTCTCTTGACATCCTCATTATCGCTCAGATCTTCATTCTTTAAGACACGCTTCTTATCCTGGTGCGCTATTAAGATGCCTTTATCCGAGACCAAAAAGGCTCTTCCCGTATTACCCAATCTGATATTATCCACTATCTCCCATACGCCCCTTAAATTAACGTCGGCTATAAGCATCCCTCGCGTCTTCTCTATCTTCTTGATCGGAACGGCCATAGTTATATAGGGGGTGTGATTATCGAGAATCTTTACTGAAGAGATGTATCTTTTTTTGTTTCGAATTTCCCGCAGAATATGTTCGGGATAAACCCGCTTGGTCTCTCTTCCCAGCTCGGAAGTGGCTATCTCTTTACCGAGTAAATCTGAAGTCGAGACCCTCATAAAGATTGGCTGATTCAAGATCAACTCTACAAGTATCGTCTCATGTTTCCAGGGGTCGGCATCGGTTATTGTAAACATCGCTGCGGTGGTACTGAGAAGCTCCTGGGGGCTTTTGATGAATAACCCTATCTCCTCAGCAGCTCTCTTTACTATCTCCTTATGCTCAAGAAGAACCGAATTTCTCACCGCATCCTCAGAAGTCCCTATTAACAGCGTCCCCAGGAGCGCCAGGGAGATCGTAACCATGACAATAAGCATAACCGCGATTTGTACCCACAGTCTGCGGTAAAATAGACTCAGTAAAAATCGCTTTATATTTCTATTTATGTGTGCCATCTCTCTCTAATCTGCTCCTGCCACATCCTCCAATAATTTCCCTCTTTGGTTAAAAGTTCCGGATGCGCGCCTATTTCAGCTATCCTGCCATTTTCGAGAAATATAATATTATCGGCATGGGTTATGGTGGATAGCCTGTGGGCTATGACGAAAGTAGTACGACCACGTATAAGATTTTTAAAGGCCTCTTCGATAATGGCGCGTTCGGTCTGCGAATCTACCGAAGAGGTCGCCTCATCCAGGATCAATATAGAAGGGTTTCTTAATAGCGCCCGGGCAATTGAGATCCTCTGCCTCTGGCCGTAAGATAATTTTATGCCGCGCTCACCGATCTCGGTATCATACCCATCCGGTAATTCTGTAATAAATTCATGGGCATTGGCCAATTTAGCCGCATTTACGATCTCTTCTGTATGGGGATTATCCCGACCGTATGAGATATTCTCTTTTATGGTTGTACTGAAAAGATAATCATCCTGGAGAACCATGGCAACCTGTGAGCGATAAGATCTTAAATCTAATTTTTTTAGGTTGTGTTCATCGATAAAGATTGTGCCTTCGATCGGGTCATAGAATCTTAAAAGTAAATTTATTATGGTAGTCTTTCCGGCGCCGCTCTTGCCCACCAGGGCTACTGTTTCGGACTCTTTTACTTCAAAGTCTATCCCTGATAAAACGCTCCTTCTTTCGTCATAACCGAAAACAACATTCTTAAATCTCACTTCTCCTTTCATGTTGTTAAGTAAGACCGGGTGTCTGTCCTCTTTTATGTTCGGCTCTTTGGAGAGCAGTTCATTAATGCGCTCCATAGAGGCAGCCGCTTCCTGGTAATAGTTGTTTATAATAACCATCTTGATCACGGGAAAGAAGAGCATTCCAAGATAGGAATAGAAAGCCATGAGCGTCCCCGCGCTTATACGGCCGGTAGAGACCGCCCTTGCCCCAAACCAGATGATCGTAACCAATCCTAACGAGCTGATGAATTCGGATATCATCCAGAGTATCGCCCCTAAACGGTGGGTTACCATGGAGGTATTAAAGATCTCCCCCTGTTTAAGGTTGAATCTCGCGGCCTCATCCTCATCCCTGGCAAACCCCGCGACAATACGAATTCCGTTGAATACCTCGTTCAATCTCGCGGTGAACTCCGCATACTTATCCCGGACCGATAGGTACTTACTTTTAAGGCGCGGGGTTAGCTTATAAAAAGTAATACCGATTACGGGCATATACAGAAGAGAGATAATGGTGAGTCTCCAATCGAGTAAAGCAAGAATTGTAAGGACAAAAAAGAGATTAAAGAAAGAATAGACAAAATCGATCGCGCCTCCGAATAAGAATTTTTTTATACTATCGACGTCGCCTACAATCCCGGATATGATCCTCCCTGTAGGCGTATTCTCTATGAATCTCACCGATAGCCTCTGCAAGTGCCATAGAATCTTGTTACGCAGGTCACGGACTACATTTTCTCCGATAAAGGAGATGAGATACTCCCGCATGTATCCAAAATAAGCCTTTAGAATAAAGACCACTATAAGGCCTGCCGCCAATAGATTAAGTAAGCCGATATCTCTATCGACCAGGACTCTGTCGATGACAATCTTGAGCGCCAGGGGAAAGGCCAGGCCTAAAAGATTGGCAATAAGTACTGCCATAAAAGCAAAGAAAGCCTTCTTTTTATAAGGCTTAAAAAGGGAGAGCAATTTCTTCACGTTCTTCATTATGTCTTCACGCGTTTATCATACTCCAGTTTAATCAGCTTTGGAATAATGCGATCGAAGTATTCCTTCTTACAGGATAGATCGGTGAAGTTGTGATTCTCCAAATAGGAGAAGAATCTGCATCCCCCCTGGCACATGGGAACATAGGGGCAATCTTCGGGACATCTATTCCAGGGATCGACCTTCATGAACTCGCCGAACCTCTCATTAAATTCGTCTTCCTTTACGTTCCCTACGGAGAACTCAGGATATCCAAGCAGTGAATTACACTTATAGATAAGCCCTTTGGGGTCGATGGTAATGCCGCCATCCTGCATTATCAGTGGGCAGGCATTAATAGTGAGGCCTGTATTGATATCTATCCCGCGCTTCATGAGTTCATTTTTAATATTGACCGTTTCATCAAAGAGGCCATCTTTATCTATAAAGGAAAGGCATTCACCCAGCTCAATAGCGCCCGGATTATCCTTCGGCCCCAACCTCGGCACTATTGGCGAAAAATTGATCCTCTTTAATCTGTGAAGGAGCTCTTCCTTCTTCAAATAATCCAGAAACCTTGAAATGCTGTGAACGTTCTCCCTGTCGAAGTTCCCGGAGATACTTATATCTACCTTATCGATTACCTCCCTGATGTTATCTATAATAATGTCGAAACTTCGCCTTCCGTCAGAAAAGGGCCGCTTCTTATCGTGGGCTTCTCTGTCGCCGTCAATGCTGATCCTGATCTCTCTCAATCCCGGCGGTAAAAGCCTCTCCACCAGTTCAGGCGTTACCAGGCTCCCATTGGTGATCATTGAAAAGGTAAAATCGATTCCGTTCTCTTCTGTCCACTCATGCATACGTTGTGATATATTGTAAATGGGATCGATGTTTAAAAGGGGCTCACCGCCGTAATAGACTATATGGATACGTTTAAAACCCTTATTTTGGGCTCTTCTAATCAGCCACTTGACTGTTAAATCGCTCGTCTCTTTATTTAAGAATACCTTATCTTTTACGGACTCCTCAAAGCAATAGACGCACCCGAAGTTACAGGCGTAAGTGGTGAGAATCGTAACCTCGTAAGTCATGGTGTGTGATTCGTGCTGCAATTGTCTGAAAAAATCGCTCAGCTTAGCCTGCTCCTCTTCCCTATCCTCAACGATGATGCCATTCTCTTTCAAAGCTTCAAAGTTGCTTTCTATCTGGCGCGCTTGTGCTATTGCGCTCTGGCGCTCTGGTGCCCCGGCAACCCTGTCAAGTTCTTCTTTTAGTTGCTGGTTAACTCTTATAAGAGCCTGGGTGCGCGTATTAAACAAGAGATGTTCGCTCTTGTTCGGATAGTCATTAACCCATATATTAAACCTTGAAGTCTTCATCTCTTTTTTCTCTTAACATCTTGCATTAAGCCTTGGTCGGCCGCCCAAGGTTTAATACAAGATTTTTTAGAATCCTGTCTTATTCTGGTTCTGGATAACGATTGCCTATGCTTCCTGCTGGCCAACAACATCCACGTACGCCCGCTTCAAATACATCGTCTGATCCCTTCTTAATAATCTCCATATTTTCTCACCTCCCTTCTTTTCTAGTATCTTTAAGAAACCAATCTTTTATTGTATAAAGAGGCATATTCACAGTAAAAAATTCATCTGTATTTTCAAACCTAGCGGTGACCACATGAAAAACAAATGGAAAATATAGAAAACAAGCAGGCTGGTCTTTATAAATAAGTTCATGAACCTCCTGATAAATTTCTTTTCTCTTCTGGTTGTCCTGAGTAATCTCTCCCAAATCTAATAAACGTTTTACTCTTTTATTTTTATACGCCCATAATTTACACAGTCTTTTAGACTTTTCGGCACACCATTCTTCTGCAACAAATGCAGGATTTACCTTACCTAAAAATGTTTTTAAATGTGCTTGTGGTTTATCTTGTTCTGCAAATTCTTGTGTAAGCATATTCTCGTGAGTATATAATATCACTTTAACTTTTATGCCTATCGCCTGAAGCTGCTGTCTTATACACATAATGATTCTTTTAAATATCTCACTTCTTGAATCAACGAGCACCCTTATTTCTAATTCCTCTCCATCCTTCTCTAAGATTCCGTCATTATCGTTGTCCTTCCAGCCGGCTTCCACCAACAGTTCTAAGGCCTTTTTGGGATTATATTCAAACGGTTCAATATTAGGGTGAAACCCTGATGAATCGGAAATAAAAGGACCTGTACATTCTAACCCGTATCCATAAGCTGCTCTTTCAATCAAGGACTTTCTATCTATGCCATGGGCAATTGCATGCCTTATTATTTTATCAGCCAATATCGAATCTTCTAAATTATAAAGAATGGCATAATAATAATCCTGAAGAATGGTATACGTCTTAAATGAAGGATCGCTTTTTATAAGCTCATAATCCTCTCTTCCAATATATAGAGCAAAATCTACATCACCTCGCATAAGCGCAGTCCATACGTCTTCGCTTGTTGGGTAGGTCTTAACAACTATTCTGTCCAGATAAGGCCTTCCTTCGTAGTAATCAGGATTGTATTCGAGGATAATGGTATTGTCATCCTTCCATTCCTTGAACTTGAAAGGGCCTGTACCGATGGGATGGGAATTAAACGAGCAATATCTTATGTCATTTCTCTCAAGTATATGTTTTGGAACTATCTCCCTTGTTAATCTGTATAAAAAAACTACTGAAGGCTCTTTTAAAATCATCTGAAAGGTATATTTATCAATTGCTCTAAAGGTTTCAACCAGGTTAAAGAGTTCCCAAAAAGGAGAATTCACTTTATGTTCCATGATCTTATCATACGTAAATTCTACATCATAGCTGTACATTCCACTCCGTTGTGAAATCTTACGTCTTTCCTGAGATAAAAGGTGTAAACAAGTCCATCGTTTGAGATATCCCATGATTCCGCCAGATCAGGCTCTATCTCATCCTTCGCGTTTACCCTGACGAGACGATTAAAGATTAAATCTAACAGTCCCATTGAAACGCTCGTAGTGGTAAGAACGGGGTTAATGATGGTGGGTTTATTGCGCGTTCCCCAGATAAGGGTCCCGCCATATGGCAAATTGGACTTCTCTACGATCTTGCTCTCTGTCGTGGTGAGCATTATCATAACCATAATTAATAGAATACACGCCAACGTTCGTATCGTTTCTATTTTTTTAATAAGCAATTTTCGTGCCAAAGGTTGGAAGGGATTAAGCAATTTTTTACGGTTCCCGTCGGGGAAAAATATTATACAGAGTGGAGCAAATTCTAAGATTTCCTGCTATTCGCCGTTTATTGGGCCTGAGATTACGCACATAAACATGTGCGCTCTTCGGTCTTTTGTGCACTATCTTTTATCACCATTTGAGTGTAACGCCGGCCTCAAAATACCTTCGCGGGAGCGGGAAGTAGAAGTCTGACCAGTATTTTGTATTGGTAAGATTATATACATTTATAAAACAGGTAACGTTCGCGACTTTCTGAGAAACCTTAAGGTCAAAGATGAACTTTCTGGTGTTGGGTTGAAATATATCGTATGTCTTATTCCAGCGGTCATAATATCCGTTAATATAAACCAGAAGACCGTCTCTATTCTTATACTCAGCCCCTATATTAAAACTATGCCTCGGGCTATCCGCGTTCTTTACCGTCTCCCTTGTGGCCCTATCCTCAACGTCATTAAATGACCCTCCGCCAAAGAACGTCAATCCCTCAAGAAGCTCTACTCTGGCCTGCCCCTCTACTCCTTGCCTTCTGAATTTTTGAAAGTTCCTGAACTGATTATCCGGCAAGCTATAAGAAACGGCATCGAATATGTCGGCTCTATATAACGAGACCTTCCCCCAGATGTTGGTAATGGGTTGGCTTTCGAGTCCGACTTCATATACCCAGGCGCGTTCAGCCTTTATATCCCGGTTAATGTTGATAAAGGTAATATCGGGATCGTAATATTTCCAGAGAAGCGGCGGGGCGTTAAAAGCGTGCGAAACCCTTCCTCTTATCATGGTTTGGGGTATGCTCTTTAAATGATACACAGCTCCGACTTGAGGGCTTATATCCTCACCAAACTCGCTGTTATAGTCATACCGTAATCCAATGTCAAGATCCCAGGGGGGGAGTTTAAAAATATAGCTGATGTAAGGAGCCATTAAACGCAAACTCTTCGCCTGAGGCAGGAGGGTCGATTTTACTACACCCCAATCGAAATCAGCGCCCATGACCAACAGATCTTTTTCCCTCGGCCGTAGGCTTGAATTCAGGCTCAACTGATAATTCGTATTTTTGAACTTGTTTACTGCCAACGCTTGCTCGTTCGCTACAGAGCCGAACGTCCTTGAGTTAAGACGCTGCCAGAAGTACTTGAAATCTATTCTCATATCGACATCGCTATGATTCCTTTCCCAGCCGATTTTGCCGTACTTAACGTCATAAGGGTCGCTTGTCCACGTCCCATCAGGAAGTTCACCGCTGGCAATATCCCCACAACTATATCCGAAAGTAGAGACCACTTTTCCCATGTCTTTCAAATCACAGGACACCTTGCCGAATGCCTTCTTCTCCAACACCTCAGCCCTCTTGCCCTTGCCATCTGAGTCCATATAACTGGAGAAGAGATAATATCCGACATCACCTGCCTTGCCGGATAAATCGAAACTGCCTTTTCTCGTGCTGAATTCAGCAAGCGATCCCGTAATACTCCCTTTAGGAATCAACGTATCACCCGTATCCTTGGTAACAACGTTAATTACCCCGCCTAAGCTCGACCCCCAGAGGCTAGACGCAGCGCCTTTGATTATCTCAATTCTGGATATATTCTCAATAGGAAGTTCGGAAGGGTCAACCTGTCCGGAGGAGAGGTTGTTCAAAGGTATACCGTCAACCATTACCTTGACCTGGCGGGAATTGGCGCCTTGAATACTGATTGAGGTGGCTCGCCCGAAACCTTTTCGCGGTTCGACGTAAACCCCGGAGACGTATTGTAATACTTCGCTCAAATTCCTGGCGGGAAATTTCTTAATTTCGTCTTCAGTAATTACCGTTACGTTCTCGGCTAACTCATCGAGACCCGCTGGCGCTCTTTTAGCAGTTACCGTTATATCTTCAAGCTTAACTACCCGGCCCTCGCTGCCCGCGCGGGAATGAGCAGTGCCTGTCTGCGCCTCTATCGGTGTAACAACCCCGGCGATTAAAGAAAAGGTCATTAAGGGCCAGAGAAGCTTCACTTCTGTATGCCTAACTTTTTTACTTTATTAAAAAGGGCATTCCGATGCAAACCCAATATTCTGGCTGTTTTGGCTTTATTACCGTTTGTCTTTTCTAGAATGGTTTCTATATATTCTTTTTCAAAATCTCTTAAAGCTTCTTTATATGAACCCCCCGACCTGAGGTTTTTAGCTAACGCGGTTTTGATAAATATATCAAAAGGTAAATCCTTATCCGCGATAACATCTTCGTCTGTTAAAGCTACCAAACGTTCAATAATATTTTTAAGTTCTCGCACGTTACCCGGCCACTGATATTCTATCAGACGTCTTATGGCCTCCTCTGTGAATCCTTTTATCTCTTTTTTAAAGGCCTTATTATACATTGTCAGAAAATGTTTCGCCAATAATGGTATGTCTTCTTTCCTGTGTCTCAGCGGAGGAAGTTCTATAGGGACAACATCTAACCGATAGTATAGATCCTTTCTAAATCTTCCCTCTCGCATAGCACTGGCCAAATCTACATTTGTCGCAGAAATTATACGGACATCTACCTTTATTACTTTAGTCCCCCCTACTCTTCTAATCTCCCTTTCTTCCAGCACCCTCAAAAGCTTTGCCTGTATATTCAATCTCAGATCAGATATTTCGTCTAAAAGAATAGTTCCTTCGTTCGCCAGCTCAAACATGCCCAGTTTTTGGCTAACTGCGTCCGTGAATGCGCCCTTTTCGTGTCCAAATAATTCGCTCTCTATAAGATTTTCCGGTATGCTGGCACAGTTAACAGCTATAAACGGCTTTTCTCCTCTTGCGCTGTGGGAGTGGAGCGCGCGGGCAATCATCTCTTTGCCCGTACCGCTCTCTCCGAAAATAAGGATAGTGGCATCATTCCTGGCAACCTTTTCGACTATCTTATATATATCATTCATCTTTTCGCTCTTGCCTATAATATTGTCAAATCTGACCACCTCTTTTTGAGAACGGAAATATGCCACCTCTTTAAGTAATTTTCCTCTTTCAATTGCCTTACGCGCTAATATCGTTACTTCATTTACGTCAAAGGGTTTCGTGATATAATGATAAGCGCCTAAACGCATTGCTTCAACCGCTGTCTTCGCGTCATCGGCAGCCGTAGCCATAATAACCGATAGATTATTGTCATATTCCTTTATTCGGCGCAATACCTGCAATCCGTCTATGTCCGGCATCTTTATATCCAGAAAGACTAAATCGATGGCTTCTTTAGCTACCTTCTCCAGGGCCTCTTTCCCTCCCTGCGCTCTCAACACCTTAAATTCACCATCCAGAATAGCGGAGAAGGTCTCTAAAACTATCGGTTCGTCATCCACTACTAAAATGACGGGCAGGTTCTTTTCGCTACTCATATCTCTTTAGCCCTTCCTTGCGCCTTTGTTAATACGAGTTGACATGAACTGTCAATGTAAGTCTACCTACATGCCTGTAAAGGAAGCCGGTTACTTGTTACATTCTATAAGCAAAAAAGGTGACTGTCAATTTAAAAAGCTGTTCAAATTTTTAACAGGTAGGTAGCTTTCGGGAGTTCAGTGGGGGAGGGGGGATAGACCAAGATTCTATCTATTTACCTCAGGGCTGTCCCTATTTGAATTTAAGGGCTTTCTCAATTCTGGCTATTATATCGTCCTTCTCTATAGGTTTTATAGCATAATCTACAATGCCCTGTTTATACGCGCTCAGTTTATCCTTGTCCTTCTCCAGCGCGGAGATTATGATCACGGGTATGTCTTTTCCTATGGGGTCTTCGTTCAATAATGCGCAGATCTCGAGTCCCCCAATAGACGGCATGAGCATATCGAGTAGTATTATATCGGGCTTGAATTTGTGTATTTCGTCTATTACGTTCTTCCCGCTGGAGAGTGTCATAACATCGTATCTGCCCGTCTCCTCTAGATTCATCTTCGTTATCATCAGGAAATCCTTTTCATCATCGATCACCATTACTCTCTTTTTTGTGCTCATCTTCTCATCCCTCCATGGGCTTTAAACAGATCGCGATCTTTGTGCTTTCGCCCTTCTTGCTCTCTATGCCTATAAACCCTTTATGCATCTCTATAATATTCTTTGTAACGGCAAGGCCGAGGCCCGTCCCTTTCTGGGGACCTTTTGTGGTAAAGAACGGGTCGAAGACCTTCTTGATGTCGGACTCATTTATACCAACACCTGTATCTTTGATCTCTACGACCACGGTATTATTATCGCCCTTTGAATATAATTGATCTTTATCTTCACAGTTAAGACAGAGGGCCATCTCTTTGAGACGAGTCTGATAGGTACGAATAAAGAGTTTTCCCCCGTTCGGCATGGCATGGGCAGCATTTAAGAATATATTGACAAAGACCTGTTCTATCTTGGTCCTGTCCGCCAGAATGCTTGGGAGGTTCTTTTCCAGGTCCTTTATGATCTCTATGTTCTCCAACTTAACCCTGTGTTTTATAAGTTCCATGGAACCTTCAAGCAGCGCATTCAAGTCTTGCGAACGCAGCTCTAATGTTTCAGGCCTTGAAAAATCCACAAGCGAACGCACAATATTGTCCGCCCTCTTTACATTCTCCTTTATCATCTTTATGACTTCCGGAACGCCCTGCTCGGACGCTATGAGCTTGCCCTCAAGGAAGTTTACCCCCTGGAGAACTATGCCCAAAGGATTCTTCACCTCGTGAGCGACCCCGCTTGCCATCCTGCCAACCGCCTCCATCTTCGCCGCCTGTACAAGCTGCGCCTGGGACTCTTTTAATTTGTCATACGCTATTTTCAGCTGCTCTTCGGTCTTCTTAAACTCCGTTATATCCTTAGCCGTACACACGATCCATGTAACCCTCCCATCCTCACCCTTCATCGCTGAACTGCTGAATAGCACGGGGACCTTCCGGCCGTCCTTCGTAAGAAAGTTTGCCTCTATGTTCCTTATTGTGCCGGTGCCGATCAGCTTAATGAGTTTGCCGCCTCTTAGAGGAGAGTTCTCCGCCTCCTCGATCACCTCTCTGATATTTTTTGCTATTAGATCGTCCTCTCTATATCCCAGGAGATAGCGTGTAGCCAGGTTCACCGTTATTATCTTCTTTCCAGGGTCTGTAACGATCAGGGGATCCATCATCGTCTCTACAATACCTTTTATATAATCACGCGATAACGTGGTTTGGCGCAGATCATCACTTATCTTATCGAGCACACTTACCTGCCGGTACTGCTCAAGTAATCTCACTATCCTCGATGAGTGCGCGCTAAAGTACCCGAATGCGAATAAGAACGATATATTGCCCAGGAGCAGCGTAAACATCTTCATCGTAGTAATGTCATATTTATAGAATGGCAGAAACGGAAGTATCCCAAAATGCTCCAGTATAACAATCGACGAAAAGAATATAGCGCTCATTATGACGGCAAAGAAGACCGCATTTGTCGTAGAGACAACTCCCGCCCAGAGTATAACGGCATAATACGCTATATTTATAATGGGCGCTTCGATCCCTCCCATATAATGGAGCATCCAGGATATAACGATGATATCGGTCAACATCTGAAAATACTGGAACCTATAGATATTGACCCTGCGGAGAATAAAGTTATACGGTTGGTTCAGAAATACTTCTGCGATAAGCAGTATCGTAAAGAGAGGGTTAAGATACGCGTATCCTCCAACAGATTTCATGAGTAGAAGAAAGAAGAAAAGCAGAGAGAAGCTTATGAATCTTATCTTTCCGGCTAGCTTATACTTCCTGATCTGTTCGATCTCCGGACTACTATTCATTGTCATTATGTAACCCTGCTTTTATAGAGAAATGTTAGCATATTTAAAAGTATACACGCATAGGGGGAAATAAACAAGTTGTCGGTTTAAGATATTCGTGTGGCATAAGGCTTGCTCTTCCCCCGTCTTTGCGAGGCACCGTAAGATTCGAGCGTGCCGACTTGTCTCTCCACTTCGCTTCGCTCAGTGTAAACTCCGCCACACGCTTGCCGCTACGAAGCTGAACACATAAAGTATTCAGCGAAGTAGGGCAGAAGCAATGTGGCGAAGGAGGAAGCATCTCATTCGAGCTAGCTTGAGATTCCTTCGTCGCGCCGGCTTCGCCGGCGCTCCTCGCAAAGACAATCAATGTTATCCCCGTTCTTTCAAGATCCTATCTTTCCCGCATGTCGTCCCCGCTTTTGTTTTTAGTCTTTCATTTGTGTTTCTGTTTTTGGTATGTGTTTTTGGTATTTAGTTTTTGGTCTTTGGTCTAATAAGGTGCCCGCACCCACCGGCACACTTGGCAGAGGCCGGCAGATACGGGCATCGTCCTTCGCGCTCGCGACAGCGCGAAGGGGGGCAACTTTTTATAGACCAAA
The DNA here is from genome assembly GCA_043817155.1 of Candidatus Omnitrophota bacterium. GTDB lineage: Bacteria > Omnitrophota > Gorgyraeia > JABMRN01 > RBG-13-46-9 > JBDRHE01. The sequence continues at coordinate 167 of JBDRHE010000067.1, read as the reverse complement.
AATTAAAGATTATCCGCCGTTACTTTTGTATGGCGGGATCCCGCAATGCGCAAGCACGGCGGGAAATATGCAAAAATGGTTTTCATTTTTACGTTTTTTGTTTGTATTTTTGGTCTTTAATATTTGTGCTCCCTCCTCCGGGGCATTTCCACGGGGACTGTCCCTGT
>JBDRHE010000066.1:0-14540 GCA_043817155.1 Candidatus Omnitrophota bacterium | reverse complement strand
CTTAAGGCAGATGGCTACGGCGTGGCCTTGAAGACAGAAAATTTTGTGCGCGAACGAAAGCAATTGAGTAAAGCCGCCGGAGGCGGCGAGAAATATTAAATACACCAATTGCAGTGAGCCACAAAATTCGTCTGAAAGGCCACGCCGTAGCCATCTGACATGTTGAATTTACACAGAATATTATACGCTACCAAAATAATGGATAATATCTAAATAGCGCCTATTAAATAAGCGGTTCTTTTGTATGCGGGAAATCTCTCGATAGCGTATCGCAGCATTGTCCGTGGCATCTCTCTATAATGTTTTTGAAGAAATCTCTCTTCGCATGCCAGATCCCGCTTTCCGATCTCACGCAGCATCCACCCAACGGCTTTATGTATCAGGTCCTCAGGGTCATTAAGCAATATCTTAGCTATCTTTGTTGCGTCGGTAAACCTCTTATTCTTAATAAAATGGAATGTCGCCAGGACCGAGATCCTACGATCCCATAGGAGACCAGACCCGGCCAATTTATATATGGGGCCCTTATCCTTGTCCGCTAAGAAGGATCCCACTATGTGGTTGGCCGTCAAATCTATAAGGTCCCAGTTATTGATATATCTTTTATGCTTAAAATATATTGCATATATCTTCTTCCTGCTCGCGTCGTTACCTTCTTTGTATTTCTTGACGAGGATTAGAAGCGCCAGAAGCCTCTCTTCATGGAATTTTGATCTAAGTAACTTAACAATATCTTTTAAGTCTATCTGCCAGCGCCTTTTTACTATCTTTCTTATCTCCGGCACCTTGACACCTAAAAAGATATCGCCTTCGCCGTATTCACCGGGTCCGGTCTTGAAGAAGCGCTGCAGGTTCTTTGCGTTCTTCTTACTGCTGTGTCTTCGTAATTCTTTTCGTATTTTTTTTGTTACCATAGATTGCTAACGTTTAAACTTACTTTTCTGTTCTTCCTGCGTAAGCGGTGATACTGCTTCTCTTGTCATTCCCGCGCAAGCGGGAATCCAGGCGTAAATGACAAACACACTAGAAGGATTCACTTCTGGATCCCCGCTTCCGCGGGGACGACACGTGTGAAAACACGGAAATGACAGGGGCTTGAATATCAAAATGTTATCTTCTTGACTATGGCATTACTCATTCGGACATGAGTGACCATATGTCCTAGATTAGCATCCCTTTTCTTACATCATCCGCTTTATCTTTTCCGACCAAGAGTTCCGCAAGCTTAATACCAAAGAGAAGCGCGGTGCCGGGGCCTCTGCTCGTTATGATATTACCGTCTACCACAACAGGATTTTTCGAGCACACCGTATCCGCCGGGAACGCATCTTCCATACCGGGATAGCACGTTGCCCTCTTCTTATTTAGAATGCCGGTGGGGGATAGCACGACCGCCGGGGATGCGCATATTGCAGCGACGATCTTCCCCTTATCGTTCATCTCTCTTATAAGCGTCTTCACCTTCTCTGATCTTGATAGATTGTCGGCCCCTCCGCCGCCTCCGGGGAGGATAAGAGCGTCGTATTCCTCGCTTACATCATCCAGCGTCTTATCCGCCAATACCTTTATACCATGTCCGCCCGATATCTCTTTGCCGGAAAGCCCGGCTATTGTAACATCTACACCCGCTCTTCGTAAGATATCGATCGGCCCTACGGCCTCCGTCTCTTCAAAACCGTCAGCCAAAATTATCAGAGCTCTTTTAATCATGTAGCTCCTCCTCATTTCCTTATCATCACAAGCATCATCTTAAACCGACTTTCAGCCGCCTTCAGGGAGTGGGGTTTATTGGCCGGCATGATGATCATCTCTCCGGCTTTTAGAACAAAGGGCTTCCCGGAGATAATGATCTCGGCAGTACCGTCGATAATCTGCACAAGGGCATCGAATGGAGCTGTATGCTCGCTAAGACCTTCACCCGCATCAAAAGCGAATATTGTAACTGTTCCGGTCTCTTTGTCAAGCACGGTTCGACTTACGACCGATCCGTCCTGATATTCTATCAATTCACCGGCCTTCAGAATCTCTCCCGTAATACTCTCTCTATCCACTATGCACTTCCTGCGTTCAAGTGGAGCCCCCCGGACTAAAGTCTGGGGTTCCCTCCATCAAAAATACATATCACCTTTGGCGAGATGCTTAGCATCTCGCCAAGCAATGAATTTCGCTATGCGAAATTCTAACCTGCGGGCGGAGTGGAGCCCTCCGAATTAAAGTCCGAGGCTCCCTCCATCGAAAAATGCGGGCGGATTGAGCCTTATGTCATCTTGCAAAGAATTATTAGATAAGCACCAAAACGAACGATACTATTCCTGCAATAAACACCGCCAGACCCATTAAGCGTGTATTCCTTATCTCCTTTGTCATTGAGACCGGCTCTATCTTCCAGTTAAAAGGTTTATACAGGGCTATCTGTATCTCGATCACCTTCTTCGGCCGCCACATGAGTAGAGCCCCGAACACTGTTGCAATGGTAGTTACGGTAAGTTGTGCACAGAAGAAGCAGATCCGGCTCGAATTGCACTTGCATAATGAAGCGAACAAGTCTTCCATCCTATGCTCCTTATCTTTTGCATAAAGAAATGGGGACTCCCCATCTATTTTTTGTCGGGTATTCTGCGGGCTATTTCACAGCAGCTGCGGTTCTTTATATGCTCTTTCCACTTCTTCAGCATGCTCATAGCATAGGATTATACCTCTAATGGCTATGAAACTAAAGTAAAATCATCCGTACACCAATCCCGGTTTTTCTGGCTGTGGGAAGATTCTTTCGCTTGCCCCGTTCCAAATCGCCCTATAAAGGCATTTGGATAAAGAAGATGTTCTCTGCGCAGAATACTTTTGCAATAGCTAAAAGTTCTAGTGGGCGATTTGGAACGGGGCAAGCGGAAGAATTGCCCCACACGAGCGGATCGCTACGCTTGCTTACCTTTGTACATGGATCGAAAGAGATAATCTTTGCATAATCTTTTATATCAACGGAGCTTGAAATTCCGATATTTTACGCTATAATGGAGTCTCGACTTAACAAATAGAACACTGCTGACAAGGGGGTAAGTATGTACAGACCACAAATTAAAGTTCTCGATTGCACGATTCGCGATGGCGGGCTCATAAACAACCACGATTTTGACCACCGTTTTGTAAAAGAGGTATTTAAAGCGATATCGCTGTCCGGTATAGATTATATGGAGGTGGGATACAAGAATTCAAAGAATCTCTTCTCTCCAAAAGAGTATGGTGTCTGGAAATTCTGCGAAGACGATGAGATAAGGAGCGTAATGGATGGTGTAGAATCTAACACAAAGATATCCGTTATGGTTGACATAGGCCGCGTAGATCTTAAGGACATAAAACCGAAAGCTGAAAGCCCTGTGGATATGATACGGGTGGCTGCGTATGTTAAGGACATAGACAAGGCTATCTTCATGGCCAATGATTTTCACCAAAAGGGTTACGAAACGACCATCAATATTATGGCGATCTCGCGCGATCAGGGCCCGGAGCTTGACGAAGCCCTTCATCAGATTGAGAAAGAGAGCCATATTGATGTACTATACTTGGTAGATAGCTTTGGGGCGCTCTATCAGGAACAGGTCGAACACCTGATAAAGAAGGTAAAGAGTATCATAAAGACCAAAGAGGTCGGCTTCCACGCGCATAATCACCAGCAGCTGGGTTTCAGCAATACCATCGAAGCAATTATTCACAACGCGAATTATCTGGACGGGACAGTCTACGGAATCGGCCGTGCCGCAGGTAATTGTCCTTTGGAACTTTTGATCGGGTTCTTAAAGAACCCGAAATTCGATATACGCCCCATTCTTGACCTGATATCAAAAGAATTTATACCTCTCAGAAAAAAGATTGAATGGGGTTACATAATACCTTACGCGATCTCCGGTATCATGAACGTACATCCCCGGACGGCAATGGCCCTTCGTAAGAGCGATAAGAAGGAAGATTACCGGGAATTCTATGAAAGTTTGATAGACGCTGAAGTTGACTAATATCTTGCACAATGGATATAAATAGATTCAAAGAGCTTCCCATAATGGGGATCGTAAGGGGCGTAAAGGAGACTGAGGTCGAGCCACTTATCGAGACTGTGATCTCGGCGGGCCTTAAGACGATCGAATTTGCGATGAATGTCCCTGACGCCGGGCAGCATATCAAGCGCGCTAAGAAAGCGGCAAATGATCGTATGGCTATAGGCGCGGGCACCGTCCTAACAGAGAGAAGTTTGCGCTCGGCCCTTGATTCAGGGGCAAGCTTTATCGTTATGCCAACGCTCGTTCCTGCCATAATGGAATTCTGTACAAAAGAGAAGATCCCTGTCTTCCCGGGGGCTTTAACGCCGCAGGAGATATATAACGCCTGGAATGCGGGAGCCACAATGGTTAAGGTGTTTCCCGTTAAATTCTTTGGCCCGGACTATATCAAGGAGATAAAGGGACCATTGGATAAGATCGAGCTGCTTGCCTGCGGGGGCGTAAGGCCGGATAACATAAGTTCTTTTCTCTCTAACGGGGCGAGCGCGGTTGCATTTGGCGGGAGTGTCTTTAAGGGGGAGTGGCTTGAAAAAGGGAAATTTTCACTTATAGCTGAATGTATAAGATCGCTTATAGCAGGCCTTAAAAATTCTTAGTCTCTCCTCCGCTTTAAATATCAGGTTACTTTTATAATTAAGTCGTTCTTGTGCGTTCTCTGCTTGGCCAGTTCCCAGGCGTACTCATAAAGATGGAGCCCTTTAGAGGCAGCTACGATCTCCCCGTTCTCCACACCTATCTCCTCGGCCATGTACTGCTTTACGAGTTCAAGACCCGCGAGGTTCGAGGGAAAACCTCCCCAAAGATCCCAGGAGCGGAAATATAGAATGAAGTGAAGTTTTCCATAGCGCACACGCGTGTCTATTATGCGCAGGCACGGCGGGTCATCGAGCATTATGTCGGAAGGCATACCTATTTCCATAACTGCCTGGTTGGTCCCGAATCCTTGCGTCTTATAGAGCTTTATGACCTCCTCTATCTGATTGCACTTTAAGGGCATCTCGATTTGCATCTTCTTTCCGTCAACGTCCCTCTCTATCTTCGCTTTTGGATCTACAAGGCGCTCCCCGTACGTATAATCCTCGGTCTCGGTCTTGCAACTGGTCATGAGGTAGTGAAGATACTGTTGCACATACGCCATGTCGGTTGGTGGTGGTATAGAAGAGCCTTCGGGCATGAGCGGGATTATCTGGTGAGCGGGATTCTTCACCCTGACCGTGACAAAATCGAACTCGAGGCGGTGTTGTCCGGCATAGCTTCCGCGGTCTATCTTATATACATGCCCCTTTTCCAAAACAGCTACAAGACATTTGAACCAGGCATCGTCCAGGTCTAGCGCGTCTATGTAAACCGGTTTAAGCAGTCTATTCTCTTCTCCTGCGCTCATATATTTCCTTTCGGCTTTTATTATATATTATAAAGTTAAAATTTCAATCGTAATTTTACTTTTGGTTGCGTTAAAAATATTGTGTCAATTCCATTTGTGTAACTTAAGGCAGATGGCTACGGCGTGGCCTTGAAGACAGAAAATTTTGTGCGCGAACGAAAGCAATTGAGTAAAGACGCCGGAGGCGGCGAGAAATATTAAATACACCAATTGCAGTGAGCCACAAAATTCGTCTGAAAGGCCGCGCCGTAGCCATCTGACATGTTGAATTTACACAGAATATTATACGCTACCTTTACTTTTTACTTTTTATCCCTTTACTTCCGCGCAGGCATCGGCATCAAATGGATTTGTTCTTACGAAGTCCATCTATTTGCGATATGCCACAACAACAAAGACAACTGCGCTGAATAGTATGAGATTTGCGATATTGAATACGCGCCATACAGGATCGCTTGAAGAAAGTGCCGCCGGTGCCATTAGAATAAAGCATACCCATACCCCTATCGCCCAATGGATACTTATATCCCCGGAAGACCTTCTCTTTATAACCTTCACAATGAGCGGGATGTTCCAGAGAGGCAATATTATAGCTGCGATAAGTGCTATCTTCTGCGCCATCTACTATAGAGGTTCTGAGCGTTCGGCATAACGTGTTTCGGCCTTACAAAGCGACCGTTAGTATTGGACCAGACATATTCGACTTCATTATTCAATATTCCTACCAGGACTTTAACGTTGGCATGCCCAACGCGAAAACTGTCATGTCTTAACGTCAGGGCATCCAATATTGAAAGGCTGGCAGGTTTACTGTCTTCCAGCATCTCTTTATGAGATGAAGTCTCTTCAGAATTGTAAAAACCCACGCTCTCCATCGGGTCGTGACCGGCTCGCTCCTTCCACCATCTTCTGTATTCATCGGGGCTTTCATTAAAGCCATAGTTTGAGCACATAAGAGGTGGATATTTGCCGGTTCTGAAGCCTTCTATAAGAAACATCGCTTCGTTTCCCACCGTGGAATCGGAATAAGGTAAATACGAGCTCAATTCCGACATAACAGGGGCGGACACTCTCTTGGACTCTATCAATTCCATAAGCCGTCCGACGTCTTCTTCCTTTATCCAATCTGTGGGAGGCTGATTCTTGTACTTAATATACACGGTGGTTCCCGTACGCTCTACAAGTAGATTTAAGAAATCTAAAGGTGTCATTTCCGCCCAGTTGAATTCTGCAATCTCCCGGGAAGAGCTTGTTTGCTTTAATGGGGCCTCGGTCACAGCTTCTCCGGCTACCAAAGTCAATATAAACATTAAAACGCCAAGTGTTATGATCGATCGAGTCATGCGCCTCCGAATTACTTATTTTACTACTTAAATCGAAGACTCTCAAGGTTTATCTGAATAAAATAGGGACAGCTCCCATTTTTATTTCTGTTATCATGAATAAAAATGGGAGCTGTCCCTATTTTATCAACCTCAAAAGCGGTATACCGAGACGCTTACGGAAGGTTTCGCCCTTCAAGAGCTCCTTTTTACGCCACGCCATCCTATTTCTTGGATGATCCTTTTTAAACCTTATAGCGGCATTCGATGTAGCGAGGTGGATTTTATGTTTTCCGTATTTTCTATTTATCTCATCTGTTATCTTTGAAAGCCTGGTAATTCGCGATATCTTTATGGGGTCATCGAATAGCGTCCTGTCATCAAGGCCTTCCGGGACTATGTCCGATAACGTAACCCCTGTTGCTCTATACAAACACCGCTGCCTGAAAAGCAATTCGAATAATGTTGAAGATATGTCGGAAAAATCGAGCGTCGCCGACGAATGCCTGTTAAGTTTTGCCTCGATCCCCACACCCTCAAAATCGGCTCTCCTCATATATATCGAAAGCGCCCTTGCGCTAAGTTTATACCTTCTCAGTTTAATGCACGCGGATTCCAGATTCTTCGTCAATTGAGATTTTACAAATTCTTTTTTCCCGGAAGGCGGGGTGAATGTCTTTGTCTTGCTTATAGAAAGATAACTTCTCTTGTCATCGAGACATAGCTTATAAACAGCGTCCCCGCGTAATTCATGCCAGAGCTCCCCGCCGATCTTCCCGAGCAGTCTCCTGGCGAATGTCACAGGCCGTCTTATGTAGCCCAAAATGTCTTTAACGCCGTGTTTCTTCAAAAGTTCGACCGTACTTGCTCCGAATCCACAGACCCTGTCAAGCTCCATGCCACCGAGAAGTTCATGCAGCCTGTAGCCCGGCACAGCCGTACACCCATCAGGTTTTTCGTATCTTGAGCATATCTTTGCAAGGGTATTCGACAGGCTCAGACCCACCGAAACTTTTACATCGAGCTCTTTCTCGATCTCATCTTTGATCTCCCTTGCGATATTAGGGTATGATGTCCTGTAGATACGCCTCAAACCCGTTATATCGCAAAAGGCTTCATCGATCGAAAATTTCTCAACCATCGGGGTAAAGCGCTTTATTATATCAAACATGCGTTCGGAATATATGCTGTATGTCTCGTAATCGCTTGGCAGGATTATTAGGCCGGGGCATAACTTTTTCGCTTCAGAAAGTCTGACGCCGCGTTTTACGCCAAAAGCTTTCGCTTCATAGCTTGCGCAGGCGATAATACCCCTCTCCGATCCGGTCACTAAAGGCAGGCCTTTGAGGCGGGGTTCTCTGGCCTGCTCACAGGAAGCAAAGAAAGCGTCGCAATCTATATGAACGATCGCTTTCGGGTATGGAGCCCTACAGGCAAATTCGGAGTAGCTTGTTGCTGCCCGCCTTCGCTCTTTGAGCTTCGGCCCGGCATCCGCCTTCGCTCTTGAGGACGACCTGCCTTGGCCTTTTAGGCTGGAATAAAGTCTCGCCTTTCCGATAGTATTGGCGAACATCTCGCCGAAGCAGGACTGTCCCATCCCTCCCTGGATAAAACCGGGGCTTCCTGCGTAGGCGGACGAAGAGAGCGTAATGATCTCTTTATCTGTATTTCCTGACATTGGCTATAACGACGCCCGCTATTACAAGTTCCTGCCTGGGCGTTATGGCGGGATATTTTCGGTTGGCCGATCTAAGGATAACGTTTCTCGGTCCTTTTTCAAAATATTTAAGCGTCCAATCTCCGTCGACCTGCGCCACTACTATATCTCCGGTCTTGGGAGAGAGGTTCTTCTGCACAAGAACAAGATCCCCGGCATGGATACCCGCGTCTATCATTGAGTCTCCGTCCACCTTTAACAAGTAGGTGGCCTGGGGGTTTGAGATAAGATACTCGTCCAGGCTCATAGTATCAACGAGCTCCTCTTCGGCGGGACTCGGGAACCCTGCCATCACGACCCCTAAAACCCTTACGGGCTTATAAAGGCGCCCCGGCACTACTCTTCCTGTAATGTCTTTTTCCAGCAGTCCTTCCCTGATCATTGATAAAACCTTTTTATAAGCGGCATTCTTGGATCTAAATTGAAATACGCCCAGCATCTCCGAATACGATGGCATTCTCTTGTGAAGAATGTAAAACTCTCTTATACGCCCGGCGTATTCTTTTAAACCGATCTTTCTCTTCATAGTTTATAGTATAGTAAACGTTCGTTCACTTGTCAAGCAGATAAATAATAAACGAAGGAAAGGGGTCACCCATATTATCAAGCTGAACTTATCTTCCTTCGTCTTTGCGAGGCACCGTAAAATTCGAGCGTGCCGAAGCCCCACCGCATGCTTCGCATGGTGGGGTCCCGCCATACGATAGTAACGGCGGGACAATCTCATCTCACCTCGTCTTTGCGAGGCACCGTAAAATTCGAGCGTGCCGAAGCAATCTCGTCGAGCTAGTTTGAGATTGCTTCGGTGCGCTAACTATATTACGGCACCTCGCAAAGACGAGGCATTTCCTTCGGTGCGCTAGCTCTTTACGGCACCTCGCAAAGACGAGTAATTACGAATCGTCTCTCGTCCATCGTAGATTAAAATCTGCGTTTAGAACGACGGCACTTCGCAAAGACAGACTTAGTAAGATTTATTCGGTGCGTCTAGTATATTCTCGTCGAAATTTCCGCGATGTTCCGCGTCCTGTTCCGCGTAGTTCAGCGGTTTCTAAACTCATTTGTCACTGCTAACCCACCTTGACATAGCGTGATTAATCTGTTAAAATCGGACGCAAAGGAGTTTTTACAATGTTCTTCAATCCTGAACGCATGGGTCATTCCTTTATTCCCAAGTGGGTTTATCAAGTGCACATAACACGGTACATCCTTGCCTCAAAGTACGTGAGCGGAAAGAATGTGGTAAACTGCGCCTGCGGAGAGGGTGTGGGATCGGAGCATCTTTCTCGGGCAGGCGCCAATATGGTAGAATGTTTCGACCTTTCGCAGAATGCAATCTTATCTGCCAAAAAGAGATATAAAGAGAAGAATATACGTTTTCGCGCAGCCGACTGCCGGGATCTACCTCTTGAAGATTCAAGTATAGACGTATATGTCTCACTTGAGACCATTGAACATATAGATAACGATCGCGTCTTCTTAAAAGAGGTTACCCGTGTATTACGTCCGGATGGGATCTTCATTTGTTCGACCCCGAATCGCACCGTAACCAACCCCGGTACCTCTATCACAGATAAAGTATGGAATCCCTACCATGTCCGCGAATATTCGAAAGAAGAATTTGGCAGTCTTCTGGAGAGCGCGTTTTATAACGTTACACTTTACGGTCAGCATCCTACGGGTAAACGGAAGATAGAGACGACACAGCGGATCAGAAAGATTCTACCGCCAGGTGGCGCGATGATGGTTAATCACGTACTGAAGATCGGGTGGTTACTCTTCCATGGGCCGGAAGACCATACGGTTACCACTATGAAAGACGGTGTAGACTACGACTGCCTGTTAGCGATATGCTCCAAACCTCGTAAGTGATACTTACCTTCTGCCGCCGCCTCTGGGAGTTATTCCAGCGCTACCTTTTCGAGGCGCTCCCTGGCGTCCTGCCTTTGGAACTCTTTCTTGAACACCTTTTTGGGCTGGCGTATTACTCTTTTTAAATCGTGGTCCTCCGTCCGGCCCGCCTTTTGGGCCGGGAGAATGATCCTTTTTAAATCCCGGTCCTGGATTTCGATCCGGCTTAGGGCCCGAAGGATTATCCTTTTTTAAACTGGGTCCGGATCCTGGCCTTCCTTCAGGGTCTTCGGGATTCTTCCCACCGCCAAATCTTGATCCGGAAGGCCCATCGCTTGCGCCTTTTCGATTACCGTCTATTCTGCCATCCCTGTTTATGTCTCTTTCCCAACTTTTAAAGGCGCCTTCGCCTGCTTTATTGACCTGACCGCGGTCATCTCTTTTTCTTTCAAGTCTTTCATTCTGTTTATTGCGCATTCGATCGAGCCTACGATCACGCTCGGGCTCCATTTTCCGCTTCCCTAAAACGTCGCGCGCGCGTTTCTTCGATTCATTCTTCATAGCATCCCATCTTTTTTGCCGATCTTCAGGAATTCTGACAGGAGTTCTCGGTCTTTGAAGCCTGAGAACACTGGTTGCATAACCCGGCGAGATCACCGTCTCCTCAGGCACCAACTTTCCATCTGCGCCGAATCCCTTTACATAAGGAGTGCCTTCTAACGACGAAACCTCTGTGCTCTCTTCTTCGACCTGCGTCACCCAATCGGTTCCCCTCGCGCCACAAACAGCGGTGGGTGTCCTTATTTCAAATCTGCTACCCGGCGATAAGTTATTTATAGTAGCGAGCACCTCTCCATCAAAGAGTTCCAGCTTCTCACCCTCCTCCATAGTAACAATAGCATAGGTATCTGCATTTATTCGGACGATATTCTCTCCATCCTCATCGAACGCAAGTTCTGTATAGGAGCTCTGCCCAGTCCGTATCTTATCCCCTGCCTTAAGGAACATATCCTCTTGGGCATCTTCATATTCATCTTCGCCGCTTACTAAAACTTCTACGGACCCGGATATACTTATGATCTCGGCGCACGCTTCTTCATCCGTGCTCAATAGCAGATCAGCCGCGAACGCATTTCCGGATATAAGCATAAAGATGCATAGCAGGGCATTAACATTTTTGAGATAATTCATAGTTCTGGCATTATTTATAAAAATGGGTATACATGCATAAGAAATAGCGGCAACCTATGATAAAGCTGCCACTATTTTTACTAGATAAAATTTTACCTTCCGGGTTCTCCGCCGCCTTTTTGGCCTGCTCCCGGTCCGCCTTTCGGTCCCGGAGGATTGCCTCGTCCTATTCCCTCTCCTTTGCCAGGTCCGCCTTTCAGACCGGGGGGATTACCTTTTCCGTAACCTTGTCCGGCACCCGGGCCGCCTTTTGGTCCTGGAGGATTTACTCCTACTCTATCCGGTCCGGCTCCCGGGCCGCCTTCTGCCCCCGGAGGATTCTCCCAATCGGTTCCGGGGCCTCCCTCTGCTCCCGGAGGGTTGTTATCAAGGTCTCTTGGGCGATGTTCTCGCCACTGGTTTATTTCAGTCTGGTCTACAACTCCATCCCTATTAGCATCGGCTCTTTTTTCCCAACCTGTATCTACCTGTGCCTTATCCTCTATTCCTCTATTGGGCCCAGATCCCGGCCCTCCTTTAGGGCCGGGGGGATTGCCCTTATTAAATTTAGGTCCCGCGCCAGGACCGCCTTTTGGGCCGGGAGGATTGCCTTTGTGCAGTCCTCTACCGACACCAGGACCACCGTGTTCTCTTTTTGGACCAGCTCCTGGCCCTCCTTTAGGGCCGGGAGGATTGCCTTTATTAACCTTAGGCCCTGCACCCGGACCGCCTTTTGGGCCGGGAGGATTGCTTACAGGCGCGGCATATGATATTTGCGCAATTAGAAAAATGAGGGCTACCGATAAACTAAAGATCTTGTCAAACTTAGCGCCTATCCACATCTTGCACCATCCTTTCTTGTTAGTAAGTAATAAGTAAATATACTATACGAGTCGAAAAAAGTCAAATTTGGTCCTCCCGGACAGCATTACTTCTGTCACTCTACTCATCTTTAGGCTTGATCCCATCTTTGTACTCAATGCGATCTATATTCTCTCTGCTAATCGTAGTAGTTCCACCGGGTATCCTTAAAATGATGGCCTTATTTGACTCCCTGACTATCATACCTTTTAAGGATCGCCCATTTTTAAGGTAAATAGTATCGGTTTCATCGATAGTTTTTTTTGTTGAAGATGATAGTAGCGGCTCCGGCGGCTTGATCATCCCGGTTTGCCTTTTAGTCTTAGTTAAATATGGTGGCAAAGATATTCTTTTAAAGAACCCATCTCCGGATAAGGAGGTAGCCCCTACAATAACTGTACTAAGTATTAAGATGACCAGCAGGATCGGTGAAAGTATGGATAACCAAAGCAGGAATAGTGGCCTTCTATAATCATTCATATCTTCCTTTGTCACCGAACTCGCAAAAGGCTTGGCGAAAGGATCAAGGGTTCCGTTTATGCTGGCGATAAAATATATAGAGAAGAGCCTAAAGAATACGGGTACAGGTATTGTGATAGAGCAAGCGGCCAGGAAGAGCAGTATATAAAGAGGGGCTCCTATCGCGGCCATAATTATGGAGACGGGAAGTTTTGCGGCCATCGGGGTCACGGCATAAATAAGCGACCCTATTAGCGCCATCCCTCCTCCAAGCAATAATATTATCAAAGCTGCCACAAAAAAGAGCAGAAGCAAAACGATTATGCTTATGATCATAAATAAGATCTTGAGCAGGAGATAGAGAATAACGTCTATCGCATTCTTAGCAAGCAACTTAAGAAACGTCCCCCACGATCTCATAACGCCAACCCTTCCGGAATACATAATTACCGTTATGAAATCGCTTGAAAAAGTTCGGATCAATATTGCTATGCTTAAGAATAATAGAAACGGGATTATGTACGGGCCGATTATAACTAAAATGGACTTAACGCTCAAGGTAGAGATATTTGAAAATACCCCGGACATCCATAGTGAGCGCCCCGACAAAAAAATAATTGCTATTGAGCCCGCTATGACTGCCGCGCCGAACATGATGTTCCAGGAGAGGTATGAGCTACCGATCTCCTTATTCCTGTGATACGGTATTCTCACCGATGGATCATTCTTGACCAGTGATTCTATAAGGATGAATTGAAAGACCGCCCTGATAAAGAGAATAAGGAATGGAACTATCACTATGCCTGCGACACTCGCGGCAAGAAGGCCTAAAAAGAGGGGGTTACCTTTTAGTCTTCCGGTTACCTTCATAAATGTCTGTTCAGCATTCTGCTTCACCTCTTCCCATGAGATCTTAATATCGCCCGGAGTTGAAAAGGTTGTTTTGCTGCCTTGAGATGTTATCCGGCCCCTGCCAGGCCTATTCCCTTTTAAGTTAAGACTGAAGTTGAATCCTCCGAAATATCCTGCTAGCATTGCTATGATAAGCAGCATGATCCATTTTCTCAATATATATGGTCTGAATAAGATGAGAACCATCCTGTTCCAGGATAGACCTATTATCTGTGGGAATGAATGTGTTTTCATACTTAATAACTATACATGTTAATCGCCGTATATTCAAGGTCTGCACTTATAACTGATACGTAACCCTTTAAAGCGAACCACAGACGAAATAGACTGAAGACTGTAGGCTGGAGACTAGAGAGCAATGTGAGCAAGAAGGTTTCTTAAGGTTTCATAAAGTTTCTTGACGTTGCAAGGCGGAAAGGAGATACATTGATATACTTTGAAATACAGTTGATATACAATTGTATTTCTACTGTATTTCCATTTATTTCAATTGTATTTCTATTTAATTCGTGTTAAAGCTTATAGCTTAAGGCTTAGAGCTTAAAGCTGTTAGCGCAAGATATATACGATTGATATACGGTTGAGCGCAGATGGGCAAGCTACGAAGGACGACGAACGATAGACGATGGACGATTCGTAATCACTCGTCTTTGCGAGGCGCCGTAAAGAGCTAGCGCACCGAAGCCCCGCCGCATGCTTCACATAGCGGGATCCCGCCATACGAGAGTAACGGCGGGACAATCTCCGACTTCTGTCATCCCCGCGCAAGCCTGCCTGCCGGCAGGCAGGCGGGGATCCAGAGTGAACTCGTC
>JBDRHE010000065.1:0-9185 GCA_043817155.1 Candidatus Omnitrophota bacterium | reverse complement strand
CCTCGTCTTTGCGAGGTGCCGTAAATAGCTAGCGCACCGAAGCAATCTCAAGCGAGCTCGACGAGATTGCTTCCTCCTTCGCCACATTGCTTCTGCCCTACTTCGCTGAATACTTTATGTGTTCAGCTTCGTAGCGGCAAGCGTGTGGCTTCGGAGAGACAAGTCGGCACGTTCGAATTTTCCGGTGCCTCGCAAAGACGAGGGAAGATGAGGCTTCGGCACGTTCGAATTTTACGGTGCCTCGCAAAGACGGGGTGTGCTGAGATTGCTTCCTCCTTCGCCACATTGCTTCTGCCCTACTTCGCTGAATACTTTATGTGTTCAGCTTCGTAGCGGCAAGCGTGTGGCTTTGGAGAGACAAGTCGGCACGCCCGGATATTCCGGTGCCTCGCAAAGACTATACTGTGGAACCACGCAGTAGCCAGTTAGTTATACACGGTGTCGACACCCCCCAACACTAAAAGTATTTTAAAAGTCCGTCATTTTTCACCTGTTAAGAAAGTTCCCTGTCATAAGCTCCGAAATCTCCTCAAGTTGCATCAAAATCCCGAAAAAGTTAGCTGCCATACTTGGACTGGCACACGTTGTGCTTATAATGGATAGTGTATGTTTGACATAGTAAGACATGGACGAAAATATTATAAAGAAAGTTAGCAAAGAAGGAGTAAAAGAGATGGATGAACGTTTAACAATAACGTATGTCGCAAAAGAGTTGGGGGTTACTCCTAGGACCATCATGAGATGGGAGAAGGCCGGCAAGATCAGGAAACCGAAGAGGGACCGGCGTGGCTGGCGATTCTATACAAAGGAGATGATGATGGAGATCAAAGAATTTTACGAAAGCAGTTACGATTATGACCAGTTCGATAGATCGATAGTGCAGACCGCAAAAGATCTTGTAATCCTGCTGATAGCGATATCATGCCTTCTGGCGCCAACTGTGTTATCTGTCCCGGCGTATGCCGAGTCAACTGAGCTAGCCAGCGCGCAGGGCATAAGGGAGACCAGCAAGTCCGTTGATATAGTTTTGGATGAGCTGCCGGCAGTTGAGTCTACAGACATTCCTCATTTTGAAGCAGTTAAGTATACGCTTGGACCGAACGATGTCATATCGGTCGAAGTAAGAAGGCACCCCGAGTTTAGCGGTGAGTACAGAGTAAATTCAGAAGGCAAGATAGAGTATAAATATATAGGAGATATACTTATCAGCGGTCTTACGAAGACAGAGGTTAATAAGCAATTAAATGAGATATTATCCGACTATTTAGTAAATCCTGAGGTCGATGTGCAGATAGTAGCTTATCTTAGCAAAGTCTTCTACGTTGTTGGCGAAGTGGGGAGGCCCGGTAAGTTTTATATGAGAGGCGACACTATTAGCGCGCGAGAGGCTCTTGTTCAGGCGGGTTTGCCGACTCATGCCGCGGCGATGAGAAGATGCAGGTTGATCAGCCCCAATGAAGAAGGTAATCTTAAATATACCGATGTGAATGTATACGAATTGCTTTATGCCGGTGATTTGCGCGAGAATCGAACAATGGAGCCGGGTGATGTGCTATATGTGCCCGCGACATTCATGGCAAAGGTTATAAGAGTGATATCGCCGATAACAGGCGCGTTAGGACAAGCAACAGGCGCAGCAACCAGCACAGCCGCTGCTGCAGCGCTTTAGTCTGCTAAAGAAGGAGAAGATAATGGAAAACGAAGCAGTAATGAACAAAAGACCGCTTGATTATCTCAGGATAGCATTCAGGAGAAAGTGGTTTATTATTATTCCCACAGTAATAGGGCTTTCCGGCGGGATCATAGCTCTCAATATATTACCTAAGATATATCAGTCAAGTACTCTCATGCTTGTCGAAGAGGGAAGGGTTGTTAATCCGCTTATACGAGGGCTTACAGTCTCAACGAGCATTGCTGAAAGGCTAAATGTCTTAAGAGAGCAGATGCTGGGCTGGGACAGAATAAATCAATTAATATCTACCCTTGATCTGGCAGGCGAAGTAAAATCCCAGATCGAGTTCGAAGCGCTTGTTAAAAAGCTTAGAAAGAACATTCGCGTTGATCTCTATGGAAGCAATATTGTGCGGATATCGCATGAAGGTAGAGATCCGAAAAAAGCGATGAATATTGTTAAGACAATAACCGATATATTTATCGCGGAAAATCTGAAGCAGCAGAATAGCGAAACCGAAAATGCTATCTCATTCATTAACGATCAGCTGGTTCTCTATCAGAGGCAACTTAAGGAGTCCGAGATAGCAACCATGGAGGACAAATTAACTTCTCTGCTTCTGGATTCAACGGATAAGCACCCTATGGTCATCGAATATAAGCAGAAGATAGAATCCGCAAGGGCTGAGCTCAAATCGGGCAACTATCGCGTAAGCGCAGAATCAGCGACATCCACAGATACAAATGTTGCTCAGCTTAAGCAGGAACTTAAGGATCTGCGTGAAGAGATCTCTACTTCAAGTCTGGACGCCTCGCGTGGCGGGGAGAACCGTGTGAAACACGCGACTAACACAAACGAGAAACTTTACAAGCTTTTGTTGATCGACAAAGCTGACAGGGTGACCTCTGATGACACAAGTGTGAATTCAAAATTATACGATCAGCTGCTGCAGAGATTGGAAACCGCGAAGATCACACAGCGTCTGGAAGCGTCGCAGGAAGGGACAAAGTATATAATTTTGGATCCCGCGCGTCTTCCGCTTTTGCCAATAAAGCCCAACAAACCAATGGTTTTGCTTGCCGGAATGTTTATCGGCGCGTGCGTTGGTATTGGATTTGTTTTTTTGATGGAGATCCTCGATCATTCGTTCTTAGGTACAGAAGACGCTGAAGCGTATCTTAAGAAGCCGATTCTCGCAACTATACCTAAGATAATCACGCAAAGCGATATGAGGCAGGAGCGTATCAGGAGCCTAAAGGTAGCAAGCGCTTCAATCCTGACCGCGGTGATCCTGGTATTCGTCATTATCTTTAATGTAATACGCAGTTCGTAACAACAAAGAAAGTAAACAATGTACGAAAAATTCTATGGTCTTAGCGATAAGCCATTTAATCTGACGCCGGATTCGCAGTTCTTCTTCGCGAGCCAGAAGCACGAAGAAGCGCTGAATCGCTTGTTACTTTCGATAAGCGAGAGGAGCGGTTTCGCGGTTATTACCGGCGAGATCGGGTCGGGCAAGACAACCATCTGCAGGACTTTGCTTAATAAGCTCGATCCAACGACCAAGGTGGCGCTTGTGCTGAATACGCATCTTGGCAAGAAGGAGCTCTTAACAACGATCCTTGAGGATCTTGGAATAGAGTACGCTTCAGGATCGAAGACTCATATCATAAGGGCTTTGAACAATTATCTTATTGAGCAGGTTTCAAACGATATAAATGTGGTTCTGATCATAGACGAAGCTCAAAACTTAACGCCCTCCGTTCTCGAAGAGGTGAGGATGCTTTCAAACCTGGAGACGGAGAAGGAGAAGCTGATACAGATCATACTTATAGGGCAACCTGAATTGCGAAAGAAGCTGGCCACACCGTCGCTTGAGCAATTTAGCCAGAGGATAGTGCTCTTCTATCACCTGGAGGCGCTCGATCGCAGCGAAACAGAGGATTATATTAAGCACAGGCTTCGGAAAGCAGGCAATGCGCAGGCCGCCCTCTTTTCAGATAAAGCTATAGATGAAATATTCAGCTATTCA
Organism: Candidatus Omnitrophota bacterium; assembly: GCA_043817155.1. GTDB lineage: Bacteria > Omnitrophota > Gorgyraeia > JABMRN01 > RBG-13-46-9 > JBDRHE01. Next base: position 5,481 of record JBDRHE010000065.1, on the reverse strand, counting down.
GGCGGCATTCCGAGACTTATTAACCTGGCGTGCCACAACGCGCTGATCAGCGGCCTTGTATGTGAGGCCAGAAATATTGATGACAAGATCGCGCGTGAATCCATGCAGGAGCTCATGCACAGAACGACTCATTCGCTCCGGGACAGGTTAAACAGTAAATTCGAACAACTAACATCGGGAATCGAACTCTAGCAGCGAAATAATATGAAGATCGAAAATTACAAACGAAATACATGGCTTCCACTCCCGGGCTGGATTAAAGAGGTTGTCCTAGACAGCCCGGGAGTGGAATGCGGAACGTGTAACCTTGTGTCCTTGTGTCTACGTAATAGGCGAGCAAAGTGAGTAGTACGCACGAACTATTTAAGAAAGTACAAAACGAACGGGAGAAGAGCCGTAAGGCGGTAAATGACGAGAATGCTGATGGCGTTGTCTCGAGTAGGGGAAAAGCGACCTCTAGAGCTAAGTCACGGGAGGGCGCTAATTCAAATGGATATAGTATGCCTTTCGCCACAAAAGCGCTTATCGCGATTTTAACAGTTGCAATACTTGCTCTCTGGGGCGCGGGAGTGAGACTTTATGCTATGATAAATGAAAACGAAAGCAGAATTGACGCGTTTAACTCGGATAAAGACGTATTGGATAAAGACGGATCGAATGTGATCCTCGAGAATCTATATAGAAGTGTAAGCAGACAGGAAAAGAAGCTCGAAAAACTGGGAGAGCGCATGGATGAACAGGCATTGTTTATGAAATTGCTCGACAACTCAAAGAACACGTTGCAGCGCACGCTTAGAGCGCTTGAAATGGATCTCAAGGATATTCGTCTCGATATAACACGGATCACAGTTCATGAACCGCAAGCAACCATTGCGTCTAGCGGCGAGCGACTAGCGATTAGCGAATAGCGGATTACAATTTACAGAGATACAATGGAAATACAATTGAGATACATTGATATACAATTGAAATATGGTGGAAATAATATTGAAATACATGGAAATGCGGTTGAAATACAGTGGAAATACTATTGAGATACATGGAAATGCGATTGAAATACATGGAAATAGTCTGTAGTCTATTAAAAGAGGAGTAAAAATAATGGGAAAGATCACTGAAGCGCTTAAGAAAGTGACTGACGAGCGGATAAAAAGAGTACAGAAGAGGCCGGAGTTCAGATATGTAGTTAAGAAGGTGAAGAATGCTACGATCGATCAACATGTTGTCGCGTTCCATGACCCATCGTCTCCAATAGGAGAAGCCTTCAATATACTCCGAACAAACATCCAAAGTCTGCATTTCACGAATAACTTTAAGTCATTCCTAATAACCAGCTCGATAGACGGAGAAGGGAAGACTATTACCGCTCTTAATACAGCCATAACGCTGGCACATGACCTGAATGGGAAGTCAGTTCTCCTCATTGATGCTGATATGCGCAAGGGCAGAATCGCAAAGTATCTTGGTATTAAGTCGCACAAAGGTCTTTCTGAGGTGTTGCAGGAAGATGGCCTGGAGTTTGAGAATGTATTGCTTGATCCGGGAATAGAGAATCTCACCATCCTTCTGGCAGGAAAGGTACCAAAGCATGCATCCGATCTACTGAATTCAAGAAAGACAGAGAAGCTTCTTGCGCAATTTAAAGCGCGGTTTGACTACATAATTATTGATACACCCCCTGTAATGCCGCTTACCGACGCGTGTATTTTAGGGCCTATGGTAGATGGGGTCATATTTGTAGTGCAGGCAGGAAGAACACAGCGTGATATGGTCGCGCACGCGGAGACCCGCTTATCGCAGGCGCGCGCGAAGATAGTCGGTTTCGTGCTAACGAATGTTGAACACTATCTGCCCAATTACCTGAACCGGTATATGAAACAGTACGATAGTTATCACTATTATAATAATAGGTATTACAAAGATAGAGAAAAGATACAACAGCCCGCTCCTATCAACGCTTAAAAGCGTTGTGCGCGGCTTTACAAAAAAAGGAGATTCTTATGAGAACGAAAATATTGGGTCTAATGTTTGCCATGTTTCTTATGGTTACTATTACAGGGTGTAGTGGTGGGGGAAGCGCTTTTTCCAATCTTTTCGGAAGCGGCGGCGGAAGTGACGGCACTCTCTACGCAGACGGTTCCGGATCAACAGGAGCCGGCGGCGTTAACCCGGAACCCGCAACAATGGCACTCCTGGGCGGTGGTCTTGCGGCGTTTGTATTTCTAAAAAGAAAGAACAGGCGTAAATAGCTTTAAGTTCTAAGCCATAAGCCTGACAACTCTAGCCTTTGCGAAGAACCGTAAAGAGCGAGTGCACCGAAGCGGTCGCCTACCCTCGTCTTTGCGAAGAACCGTAAAGAGCGAGTGCACCGAAGCGGTCGCCTACCCTCGTCTTTGCGAAGAACCGTAAAGAGCGAGTGCACTGAAGCGGTCGCCTACCCTCGTCTTTGCGAGGCACCGTAATATTCGAACGTGCCGAAGCAATCTCAGTCTATAGTCTCATAAAAAAGCTTAAAGCTTATAGCTTAAGGCTGTTAGAGAATAATAAGAATGAACAAACAATTAACAATAGTAAAGAGTTCGATACTCGTGCCAATAGCGTATATGCTATTTATATTCATTTTATCTTCGATCCCGGCTACCGAAGATAAGCTTGCCGGGCAGATCCCGATGAATCCCATGGTGGGAAACCTTTTTCATATACCTTTATTTGGTATGCTCGCGTTTCTCTGGATGGGATATTTCAGAGAAAAAGGCTTTAAATTTATCAAGGCTGCTCTATTCACAATGGTTATTGTCGTACTCTACGCATTTACCGATGAATTCCATCAGATGTTCGTACCCGGCCGTTACGCGTCATTCTTAGACATAACATTGGACACCTTGGGTTGCCTGGGTGTTGTTTTAATGTGGAGAAAGTTCTAACACTAGCTATAAGCTCTAAGCCATAAGCTTTAAGCTTTCGGAAAAATGCTGAAAGCTTATAGCTTAAGGCTTACGGCTTAAAGCTTAAAGCTAGTAAATAAGGAGTCCGAGATGGTAGCGATTGAAAGCAAAAAAGAAAAGATAAGCAAAGACACAAAAGAGTCAAAACATACATACAAAATATCGCCTGAGCCTGAGAAGCGCGGAAAAGGGGATACAATGAAGCATATAGCGGTTGTGGGGTGCGGATACTGGGGAAAGAACCTGGTGAGAAATTTCTACGAGCTAAATTCGCTCTATGCGATATGCGATTCAAGCGAAAAGAGGCTCGAAGAATTAAAGAAGAAGTACCCCGGCACAAAGACCTTCGCATCATACGAAGAACTTTTAGAGGATAAGGAAGTTTCGGGAGTAGTTTTGGCTACTCCTGCCGTGTTCCACTACACTATGGCCAAAGCAGCTATGCGGAGCGGTAAAGATGTATTTGTAGAGAAGCCTCTGTCTCTTAAAGTTGAAGAAGGCGAGGATCTGGTAAAGATGGCTGATCAACTTAAGAGGATACTCATGGTAGGTCACATCCTACAGTATCATAGCGCTGTCGCGCGGCTTAAAGAGCTTATAGACAAAGGCGAGATGGGAAAGATACAGTACATTTACTCTAACAGATTAAATATGGGCAAGATCCGCACAGAGGAGAATATCCTATGGAGTTTCGCGCCGCACGATATATCGGTAATATTGGAGTTATTGAGCGAAGAACCCATATCCGTATCATCCAAGGGCGGCAATTACCTGCAGAAAGCGATAAGCGATATAACATTGACTAATTTAGATTTTCCTTCAGGTACAAAGGCGCACATCTTTGTCTCATGGCTGCATCCGGTTAAAGATCAGAAGCTTGTAGTTATCGGTGATAAGAAGATGGCGGTTTTTGATGATCAGACTAAGGAGAAGCTGTTCCTTTACCCGCATAGCATAAACTGGATCAACCGCGTTCCCGTAGTCAATAAAGCGGAAGCAGAGGTAGTGCCGCTTGACCTGGAAGAGCCATTAAAGGTTGAATGTCAGCATTTTCTTGATTGCATAGTTACTAGAGTTACCCCTGTAACGGATGGGAGAGAAGGGTTAAGAGTTCTTAAGATACTCAATGCCTCCCAGGAGTCATTAGACAACGAGGGCAAGAAGGTATCGCTTAAAGAAAAAGAGAAGCCATATTTCCTTCACGAGTCTTCCTGGGTCGATGACGGCGCTCAAATAGGTGACGGCACTAAGATATGGAATGTTTCGCATGTGCTCAAGAATACCAAAGTGGGGAAAAATTGCAAGATAGGGCAGAATGTAGTAATTGGCCCAAACGCGACAGTTGGAGATAATTGCAAAATACAGAATAATGTTTCTGTGTATGACGGTATAGTTCTAGAGGATGATGTTTTTTGCGGACCCTCTATGGTATTTACTAATGTAATGAATCCGCGAAGCGCCGTACCAAGAATGCATGAACGAAAATCTACTTTAGTACGAAAAGGAGCTACTATAGGAGCTAACGCTACGATCATATGCGGAAATACTATAGGTAAGTACGCATTTATAGGCGCAGGCGCGGTTGTAACAAAAGATATTCCGGATTACGCCCTTGTAGTAGGCAATCCATCCAAAATAATAGGATGGATGTGCGAATGCGGAATCAAACTCGAATTCGAAAAACTGAACGGTAGTGGAGAAGTGTCAGCTTCCTGCAAAGAATGCAACAAAACATATATGAAAGACCGCGGTCTGGTTCGCAGAATGGTTGCGAAAGAGGCTCCAGCAGCAACATCGAATGTTATTTAAAGAACAGTCGTCGTTGCGAGGCACTTTGCACCCCTCGTCTTTGCGAGGCACCGGAATATTCGAGCGTGCCGAAGCCTGCCTACCTGCAGTAAGCAGGCAGGCAATCTCTGCACCCCTCGTCTTTGCGAGGCACCGGAATATTCGAGCGTGCCGAAGCAATCTCAGTCAAAAGTCTCTAGTCTGTAGTCTTTAGTCTAAACGAAGGAAAACAAATGAAAATAAACTTCTTAGACCTCCAAGCGCAGTATGGCAGCATAAAACCCGAGGTAGACGCGGCGATCCACAGCGTGCTCGATTCCTGCAAATTCATAATGGGCCCGGACGTTAAAGAGCTTGAAAAAGAGATAGCCTCATATTGCGGAGCAAAACACGCCATAGCTTGCGCTTCCGGTACTGATGCCCTTATATTAGCGCTAATAGGGGCCGGCTTAGAGGAAGGCGACGAGGTCATAACAACACCGTTTACGTTTATTGCTACAAGTGAAGCAGTTTCAAAGATCAGGGCGAAGTTAGTTTTTGTAGATATCGATGAAAGGACGTTTAATATCGATCCGGAAAAGATAAAAGAATACATAGAAACCAAGTGTTACTTCAACGCGCGTTTTAGTCAGCTGATAAACAAAAAGACAAAACACAAAGTCAAGGCAATCATACCTGTTCATCTCTACGGCCACCCGTGTGATATGGAGCCCATTATCGAACTGGCGGAGAAGTACAATCTCAAAGT
>JBDRHE010000064.1:0-23327 GCA_043817155.1 Candidatus Omnitrophota bacterium | reverse complement strand
CATTCCCCTGACAATGTTTACCTCACAACGTTCTACCTTGTGAAAGACAAGGGGGAGTTCTCTCAGGCTCAGCATAAAATATTATGCCAGGATTCTCTCTTCTTGCCTCTTTATAAGGTGATCGTCGGTTTAAAGGAAATGCCATAAGCCAAGACATGCGTATACCTGGAATACCGACTCTCTCCTTGTAAAGAGACAAAGAGAGAATATTCGCCCGAAAGAACTCCCCCTTCTCTTTCACTAAGAGCGTCTCTGCCTCAGCTAGACTAGAAGGACACAGGGCTTGAGCCGGTAAAGAGAAGAGTGTTAAAAATTGAGGCATCTTCAGAAGGAGAGAAGAGGTTATTTGCCGCAATCTTTTGAGGCAAAGAGCGCCGAGGATGTTTGAGGCCGCTTCCATGCGGCCGAGTTCCCGAAGGCGCCCTCTTCTCTCCTTCGGAAGATGCCGTACCGCAAGTGGTATCTCTTAAATTAGCTAAAGGTACAGGAGGGCAATTTTTCTTATCAGATTATTATCAGAACGCTCTTCGTTTACCGGCTCAAGCCGTGTGGCCGCAGGCGAAAATCTTTCAGCTGACAGAATCTCTGCCTAGCTATCCTCATGCTTCCTTTTTCGTTAAAATTCACTAGCCATCCGGATGCGTTCGGATATGGGCGGGTGGTCGTAAAAGAGCAGTTTCACGATCGTCGGGGGATTCGGGTCGGCCAGATTTCTCTCGGCCAACTTTTGCATAAGAGAAATAAATGATTCCTTATCCTGCGTCACATTAAGCGCAAAAAAGTCTGCCGCCCTCTCCAGTTTGCGGGAGTAGGCGTTTGAGAGTGGGGTTATTACGAATCCCGCTATGAACAGAACAAGCATGATTACAGGAAAGAGTCTAATATCGTATATATGGCTTGCACCCAATGCGGCCGCAATTCTTGAGGAGGCAAGATAGAGAATATAGAATGAGAATGATATGGAAACAAACCCGAATACAAGCAACTTCCAGATGTGCTTCAATTTATGGTGCCCGAATTCATGGGCCAACACACCCAGCACCTCGCTTTCATTGAATTCTTCAACAAGGTTGTCCGCGAGAATAACTCTCCTTGTCCTGCCGAGGCCCGTAACAGCGGCGTTCAGCTTCTTTGTCTTTTTGCTAAAATCGATCTTGTAAACATCTATAACCTTCATCTCGCATTTTTTGGCAAGCTCGATTACGCGCTTTTTAAGCCTCTCCTCAACAGCTGAGTACTTAAAGAAGATCGGTATTATTATGATGGGACTCATCTTCGCAAGCAGAATCGTTATACTAAACCAGAATACCGACATCAAGATCCACCAGGTTGTATCAAACCTCTTAAAGAGAACATAAAATATCTGTATAAATATAAGAAATATCACTGAAGATAGAACGGTCCCCTTCATGTCATCGCTCAGCCAACTAAAGAAGCGCTGGTTAGACAACTTAAATTTGTGTTCTAAGATAAAACCTGGATAGAGATGGAGTGGAAAGCTCAGGGCGTAATGAATGAGGCCGAAGAAAGCTAGATAGATAGTGAACGCGCAGTAATGATTCCGGGTAAGAGAAGATGAGAAGGCTTCCAGCTCGTCAGAAAATAGGACCTGGAAGAGAAGAAGATAAATGACTATGAAGAATAGGTCGAATACTCTAAATTTCAGTTTTATATTATTATAGCGTTTTGCTCTCTTTGCGTTATCGGGCACCATATTATACGTTAAAACACCCGCCCATCATGGATCGGCGCTTTCTTTCGCAGCTCCTTTCATGACAGGTGGGCAAGTCTTAAGATACTATTGCACAACCGCTTCCTGCGCGATGTTCCTTACTCTCGATATCTCATCGTTCAAAACGGTCTTAAGCGCGTTTTTCGCATCATCGGTCTTTATCTGCGCGAGCGCCTCTGCTGCGGCTATTCTTATATTCGTATTCTCATCCGTAAGTAAGCTCGCGAGCGTTGGTACCGATTCCTGGTAACACAAATTACCAAGAGCAACTGTCGAATAATAACGTATCTCTTTATCTCCCGATTTTGCAGCTTGCAGAAGGATATTGAACGAATCTTTTGTCTTTATCTTTCCAAGGGCTTCGACCGCTGCGAGCCGCACGTTGGGATGGGCGTCATTTATAAGGATGGAGAGCGCCGGCAAACATTTCGCATCAGATATGTTCCCCAATGCTTTGGTCAGCTCCAGTCTTACATTCGCATCAATATCACTCGTTAATACCGACAGTGATTCCACAGCAGCTAGATGCTTCATGTTCCCCAGTGCTCGGACTGCGTAGATCCTGATCTCGGGATTATTATCATTAACAACCTTCATGAGTGAGCCTGCGACACTGGGATCCCCGATTCTCTCGAGAGACTTTACAGCATTGATCCTTACGAGCGGGTCATAGTCGTTCAGCCGTTCCTTAAGCGCTTCGGAGGCCTTCTTGTCCCCTATTCTTCCAAGCGCCGCTGCAGCAGCTCTTCTCAGTTTAACGTTGTTCTTTTGCAACGTAGCTACGAGAAAATCTACAGCCTTGGGATCGCCGATCTCTCCGAGTACATTGATCGCCAGGCTGCTTGTGCTCGATTTTACATGCGCTTCCTGCAATAGGGCCAGTAGATACGGTACCGCTTTGCTGCCTTCACTGGCAAGCTTAACCCGCGCGCTCTGCGCATATTTCTTGTCGCTAAGTTGGCGAATATACCCCTTGATCTTTGCATCCGCTATCGAAGAGATGTCCTCCCCCCGCGCTGCTATTGCAAAAGCCAGGCAAAATGCCAGACACGTCATTAATAATAAGACTCTCTTCATAGTGCCTCCATCCTTCTTGGATTCTACTTCTTATCTCTTCTTACTGCGGATAGCTCTCTCTTCTTCTTTCTCGCAGTACCCTCCAATTTGCGCAGCTGATTCCAGAATGGCTTAAGCTCCTCCAGGCCCAGATCTTTCTTCTTATTTAAAGCGATAATCTTCTTGCCAATGTCATAATAGAGCTTTTCTTTCTGCACATTGAGCCCCATCAGGTCTATCTGGATCTTCCCGGACTTAGAGGCTTTTACGATCTCCTTTTCGCTATTTTTGGCAAACGCGCCGAGCTCCTTACCAAACACCTTAAACTTCTCTTTTGCCTGTTCTAAAATACGGTTCAAATCCTTCTGCAGATTTTCCTTCTTTGCCATTCCTATTACCTCCTTCTATTCTACTCCATAATCTTCTTTATCTTCATCCGTATACCTGAACTGCGCTATACCGCGCTTTGAATTCTTTATAAATTCTACCAGATTCGCAACCTCTTTTCCAGCTTTAAGTTCAGATATCTTGTCCAGGGCCTGCCCAGTATTGAGATCTGACCTGTAAAGAAGCCTGAACGCCTCCTTTATCTCCCTTATGGTCGCATTCTTAAATCCTGCCCTTCGCAAGCCTACCAAATTTACAGATCGCACTCGGGAAGGTCCTCTAACGGTCATATACGGCGGGATATCTCGGTTCACCGCTGAGTAGCCGCCTATCATGACAAGCTCACCTATGGCGCAGAACTGATGTACCGCTACGTTACCGGATACAAAAGCTTGATCGCCCAAAGTAACATAACCAGCCAATAGTGCGCCGTTAGCAATAACAATTTTGTTACCAAGTTTACAATTGTGGCCCACATGTGACAATGCCATTAGATAGTTCTCGTCTCCTATCTCTGTGGCTGTGTCCGGCTTGGTACCTCTATGTATTGTAACGTACTCTCTTATTATGTTCTTCTTCCCGATCCTTAAGAATGTATCTCCGCCTTTAAACGCCGTATCCTGTGGCGCGTGCCCGATAACCGCGCCCATATGGATCTGGGTCCCTTCACCAACAGATGTTCCACGACAAATGTACGCATGAGCGTACACCTTTACATCTCCGGCAATAGATACACGATCCTCAACTATGACGTATGGACCTATTTCTGCGGTTGGATCGATATTTGCCTCTTTACCTATAATAGCGGTTGGATGGATGCTCATCTTTTTTGCAGTCTATTGATGATCTTATTTACAGAGTCCGCTACGGACCTTAGATCGTCGTTCTTTCTTAAGCTTAGTCTAATGGAATAATCGCCTTCAGATATCTTCTTTAGATCGCCTCCTAGCCGCTCAAGCGGGCCCATTAATTTGTGAGTTAAGAGTGTGCCCCACATGAAAAGCAATAAAACCACAGGGGGGAGGCTTACCAAAAGAAATACATTTACTTTATTAAGTACGGGAATCAGGTTGCACGCTATCGATTCCGGAATAGCCAACTGCTCTGCCATGACCTGAAATATTATATAATATAGAGATCCTCCGGTAATGAATAACGGAATTAGTATGGATGAGAGGATCAGCGCGAGATATTTGAATTGAAGCGGGTTCTTTGTTATGAATCTTATTCTCATGTATCCTATTCCTCGGTATTTGCGTATCCCATCTCTATCTCATCGTAGAGTGCAACAGCGCTAGTCTTGGTCGAATCCGCATCTGTCATGAAAGCAACGGCGCCTATGTTGAGCTTAGGCTCTTCTCCAAAGAGCCGCACATAATCTTCGTATATGTCGCGCTTTTCGTAACGCCAGTCACTTTCTACGCCCGTTTGGAGAACCAGGATCTTTATATTATCTGTGTATCCGCTTGCTCCCGCCTCATCTTTTGGCAGGCTTTCAGACCATATATATTCTATGACCTTAGACTTTGTGAAGAACGCTGCCGGAAAGATAACATATACACGAGCCGCGAAATCCTCTTCCTCTTTATCCGCTATATTTTCGGGCCTGCTCTTCTTCGGAAATTCGTCTACGCGCCATCGCCAACTTATTACCGGACGCTTTCTTATGTCCAGAGCTATCTTATAGTACAGAGCCGATGCTGCCTTTTTGCTCATCGCCCTTACATAGGAAAGGTCTCCACCCCTCTCTATCTCGTAAATTACCTTTCCTTTCAGTACCTTCTCCTTCCACTCTTTAAGGGAATTCTCCTCAGTAAAAGGAAATCGTTTAACAACTTCTATTATGTCTGACAGGTACTTAGCTTGTATAAAATCTTTTAAAGACTTACCTCTCACTGCTACAAAGACAGCAAGAGTCACAAGAAGAAGCGCCCACAACGCAACTCTGCCTCGTTTTGAAGATCCTTTATGCATATGCTTACATATCCTAGCGATCATTCTAATTCTTTACACACAGTAAGTCAATAAAAAACCCGGCACTAGTTTCATTAAGAAACCAGCGCCGGGTTTTAACGTCATAGATGACTAACTTAGAAACTGAGCTTCACTGTTCCGACAACATCCGTTGCTGTATCATCTGAGCAATCGGCATAGTGGGCTCCCGGGAAGAACCATGCTGTTAACAAGCCGAACGATACATCCTCGGTATAATCCCATGTCAAACTAATATCAATTTCTGATCCTAGATACTCATTCCTCTTATCGTCTCCCGGCAAACCACCTGGATTGAGCATTTGTTGAGGGATAGTCCTTGCATACTGCTGCCAGAAGAACGAGAGTCTTCCATCAATGGTCAAGCTGTCTGTAGGTGCAAGGCTTCCGTATGCAGCAACCTGATGCTGGTTTGTGACGGATGCATCCTCAAAAAGCTCGATGTAGTCGAGCTGACGAGCGAGCAATCCTTGATGCGTAACATTGAATGTACCGACGAATTCACGATATGCTGTGTCGAATTTACCTCTGTACATCATGTCCCAGCCCTCGTATTGGCCGACTGCATTGTTCAAGTTCTGTCTATCTTCGTTTTGATTACCGGAATAGAGTATGTACTCTGTGCCAACGACTGGCTTCCATGCATAGCCATCTCTGAAGTGTCTGCACTCTGCGTTTATATCGAGAGCATATGCGCTTCTGTCTCTTGTTTCTAACTGGTCCCTGAATCCAACAAAATCACCAAACTGGTAAGCGCCTTCTGCGGCGATTGTCCAGTTCTCAATAGGATCCGCGCTACCTCTTAAGCCAACGGTATGGATGTTGTTGTGCTCCTTAACGTTTCTTGCAGGTACTGTGCTTCTGTCCTGTTTGTTGAACCAGTATGCTTCGGCTTCTGCATTGTAAACATCGAAAATATAACCGACGTTTGTACCGAGAAGCGCTTCATCATCTTTAGAACCGATATCGTTTTCCAAGATCAGTGCAAACACTGAATCGATCGTCCAGGGATCATAATCAAGAATTGCCCTTACCGCATCAAATGATGATATAGCTGTATACTCAGCAGCATTGACCGTACCATGCGGGTCCCTTAGGTTTGCGCCTACGATGAAACCCTTACCGTACCACAAATCCTGACGACCAATCTTCAGTGTAAGCGGCGAATACAGGAACTCTTTCAGTTCTATGTATGCCAGGTCAACTCCGATATCAAATTCATCGGCGTTTGTGCCGGCTCGAAGCGCGGCTATAATGGGCGTGACATTAGCCACCGGAGCAGCAGCCATGTTCGCCGCGGTTGACGCCTGAACGTTCCAATCCCTCTGATTGAAGAGCCTGACCACAGCGGAAACATTGTCCGTAAGATCCGCATCGATCTGGAGCTCAGTCGTTGTCATGAAGTAGCCCTGCCAATCGCTCGTTTCGTTGGGCTGGGGGTCAGCCGCAAGTTCAGCAGCGTTAGCCGCTGTATAAGCAATTGGTTCATTATGGTTGTGGTTCAAATCATAGTCGTTTCTCGCGATTCCCCGGATTCCAAGGTCACCGGAGATCTTCACGCTCTGTGTTCCGGCATAAACGCTTGTGCCTATGCAAAGCGCCAGCCCTAAAACACATATCGTTTTTAATAACTTCATTTTTCCTCCTGAAAAATATTTTTTAGATTGTACATTTATATTTATCAACTAGAGCCTTTAAGGCCCTTTCATTATCTCTCTATATACCATATCAGCATGGGCAATTATTTCGACTTAACAATTTAAGTACTCTTCCTTATTTCATCCCCCCTTTCTTAGCCGTTTCTAGAACTTGCCTTAGCTGGTATAGAACCAACTTTTTAGCAAGTATATCACAAAAGGTAGCTTTGTCAAGCTTATATAAAGGATTTTTATGTGCCCTGGATCTATTGAATACCATACTATTTTAGCGCTACTCTGCTGATCAGCTCCCTTGAGTTCCTAACAATATTCGATATCTCACCGTTCCTAACACCAAGGGACTTTAAGAAGGTTTCGCGGATCTTGTCGGTAATAAGATCCTCCGGGGCGTGTGAATCTGTATTGACTACAAGTTTAGCTCCGACCTTCCGGGCCATGCGAATAAGTCTCTTATTCGGTGTACAATGAAGACGTCTTGTGGTTATCTCAAGATAGACGCCTCTGGTCTTTGCAAGCTTTAGATCATCCAGTGAAATGAGCCCGGGGTGCGCAAGAATGTCGACCCCGGCCTCTATGGCAGCCCTGTTCGTCCCGGGAAGAACAGGCTCTGAAACCGTCTCTCCATGCCCGACAACTATCTTGGCGCCCTTTCTCCTGGCAAACAAGACAAGAGATCTTATGCGCTCGGGCGGAACGTGTGTAATCTCAACGCCCGGGATCGCCCTTATCTTCCAGTACCCGTTTAAGATCTTGCATGTCTTAGCGATCCGGGGAACGATAAAATCGATGTTGGAAAAGTCGGCGTGGTCCGTTATCGCTATAGCCTCATATCCTTTTACCCATGCGCGCCTGACGAGCTCACACGGTAAAAGCTCCCCGTCACTTAATAGCGAATGCGTGTGTAGGTCTATCATGATATGCCTTCTGTTTCGTGAAAAATTAACAAATAAAAATTAAAAATCAAAAAAGAAAATCAAAAATTTAAAAACCATCTTCTAGCTTCTTACCTCCTATCTATTGTTGGTTTTTGGTCTTTGGTTTTTAATTTTTGGTTTTGTTAGTGGCGTCCCTGGTCCGATTTGAACGGACGACCTTTGCCTTAGGAGGGCATTGCTCTATCCAGCTGAGCTACAGGGACATGGTTACTATTTTTACGTTTAGCGTATAGCGTATAGGCTCGTGATTTACGTTTCTTTCTAAATTCTTGTCCCATCGCGTTCAAAACGTAGCGATTAGGTTTGAATATTAAATCGTTGCTGTCCAAACTAACTTTTTGTCATTCCCGCGGAAGCGGGAATCCAGACGAAACTCTCGCCTGGATCCCCGCTTGCGCGGGGATGACATGTGAGAAAAGAGATCATGACAAAGTTTCGAATGTCAAAACGCTATATCCGTCGATATGGTACAACTCATTTGGACACGAATGATATTAAATTTTTCTAAAACGCAATTCCCGAACCTATCCGCTATGCTCTGTACGCTATATGCTATTCTTTATCGTACTTAACGAGTGAGTAAACCGGAACACCTTTCAGCTTTTCGCGACCCTTTAGGAATTCTAGTTCGATCGCAAAAGCAACCTCAACCACGTTAGCGCCCAGCCTCTTTACTAAATCGACAACGGCAGACGCAGTCCCGCCGGTTGCAAGAAGATCGTCAATTACCAGGACCCTCTTACCGCTTTCGATCGCATCCTTATGGATCTCCAGAGTATCTGTGCCGTACTCGAGATCGTAAGTAATGCTATGTGTCTCGGATGGTAACTTCCCTTTCTTCCTGACCGGTACGAAACCCGCATTAAGTATGTAAGCTAACGCCGCACCAAAGATGAATCCACGCGATTCGATGCTCACAATATAATCTATCTTCTTCTCCTTGTAGCGAGCCGAAAGGTTGTCGAGAACATCCTTAAGGGCTTCACTGTTCCCGATCAGCGTTGTGATATCCCTGAATACGATCCCTTTCTTAGGAAAATCCGGAACATTGCGAATTATCTTTTTTAGATCTTTTCCCATATTTACTTCTTTACCTCCCCTGTCTCGTTCTCCTCCATCATGTATTCTCGTAGCTTACGCATTGCAACGCTCTCGATCTGGCGCACCCGCTCCCTTGTAATGCCAAAATGTTCCGCTGTCTCCTTCAGCGTATGCTTGATCCCGTCCTTTAATCCGAAGCGGAGACTCAGGATCTTTCTTTCACGCGGTGACATCTTGAATAGAAGATCCTTTATGCGCTCGTGAAGAAGGAAGTTGCTGAGTTCCCCAACCTCTTTTGCAACCTTCTCGTCCTCTATCAGGTCCATAAATTCCGTTGAGCCGCTCTCGTCGACCGGGGCGTTAAGGCTTGAGACCGTGTTAGCCATCCTGTTCAGTTGCTTTACCCTGCTCATGGGCATCCTCATCTTCCTGGCGATCTCATTTACGCGCGGCTTCCTTCTTAGCTTATGGGAAAGCAGACCCGTCACCTTCTTAAACCGCATGAGGAGTTCAATAATATAAACCGGCACCCTCACCGTCTTACCCTGGTTCGCTATAGCCCTTGTTATAAACTGCTTTATCCACCATGCAGCGTATGTGGAGAACCTATAACCCTTGGTATGGTTAAATTTCTCGACCGCTTTCATGAGGCCGAGGTTCCCCTCTTCGATAAGGTCGAGCATGGGGACGCCCAGATAGCTGTATTTCTTTGCGATATTTATCACCAGCCTCAAATTAGACTGGATCATTGTCTGCCTGGCGCTCTTATCGCCTCTCTTGATCTTTTTGGCCAGATCGATCTCTTCCTGCGCAGTCAACAGGGGTAGGTGCTTTATGTCTTTCAGGTAAAGTTTTATATTGTCCATCGTGCCCCGTAATTTAATGTCTAGCAATTAGCGACTATTTCTTCTTTTTTTTCGTGCTCTTTGTCGCGGACTGCGCAGCAGCGAGTTTGGCTATCGGCACCCTGAAGGGCGAGCAGCTTACATAATCAAGAGCGAGCCCATCGCAAAACTGTACGGACTTCGTCTCGCCGCCATGCTCCCCGCATATTCCTATCTTAAGTGCTTTCTTAACGGAGCGCCCCTTTTGAACACCGATCTGCATAAGCTTCCCTACGCCATCCTGATCGATAGTCTGGAACGGATCCTCTTTCAATATGCCTTTCTCGTAGTAGTGATACAGGAACGTCCCGGCATCATCACGCGAAAGTCCATACGTTGTCTGTGTTAGATCGTTCGTTCCGAAAGAGAAGAACTCTGCCGTAACTGCTATCTCATCGGCTACAAGAGCTGCTCGCGGCAACTCTATCATTGTACCGACCAAGTACTTGATCTTCTGCCCGTATTCATCCATGGTCTCCTCGGCTGCTTTGCGGACGACCTCTTCCTGTTGTCTAAACTCGTTTACATGACCTACGAGAGGTATCATGATCTCCGGCAAAACATCTATCCCCTCTTTTTTAACCTCGCATGCTGCCTGCATGATAGCCCGCGCTTGCATCTCCGTTATTTCGGGATAAACTATACCAAGTCTGCATCCCCTGTGACCAAGCATTGGATTCACCTCTTTAAGGCTCTCGATTTTAGCCTTAACCTTCGCCGAGCTTATACCCATGATCTTTGCCATTTTCCCGATCTCATGATCCTGGTGAGGTAAAAACTCATGTAAAGGAGGATCGAGCGTGCGTATGGTAACGGGTAGACCTTTCATTACTCTGAAGATCTCCACAAAGTCCTTCTTTTGCATAGGAAGAAGCTTGGAAAGGGCCTTCTTCCGGCCGTTAGAATCTTCGGCAAGGATCATCTCTCTCATAGCCTCGATCTTTCCCTCCCCGAAGAACATGTGTTCGGTCCTGCAAAGTCCAATGCCTTCTGCGCCGAAAGCAAGCGCCACCTCCGCTTGATCTCCCTGATCCGCATTCGTTCTGACCTTAAGCCTGCGTCTCTTGTCAGCCCATTTCATCAATTTCTCAAAGAGTTCATACATCTCTGAATCTTTGGGAGCAAGCTTTTTATCTACTAATACTTGCAGGATCTCAGAAGGCTTAGTGTCGATCTGACCGGAGATAACTTCACCCGTGGTACCATCTATAGAGATGTGGTCTCCCTCCTTTATAGTTACGCCATTTACCTTCATCTGCCGGGCTGAATAATCGATAGCTAAAGCGCCGCAACCTGCCACGCATACCTTACCCATTTGCCTGGCGACAAGCGCTGCATGTGAAGTCATACCACCTCGCGCGGTAAGTATGCCCACCGCCGCGTTCATGCCGCTGATATCTTCGGGGCTTGTCTCAATGCGAACAAGGATGACCTGCTCACCGTTCTTGGCCCAATCAACAGCGTCAGCGGCGTTAAAAACTACCTTACCGCAAGCTGCGCCCGGACCTGCATTCAACCCCTTAGCCAAAAGCTTACCCTTCTTTATTGCGTTTCTCTTCTTGTCCAGGTCGAAGATGGGTCTTAACAACTGGTTAAGCTGTTCCGGGTCTATCCTCTGAAGCGCTTCTTCCTCCGTGATCAACCCTTCATCAACCATATCGACAGCTATTTTTATAGCTGCAAGGCCGGTTCTTTTGCCTGCTCTTGTCTGCAGCATCCAGAGTCTCCCCTTCTGTATCGTAAATTCCATATCTTGCATTTCACGATAGTGCTTCTCGAGCTTTTTATAGATGGTCAAAAGCTGGCCATAAGGTTTTTTGAGGTATTTTTCAAGTTCTGTTATGGGATGAGGCGTTCTCACTCCGGCAACAACATCTTCCCCCTGCGCATTTAAAAGATATTCACCATAAAATTTCTTTTCACCGGTCGCAGGGTCACGTGTAAACGCTACGCCGGTCCCGCTATCATCTCCCATGTTGCCAAACACCATGGACTGAACGTTAACAGCAGTCCCCCACTCTTCCGGTATCCTGTTGATCCTGCGATATGTTATAGCCCTGTCCGTGTTCCACGATGCAAAGACCGCGCCTATGGCCGCCCAAAGCTGCTCATAAGGATTTTCCGGGAACACCTTCCCCGTCTTCTTCTTGATCTCGGCCTTGTAGAGTTTAACCAGTTTTTTAAGATCTTCGGTCATTAGCTCGAGATCCATTTTGATCCCTTTCTCACGCTTGACCTCATCCATTATCACTTCGAAAGGATCATGCTCATCCTTACCCTTGGGCTTAAGGCCCAGGACCACATCCCCGAACATCTGCACAAATCTTCGGTAAGCATCGTAAGCAAATCTTTCGTTCCCGGTCTCATCGGCCAGACCCTTTACGGTAATATCGTTAAGTCCCAAGTTTAATACGGTATCCATCATCCCTGGCATCGAAACGCGCGCGCCCGACCTGACAGATAGTAAGAGTGGGTTTGAATTATCGCCGAACGTGGCGCCCATGGCCCTCTCCACTTTCTTCAAAGCTGTCAAGACTTCGCTTTTTAATTGCGCTGGGTATCTATGATCGTTTTGGTAGAAATGTGTGCAAACGTCCGTTGAGATCGTGAAACCAGCCGGAACAGGCATACCAAGGTTGGTCATCTCTGCAAGGTTAGCACCCTTGCCCCCCAAAAGGTTCTTCATCTCGGACTTACCATCCGCTTTTCCATCGCCAAAAAAATGGACGTACTTATTCTTCGTCGCCTTCCTCTTTGCTGTCATAACCGCCATGACTCCTTTCTCCTTTCTCAATTAAGTGATCCTACTTTAGCAAGTTGTCGATATATCCTTTTAACGCGTCTATGCTGACCCTCTCCTGTTTCATTGTATCCCTGTCCCTTACCGTCACCTTCTTATCCTCCATCGACTCTACATCAACCGTTACACAATAAAGCGTTCCGATCTCATCCTGTCTTCGGTATAGTCGCCCTATTGAAGCCGTATCATCGTAAGCGACCTTGTAGTCTCCCCTCAAACTTTTGTAGATCGCTCGCGCCAATTCAATTAGCTCAGGCCTGTTCCGCAACAGCGGAAGGACCGCTACTTTAACGGGCGCAAGGTCCTTATGGAACTTCAGAACAACCCGCTTATCACTGCGCACCGTCTCAACCGTATAGGCATCTACCATGAATGCAAGTACCGCCCTGTCTACGCCGCCTGACGGTTCTATCACATGCGGCATGAACTCCTTCTTTTGGGCTTCATCAAAATAAGAGAGAGTCTTGCCGCTTATCTTCGAATGTTGAACAAGATCAAAGTCGGTCCTGTTGGCTACGCCCTCCAATTCCGACCATCCCATAGGGAAAAGGAATTCTATATCATAACAGGCTTTTGCATAATGCGCAAGTTCTTCTTTTTGATGTTCCCGCAGTCTTATATTTTCTTTTTTGATTCCGAACCTCTTATACCACTCAAACCGCTCGTTAACCCAATAATCAAACCACTTATCACTCTCTTCGGGATGCGTAAAATACTCTAGCTCCATCTGTTCGAACTCCCTTGAACGGAAAATGAAGTTGCCCGTAGTGATCTCGTTCCTGAAGGCCTTCCCTATCTGCGCAACGCCGAAGGGCAGCTTCTTTCGGGAGCTGATCAATATATTCTTAAAATTTACAAATATGCCCTGGGCCGTTTCAGGTCTCAAAAATACTTCCGTAGATTCCGATTCTACGGATCCCACAAATGTCTTGAACATAAGATTAAATGGCCGGGGCTCTGTAAGCTCGCCTTTGCATTCAGGACACGTCTTCTCTTCCAAAAGATCGTACCTGAATCTCTTTTTACAGGACTTGCAATCTACGAGTAGGTCCTTGAACCCGGAAACATGCCCGGAAGTCCTCCACACTTCAGGATGCATAAGGATCCCGGCATCCAATCCTTCCACATCGTCTCTCTGGTAAACAAGGCTCTTCCACCACGCCCTCTTCACGTTATTCTTTAACTCTGATCCGAGTTGCCCATAATCCCAAACGCTCCCGAGACCTCCGTAGATCTCGCTGCTTTGGTAAATAAAACCACGCCGCTTACAAAGTGATGCTATAGTATTCAGGTCTATCATTCTATTACTCCATTCTTTCCTCGTCTTTGCGAGGCACCGTGAAATTCGAGCGTGCCGAAGCAATCTAATCGAGCTCGTTTGAGATTGCTTCGGTGCGCTGACCTTTTTATGGCACCTCGCAAAGACGAGGAATGAAACGATTGCTTCGGTGCGCTTACTTTATTACGGCACTTCGCAAAGACAAACGTAACTATCCGCAATACGCACAACGCAATACGCTATACCCCTATCTTCTCAATAAACATTCTGCTTTTAGGTCTTATGTCCAGGTGGTAATAAATAAAATTCTTTAAAACGTCCTCTACCTCGATCCCCACCCTGGTCGCTACCTTAATATGTTTTACTTTCTCGAACGGCAGATTTTCTATGTGCGTTATGAAATTAACCGTACCCCTCAGCATCGGCCTAGCCTTTGTGTCAGCGTTAAAACACTTGCTGCAAAGGATGCCACCCATGGCGAGACTGAAACGCTCTATACCGCTTTGTGGCTTCTCGTCGCAGTTAACACATGTTTTTATCCTGGGCATAAGCCCGAGAACCGACAGAAGCTTGATCTCAAAGATCCTGGCAACCCTTTTGGGGCTTGCCTTGCTTGACAGAAACTGCAAGCTGTTCGACAAGAGATCAAAGAGCTTAGTGTTCTTGTCGCCCAGTGAAGATACGCCGTTCAGGAGTTCAATAAAATATGTCGCGTACGAGATCCTCTCCAGGGACTCCCTGATGCCTGGAAAGAAATCTATAAGCTCGCACTGCGAAAGCAAAAAGTATCCTCTCTTCTTTCTCTCGTAAAACACGATCTCGATAAGAGAATATATTTCGTATGGGCTTATGAACCTTTGCTCGGGACTCCTTACCCCCTTTGAAATGAGTTTTAGCTTTCCAAACTCCTCGGTATATACTGTAAGAAGTATGCTCGTCTCTCTTACCTCTTCTCTCTTTAATACAAACGCCAGACATTTCTGAATAGCCATTTTTTAGAGCTGAAGACCAAAAATAGAAGCCCCTTCAGGCCCGCGGTTTAAGGTCTTTCAGCCTCTCGATGTTGCCTGAGGGTGGGATAATCGTACCGCTCGATACTACTATCTTAAGGCCTTCCTCAACTGTTATCTCCAGGAACGTTACTTCCTCTTTCGGAACCAATAAGAATAATCCGCTTGTCGGATTGGGGGTCGTGGGAATGAATAAACTTATCAGTTCCTTACCGTCGATCCTCATTATCTCGTTCTTCCCATGGCCTGTTGTAAAACCTATCGAATAGACGCCGCTTCTGGGGTATTCGATAAGAACAACCTTTTTGAAGAATGCCTTCCCATGACCGAGAAATGCCGAACCGATCTCCTTGGTAACGGAATATATTTTGCCTACCATGGGCACTCTTACAAATAATCTCTCCCCGAATGTAAAGAATTTTCGAACAAATATAATATTCGCTGTCCATCCAATAAAAGAGACAAGCAATATTACGATCAGAAAAACGAAGATCTTAGCAATATAGATACTGTGCTCAGTGAGATATGGATTGACCTGCAGGGCGTGTACCAGTGGGTTGAGAACATAACTATTGATCTTCACCACCAGATACCTAAGTATAGCTACTGTTATCGCTAAAGGAAAGATAATTGCTACGCCTGTTATGAAATTATTCCTTATTCTGGTGATCATCATATTTCCTTTCATGTACTCTATAGCAAGAGCTGGAAGACAAGGGCAGTGATCAATACGCCGAAAACGGAACCCGCGACCACTTCCCAGAAGCTGTGAATACTGTCCTTGACCCTGTGCCTTGCGATCAGGAACGCCATTACAAAACTGAGAACCATAATAAGACCGTTTGCTGTCAAAAAAACAATGATTGTCCATATAGAGAACGCGAATGCGGCGTGCCCGCTCGGCATGCCGCCCCTGAAGGCAGTTCCTTTATGGAAGAATACCTTGCCGGCTACAACCAGGAAGAGCACTAGCAAAAAAGTTATGAATGTAAGGTGCCACGGAGACTGGATAATGTTTCTAATGCCATCCTCTATGTAGATGGTGAATCTCCTGGAAAATATGATATATCCTACGATCATGGAATTGACCGTCGCCAGAAATACCGCACCCGCGGTTATGTCCTTGATGACACGAGCCAGGGGATGATACACATTTTTAATGAGGTCTATTGTAAGTTCAACTGCGGTGTTCACCATCTCAAGAACCAGAACAAGGCATATGACACCCAAAAGCAAAAGCAGTTCGACTTTTGGCACATTGATGTATATGCCTACAATTAGTATTAGAGTAGCGACCAGAAAGTGAAGACGCATATTCCTCTGCGTCTTTAGAACGTATATAAAACCCTCCACAGCGGAATTCAGGCTCTCAATTAAATTTTGTCTTGCCATTAGATGGTTTCTATGTTTTTGTCCCTGTCAGTTCATTCAAGAATTTATCTTCCAGCCTCCGGATCTTCGCCTTCTGTGCGACTGTCTTGTCATCAAAACCCAAAAGGTGTAACACGCCATGTACTGTATAAAGGAGAAGCTCCCTGCTATAACTGGTAATAAATTGTCCGGCATTCTCATGCGCCATATCCGACGAAATATAAATATCCCCTAAAAGGGCGCGCCTCTTGCAGGGAGATCCGGCCTCTAGCAAAAATGAGAGCACATCAGTTGCGGATCTCCTATGCATGTACCTTGAATTAAGCGCCTTGATCTCTCTATTGCTTACGTATGTTATGTCGATTATCGCATCGTGTCTTTTAAATTTACGAAGGACATTTAATGCGGCCATTTTCAAGGCCTTTTGGTCTATTCTTCTTCTCGAGTTGTTACTTATTCTTATTGTGCGCGCCATTCTTTCTGTCTTTCTTCGTCCTTACTTCCGGGTACTCAACCCTCGTATGGAAGACCCCTGTTAAGACTCTTACAAAGCCGTCGGCTATCTTATTGAGGTCCCTAAGCGTGAGATCGCATTCGTCAAGTTGTCCATCGATAAATTTATTATTGATGATCTTCTGCACCAGGCCCCTTATGCGCGCCGGCGTCGGATCGCTCAGCATCCTGGAGGAAGCTTCCACGGAGTCGGCTAAAAGCACGACCGCAGTCTCTTTCGTCTGTGGCTTTGGGCCCTGATATCTGAATTCCCCCTCTTCCAGTTCATCCTCGGAATTGATCTTCTCCAGGGCCCTATGATAGAAGTAGTAAATAAGTCCCGTACCGTGGTGCTGGCCGATGAAGTCGATGATGGCAGAATTAAGTTTATGCTTCTTAGCGAGCTCCACCCCGTCCTTGGTGTGGCTAGTAATAATAAGCGCGCTCATCGATGGCGCCAATCTATCATGTTTAGAAGCGGTTCCCATCTCGTTCTCTACGAAGTACTCCGCCTTCTCTATCTTTCCTATATCATGGTAATAAGACCCGACTCTGGCCAGAAGAGCGTTAGCGCCTATTGCATTGCATGCCTCCTCCGCGAGGTTACCTACTAATATGCTGTGATGATACGTCCCTGGAGCTTTGATCGTAAGCTCCTTAAGTATCGGGTGACTCGAATCCGATAGTTCAAGCAGCGTAATATTAGTTATCAGATTAAAAACGTATTCAAACACCGGCAAAAGGCCTATGACAATAAAACTGGAAACGATACCGCTGACACCTCCATAAAGACTCTCCGCCAGTATAGCTTCTTTGTTGAAATTGTTTAAGAACCCTATCCCTGCTATCGAAATAATATTCAGAAGGAATATGGCAAACCCGGCAAAGAATATCTGGGAGCGTCTCCTGGCGCCCCGAACAGCGTAGATACCGATGGCGCTGCCGATAAATAGCACCAGCGATAAATCCAGTTTGCCGCCTGCCATAAAACCGATGTATATGCTCAAAGCCATGCTTGTAATTAACGCGACATTTACATTCAGAAGAAGAGCCAATATCATACATATACCCGCCAGCGGTATAAGGTATATCGATAACTGAGACTGAATAATCACGAGTGAAAGGATTATTATAATGATAGAATTTAAGGCTATAAGTGAGGAGTGTTTCGGCTGAAGCACAAGGCGCCGTTCCATAAGAACCAGATAAAGGCACACCACCAGAGTAAGGAGCGCCAGGAGCAAGAAGAGACCGGAAAGGTAGGATGTCCTGTTAACGACAGAGTGAATGAGGGTTATCTGGGTAAGTTTAGATATATCGGTTTGCGTGAGCCTCTTGCCCTTATCCACAATAAGCTCATTCTTTTTAACGACCTCTCTTTTATATGCAGGTTTTACCCCGCCTCTTGCCCTTTCGATCCTATCCTTAGTCACCTCCTCATTGTATGTTGCATTGGCTACTATTTCATTCTTTACGAGGTTGAAGACGGGGCGTCTGATCGCGCGATTTTTGGGTATCATCCCGTCTAGAGTGTTGGAAACAACGCTCTCGGCTTCCTTTTTATCCACCAGATCTTTGATCCCTATAGTGCGTTCCATCATCATATGGGGCACCCGCATGATGATTCCTTCCACCTTCCGTTTTAAAAGCGCCGCCTTCTCTTCTTCCTCAAATACCCCTACAAGGAATATATTCTCAAGAGCATGTTTTCCGGCTTTCCGGATCTCCTCAAAACTGGCAAGTTCGAGAAAGTTCAGAAGCTCCTTGTCTGCAAGTTGAGACTTGTCGATCTTGGCCCTTAAAAGACCTATCTTCTCTTTGTTGTCGATATCGGTTTTATTCTTCGCATCTTCCAAAAGATCGAAAATATCATCGATCCTGGTTACAGCGCGCTCTTCTTCCGCCGCGCCTATATCGTAAACAGGTAGTATCTTAGCCTCGGCGTCTTTTCTGGCCTTCTCGGTCTTAGCTTCATCAATACTTGTTGGATATGTATAATCATACGGCGCATAGATCGTCCGTAGTGACACATCGCCCTCTTTAAGTTGCACCAGGTAGGGAGCGCTCCCTAAGTAGAGCATCATGAATGAGACTGCGCAAAACCCGACAACCGCTAGACTTGAATAGAAGAATTTGCCATCATGTATACGTTTTACCGTAAATGCAAACTGTTTAAAAATATTGTTGAATTTTAACATATTTTTTTACTTTCACCTTCTATTTAGAGTCGAAACCCGGACGCGTCATAAACATCTTCATCTGCTCAGGCTTAGAGCTTAATATTGCATACCTATCAGCTATTCGCTATACGCTAAATGCTAAACTAAATTATTCAAACACAAACCTATCCGTTATACACTAATTGCTAAACTTAATTCTTCTAGCAAAGACGTATTCACTATCCGCTATGTGCTATAAGCTACTATTTTACCCAGTCCTTCTCGGTCTCGACCGGTTCTACTTTCTCAGGATGGACCACAACTGTCGGCTTTGCAGGGACGGCTCTTTTTTCAACTACCTGATCCGTCTCTACCTTTGCCTCTGTATAATCTAAAACAGGTTCCTCTACAACAGTTGATGAACTCTGAGGCGGTAATTCAACCTTCTCCCCGGGCAATATAGGTATCTCAATGTCTACCCCAAACAATGTTCTCTTCGGGACTTCTCTTTCGACCGGCGCCGGCGGAGGTGTACCCAAAACATATCCCCTGTTACCCTCGATGCGTTGGTCCACCCTGTCCTTCTTAAAGGTATACGTCTTTACGCTCGGGGTCGAACATCCACTTACCGCTACGCTAAAAAATACGATCGCAACTAATAGTAATCTCATCTTCGCCTCCTTTTAATTGGCTCTTTTTATGTGCAACTCTTTAAGCTGTTTATCATCAACGTCGGACGGCGCTTCTGTCATTGGACAGATCGCCTTCTGCGTTTTAGGAAAGGCTATAACATCCCTTATGGTTTTGGACTTTGTAAGAATCGTTACAAATCTATCAAGACCGAACGCGACTCCACCATGAGGAGGAGCGCCGTATTTTAGTGCTTCAATAAGAAATCCGAATCTACTATCTGCCTCCGCAGCACTGAGCCCGATTATCTTAAATATTTTCTCCTGCATCCCGGTAGAATGTATCCTTATGCTACCCGATCCTATTTCAACGCCGTTTATGACCAGATCATATGAGCGCGCCCTGATCTTATCGAAGTTCTGGCCGTCCAGAAGATTCTCGTGCTCCTCTACGCAAGCTGTAAAAGGATGGTGCTCCGATTGCCATCTATCATCTTCATCGTTATATACAAATAACGGGAAGTCCGTGATCCAGACGAAAGAGAGCTTATTCTCATCTATCAGTTTTGCGGACCCTGCGATATCGAGGCGGAGGTTTCCCAGAACATTGAACATGAGACTCCTCTTTTCGGCCACCATGAGGATCAGATCACCGTCTTGGGCACCGGCACGCTGCGATATAGATGTAAGCTCCCCGGGACTGAAGAACTTATCTATGCTGGAGGACAGTCTTCCTTCTTCGCATTTAAGGTATGCCAGTCCTGCTGCCCCATAGTCTTTAGCCCGCACTATCAGTCTATCAATATTTGCCCTACTTAATTTTGCATGACCCTTTGCATTTATTCCATAGACCTCTCCTCCGCTGGCCATGTTCTTCTTGAAGATATTAAACTGTGTATCCTTAAGAATGTCTGATAGGGCAAATAGTTCCATGTCAAATCTCATGTCCGGTTTGTCTGTACCAAATCTCTCCATGGCGTCCTCATGCTTAAGTTTAGGAAACGGCGTCTCGATCTCCTTGCCGGACACATCCCTGAAGATCTGTTTCATTATGCCCTCTGAAAGCTCATATATATCCTTCTCCTCCACAAAACTCATCTCCATGTCAAGCTGTGTGAATTCGGGCTGCCTATCTTTTCGCAGATCTTCATCTCTGAAACAACGCGCTATCTGGAAATATCGGTCAAATCCGGAAATCATGAGTATCTGCTTGAAGAGTTGAGGCGATTGAGGCAGAGCGTAGAATTTTCCCGCGTTTACCCTGGAAGGAACAAGATAGTCTCTGGCGCCTTCCGGAGTAGAGCGGGTCAGAAAGGGCGTCTCGATTTCAACAAACTCTCTTTTCTTCAGGAAATCCCTTATAGAATTGTCCACTCTGTGTCTGAGACGAATATTCTCCTGCATAGCCGGCCTTCTTAGATCTATGTACCTATATTTAAGCCTGGTTTCATCCGTCACTTCAATATTGCTACCCACTTCGAATGGAGGTGTAAGGGAGGAGTTTAATATCTTGAGCGCTTTAACAAGCACTTCTATGCTACCGGTCGGTAGCTTCTCATTCGCCGTACCATCCGGTCTGCTACGCACAGCACCATCTACCTTGATTACATATTCGCTTTTTAGTTCATGCGCGTACTCATGCAGCCCACGATCCTCCTTCGGATCAAAGACCAGCTGTGTTAAGCCATACGCATCCCTTAAGTCTATAAAAATAACATCACCATGGTCACGCCTCGAATGCACCCATCCGGCAAGTGCTACAATCTGGCCTACATGCTTCTCATTTAACTCTCCGCAGGTATGTGTCCGTAACATTATTCACCTAACCTATTCTTTAGTTCTGTAATATAAGCACCCCTGGAAACTTCGGTCTGCTGGCGTTTTTCCATGTCTTTTATAATAACCGTTCTCTTTTTTATTTCTTCTTCTCCCAAAATAAGAACGATAGAAGACTCCAATTTATCTGCATTTCTCATCTGCGATTTTAATGATGCGTCTCTCCCCCCCGTCATGACACTTATGCGTTTATCGAACTTCCTGCCCAGACATGTCCGCATCTCTTCGGCGATCTTCTCTCCTTCTTGCCTTGCTCCGTCACCCAGTATCGCAACATATATGACTTTAGGCTTAGCGATGTGCTCAGCAACGCCTAGAGCAATTATTATCCGTTCTATTCCAACCGCATACCCTATAGCTTTCGTATCCGCTCCTCCCATATCCTTTACAAGATCGTCGTACCTTCCCCCGGCACCGATCGCGTCCTGACCGCCAAGGGCAGGATGTGTAACCTCAAATACCGTTCCGGTATAATAGTCGATCCCCCTAACAAGATTCTTCGTCTCTACAAAAGGTATCTGCATGCCGTTTAGCGCATTCTTCATCATGTTATAATGGTCCTTGCACACGTCACATAGAGAGCCGATAATATTGGGCGCGCCTCTTACTATCTGGATACAGTTCTCATTCTTGCAATCCAGCGTTCTTAAAACGTTCTTTCCTATCCTCTCCTTGCAGTCCCCACAAAGGAGACTCCTCTTCTCTTCCAGATATTCTTTTAAGTCATCCGCAAAGCTCTCCTTGTCACTTTTGCACCCGAGAGTATTTATCTTAATTGTAAACCTGCTTAGACCCAGCGACTCAAGCATCCTGTGAAGCTGTAAGATCATTGTCGCGTCGACACTGTACGAATCGCCCCCAAATCTTTCTACTCCTATTTGGTAGAATTGACGGGATCTCCCTTTTTGTGGCCTTTCACTCCTGAACATCGGGCCGATGTAGTAAAGCCTGGAATCTCTGGAGATTTTATCCAAAGAATGCTCTATGAACGCTCTTACAATGGGGGCCGTCCCCTCGGGTCTCAGCGTAAGGGACCTATCCTTCCTGTCCTTGAACGTATACATCTCTTTTGTTACTATGTCGGTTGTCTCGCCTATGCTGCGAGCGAAGAGTCCGGTATCTTCCAACGCAGGCGTTCTTATCTCTTCGTAACCGTAAAGTTCAAGTTCTCTTCGCGCCACGCTCTCGATCCACTGCCAGAGCCGCACATCCGTTGGTAATATGTCTTCCATTCCTCTCAGCGCTTTATATTTCACGACTCTCCCCTTACTTTACCTTCTCTTTCATAGCAAGTCCGGCTTTGAAAGTTACAACCTTCTTCTCCGGAATGGGAACACCCTCGCCTGTCTTCGGGTTCCTTCCAAGCTTAGCCTTCCTCATCTTTACTTTGAATATGCCGAAATTCCTTAGCTCAACCGTCTCCTGTTTTGAAAGGCTATCTACAATAATATTCAGAGTGCTCTGCACGATTCTTTTGACGTCTATCTGCTTAATATCGGTATCGTCCGCTATCTTGATAACGATCTCTCTTTTTGTCATATCCTTATCCTCCTTTTACATTTTCTTGAATTCTGTTTATATGCATGCAGGCTATCTAAATCTAACCGGTCCGTTCTTCAGGACAAAAAAGAATCTATTGAATCCTTCTATACGTCTCTTCTTCCGCTTGAGCCTCTCAAGCAATAAATTCAAATAACCCGAGGAATCGGCCCAGCTATCATTTACCGCTTTTCCTTTCGTGTCGGACATAATGCCGATCTTCTCAAGCGTAAGCAGACTCGTAATAGAAGGGTTTATCATAAAACGCTTAAGTGGCTTTACACCCAGACCGTCCATGAGGTCCTCATAACGGGAATTCACAAGAACCCTTATGGATACAAATTCCTTCTCGTTCTCCTCGCTGACACAGTTCTCGCAAATAGTCTTATTGAAGAACGTGTGGAACTTATCCCACAATTCAATAAATTGTTTAGTCTTCCTAATATTTGCTTCTAATCTTTTGTCTATCATTGTGTATAATCTTTTTTAGCGCAGATGCTACACTTCGTCTTTGCGAGGCACCGTAA
>JBDRHE010000063.1:0-20906 GCA_043817155.1 Candidatus Omnitrophota bacterium | reverse complement strand
GTCAAGGCGACGCAGGATTTCCTTTTGAGGTTACGGAGCACGCCGGATGATCGTCAGTTGGATTATCTGGTCAAAACCTTTATAAGGATCATCTTTAAATCGATCCATATCCAGAATCAGGAGATCGTGAAATTTGAGTTGAATGAGCCGTGGAAGACTTGCTATGAAGAGGGGATGAAATGGTTGAAAACGAACGAAAAGACGAAAGAACAGGCGATTCCGGAGGCAAAAGCCCGAAGAAGTTACGTGTGCTTTTGCGCACCTTCGGATGTCAAATGAACAGTCGGGATTCGGAGTTTGTTAAGGGGCTTTTTTTAGCCAAAGGGTATGCGCTGACCGAAAGCCCTGAGGAAGCCGGGGTAATTCTTTTTAACACTTGCAGTGTAAGAGAACACGCTGAGCAGCGCGCCGTAAGTAACATGGGCCTTTTGATGAAGAAGTATAAGGGGCGGATATACGGTATTATAGGGTGTATGGCGCAGGCGCTTAAAGATAAGCTATTCCTGAGGTTGCCGGGGCTGGATATTGTCTGCGGGACAGGAGAGATCGCCAGTTTACCCGAACTTGTTTTGCAAGCAGCGAATGGTAAAGTTGAAGCGACGAAGAACGTAAATGACAGCTTACCCGAGCTAAACCTCGAATATAGGGAAGATATCAAACACTCATATGTCTCTATAATGAGAGGATGCAATAATTTCTGCAGTTATTGCGTCGTTCCATATGTAAGGGGCAGGGAACGATCTCGAGATCCAGATGATATAATCCGCGAAGTAGAGCTTCTTGTTCAAAAGGGGATAACGGATATTACTTTGCTCGGTCAGAATGTCAACTCATACAGGCATGACACAGGACACAGGACGCGCGGCACAAATAGAGAAGTCTATGGTTTTGTGGATTTGCTGACGGACATAAACAGAATAGGCGCAGTCGGCAGCATTAAGTTTGTAACGAGTCATCCGAAAGACGCGAAGTCGGAGCTTTTTAGAGCGCTTAGGGACCTTGAGAAAGTAGTTAAGCATCTGCACTTGCCTTTACAGTCAGGCTCTGATAGAATACTAAAATTGATGAACCGGGGCTATACGATAAAACAGTATCTTCGCCTGGTAGAGGAAGCGCGAAAGTCCGTACCGGGCCTTCGGTTATCCACGGATATTATCGTGGGTTTTCCAACTGAAAGGGAAAACGATTTTAATGATACGCTGACAGCGATGAAGAGTGTAAAATTCGATCAGGCGTATATATTCAAGTACTCTCCAAGGCCGGGCACGAAAGCAGCCGGATTAAAGGACGATGTGCCTGTGGATACAAAAAAGAGACGCCACAAGATACTGCTCGATTTACAGAAGAAGAAGTTCGAATGACTAAAATATCCGAAAACGTATACCCTGCAACCGGTGAAAAAGATAATTAAAAAGACATTACTTATTCAGCCTCCGTCGCGCTCTTCTCTGGATTTCGGAGGAAGCCTAAAAAAGAATTATGGAGGCCATGAATTAGAATTAGGGTTATTGTATATCGCCGCCTTCTTAGAAGAAAAGGGGATAGGCGTCACCTTTTTGGATATGTCTTTGTACGATGATGCAGAGAGGCGTTTAATAGATATTTTAGGGCACAACACTTTTGACTTTATCGGTATAACCGCCTATACCAATTCCATAAAAGCCGCGGGTCGGGTCGCCGAAGTTATCAAAAAAAAGAGCGAAGCCAAAATAGTAATCGGAGGAGCGCACGCTTCTGCCTTGCCGCTTGAGACACTCGATGCTTTTAGGGATTTCGATTATTTAGTTTATGGCGAAGGCGAGAAGACATTTACCCAACTTGTAATGGAAGCGGATATCCCGAATATTAAAGGCCTGGTCTGGCGAGATGAAGGAGAGATTGTGCAGAATCCACCACAAGACCCGGTCGAAGACTTAAATGCATTGCCTTTTCCCGCGAGGCACCTATTGGATTTTGACAAGTATATCCCGCCTCCGGGAAACTATTACAAATTGCCATCAACAGGAATTCTGTCCTCAAGGGGATGCCCGTTCCTATGCACATATTGCAGCAGGACAGGCACGCGATTCAAAAATAGTGTCAGACTTCGTTCGGTCGAAAGTATCATAGACGAGATCAAATTTTGCATAAAGAATTACGGGATATATGATTTTCGGTTCTACGACGATGTTTTTGTAGTACCCAAAAAGAGACTTATAAAATTTTGTCAGGCCCTGATGGACGAGAATATCAAGATCACGTGGAATTGCTATTCCAGGGTTGACACAATGGACAAGGATATGCTATCTCTTATGAGAAGAACAGGCTGTTATCATATCAAATATGGCGTTGAATTCGGAACAGATAAATGGCTCATAAAAACAAAGAAAGGCACCACGCTGGAAGACGCGAAGAGGGCACTCAAGGAAACAAAAAAAATAGGGATTGCTGCCAAGGCATCCTTTATGATAGGAATGCCGGGCGAAACTGTCAGTGAAATTCGGGAGACTATTAACTTTGCAAAAGAACTTAATCCGACATATACTACATTTGGTATCTTTACGCCGCTGCCCGGCAGCGAATTATTTGATGAAGCAAAAGAGAATGGCACACTTCTTACGCGTGATTACGACAGTTATTTTAATAAAAGTAAAAAAATATTAAGAAACCAGTTAGAACTGGCTGAGCTGGAGAAGATGCTGAAGAAAGCATACAAAGATATCTATTTTAATCCCCGATTCTTTTTGCATCGAATAATGCATTTGATCAAAAACCCGACTCTCTACGAAATCGGGACATTGATAAAGGGATTTTCTATTCTTTTAAATAAGTAAGAGGCGCCCATGAAGAAACTCGTCACTTTTGTGTTAATAAACTTGCTCATTCTCAGCACTTCTACAGATGCTCGAGAGATCACAAGAGCGGACTTGGTTAAAGAGGTAAATATTCTATTTCTCAAGGAGGACTATGCGGGGGTAATCAAGGCGGTAGAAGGCTCGATGGCGCGTTACCGCTTAACCAGAGCTAAAAAGAAAGAGGCGCTTTATCTGGAGGCCCTCTCTTACACCAAGACGGGATCTTATGGGAAGGCGCGAGAGGTATTGGGCAGGATCTTAAAGATGAAGGGCAATGAGTACAGGGAGGAAGCATATATTGGAATTGCCGATTCATATTATAATGAGGGAGAGTACAGCCATGCCATCGAATCGTACGAGGCAGCGCTAAGTCTATTTCCGAGAAGTGACCGGATAAGCAGCGTATATTACAATCTCGCGCTTTCACATAAAGAGCTGGAAGATCAGGATAAGGCCAATTATTATTTTAATAAGATAAAAGAGGATTACGGGTCGAGTTTTGAGGCGGAAAGCGTTGTATACGCGCCAACCGTAGAGCGACAGACCTACTATATAGTGCAACTCGGAGCATTCAAGAGCTTAAATAACGCCAAGGAGCTCCACAGGCAACTATCGAGGAAAAGTTTCGATTCTTATATACAGAAGGTCACCAGGGACGGCGATGTTTTATACAGGGTGCGTGGAGGAAAATTCTCTTCGAATGCCCGGGCGATGGAACTCATAAGGAGATTGAAGAGGAGTAGATTCCAGGCTAAACTTATTGAGGAATGATCCAAGTGGAACCCCGGGGTAAAGTCCGGGGTCCCCTTCATCAAAAAACATAGCACCTTTGGCGAGATGCTTAGCATCTCGCCAAGCAATAAATTTCGCTATGTGAAATTCGTTGCGGGCGGATTGAATAGCAAAAACATGATACAAGCGCGATTAAATTGTCGGAAGATAAAGTAATATTCATAATCGGTCCTACCGCCGTCGGGAAGACGGGCCTGGCTATAAAACTAGCTAAGAAGATAAAAGGGGAGATAATTTCGGCGGATTCCATGCAAGCTTATGGGGGCATGGGGATAGTAAGCCAGAAACCCACCAGACCCGAATTGCGGCAAGTAAAGCATCACCTGGTGGATTTTATCGATCCAGGAGGGGAATATAGCGCCGCGATCTTTTCGAAGATGGCTAAAGAAAAAATAAAGGATATTATTAAGCGGCGAAAAGTTCCTATCGTTGTCGGGGGTAGCGGACTCTACATAAAGGCTCTTATAGACGGGATCTTTCCTTCCAGAGGGAAAGATGCGCTTTTCAGACAAAGCCTGGAGATCAGTGCGCGCGAAAAGGGTTTGCATTTTTTATATGATCGCTTAAATAAGGCTGACCCGCTCTCCGCCAAAAAGATACATCCAAATGATAAGAAGAGGATCATACGAGCTCTTGAAATATTTGAAGTAGATAAGAAGACGAAGACGAGTTTACGAGGCCTGACAGAGGGCATAGCGGATAAATATGTTATAAAAATATTCGGATTGAACACCGATAGAACCCGGCTTTATAAGATGATCGAAGAGCGGGTCGATCGCATGTTCAAAAGAGGAATCGTCAAAGAAGTAAAAGGGCTTTCGTGCAGGAGATTGGGCCTAACGGCCGGCCATGCTCTTGGAGTAAAACAGGTCATGGCTTTCTTAGATAAGAACTGCAGTATCGATGAAGCCAGAAACGCTCTTAAGCGCGATACACGCAGATTCGCTAAACGTCAACTTACATGGTTCAGGGCTGATAAGCGGATCGTATGGCTCGATATCGGAGAACTCGGGATGGACCGGACGATCGAAGAGATATTGAGGAGCTTAAGTAATTAAAATCGGTGTTCTAGTTAGCTAGTGAGCTGGTGAACTTGTTAGCTAGTACGCTAGCGTAATTGTGCTCTGGCAAGGCATTGCCGGGACGTAGCTCTGAAGGACTCATTTTCAGTGTTAGCCCTTCAGAGCGAAGTCTGGTGCACCTGTGCTCCCGTTAGTTTATTTACAATTATGGAACGAGTATTACTGGTAACACCGGATCTAAAGCGAAGTAGCAGCATGTGGGGCCCGGAAGACAGGGCTCGGGAACTGGCACTTCTTGCCGAATCGAGCGGCGGAGAGGTTGTGCATCAGATGGTCGTGAAAATAGATAGGCCATCGCCCGCATGCTTTATAGGCAAAGGCAAGGTAGAAGAGGTTTCGGAGATATGCCAGCGCGAGAGGATAGACGCGGTAATATTCAATAATGATCTTACAGGGACTCAGCAGAAGAATTTAGAGGAGATCATAAACACTAAGACTATAGACCGCACCCAGCTCATACTTGATATATTTGCCAGGCGCGCGAAATCCAACGAAGGCAAGATCCAGGTTGAGCTTGCACAACTTCTTTATCTCTTGCCGAGACTGACCGGAAGAGGGATATTGCTTTCGAGGCTGGGGGGCGGGATAGGTACAAGGGGCCCGGGGGAACAGAAGTTAGAAGTTGATCGGCGCAGAATAAGAGATCGCACGGTTAAACTTAGGAGAGATCTGGAGAGACATCGTCTGCAGAGGATTACCAGACGAAAACAGAGATCCAAGTTTTCGCTCCTGAGCATTGCAATAGTCGGATATACAAATTCCGGTAAATCGACACTTTTAAACGCTCTTACAGAATCGAATGTGCTTATGCAGAACAGGCTCTTTAGTACGCTCGATCCTACGGTCAGGAGCTATATACTTCCAAACAATCAGACGGTCCTGTTTGCGGATACCGTAGGGTTCTTAAGCGACTTGCCTCATCACCTTATAGAATCTTTTAAAGCGACTCTCGAAGAGGTGGTGAATGCGGACGTTCTACTGCATCTGGTTGACATAAGCCATCCCAGGGCAAGGGAGATGGAGAGGGCAGTATTTTCGGTGCTATCGGAATTAAAAGTTACGGACAAGCCGATCATATACGTGCTGAATAAAACGGACAGACTTGATACGATCCAGATAGAGAGGCATGTAAACGAATTTACCGATTCCATAGCTATCTCCGCGCTTAAAAAGAATAATCTGGAGGCACTCATCGACAGAATAGTTTTGTATCTCACGAGCGCCATAAAGACCTATGATCTATGTGTTCCCTATAATAAAGCCGGTTTATTGAGCCTGATACATGAAAAGGGACACATAGTGAAGAAGGAATATCTGGATGAGGGAGTCTCCATTGAAGTACAGCTGCCTGTGCGCATTTATAATAGGCTCAAGAAGGAACTATAGCCGGCGTGTCTAAATCTTATTTTCAAATCTTATTTTTAACTTGACAGATAAGCAGATTATGCTAAAATATCATGTTAGCACTCCCTTGAAGAGAGTGCTAAATTATTTTTTAACCCCCACCCATAGGGTGGTCTGCTTGCATTAATTTGCCGTTTAGGATGAGATGTTATGACCATAGATAGAGAAAAGAGAGAGAACGTTGTTCTGGAAGCGATCGTGAAAGCTCACGTAAATAGCGCTGTCCCGGTCGGCTCTAAGACTATCGCGCGTATACTGGGTCTTTCGAGCGCTACTATACGTAACGTAATGTTCCAGCTGGAGAAGAAGGAGTATATCAGACAACCTTATACCTCTGCAGGAAGG
Organism: Candidatus Omnitrophota bacterium; assembly: GCA_043817155.1. GTDB lineage: Bacteria > Omnitrophota > Gorgyraeia > JABMRN01 > RBG-13-46-9 > JBDRHE01. Next base: position 14,449 of record JBDRHE010000063.1, on the reverse strand, counting down.
GTTCCGACGGATCTCGGGTATAGGAGATATGTCAACAATATGGAGTCGATCGATGATCTGCCAGGTGGGGCGCTCATTGCCAGGATCAGAAGATACCTCAGGGAGAAGAGATTATTTGAAGAGGTGATCGAAGCAACCTCTCACGCCATCTCCGAGATAACAAATTATACGGGGATAGCCCTTTCACCCACGAATAAGCTCTACTTTGACGGGGCTTACCATATGCTGGAACAGCCTGAATTCAGGGAGCTTGATATGGTGCGAGACTTTATGAAGATCGTGGAGGAGAGAAGCGACCTGGCAAGGATAATGAATAAGGACCTGGAGATCAGGGGAACTGTCATACGCATTGGCAGGGAGAACCTTTTTGACGGGCTGCGGGAGTGCACGATCATAACTTCGGTCTATAAGTTCAAAAATCGCGTTTCAGGCAATATCGGGGTGATAGGACCGATGCGAATGGAGTACGACAAGATCGTGCCTATTGTCGAATATTTTGCAAGCATGACGACAGAGATCTTAGAGGAGATATAGTATGTGTGAGGATAATAAAAAGGATCCGGAGAGCGCTTGTAGGTGTGGGGAGTCTTTTCCGGAAAAGACTCAGCATAAAGATCCCGGTGAAGCGACTGGGAAAAAGAAAGAAGAATGCAAAAATGCGGAGCCAGACACGAAGGTTTATGATGATCTTGTTTCGAAAGAGAAGGAGCTGGTGATATATAAGGATAAATGGCTAAGAGCCATGGCGGAATACGAGAATTTAAAAAAACGGTTTGAAAAGGAGAAGAGAGAGATCATACAATTCACCACCTCCGATATCCTTGTTCAGCTATTGTCCATAATTGACGACTTTGACAGGGCGCATTCTGCCGCTAAAGGTCACAAGCATGGAGAGGTCTTCTCCAAGGGCGTGAAGATGATACTGAACCAATTGCATAAACTGCTTGGCGATAATGGCGTAGAGAAGATCAAGACGGTCGGGGAGAAGTTCGATCCCAATATTCATGATGCGGTGATGACGATCGAATCGGACAAACTCCCGGAAGATAGCGTAGCAGAGGAGCTATATCCGGGGTATCTATTGAATGGAAGATTGCTGAGAGCTGCTAAGGTGAAGATCTCTCATGCAAAGAAGGCGGACGAAGATATTAAGAAAGAAGGAGATGTTGACAATGAGCAAAGCAAATAAGGTAAAGGGAAAGGTCATAGGGATAGATCTTGGAACGACGAATTCCTGCGTTGCGGTTATGGAAGCCGGAGAGCCAAAAGTTATAGCAAATGCTGAAGGAGCGCGTACCACACCCAGCATAGTAGCTTTCACTAAGTCGGGAGAGACGGTGACGGGTCAGCCTGCTAAACGTCAAGCGGTCACAAATTCTGAGAATACAATATTTTCGATCAAGAGGTTCATGGGAAGACATCACTCGGAAGTCGAAGTCGAAGAGAAGCTCGTTCCTTATCATATTGGAGAAGACGCCAAGGGCAATGTTGTCGTTAAGATAGGAGACAAGAATTATACGCCTCCTGAGATAAGCGCGATGGTGCTCCAGAAGATGAAGAAGACGGCGGAAGACTATCTGGGCGAGAAGGTGGAGAACGCCGTTATTACAGTTCCTGCTTATTTTAATGACGCGCAGAGACAGGCAACGAAGGATGCCGGCACAATAGCGGGGCTTACTGTACTACGAATAATAAATGAACCTACAGCCGCGAGCCTGGCATATGGTTTAGAGAAGAAGAAGAACGAAAAGATAGCCGTTTACGATTTGGGAGGCGGCACGTTCGATATCTCCATACTGGACGTCGGCGAGGCCGGCGACGGGCAATGGGCTGTTGAGGTCAAGGCAACAAACGGTGATACGCATCTAGGGGGGGATAATTTCGATCAGAAGGTGATGGATTGGATAGCCGAAGAATTCAAGAAACAGGAAGGGGTGGACTTACGCAAAGATAAGATGGCTCTTCAAAGACTGAAAGAGGCTGCTGAGAAGGCAAAGTGTGAACTGTCCTCAAACCAACACACAGATATAAATTTACCGTTCATCACTGCCGATCAGAACGGACCGAAGCACCTTTCAATGAATCTTACCCGTTCAAAACTGGAGCAACTTGTGGATGATCTTGTTCAGCGGACCGCCGCTCCGTGCGAGCAGGCATTAAAAGATGCCGGGCTTACGGCCTCTGACATAGATGAGGTTGTACTTGTGGGTGGACAGACAAGGATGCCAAGGGTGCAGGCACTTGTTAAAGAGCTATTCAAGAAAGAACCGCACAGAGGCGTCAATCCTGATGAAGTGGTGGCAATAGGCGCTGCAATACAGGGCGGGATACTGAGCGGCGAAGAGGGACTCAAGGATGTATTGCTTTTGGACGTTACGCCACTATCTTTGGGCATAGAGACTCTTGGAGGCATCATGACAAAGTTCATCGAAAAGAATACAACCATACCTACCAAGAAGAGCCAGGTCTTTTCGACAGCATCCGATAGCCAGCCTGCTGTCTCTGTACACGTATTGCAGGGTGAGCGCGAAATGGCTTCAGGTAACAGGACTCTGGGTAGGTTCGATCTCGTAGGCATACCTCCCGCGAGGCGCGGTATTCCGCAGATCGAAGTTACCTTCGATATCGATGCCAATGGTATTGTACATGTGTCGGCCAAGGATCTTGGAACCGGCAAAGAACAGAAGATAAGAATAGAATCTTCAAGCGGCCTCTCCAAGGAAGAGATCGAAAAGATGAAGAAGGAAGCCGAAGTTCATGCGGAGGAGGATAAGAAGAAGAAAGAGCTTGTAGAAGCGAGAAACGGGCTCGATACGCTCATCTACAGCATCGAAAAATCACTTAAAGATTATGGAGAGAAGATAGACGCCGCAGAGAAGAAGAAGATCGAAGAAGCTGTAGAAAAGGCCAAGAAATCTATAATGAGCGAGGATCTAGCTGAGATCAAGAAGACACAGGAGGAACTCGCGACGGCGTCACAGAAACTCGGTGAAGAGGTTTACAAAGACGCTCAGGCTAAGCAACAGGAAGCCCAGCAAGGAAAAGGGAAGGATGCTTCAGCAAAGGGGGCCGAAGCTGAAGAGAAGGATAAGGGCAAAGAAGAGGTTGTTGATGCTGAATATAAGGTTGAGGACGAAGAAAAAAAATCGTAATACGTAATACGTCGTGCGCATTGCGTGCGCAATACGCAATACGCCATACGCAATACGACGAAAGTATACAAAATGTCAAAACGTGATTACTACGAAGTTCTGGGTATCGACAAGAGCGCATCTGCCGATGATATAAAGAGGGCTTATCGAAAGCTGGCGTTCAAATACCACCCCGATAAGAACCACGGTGACAAGAAGGCTGAAGAAAAGTTCAAGGAGACCTCCGAGGCATACGAAATATTAAGTGACGCCAATAAAAAAGCTACTTATGATCAATATGGTCACGACGGTCTTAAGGGCGCTTTTGGCGGGAGTGGGTTCAGTTGGGATAACTTTACGCATTTCGGTGATTTTGAAGATATCTTCAGTTCGATAGGCGATCTTTTCGGAGCAGGCGATATATTTGGGACCAGGACCGGGAGCAGACGCGGAAGAACCGGCCCGCGAAGAGGCAGGGATCTCGGATATGAGCTGGAGATAACGTTCGAAGAAGCGGCATTAGGGACAGAGAAGAGCATAGAAGTTACCCGCAATGAGGAGTGTTCCACGTGCAAGGGCAGTGGCGCGAAACCGGGCACCAAGGATAGCATCTGTTCTGCATGCCAGGGATATGGTCAGGTAAGTTCCGCTAGCGGGTTCTTCAGCGTATCTAGAACCTGCGATCAGTGCGGTGGCGCAGGAAGAGTAATAAAGACGCCCTGTAAAGAATGTAGCGGCGCGGGAAATACCAGGCAAGCCCGCGAGATCAAAGTTAAGATACCTGCAGGTGCAGACAATGGTACCAGGCTCAGGGTTGGGCAAGAAGGCGATGATGGTCAAAGGGGTGGGCCGAGGGGTGACCTCTATGTAAGCATATATGTGCGAAAGCATCCGGTCTTCCAAAGGCATGAAAATGATATTTACGCCGGAGTGAATATAAGCTTTACGCAAGCAGTATTCGGTTCCCAGATCGATGTCCCCACTATAGAGGGGAATGTTAAGATGAGGATACCTGAAGGGACCAAGAGCGGTAAGGTATTCAGGCTTCGCGGAAAAGGCGTGCCGGATATTTTTCATAATTCAGGAAAAGGGGATGAGCTCGTTAAGGTTAGTATAGATGTACCGGAGCGGCTCACGGATGAGCAGAGGAGACTTTTGAAGGAGTACGCAAGTACGCTAGGAGAAGATAGCGCGCCAAAATCAAAAAGTTTTTTTGACAAGATGAAGAAGACGTTCAAATAGTTAGCTAGTTAACTCGTGAACTAGTGAGCTGGTTTAAAAACAGCAAAAGCACTCCACCAATAACCAGCTAACCAGTTAACTAGCTTACTAGCTAACCAACACACAGACGTATAAAATAGGAGTACAAGAACATGCCTACATATGAATACGAATGCCAATCGTGCAAGGAGCACTTCGATGTTTTTCAAAGCATGACCGACGAACCTTTAAGCGCGTGCCCTAAATGCGGTGGGAGTGTATCACGGCTTATCGGATCGGGTTCAGGGATCATATTCAAGGGCTCAGGATTTTACGCAACGGATCACAGAAAGGGTAAGAACGAAGACAGTATTTCTTGCCCGAAGAAAGAAGGCGGCGAAGGGTGTAAGTCCTGTCCGTCAGCCGGAAAATAACTGTTTATAAAGATATACCGGAATGAATGACAAATCTCTCCGTTTCGCCAGCCCGTGGCGAGCGGAGCGGAGAGGTTTGTCGTTTGTCATTAAGGGAAATCGTGGCAACAATAGAACCCTTCAGGGGAATTCTCTATAACAAGAAGATAGTCGACATATCAAGTGTAGTTACCCCTCCGTATGATGTGATCTCCCCGAGCATGCAAAATTGTTTCTATAGCATGGATCCTTATAACATAGTACGTCTTATATTGAGTAAGGCAGAGAGCGGTGATAGTCCCAAGCGTAACAGGCATAAGAGAGCCAAAGCGTTTATGGATTCCTGGCTTAAGGAGAAGGTCCTGATCAAAGATGACAGGCCCTCAATCTATGTTTATGCGCAAAGCTATTTGCACAAGAGCAAGAAGAGAACAAGGCTCGGGTTTATTTCGCTTATGAAAATTGAGCAACCGAAAGAGTCCGGCGTCCTCCCGCACGAGCATACACTGGATAAGCCGAAGGTCGATAGGCTCAATCTAATAAGAGAGACCAGGGCCAATTTAAGCTCGATCTTCAGTTTATACTATGATGGAAAGAATATTATCTCTAAAGCGCTGAAGAGCGCGATAAATGCGAAGATGCCATACTTCGAACTGGAAAGAGATGGCGTGGTCCATAAGCTTTGGAGGCTGGATGATAAGAGGATAATAAAGATCGTGGTCTCACAGATGAAGGATAAGAAGGTCTTTATAGCCGACGGGCATCACCGGTATGAAGCTGCTCTGCTTTATCGAAATAAGATGAGAAAGACAAGAGCGTTCAAACGCAGTATGGGTTATGTGATGATGTACTTTGCCAATTTAAGCGGAAGGGGCGATTTGACCATACTCTCAACTCACAGGGCCATAAAAGGCATACGACATTTTTCCGAAGATAGCGTAAGATCCCAACTGGAGAAGTATTTCCATGTAAAGGACGTGCGGAGCATGAAAGAGGTGATGAGATCACTGGAAAGCGGGAGGGCCGGAGGACATCGTTTTGGTATGTATACGGGCAAAGGACGATTTTCAATATTAACCTTAAGGAAGGCGTGCCATCCGGACAGGATCATAGGCGCAGTAAAGACAAAAGCATTAAAGAGGCTCGATGTTACCATTCTTCACGATATAGTAATTAATGAAATATTAGCTGTTAAAAAACCCGAAAACAATATAAAATATATAAGAGACGAAGCTGATGCCGTAAAGGTCGTAGATAAGGGTAGTTACCAATTAACATTCTTTCTTAAGCCAACTGACGTAATGGATATGAAGGCTGTTGCGGAAAAGGGTGAGATGATGCCGCAAAAGTCTACTTACTTTTATCCTAAGCTTTTGACAGGACTAGTTATTAATAAGTTTTAGTACACAGATCGGCACAGATCCAATTGTTCGTCTTTGCGAGGTGCCGTAAAATACTGAGCGCACCGAAGCAATCTCAGACTAGCTCGAATGAGATTGCCTGCCTGCCCGCCAAAGCTTTTAAATGGCAGGCGGGCCTGCCAGTATATTTCGGGCAGGCAGGCTTCGGCACACTCGAATCTTACGGTGCCTCGCAAAGACGAGTTATGTATCCGTGCTAATCTGTGATTTAAAAGAGTAAAATATGGCCCTATTCCATAAACCTAAATACGTTAAGATGACCGTATCTAAGAAGAAGGAGATGCCGGGAGGCTTGTGGACGAAGTGTCAGGATTGCGGTGAGATCATCTATAATAAGAAGCTGGAAGAGAACCTGTACGTATGCTTAAAATGTAATTTCCATTTTACATTGGGCATAAGAGAACGAATAGAGAGTCTCCTCGATGGAGGCGCTTTCACTGAATATCACGAAGACCTGGAAACACTGGATCCGCTGGACTTTAAAGGACCGAAGACCTATTTGGATAAGCTTAAAAATGATCGTCAGCTTACCGGACTGCGCGAAGCCGCGATAGTCGGTGTGGGGCATATAGAGAAGAAGAAGGTGGCGTGCGGTTTTACGGATTCGAGATTTATAATGGGATCGATGGGCTCAGTTGTCGGTGAGAAGCTGACACGCATTATAGAGACCGCCACCAGCGAGAACCTCCCTCTGATCATCGTTTCAGGTTCGGGAGGCGGCGCGCGGATGTACGAGGGAATGCTTTCCCTCATGCAGATGGCAAAAACGAGCGCTGCGCTCGCGAAACACGCTGAAAAGAGATTACTTTATATCTCCATTCTTACCAATCCCACTATGGCGGGGGTCCTTGCAAGCTTCGCATCTCTCGGCGATATAATTATGGCTGAACCTAAAGCCCTTATAGGTTTTACAGGCCCGCGCGTTATAGAGCAGACCATTAGACAGAAGCTGCCGGCAGGATTTCAAAAAGCGGAATTTCTACTTGAGCATGGCCTGATCGATATGATCGTAAGCCGGAAGGACCTGCGTGGTACATTGCATAACTTACTGGATTATTTGGGGAAATGAAACCATAGCTGTCCAAATTAGACTGTTTGTCATTCCCGCGCAAGCGGGAATCCAGGCGAGAGTCAACAATGGATCCCCGCTTCCGCGGGGATGACACGAGTTCGAATCTCAAATCCTTGTTTTCGACGACACAGAGCCTCTAATTTGGACACGAGTGAAATGAAACAATAAAAAAACTGATTATGGCACAAGTAAGCTTAAGAAACGTCTCTAAAATATTCCCGGGCGGCGTAACGGCTGTTAAGAACGTTACGCTTGGTGTCGAAAACAGAGAATTTCTGGTTCTCCTTGGCCCGTCGGGCTGCGGCAAGTCAACTACCTTAAGGATCATTGCGGGGCTTGAGGAAGCTACCGAGGGAGAGGTTTATATAGGGGATAAACAGGTCAACAATGTTCCTCCAAAAGATAGGAACATTGCGATGGTATTCCAGAATTACGCCTTATACCCGCACATGAACGTCTACAGCAATATGGCGTTTGGTTTGAAATTACGAAAGTATCCCAAAGATGAGATCGACAAAAGAGTAAGGGAGGCGGCAGGCATATTGGGCCTTGAGAAGCTCTTAAAGAGGAAACCCCGCGAGCTTTCCGGAGGACAAAGGCAGAGAGTCGCGGTAGGGCGGGCGATAGTTCGTAAGCCTCTCGTATTTCTGTTCGATGAACCTCTTAGCAACCTGGATGCAAAGATGAGGGTGCAGATGCGTACGGAGATAAACAGGCTGCATATAAGGCTCCAGGCGACCATGATATACGTTACGCATGACCAGACCGAGGCAATGACCCTCGGCGACAGGATCATTGTTATGAATGACGGCATGATCCACCAGATAGACACTCCCAGGGCGATATATGATAAGCCTGTCAACAAGTTCGTTGCCGGATTTATAGGGAGCCCTCCCATGAATTTTGTGACAGGCAAAGTAATAACGAAGGATTCTAAGCTATATTTCAATGAGACAGGCGGCAGAATAAGGGTTAAGATCATTGACCAGATGGCGCCGAAGCTCCAGCCTTATATAGACAGGGATATCATATTTGGAATAAGAAGCGAAGATATGTATGATAAGCTTTTTGCATCCGACGCTCCACCCGAAAATACGGTGACATTAGCATGCGAAGTTGTGGAGCCGATGGGTAGCGAGGTTTATCTTCATCTCTTTACGCAAAAAACTACCATCATAGCCAAAGTCGGAGGGCATGATAATCCCCCCATCAATCGGGACATGGATCTCGTTTTCGATACGAGCAAGGTCCACTTCTTCGATATCGATACCGAAAAGACTATTTGTTGATCGTCTTTTGACCGCCGAACGATGGGTGATCGTCCGTCCATGACGTAAGTTACATATGTCATGAACCAAAGATCTAAAAGCCGACCCCTTGCGGTATGTCAAAAATAAAAACGATCATCGCAGTAACTTCGTTTGTTGCATGGGTATTGTGTCTCGGTCTTATTAAGAGCCTGAGGTCCTCAAGCCTTCTTTCACTCGATTTCCAGGCAACGCTGAACGTCCTCTTTCTATATCTAAACATACCAACCTTCTTCATATGGTTCGTCTTCGGTTTCCCCGCAGGTATCATAACAACGTTCATAAGCCTATTATTCTTAATCCTATATTTTAAAAGCAGTATCTTCATCTTCTCTTTTATCTCTTTCATCGCTACAAGCGCGATAGGATATAAGATGAACGAAAGCCTTAAGGCTGAAGCCAGGAACCTGGAGATCGATATCGAAAAGAAGGAGGTGGAAGCAAATATATTGAAGAACGAGGTAAAAAATAAGGAGAATGATAATCTGAGAATGAGAGATAGTTTTAGTAAGATAGAGCGTCTAAAAACCGTAATAGAAGATTATAGTTTGACGCTATCCGAAGACGATCTATTGGACTCTATAATTAAAAACGTTTTTTTGCTATTTCAAGATGCGCAGCGCGTTTTACTTTATTTGGTAGATACCGAAAAACAAGGGCTCAGGCTCGTAAGGTCGATGAAGAGAGACCACGCCCGCGCTATTAGCGCAAAGAACGGCGATATCTTTGACAGGTGGGTCTTAAAACACATGCTACCCCTTATGGTGGAAGACGCCCGAAAAGATTTTAGATTCTCCCTAAAAGATGTCAGTGATGGCTTAAGCTCATTAATTGCCTGTCCCATTATGAGTGAGCGCAATATTTACGGAATATTGCGCGTGGATAGCACAGGGTCAAACAGGTTCAGCCAGTCTGATATGAGATTCCTTGATATAATATCTGATGTCTCAAATGTCTCTATACAGAATGCGGTCCTTTATAAGAAAGTTCAGGAACTTGCCATTCGCGACAGCCTTACGGGTCTTTGTGTTCACAGGTATTTTATTGAGCGGCTCGAGAAAGAGGTTGGCAGGTCTCTTAGGAGTAGTTCTGATTTTTCTCTTCTCATGCTGGATCTGGATGATTTTAAAGGACACAATGACAAATACGGGCATACCTCCGGAGACCTCATATTAAAGCACCTCACCTCTATCATTCTATCGGTTACTCAGCACACCGATATCGTAGCCAGATATGGTGGCGAAGAGTTTGCCATTATCTTATTGAATAAGGGAAAGACGCTCGCAGTAAAAGTTGCAGAGGAGATCAGGGACAGATTGAGTAAAGCCCCCCTAATCGTGCGCAGACACAGGATAGATATTACCGTTTCAATAGGCGTGGCATCATGCCCGTCTGAAGCAAGGATAGCTAAAGATATCTTGAAACTCGCTGATGTAAGACTATACAAGGCAAAAGAGGATGGAAAGAATAAGGTCTGTTTTAATTAAAGTGATGGGTTCTATTAATAGGAATTCTAAGCGTGAGCTTGGATATCTCGCGCTTCTTATCGCCGCGACAATATGCTATTTTGTGTATTTCCATGCCCGGAAGATAAGTAAACTGAATGCAGCTCTCTTCCTCCCGGTTCTGTGGTTACTTCCAATGGCGATCAGGCTGGGTAAGAGTATCTTCGATAGCAGGATAAATGCGATAAAGAAGATACTGCGAGAGACAGAAGCGTGCAAACGTGAATTGTCTTTAAAGTTAGATAGCGAAAATCGCCAGAGAGATTGGCTGCAGAAGAAACTCTCTCGGGTGTCCAAACTCTATACGATAACAAAGGAGATGTCATTTAGGGTAAGGTTTAATGAATTATTTAATTTGCTGAAAGATTTTATGGAAGATGATTTTCATTTCGAGGAGATCAACGTGGGCCTATTCAAGGACGATAAAGGCAGCAAGCTGGTCGAAATGGCATATAGCATAAAGGGCGATGTGGTCATCCATGATTCTTATGAATTACACCGCATTCCGAGCGACCTCATAGACATTATATTTGAATCGCGCAATAGCGTATTCCTGGAGCTTAAAGAAGAGTTATCCGGCGCCGGGTTCGACCCGGCGCTTAAGAACGTATTGGCGATCCCTCTTATTGCAAGAAAGAAGATCATAGCTCTGCTCCTGGTAAAGAACACAAGTAGGGATCAGAAGGATAAGTTCTTAATACTTGCCACGCAATTGGCTTTGCAGATAGAGAGAATAAGGCTCTTTGAGAATGTGGAGAGGCTCTCTATTACCGATGGGCTAACGGGAACATATTTGAGAAGGCACTTTATGGAGCGTTTCGATGAAGAGGTTGCCAGGACCAGGGAGAGCGGGCTGGATCTTTCATTCATTATGATAGATCTGGATCAATTCAAGAAGTGCAACGATGAATTTGGACACCTGGTGGGGGATGTAGTTTTAAAAGATATAGCCGATATTGTGAAGAAGAATATAAGGGAGATAGATTTTGTAGCGCGGTACGGCGGAGAGGAATTTTGCGTATTACTTCCTGAGGCGAAGAAGGAGAGCGCGCGTAATGTGGCTGAGAGGATCAGGAAGATAATTGAAGGGCACACGATCAGGGCATATGATGAATCGGTGAAGATGACGGTGAGCATAGGCGTAAGCTCTTTTCCGTCAGATTCGAAGGATCCAAAATCTTTAATTGAAAATGCGGATAGGGCCCTGTATGCCGCAAAGAGAAAAGGCCGAAACAGGGTATGTTTGGCATAGTTGATAAACATATAGCAGGCAGATTTATTTCCTCGTCTTTGCGAGGCACCGGAATATTCGAACGTGCCGAAGCAATTTAAAGTTGTCATTCCCGCGGAAGCGGGAATCCATGGATGTACTCTCGACGAGTTCACTCTGGATCCCCGCTTGCGCGGGGATGACAGAAGAACGGAGATTGCTTCCTCCTTCGCCACATTGCATTTGCGTGTGGCTTCGGAGAGACAAGTCGGTGCGCTAACTATATTACGGCACCTCGCAAAGACGAGAGCAGTCAATCTTTCATTTTTAATTGAGAATACACACCTGTCATGTTATACTATCTCATAATATAACCATGATATTACACGATATTAGAGGCTGATATTGTCTACTACACCACTCAATAGGGCGCGTTACATAAGCTCGCTTCTTGTTTTTGCGCTTACATTCTGGCAAGCCGCTGCTTACCCTGTCTTTGCTCAAGATGCACTCCTGGAAAAGATCAAGAGGTCCGATGAACCGGTAACTGTAAAAGGTGACAAGGTTGAATACTTTCGCGATGAGAATAAGATTGTCGGAGAGGGCAACGTATCTATCGCCTACGGCGACGTTGAATTGAAATGTGACAAGATAACTGTTTATACCGATACAAAAGAGGCTATTTGCGAAGGAAGCGTTGTGATCACCCAGCCCGGAGCTTGTATGAGTGGCGACAGAATAAATTATAACTTTACTGAAAAGAAAGGTTACGCTATCGATAGCCACATTAAAGCCGATCCTTTTTATGGAAGCGCGGGGCGTGTTGAGCAGACCGGGGATAAAGAGTTCGCGGTCAAAGAAGGTTATATTACTACATGTGACCTGGATACGCCGCACTACAGGATCCGCGCCAAGGAGGTGAAGCTCTTTCTTGGCAAGAAGGTCGTAGCGAAGCATGTCGTATTCTATGTAGGAAAGATCCCGGTTCTTTATCTGCCGCTCTTTGTTCAGCCTATGGTAGAGAAGAAGCCTGAAGTTACCGTGGTTCCCGGGCGAACCGGGGATTGGGGATATTATGCGTTAACCGCGTGGCGGTACTATTTTGATGAGAATTCAAAAGGGCATGTGCATCTGGATTACAGAGAGAAGAAAGGGCTCGCCGAAGGGATCGACTATAAATACAAGATCAAAGAGCTCGGCAATGGCATGGCCAGATTCTATTATGCTCATGAGAACGATGATCTAACGGTTAACAGAAGCGGCTCAAAAGATGACAGGTGGCGTATACAATACCGTCATACGATAGACCTGCCGGAAGATACCGTAGGAACTTTAGAGCTTAACAAGCTGAGCGATGAAGACATTATTAAGGACTACCTGTACCGCGAATTTGAAGACAACCCCGCTCCCGACAACTATATCCTGGTAAAGACGACCAAACCGAATTACGTCTTAACTCTCCTTGCAAGAAAGAGGCTCAATACCTTCTTTGATGTGGTAGAAAGATTGCCTGAAGCTAAATTGGAAGTTAACGACCAGAGGCTCTGGACTACGAATTTTTATTATAGGAGCGAGAATTCAATAACGAATTTTATAAAAAGAGCCAGTGATTACGGCATCCCGGAAGACAACTCTCCCGAAAGGTCCCTCAGAATAGACAATTTCCACAAGTTATCCTATGCGGCTAAACTCTTTAAGTTCCTGTATGTAACACCATTCGCCGGGACCCGCCAGACTTTTTATTCGATGAATAGATGGAAAGAGGAATCGAGGCTCCGTAGCATATACGAGGGCGGGGTCGACCTTAGCACAAAGTTCTATAGGGTATACGATGTCAATTCGAACATCTTAAATCTCGATCTGCATCACGTAAGACACATAATAACGCCTTCAGCAGGGTTCCTTCACAGGCACCAGCCTACGATAGATCCGAGCTCCCTGTATCAGTTTGACGGGATAGATAACATTGAGCAGCACAATGGTTTTGATTTATCGCTCGAAAGCAAATTCCAGACGAAGAGACCTGACGGTGAAAAGATGAAGACCGTAGATCTTGCAACCTTCATTGTGAGTACCGATTATCTGTTCAAGCTGGAGAAGAGAAGCTTAGGATCCCAGGGCGTAGGGAGATTCGGCGATCTAACCTTTGACCTTGAACTGAGGCCCTATGCATGGCTTTTTGTGGATTCTGACATGACACTTGATCACAAGGATCACGATATAAACTCTGCGAACATTGATGTATATGTTAATATAGGCGAAAAGATCAGCATGGGGTTGGGGCACAGGTATGAGTCTACAAGCGATAATCGGACAAGCCAGTTTACCGGGGAGATGCTCTATAACATAAACGATGACTGGAAGATCAAGCTCTATGAACGGGTAGATTGCGAAAGCCAACGTCTGGAGGAGCAGGAATACACCATATTTAAAGATCTGCATTGCTGGTTGGCTGAAGTTACATTCAATATAAGAGAGACCGAGTTCGATACGGAATACTCCGCATGGATAGTTTTCAAGCTTAAAGCGTACCCGAACCTACCGATAGGTCTCCCCAGAACAACTTACCATAGGCCCCAACCGGGCGGGCGCTACTAGACCCCTTTATCAAGGCTGCAGTTACCTTTAAGCTGGGCAGAGATTCTGTCAGCTGAAAGCTTTTTGACTGCCTTCGGCAGTTACCATCTCTTATCTTTTGTCTTTAGAAGGGATGGGTGCAAAATAGCTCTTCTATCCTGTTTGATTTGTCCTTTTACTACGCCTACAGGGCTTGAGCCGGTAAACGAAGAGCGTTCTGATAATAATCTGATAAGAAAAATTGCCCTCCTGTACCTTTAGCTAATTTAAGAGATACCACTTGCGGTACGGCATCTTCAATTTTTAACACTCTTCTCTTTACCGGCTCAAGCCCTGTGTCCTTCTAGTCTAGCTGAGGTAGAGACGCTCTTAGTGAAAGAGAAGGGGGAGTTCTTTCAGGCGAATATTCTCTCTTTGTCTCTTTACAAGGTGAGAGTCGGTATTCCAGGTATACGCATGTCTTGGCTTACGACATTTCCTTTAAACCGACGATCACCTTATAAAGAGGCAAGAAGAGAGAATCCTGGCATAATATTTTATGCTGAGCCTGAGAGAACTCCCCCTTGTCTTTCACAAGGTAGAACGTTGTGAGGTAAACATTGTCAGGGGAATG
>JBDRHE010000062.1:0-2892 GCA_043817155.1 Candidatus Omnitrophota bacterium | reverse complement strand
AACTCATGGTGGAATGCAGGGCGGGATCCAAAGAGGCATTAGAAGAGATATTTCAAAGGTATAAAAAACGTATACTTAATTTCGCGTTACGTTTTGTGAACAACCTTGCCGATGCGGAAGATATTGTAAGTGAGGTATTTTGCGTTATTACATCAAAAAAAGGCAATTATGAGCCTAGGGCGAAGTTCTCCACATGGATACATACCGTGGCGTACCACCGCTGCATAGACCGCATAAGGTCCAAGAAAAAATTCGCGGCAAAGTGGTTGCGCAAAACCGAAGATGATGAATATAAGGAAATAGAGTTTGTGGACACAAAGCCCCTTGCCGATGAAACTGTTCATAAAAACGAAACCAGAGAGATCGTTAAAAGGGCTGTCGGAAAACTGCCTCTAAAGTATAAAGAAGTCATCATTCTCAGGGAATACCAGGATCTGAGGTATGAAGAGATCGCAAAAGTGCTGGGCTGTTCCAGAAATAAGGTGAAAATTCTTCTTTTCCGGGCAAGGGAAAAACTCGGGAAAGAACTGTCACATATATCAGGGGGAGGTAAAATAATGTTCCTTCATTCTAAAATAAAAAAATTGTTATCTTCCTATTATGACGGTGAATGCACCCCGAAGGAAGCAGAAATGGTGGAGGAACATTTGAATGTATGCGCTGAATGCAAAGAGCGCATGCAGCGCCTTCAAAGAACGTCAGATCATCTCAAGGAATGGAGAGATCGCGAGGTGACGCCGGATCTTGAACAGAATATACGCAAAAATTTTCTAGGAGGTGGGATCAAGATGAAAACGCATGCCATACGCAGACGTGTCGCTATCGCGGGAGGGATATCTTCCATAATTGTACTGCTTGCATTTACATTTATATTTATCAACAAGATGCCGCCGGAAGTTAAAGGTCCCATTCAGCAAGGCGCGACAAATAACAATATCATGACCGACGCGAAGTTTGTGACTCCGCAAATAACTGAGTCAACAGTTGCATATAAACGGGTAGCGCAGAACGCACAATATTACGGCGCTTCCGCAAAAGCGGGGGGACAGTATGATGCATATGTATCGTATGATACAAGCGGAGGATGGGGGGCATCTCCAGAATATGGGGGAGCATCTCCGGAAGAGGAATACGATACAGAAGCGTACGACCGTATATATGAAGGCGGTTTTCTGAGGGCGAAAGATAATCCGCTTTCTACATTTTCGATAGACGTCGATACAGCGGCATATGCAAATATCAGGTGCTTCTTAAATAATGAGAAGCTGCCGCCGAAAGATGCTGTCAGGGTAGAGGAGATGATAAATTATTTTTCCTATGATTATCCGCAGCCTACCGGAAGCGATCCGGTGACCATAACTACCGAAATGTCAGATTGCCTCTGGAATCCCGCGCACAAACTGGTTCAGATCGGTATACAGGCAAAAAAGATCAAGACAGGGGATCTGCCGGCAAGTAACCTTGTGTTCCTGATCGACGTGTCCGGATCGATGGGATACCCCGACAAACTGCCGCTTTTGAAAAAGGCGTTCAAAATGTTGGTAGAGCAGCTGCGTGCGCAGGATACGGTCTCAATTGTGGTATATGCCGGGGCAGCCGGCCTTGTTCTTGACACCGCTAAGGGTGGTGAACAGATGAAAATACTCGAAGCCTTGGAAAATCTCGAAGCGGGAGGTTCCACCGCAGGGGGCGAGGGCATAAAACTCGCCTATGAAGTGGCGAAAAAGAACTTTATTACCGGCGGCAACAACCGGGTTATACTGGCTACAGACGGTGACTTTAATGTGGGCTCTTCAAGCGATGCCGAAATGACGCGGCTCATAGAAGATAAACGCGATGACGGGATTTTTCTCACGGTAGTCGGCTTCGGAATGGGTAATTACAAAGATTCTAAGATGGAGAACCTCGCGGATAAGGGCAACGGTAACGCAGCGTATATAGACGGTCTGCTTGAGGCAAAAAAAGTGTTCATCAGCGAGCTTGGCGCTACGCTTTTTACCGTAGCCAAAGATGTGAAGATACAGGTTGAGTTCAACCCCGGTAAAGTCGAAGCATACAGGCTTATCGGATATGAGAACAGGATGCTTAATAAAGAGGATTTTAATGATGACAAGAAGGACGCGGGCGAGTTAGGGTCAGGTCATACTGTCACGGTGTTGTATGAAGTAGCGCTTGCCGGATCAGCTGAAGAGTTCCCGGAAGCCGATCCTCTTAAATATCAGAAAACGGCAGTCGTTAAGAGCACCGATCTTATGACGGTCAAAATGAGGTATAAGGATCCCGACGGCACGGAAAGCAAGCTGATCACGCAAAGTGTTCTTACCGGTAAAGAGAATAAGACGCCGTCTGAAAATTTCCGTTTTGCATCAAGCGTTGCGGAATTCGGACTGCTTTTAAGGGATTCCGAATACAAGGGCGACGCATCCTACAAAAGCACGATCGAACGGGCAAAAGCCGCTAAGGGTGGAGACCCGAACGGGTACCGCGCGGAGTTCATTAAACTGGTCGAAATAGCAGAGATACTGAGCAAGTAATATATTCACAAGCATAGCAACCCACTTGAGCCGGGTTCTTCAAATCTAACCAGGTTAGCAGGGTGCAAGCAACACTCAGCATTAACCTGGTTAGATTTGGAACATCTTAGCTCACTGATCCTATCCGCTTACCTCGTATGCTTTTTTCTTGCTAAATAGATAAATCCGCATTACGATAATATTATTGTAAATGGCGGCTGACGGACAGGGCTATAGCTCGTAACCAAGGTGGGAAACGAGTGGTCGAGTCCGCCATGATTAGAGAAATTAAAGGAGTCATTACCGTGAAAAACCAAAAAATCATATTATTTCTTATTGTATTACTAATGGTCAATATTTGCGGCACGGGTTGGTCTGC
>JBDRHE010000061.1:0-3934 GCA_043817155.1 Candidatus Omnitrophota bacterium | reverse complement strand
GTCCGGTATGGTAAGTCCCAGATAAGAGATGGTTGCTATATTATCTTTACGATTAACAAAATTCATCTCTTTTACAATGAGTGGTTTGAATTTCTTCAAAAAAGCCGTAATTTCTTCGGGTTTAGCCACTTAATCACTCCTGTTAAATGCTATCATATGATAATGGTTTTGTCAAGGGCTATTTAGGACGGGCGTGGGGGGTCGAACCCCCTCTTCATTTCAACCCGTATGAAATCCTATCTTCTTCTTCGGTTTTGTTTCCGGCGGCGCCATCAATTCATCGATTAGCTGATAGATGGCTGTAATATGCCGGCTATGTTCTCCTATAATTTTACCATGTTCTTTTACTTGCTGCGCAAGTTCTTTATGCTCGGCCTCAAGGGTAGAATAAATTCCATAGCATAAGCCCGACATTCTTCCATAGCAGTAGCAGTAGTCCTTTCTTTCTTTTTGGTTCTTTTTCTTTCTTTGTGAATAGTGTGAATATGTGGATAAGTGTTAATGTTTGACATGGCTGCCGAAAAGATCGTGGCTGTAATGTCAAAACAGAAGCGACAATCATTGCAAAAACTGCCTTTCGGTGTAAAAGTATCACCGGGAGGTGCAAAAGATGATAGGAGTAGCAATGTTCACGACGATAAAGACGCTTTGGGAGAAGCATAGGAATAAATCGGCAATAGCAAAGCTTACAGGACACGACTGGAAGACCGTCTCAAAGGTGGTAAAGCTTATAGAGTCCGGAGCCGGATGTTCGGAGAAGAAGCCGCATCCGCGCATTCTTGATCCTCACAAAGAGAATATAGTTGAGTGGCTCGAGAAGGAAGGACTAAATGGGCTAAAGACATTCGAGCGCCTGCGTTCCGGAGGAGTTAAGGTCGGCTACACGACCGTCAAGACGTATCTGGCCGATATAAAAAAGCGGGATGATATATTCGTAAGGATTCATACTTTGCCCGGCGAAGAAGCCCAGGTAGACTTCGGCTATGTAGGCCTGACTCTGGACAATAGCGGCAAGAAGCGTAAAACGTGGGTATTCAATATGCGCCTGTCTTATTCGAGACTCGATTATTACGAGAAGGTCTATGACCAGAGGGTGGAGACGTTTATCCATTGCCACATAAACGCCTTCGGTTACTTCGGGGGAGTTCCAGGGACGGTCAGGATCGACAATCTGAAAGCCGCGGTATTGGAAGCCAATTTTTACGAGCCAATTTATCAAAGGCTCTACTCAAGCTTCGCCGATCACTATGGCTTTAAAATCATCCCCTGCCGCATATACCGGCCTAACGACAAAGGTAAAGTCGAATCCGGCATAAAATATGTGCAATGCAACTTCTTTTTAGGCGGGAAGTTCTCGAATGGTGATGATTTAGATACTCAGCTTCGATACTGGCTGGATAATATATGTAACCGAAGGATCCACGGCACGATCCGCAAAGTCCCAAGAGAAGTATTCGAGTCTGAGGAGAGATCTAAGCTAAAACCGCTTCCTATCGAGGAATTCAAGATGTCTAAGGTAGGAAGCCGTACGGTCTACCACGACTGTCATGTCTTTATCGATTACAGCTATTACTCCGTGCCGTTTGATTATGTGGGCAAAGAGGTCGATATAGATGTAACAAAGGAACTGGTCCGGATCTTCTACCAGACTAAAGAGATAGCCGTCCATCCGCGCTTACAGGAAAGGGGTAAATTCCAGACCAACATAAATCACTATCCCAAGTACAAGCGCTTCTCCGACACCGAATATCAGGAAATATACCAGGCTAAGATGGCCGGTGTCGGTCCATACGCCGAGCAGATCTTCTTTACGGTGCTTGAAAGGCAGCCCAGTGATTGGACAAGAACCGTTCAGGGGATCTTATCTCTGGTCAAAAGCTATCCTAAGGATATCGTCAACCTTGCCTGCAAGAGAGCTATCGCCTTTGAAGTCCACCAGTATCAGGTTATCAAGAGGATATGCTATAACGGCAGCTATAATCTGCCGGTTGAATTTAACAACGTCGAGGAGATAAACGAATATGAATACGCTAAAGTCTAGGCTGAGGGATTTTAAATTATCAGGGATATATAACTCTCTTGAAGACAGGATCTCTTACGCTCATGAGAAGTCTTTGTCGCACATAGAGCTTCTGGAGCTGCTCTTCGAGGACGAGACCAATAACCGTATGAATAACAGCTATAACAAGCGATACGCTAAGGCAAAGCTTCCGTCGCACAAGACGCTGGAAGATTTTGACTTCTCCTTCCAGCCATCCATTGACAAAAAGATAATCAATGACTGCGCGACGTGTAACTTTATCAAAGAGAAGAAAAATATCGTCTTTATCGGCAACCCCGGCGCCGGCAAGACGCATCTTTCTATAGCTATAGGCGTGAGGGCTCTCATGAAAGGGTCCAAGGTCTATTTTACATCGGTAGCGGAGATGCTGCAGAGCCTGAATGCCTCACGAGCTGATAACAGCTATTATCAGAAAGTCGCTTTTTACCTCGCTCCCGATTTACTGATACTGGATGAGCTGGGTTTTAAGAAGCTGCCGGGCTATAGCGCTGATGACTTCTTTGAAATTATCTCTAAAAGGTATGAGAAGGGATCGGTTATCATCACTACAAACAAGGCGTTTGAGCAATGGGGCGACATAGTTGCCGACAATGTCCTTGCGTCGGCCATTATTGACCGTATAGCCCATCATTCCACGGTTATTAAGATAGATGGCCCCAGTTATAGGGCTAAAAACCTGAAAAAGGAAGGAGGTGATAAGGGTTAGTCGCTATGGAAAAAAGTCGGGCCTTAGCTATGGAATTTGGGTTGACTTTGAGGGGGCTAATAACTCTCTTAGTTTCACAAAAGCGCGCATTATTGCGATGTTTACCTGAATTGCTTTCTTGCTGCGCAGGACGCTGGAGAGCATGGCTATACCTTGTTCGGTAAAAGCATATGGATTTTCTCTTCTCACGCCGCCCCAACTTGAAATCACAATTTGTTATTTCAAGATTGTAACCTCTTGATCTGTAAGGAGAAACATAAAATCCGAGGGGACCTTTCGATGTTGCGCCTTACTGCCTGGACCAGCGCCCTTACCTCTACTCCGTAAAGCTCCGCCAAATGCACGCTTAGCATTACCTTTCTAGCTCTTATGATAAATATCTTCTGCCTTACTAAATCCTGCTTAACCAGATTGCCCATAAAAAATCCCTCCTTTAGCTATACAGACGCTAAAAGAGGGAATTTTCTTTCAATTATTTTTTCTTCTTCTTCCCCTTCTTATCCTCCTCCGCCTGCTCGTCAACGATGACCCTGAAGCGGGAATCTACGACGAACATCTTTGTCGCGGCGCAGCTGTCGATGTCGCACGACGGGAAAGAAAGGAGCATCCCGCCCGCGAAGCCCTTGAGGACCGGGTTGTTGTTCCTGGGAAGAGACGTGCAGTAGGACCGAAGCTGCATCCGGTGGTTATCCGATATCTTGTCCGAGACCTTCGTCTCGAGTATTACCGGCTTCCTGAAGCCGCCGATCCTTGTGATTATGAAATCCGGGCGGTCCACCCCAACGCTCTCGCCTTTATAGAATATCTCGATGTTGACTTCCTTGAGGTACTCAATCTTGTGCTTGCGGAATTCGATCGCAAGGGCGTTCTGGAATATCTCCTCATCGAACCCGCAGCCGAGGTGTTTCCGGACTTCTTCGGCGAGGGTTTTGATTTGGGATGATAGGGATTTAAGGTTATTCATATTAGATGTTAAACTCGCGTTCCATGTTTTATATGATAATCTATGCCGTTTTTCCTGCAGAATTTTACAACGGATGCCGCGCTGCTGTTATAAAATTCTTTCGTATATTTGAATTCCGAGGACTTGACGTTGTAATTCAACCTGCCAAAAATAATTCTATCCACAAACGATACGGCTTCCAGAATTTCATTCAGATCTTGCT
>JBDRHE010000060.1:0-26176 GCA_043817155.1 Candidatus Omnitrophota bacterium | reverse complement strand
ACGATAGTAACGGCGGGACAATCTCGCTTATTCTGTCATCCCCGCGGAAGCGGGGATCCAGAAGTGTATCTTTCTAATGTATTTGTCATTTCCGCCTGGATTCCCGCTTCCGCGGGAATGACAAATTGTTTCGGTGCGCTACGTAAAACAAGGCACCTCGCAAAGACGAGTGGAGAAACGATTGCCTTGATTGCTGTCCAGTTTCAAAAGCGAGAATTTAACGCCTTGCCTGGTAGCGCATTCTGTGATAAAATTGTTACAAACAGATACCGACAAGCCCCCTTTTAACGAGAATAAGGTACTTTTATCACTAATGTATTCCGAAAATAGGTAAGACAGATCTTATGCTGAAAGATATTGTTGAAAAATTTAGCGCACTGAACATTTATCAAAGACGTTCTGTTAATGACGGGTATTGCGAGTTAGTTTTTTTTAGTAAAGACGCGGAAGAATGGAATAAGACGCTCGTAGAAATTTTTGGTCAGGCAGTAAAGCCCGCGGGAACAAAACCTGTAAAGAGCGATTTGCTTTTGACAAAAGAATACGGCGGCGTTCAGAAAGACCAGACGTTCTTCAGAAAGGATCTTGAAGGCACCACAATAATTGCTATGTTCTGGCCATGGCAAGACCTGGAACATACCACTTTAAAGATAGCCATTCTGAAAAAGTAATCAGCCAGCTGTTCATGGACACCAGCAAATGAAATATAAGCACGCCCTATTTTTGAATCCATATATGGAAGACGCCGCGACAACCGCGATGGGACTCTTTCCGCCCACAGGGCTTGAGTATGTAGCAACGAGCGCTAAAGAGTACGTTGGTAAACTGACCCTCCTGGATCTAAAAGCTGAAAAGAATCTCTGCGATCCGGATAAACTGGTGGAATTTATAAAAAAAGAGATAGATATAATATGTGTCACCATAGCATGGAACCGCCACTTCGACGAGATCTTGAAGCTCCTCAACCTGATGCCGGACAATATACCACTGGTTATAGGCGGGTATAAAGCCACAGAGAAGGTTGAAGAGATCTTCGAGGCGTGTCCCAAAGTCGATATCATCGTGCGGGGCGAAGGCGAAGAGACGATCAAGGATGTGGTAAAGGGCCTTCCCTTTGAAGATATCGCGGGTATATCCTATCGTAAAGACGGCAAGGTCACCCACAATAAGAACAGGCCGCTACCCGATGTAGATAAGATAAAGCCTCCCGATCGTAGCTTAAGGCGTCATAAGTACTATGCGATATCGAACGGTACAAAAATAATAAGCGCGACCTGGGACACCATTCTTAGTTCACGGGGTTGCCCATTTAATTGCAAATTCTGTACATTCAATATTAATCCTCTTGGGCAGAAGAGAAGCTATGCATCGCGCAGTGTTGAATCCGTCGTAAACGAGATAGAAGGGATATCCGCGGATATCATACTTTTTAGCGATGATAACTTCTTTACTGAACCAAAAAGATCCATGGCGATATGCGATCTATTAATTGCGCGCGGGATAAAAAAACGCTTCATAACCCAGGCCCGCATTGACGTAGCAAGATATCCCGAACTTCTCGAAAAAGCCGTCAAGGCCGGATTTAAGATGCTCCTCTTGGGGATCGAATCTCCCCATGATTGGATATTGAAAGCCATGAACAAGGGCTTCACCCAGAGCATGATAAGGGAGTACTTTAAGGTGCTGAATAGATACCCCATACTCTATCACGGTAATTATATTTATGGCAACATAGGTGAGACCGAAGAGGAGATGCTCTACATATCAAAGTTCTCTCAAGAGATAGGCGTAGATTCTGTCGCATTTAGCAAGCTCAGGGTGGATAAATATTCACCGCTTAAAGAGATCGCGGAGAAGACCCCGGGATATCACGTTACCGACAGGGGAGAACTCTATTCCGACACCTATAGCCACGAAACCCTGAAGAAGATACATAGAAAGCTTAAGTTCTCTTTTTTTACGCCCTACATACTCTTTAAACTTGTAAAGAAGCTGCTGAGGGTAAAGTTTATCACCGGTCGCGAAATAATTTCATTCTTGATCGCCTCACCCATGCTGCTGAAGGGCGTTATCGCAAGAGAGATTCACAAAAAGCGCCTTGGCGATTCTCTTAAACGCATATTCATGCGCAAGGCTTGACATGGGACACAAGACAGATTCCACCCCCGGGCTGAGATAAAAGAGGTTGTCGTGTAAGCAGCAGAAGCTTGATAAGCTTTTGCTGATGAACAGCCCGGGGGTGGAATCAAGGGATGTCAGACGGACGACGGACGACGGACGTAGGACGATTAGTGTTTACTCGTCTTTGCGAAGTGCCGTAATGTAACGAGCGCACTGAAGCTAGCTCGAATGAGATTGCCTGCCTACCTGCAGTATGCAGGCAGGCTTCGGCACACTCGAATTTTACGGTGCCTCGCAAAGACGAGGTAAGCTGAGATTGCCTGCCTACCTGCAGTATGCAGGCAGGCTTCGGCACGCTCGAATCTTACGGTGCCTCGCAAAGACGAGGGAAGATGAGACCTACCGTTTCAGTTTCGAATGCTTTGGTGCCTCGCGATAAAAAACTAGCGCTCATTATTTAGATGATTAAAATAACAGACACATTTCTTAAGAATCTTTCCGCTCAAGCCAAGAGGCTTCCCCGTAAACGCATAAATCACAATTTCCACAAGAGTGATGGAGATACGCTTCAGAGGATGATAAACGCCATGGAGCCCGGCACATATTCCCGTCCGCATAAACACCAGAATCCTGACAAAAGAGAGATCTTTTTGATCCTCAAAGGAAGGATTGCTGTAATTGAAT
The DNA here is from genome assembly GCA_043817155.1 of Candidatus Omnitrophota bacterium. Classification (GTDB taxonomy): domain Bacteria; phylum Omnitrophota; class Gorgyraeia; order JABMRN01; family RBG-13-46-9; genus JBDRHE01. The sequence continues at coordinate 23,371 of JBDRHE010000060.1, read as the reverse complement.
TCGATGATAATGGCCAAATCATAGATCATGTCATTTTAGATACTGCCGGCGCGACTAAAGCCGTCGAGATCCCTCCCCGAACATGGCACTCTCTTCTCTCATTGGAAGAGGGCTCCGCGGTCTATGAATTAAAGGATGGGCCGTATGACAGTAGTACGGACAAGATATGCGCCGGCTGGTCCCCGGAGGAAGGCGGAGGCGAGGCGGGTAAATTTAACGAAGAACTTCGCATGAGGATTAAGGCGGCTATCAAGTGATCGGGCCCGATCGTAAGCCCGCCAAAAAAAAGATCTAAAAAACATACTATTTGCGCACAATATCATTATAATATAAGTGGGATGAAGGAGAGCCGGATGATACGTTTTGAGGGCTATTTCGGAAAATGGGTGATCAAATACAGGTGGCTGATAATTATCAGCACTATGATCATTGTTTTGGTTGCCTCAATCGGGATCCGATTCCTTACATTCAACAGGGACAACCGCGTCTTCTTTAGCAAAGACAACCCGCAGCTCAAAGCCCTCGAAGCTCTGGAAAACACCTATACAAGGATAGATAATGTCTTCTTTGTTCTTGCCCCGAAGAGCGGTGAAGTATTCGCGCGTGAAACACTGGTAGCCTTAGAGAGTTTAACCGAAGGTTCATGGCGGATGCCGTATTCAAACAGGGTCGATTCCGTTACAAATTTTCAGTATGCCCACGCGGAAGGGGACGACCTTATAGTAGAGGATCTTGCCGAGAACTCAAATACTCTTTCGGACAGGGATCTGGAACGGATAAAAGGCATTGCGCTATCTGAGCCCCAACTCGTCAATTTCCTGATCTCCTCTTCGGGCCATGTAACGGGAATCGATGTCAATATTCTTCTTCCGGGCAAATCGGACGAAGAGGTATCTGCCGTAGCTTCCTTTGCCAGAGAGATGGCCAAGGATTTTCGTAAAGATTACCCGGATATCGATATATATCTTACCGGTAGTGTCATGTCCGATAATGCTTTTGGCGAGGCGAGCGCAAGAGACATGACCGTACTTAACCCGATAATGCTTTTGGTCCTTGTTGTTATAACAGGATGCGCGCTACGTTCGGCGGTTGGTACCATAGCAACGTTAGCGATAATTCTCTTTTCCATGTTCACCGGAATGGGTATAGCGGGTTGGCAGCGCATGTCTATAACCGTCGCTTCAGCAAATGCTCCTATGATCATTCTCACGCTCGCGATAGCGGATAGCGTGCATATACTGGCGACTGTATTCAACGAAATGAGAGGCGGTAGATCAAAGTACGATGCCATAGTTGAATCTTTAAGAATAAACCTGCAGCCGGTATTTCTTACAAGCATTACCACTGCTATCGGTTTTTTGAGCATGAATTTATCTGACGCCCCTCCCTTTCGCGATCTCGGCAATATAGTCGCGACCGGGGTCATGATGGCTTTCTTCTATTCGATCCTCTTCCTGCCGTCTCTTATAGCCATTCTTCCCGTGCGGGTAAAGCCCAAGGATGCCGGCGAGCTTGTATGCCCGGCCTGCGATCGTTTCGCGACTTTCGTCATTAAGCGCCGCAAGCAGGTATTCATTGCAATGGTAGCAGCCATTATCCTACTTGCGCTTGGGATCGTGAGGATCGAGCTCGGCGACGATTGGATAAAATATTTCAGTAAGAGTTTCGATATACGAAAAGCTACAGATTTTATGGAGGAGAACCTTTCGGGATTTCATATGATAGAGTATTCTCTGGAGTCCGGAGAAACGGGCGGCATCAACAACCCCGAGTATCTTGCGACGGTCGAAAAATTTGCGAACTGGTACAGACGTCAACCAAAGGTTGTGAATGTCAGCGCGATAACAAACACCATGAAGCGTCTTAACAAGAACATGCATGGGGACGACATGTTCTTTTACCGCATACCGGAAAGGCGGGATCTGGCCGCCCAATACCTGCTTCTCTATGAGATGTCGCTTCCTTTCGGACTGGATCTTAACAACCTGATCAATATCGACAAATCCGCTACCCGGATGATCGTGATCTTAAGGGATATAACCACGTCTCAGCTGCGCAATGTAGAAAGAGAGGGACGAACGTGGCTTAGAGAGAACGCTCCGGAAAAGATGTTTACATACGGGTCTGGCCTTTCGATAATATGGGCGCACATTTCCGGGCGTAATATTAGAAGTATGCTCGGCGCGTCTTTCTGGGCGCTTATACTGATCTCCGTTATACTGGTATTGGCGTTTAGAAATGTCAGGTTAGGCCTCTTAAGTTTGATCCCTAATCTTGCGCCGGCGCTTATGGCTTTCGGGCTATGGGGTTTTTTTGTAAGAAGGGTAGGGCTAGGACTCTCCGTAATAGCGGCAATGACGCTTGGTATAGTCGTAGATGATACGGTACATTTTATGAGTAAGTTCTTGCGCGCAAGACGAGAACACAGCATGAACCCACAGGATGCTGTCCGGTACGCGTTTAATACCGTTGGTACGGCCATGTGGATAACCACGGTAGCGCTTGTTGCAGGATTCCTGGTGCTCGCTTTCTCCGGATACAAGATGAACGCCGAAATGGGCATACTATCAGCCATAACGATAACACTGGCTCTCGTAATGGATTTTCTGCTGTTACCGACCCTACTAATGAAAGCGGAGGAGAAAAGGAATGAATAAAGCGGATAGGATGATGAATATATTTCAGATAACCTTAATATTGATATTCCTCTGGCCGCAACCGGCGTCGGCCGAGACGCCGGAAGAAAAGGGGCTTGCGATTGCGATGGAAGCTGACTTGCGGGACAGAGGTTTCAACGACTTTACAGCCGATATGCTAATGCTACTCAGAAATAAACACGGTCAGGAGGGTACGCGCGAGATCCGCGTAGAAACACTGGAGGGTCTTGACGATGGCGATAAGAGCCTTACCATCTTCGAGACCCCGAGAGATGTAAAGGGCACCGTATTTCTGACCTTTACGCACAAAGAAGGAAGCGACGACCAGTGGCTCTATCTGCCCGCCTTAAAGAGAGTAAAGAGAATAAGCTCGAGCAACAAATCCGGTTCTTTTATGGGAAGCGAATTTGCTTACGAAGACATAACCAGCCAGGAGGTAGAAAAGTATACATACAGGTGGCTGCGCGATGAGGTATGCGATGGGGAAGATTGTTTTGTGGTTGAGCTCTACCCGGTAGATAAAAAGAATTCAGGATATACCAAACAGGTCAGCTGGATCGACAAAAAGGAATACCGCGTATTAAAGACAGATTATTACGATAGGAAAGAGTCGCCATTAAAGACGCTTACTGTATCCGGATACCGCAAGTACCTTGATAGATATTGGCGTGCCGAGAAGATGTATGTATTAAATCACCAGACAGGCAAGAACACAGAACTTACCTGGAAGAATTACAAGTTTCGCACGGGCCTTACTGACGCTGACTTCAACCAGAATAGCCTGAAAAGAACAAAATGAAAAAACACGGAATAGTCATCTTATTTCTGGTATTTGCTTTTCTTAATGCGTCTCCTGCGATCGCGCATGAACTATCAGGCTTTGTCGGGATCGAAGGAAGGCTCTTTACCAACGATGTTCTCTATAATGGACAGGAGAAGCATAACGGTTCACTGGTTGCGCAGCCTGAATACTACCATGAATTGAAGGATGGCTTAAGTTTCACATTTACGCCTTTTGCCAGGGTAGACAGTATTGACTCAAAGCGAACCCATTTCGATATTAGAGAATTGAATCTTTTATACGTGTCAAAAGATTGGGAACTTCGCGCAGGTATAGGCAAGGTCTTCTGGGGCGTAACCGAATCCCAACATCTTGTAGATATAATAAACCAGACCGACCTCGTAGAATCTCTGGACTTTGAAGAGAAGTTGGGTCAACCTATGATCCAACTATCGGTGCCACGCGATTGGGGTGTTCTTGACCTATTCGTTTTGCCGTATTTTCGCGAACGAACCTATCCCGGAAGAAAAGGCCGCCTTCGAACACCCGTCCCCATAGATGTAGGCGCCGCGGATTACGAGAGCTCGCTTGAAGAGTACCACCCGGATTTCGCCGTAAGATACAGCAACACCATAGGTAGCTGGGACATGGGGCTCAGCTACTTTCGGGGAACAGGAAGAGAACCTACGATCGTTGAAGGCGTAAACAGTGTTGGTGAACCGACCCTTACCCCTCTTTATGAGATAATCAATCAACTGGGGCTTGACTTACAGCTTGTAACTGATGAATGGCTCTGGAAGGCAGAATCAATTTACAGGAATGGTCAGGGGGATGAAGATTTTATGGCCTCTACAGTAGGGTTCGAATATACGCTTTCCGGTGTCAATCTTGTCACCGGCAACATGGAGGTGGGTCTCCTCTGTGAGTGGCTATATGATACGCGCGGAGAACAGGCCACGGAGACGTTCGATAATGATATAATGCTGGGCACGCGTCTTGCATTCAACGATGTATCGGGCACGGAAGCCCTTGTCGGGATAATACAGGATCTTGATAGCGCCGGCAGGGTTCTCACCCTTGAGGGGAGCCGCAGGATAGGTAACCACTGGAAAGCGAGGTTCGAATCATTCTACGTATTGGACTCTTCAGAGGAAGACTACCTGCATCCTGTTCGTAAGGACAACTTTATCCAATTGGAGCTCCAATACTATTTCTAACGAAAAAGTAATGGGTGAGTAAACAGATGTTTGTTTCCGCTTGTCATCCCCGCGCAAGCTAGCGGCCTTGCCGCTAGGCAGACAATCTTGCGAAACTCGTCTTTGCGAGGTGCCGTAATTAAGTTAGCGCACCGAAGCAATCTCAAACGAGTTCGAATGAGATTGCCTGCCTACCTGCAGTATGCAGGCAGGCTTCGGCACGCTCGAATTTTACGGTGCCTCGCAAAGACGAGGGAAGACGAGCCTGCTTGCCTGCCCGATTGTCTTGTAGGCAGGCGAGCAGGCAGGAGTTTATACCGCCAGAGCGATGCGTGGGATGACAAGTGAGAGAAAACCCATAAAGATTTACCCATTAACTCTGGTACTTGATTTGCCTTGACAAAATTATACTTGATTAGTATCGTTTAAGTAGAGGAAGAAGAGCGCTTAAAAAGAGAAGTGCCGGATGAAGGCAAATATTAAGATAGGATACGGGGCTTTGGATGAAAGTCGCCTCGAGCTTACCGAAGGGCGGGATATAGCCCTTGATTATTACAAGAACAGGGAGCCGCTCAATTATTTTATATACCCGCATGTCGAAATAGACGGCCGGGTATTCGAGGATGTTGATGTAACGTTCGGGTTTGAAGAGACTGGAGACGATTAAAATAGTGAAAGGAGGCTACTGATATGAAAAAGGGATTTTGTATTTTCTTGATACTCGTTGTGGCAGTTTACTTTGGCCAGCTCTCTTTCGCGAAAGAGCGTGGTGGAAAAGACCGCGGAGGAAAGGCTAAAGAAATCGGAATAGAAGATATGGAGAGCCGCATAGAGTATGACGGAGCGGAATATGATGATGCCGAATATGACCGAGCAGAACATGGTGACGCCGAACCCACCGGAGAAGTTGGAGAAAGTCACATGAAGAGCAAGGGACCCTCGGTCGATGATATTCGGGAAACTATGACGAAACATGTTATGGATAAATCCGCAAGTAAGGGGACATTCGATGTCGTTGATGAGGAAACGGGAAAGACAAGGCATCTGGCTCTCGGAAAGATTCGTCAGCGCGTAGGTAAGACAGGCGACTATTATTACTCTTGCGCCGATTTTACCGATGTAGATTCAGGCGAAATGTTGGATGTGGATCTCGATGTTGAAGACAGATCCGGGTCGCTATCCGTCGTTGAGGTAAGGGTCCACAAAGTGGACGGTAAGCAGCGCTATACGTACGACGAGAACGACAACAGGATACCTGTTGAGGAGTAACCGGGGGGTAAATAAGCGGTGGGGATATTAACCATTTACTTGATAAAAAAATAGTTGCTATCCTCGTTGCAGATAACACAACCTCTGTCATCCCCGCGAAAGCGGGGATCCAGAGGTATACTCCTTCTAATGCATTGTGATCAGACTGGATTCCCGCTTTCGCGGGAATGACAGAGTATTTTCCATGCAGACGATGAAGACCGATGAAAAGACAGGCGTCATGTACAGGCGATGGCAAGCGCGCTCTCCAAGGGCTGTTTTTTTGCTCGTTCATGGTCTTGGGGCCCACAGCGGCAGATGGGAATTCCTCTCCTTTTACTTTATACAGAACAACATATCCTCATACGCCATAGAGCTCAAAGGTTTTGGCGAGACACGCGGCCTAAGAGGCCATATAGACTCTTTAGATATTTACCAAAAAGATGTGCGTTCCCTTTACGACATAGCTACAAAAGAGAATCCAGGCAAGAAGATCTTTCTTATCGGTGAGAGCATGGGCGCTCTCATCACGCTCCTTGCGGCAATATCGCAATGTGATCTCTTTGAGGGACTTGTGTGCATCTCCCCCGCGTTTGTAAGCAGGATTAAATTCTCCGTTTTAGACTATCTTAAAATAACCGCGCTTCTTATATTTAATTCTAAGAAACAGATCAAGTTGCCTTTTAATTCGAAGATGTGCACGCAGGACGCGCAGTACCAGAGAGCGATGGACGGGGATCTGAGAGAACACAGGCTTGTTACTCCGAAACTCCTTACCGAAATAGCCAAAGCGCAGCTGCGCACCTTAAGGTCGAAAAGCGAGCTTAAGGTACCGGTGCTCTTCCAGCTTGCTGAGGCCGACAGCATGGTAAGCCCGGAAGCCAGCAAAAAGGTCTTTAAGGGGCTTGCCGTGAAAGATAAGAGGATGATCACATATCCGGGCATGCGTCACGCCCTTTCGATAGAACTCGAAAGGTACAGAGTATTTGAGGATATTCTAAAATGGCTTGACGGCAGGATTTAAACTCAATATGTCCTCAAAATTAGAGCGCATGTCTTTGTTTTTCTATTTTTTATAATGTATACTTATGTCACGGAGCTATTATAAACAATGAAGAGATCGAGAAGTATATCCGATTCAGCTACAACGCTCTCCGAAGTAATGATGCCGACAGATGCCAACCATTACGGTAGCGTTCATGGCGGAACCATATTGAAGCTTGTTGATGAGGCGGCTTTTGTTGCGGCAACAAAGCATGCCAGGCGCAATGTGGTTATGGCCTCCATGGACCACATCGTTTTCAAGCACCCCATCAATATAGGGGACGTGATCAATATAAAGGCGCGGATCTCTTACGTAGGCCGTAGCTCTATGGATGTGGAGGTCGAGATAGAGACGGAGAAGTTAAAGGAAGGCACACTTTTGAGCGTTGGGTCTGCATATCTTACCATGGTTGCGCTTGATGAAAGAGGAAAACCGGTCTGTGTGCCGGGTCTCATCTTAAAGACTAAGGAAGATAAGGAGAGAAGCCGCCGGGCCATCAAAAGAAGAAAAGAGAGGCTTTCTCTATAAATACCTTTGAACCACATGGCAAACAGAGCCGACAAGATACTATTTGAGCCGTGGAAGAGAGTAAAAGACCACCGGAATGCGAAACTGCGCCATTTCATAACAAAGCATCTCTATCCGTTCAGTCCCTACTACCGCAAAATATTTGATAAGAACCGCATAGATCCAAACAGCATAAAGAAGGCCGAAGATCTAAAGAGGATCCCTTTCACCTCAAAGAGCGACTTTCTGTCGGAAGAGAACCCCACCAAGAGGAATCTCGATTTCATTCTCCAGCCAAGCGAAGAACTTATAAGAAGATACCTTCCCAAAAAGGAACTCGTAAAATTTCTCGGTATAAGCCTTTTAAAGGGGCGAGAGTATCTCAAATGTCTGTTGGAAAAAGAGTATAAGCCCATATTTCTTACGGCTACCGCCGGTACTACCAACCGGCCCATATCGTTCCTCTATACAGATCATGACATTAAGAACCTTCACACCTGTGGCAGGAGAATTATAGATGTATTCGGTGTCGGGCATACCGAGCGGACGCTTAACGTATTCCCTTACGCGCCGCACCTGGCATTTTGGGCGACCGTCTTTGCCGGTTTTGCATCCAATACATTTATCTTAAGTACCGGTGGAGGTAAGACGCTTGGTACCGAGGGGAATATACAGTCCATGCTCAAGGTGAAGCCGAAATTTATAATAGGCGTACCGAGCTATGTCTATCATATGTTGAAAACTGCCAGAGAGAAGGATCTCGATTTAAGTTTTATAGACAGCATTGCTCTCGGAGCGTCACGCGTACCAAAGGGTTTCAAGAGAAAGCTTACCGGTCTTCTTGCCGAGATGGGTTCGAAGAATGTCAATGTCTTGGGTACTTACGGGTTTACCGAATCCCGCTCGGCCTGGGGAGAATGCCCTACGAACATCGAGATCTCGAGCGGCTATCACACATATCCGGACAAAGAGATATTTGAAATTATAGACCCTGAAACCGGGGAGGTTAAGAGAGAGGGCGAGGATGGGGAGATCGTATATACCGGAATAGATGCGCGCGGCACATGCGTCTTACGATACCGTACCGGGGATCTTGTGAGAGGCGGAATAGTCTACTCGCCGTGTCCCTATTGCGGCAGGACCGTTCCCAGGATATCCAGTGATATAGCGCGGGCGTCCAACATAAAGAACATTCAGCTCTCCAAAATAAAAGGATCGCTTGTAAATCTTAACAATTTAGAGCATTTCCTGGATGACAAGGAAGCAATAGACGAGTGGCAGATAGAGATCGCGAAGAAAGACGACGACCCTTATGAGGTGGACCAGCTGATCCTTTACGTAAGCCTCTTAGGCGCTATAGATAAAGAAGAATTTCAACAACGTTTAAATAGAGAAGTCTTCTCTTTTGCCGAGCTATCTTTTAACAGGATCAATTTTGTTACCCGCAAGGAGATCCTGCAGAGGATCAAGATAGAATCGGAGGTTAAAGCAAAAAAGATCATAGATAAGAGACAGGGGACCTGATCTCTTTAGGAGTTATAACATGGGAAGAATAGCTATTGTTGATGGAATAAGAACACCGTTCATTAAGTCCTGGACGGCCTTTGGCGATGTGCCCGCCCAGAAGCTTGGAACCGCCTGTGTGCGGGAACTTTTAGAACTGACCCATCTCGACCCGAAGTCCGTAGACGAGGTTATTATGGGCGCGGTTGCGCAGCCTGCGGAGGCTTCCAACGTTGCCCGTGTCATCAGCCTCTATGCCGGCATACCCAATGAGAAGAGGGCTTATACTGTTAGCAGAAACTGCGCATCAGGTTTTGAATCGGTAACGAGCGCCCTTGAGAAGATAAGGGGCGGATTTGATGAGATAGTGATCTCAGGCGGCACAGAATCGATGTCAAATATACCCCTTCTATTCGGGAAAGAGATAACCAAGATACTGCTTAAGTTGAACAAAGCAAAAACACTGATAGATAAGATGGGACTTCTCTTCAGCATAAAACTGAAATACCTTAAGCCTGTACCGGGGCTTGCGCTTGGTTTAAGCGATCCTGTGTGCGGACTTAATATGGGCCAGACCGCAGAAGTGCTTGCCAAGGAATTTGGCATAACAAGGAGAGAACAGGATCAATTTGCCCTTATGAGCCACAAGAGGGCTATTACGGGACGTGAAAAACTGCGCGATGAGATAATGCCGATAATACCCTCACCCAAATTCGATTGCGCCATTCTGGATGACAACGGCCCGAGAGAGAATCAGACTATGGAGGCTCTCTCTAAGCTGAGGCCCTATTTCGATAGACACACAGGAACCGTTACCGTGGGAAATTCGTGCCAGATAAGTGACGGCGCGTGCGCGCTCCTTGTGATGGAAGAGGAGAAGGCAAAAGCCATGGGCTACGATCCTCTTGGCTATATACGCGACTATACATATGTCGGGGTTGAACCAAGAAAAATGGGTCTCGGGCCGGCATACGCTATCCCTGCGGTGCTCAAGAAAGCAGGGCTTACGTTAAAAGATATGGATCTTATAGAGATCAATGAAGCTTTTGCCGTACAGGTCCTTGCCTGTGTTAAGCTGCTTGCTTCCAAGGAATTTGCCGAAAATAATCTCCATGCTAAGGACGCGGTAGGCCGGATCGACATGGAGAAACTGAACGTAAACGGAGGCGCGATAGCGCTGGGACATCCCGTTGGCGTAACCGGGTCGCGATTAATCCTGACCATGCTAAAAGAGATGAAGAGAAGCAACGCTAAACTCGGTCTTGTATCTCTCTGCGTAGGGGGCGGACAGGGCGGAGCAATTATTCTGGAGCGCTAAACTATGAAAAACTTAAACTTAAAAATAGAGAAGGGAATCGCAATTCTAGAATTTGATCAACCGGACTCCAGGGTAAATGTCTTGAATACCGAGACGATGACGGAACTGGCAGGCGCAATAGATGAACTTGCCGCCAAGCCTAAGGACGCTCTTAAGGCGCTTATTATTACAAGCAGAAAGAACGGTATCTTCATAGCAGGAGCCGACATAAAAGAGATAGAGCATATAACATCGCCCAAAGAGGCTAAGGATAAGTCTGATAAGGGTAAACAGGTCCTGGAGAGGCTAAAGAAGCTGGACCTCTTGACAGTTGCCGCGATAAATGGCGCCTGCCTGGGCGGAGGCTTGGAACTTGCCCTTGCTTGTAAATACAGGGTTGCTACATTCAGTGAAAAGGTTAAGATCGGTCTTCCTGAAGTGAAGCTTGGCATAATACCGGGATTCGGCGGTACAATAAGGCTCCCCGGAACGATCGGGCTTATGAAGGCGCTCAATATGATACTTGCAGGAAGCGTTATCTCGGCTAAAGCCGCTTTAAGATGTGGTTTGGTCGACAGGCTCTTTCCGGATACAAGACTTCTGGATGAGACGATAGATTTCGTTAATAACCGTTTAGAGGGTAAGCAGGGAACAGGAAAGAAACGGAAAAAGAGCCCCGGACAAGCGCTTCTCGAAGATACGCCCTTTGGCAGAGCTGTTCTATTTAGCCAGGCGCGAAAGAACGTCTTAAAGAAGACGAAAGGTTTCTATCCGGCTCCTCTTAAAGCGATAGAGGTCATAAGACATACCCTCGGCCTTGAAAGTGAAGCCGGATTTCAGGAAGAGAGCAAAGTGTTTAGTGAGCTTGCGGTAACGGACATATCGAAGAATCTCATAAAGGTCTTCTATCTGATCGAGGAATTTAAGAAGTACCCCTGGGTAGAAGACGGATCTGTACAGCCCGCGCGCGTTAGCAAGTGTGGCATCCTCGGCGCGGGCGTTATGGGTGGCGGGATCGCGCAGCTGGTCAGTTTCAGGGATATTCTTGTAAGGGTAAAGGATATAAATTATGAAGCGTTGGGTAAAGCCCTTAAGACAGCTTACGGCCTATTTAAGTATGCCGTAAAGAAGAGAAAGCTTAAGAAGCACGAAGCCGACTTTAAGTTCGGGTTAATCTCACCGACGGTGAAATACGATGGATTCCAGAATACCGATATGGTAATTGAAGCCGTAGTTGAGAATCTGGACATCAAACAGAAGGTCTTCAAAGAGGTAAGCGCCGTCGTTTCTAAAAACACAATAATCGCTTCCAACACCTCCTCCCTCCCGATCATGGATATCTCAAAGACAATGAGCATTCCGGAAAGGGCCGTGGGTCTGCACTTCTTTAATCCGGTACATAGGATGCCCCTGGTCGAAGTGATCAGGTCAGAGAAGACTTCCGGCCAGACACTGGCGACAACAATAGCCTTTGCGAGGAGGCTTGGAAAGACGGTGATAGTGGTAAAGGACGTTCCCGGATTTCTCATAAACAGGATACTTCTCTCTTACCTTAATGAAGCCGGGTTCCTGCTTGAAGAGGGCATGAGGATGGAGCATATTGATAAGATGGTCCGCGCCTTCGGCATGCCGATGGGTCCGGTTGAACTGATAGACGAAGTGGGCATCGATGTCGGGTATAAGGTAGCCAAAGTATTGGAGGAGTCATACGGCGCAAGGATGAAGGTCTCTTCGGTACTAATGAAGGTAAAGGAGAAGGGGTTGCTTGGCAAGAAGTCTAAACGGGGCTTTTACATCCACAAAGGTAAGAGGCGAATGCCGAATCCCGATATTTATGAGATAATCGGTTTTTCCGGAAAGAGCGACATATCCGACGAGAAAGCGCTTAAGAGAATGCTCTATATCATGATAAATGAAGCCTCTCTCTGCCTGGAAGAGAAGGTTGTGGCCAGTCCTGGCGCAATAGATATAGGGATGATAATGGGTACGGGGTTCCCGCCATTTAGGGCAGGACTTCTGCGATATGCCGATTCTGTGGGGATAAATAACATAGTAAGCGACCTTAAGCTTTTCGAAGAAGAGCTAAGATCCGAGCGTTTTAAACCCTGCGGCTATTTAATAAAATTGGCGGAGAAGAAGAAGGGTTTCTATAAGTGATCTCGCTGCGGTTCAAATCAACCTTTTTGTAATTCCCGTATCGCTGCAGCGGTGCGAAGATGACATGTCTTTTTATTTGTCATTCCCGCGCAAGCGGGAATCCAGAACGATGCCGGCCCACCATGGATCCCCGCTTCCGCGGGGATGACATGTGGGAAGATAGGGAATTACAGAAAAGGAGTTGGGATTTTTTTTCTGTCATTCCCGCGCAAGCGGGAATCCAGAGTGATACCGGCCCATTATGGATCCCCGCTGGAGTTTAGACCGCAAGAGCGGTCCGGGGCGACATGTGAGAAAAGCGTGGATTTTGGAACGATAGGGAAAGCCCCCGTCGAAATGCCCCGGAAGGGGACAGTCCCTTGAAAAAAAAGTGAAACCAGGAGAAGATACTATGAGCATTTTTGACAAACGCCTTTCAAAGAGTAAGAGAGAGTCGTTGGAACTGGCAGAAGAGTCGCGCCAGGATGAGTGGAGATACCCGAGTTTCGTCGCGAGGCTATTCCAGGGAAAGGTAGAGAAGGGCCTGATCTTTCCGTATCCTTTGCAGAAGGAGGAGGATAGAAAAGAAGGTGATAGATTTTTGGCGGATCTCGAGAAGCTGCTAAAAGATAAATTGGATCCCAACAGGGTTGACGAAACAAGAGAGATACCAAAAGAGGTGATAGAGAAGTTATTCGAAATGGGAGCTTTTGCCATCAAGATACCGAAGGAGTACGATGGCCTCGGCATGAGTCATACGAATTATAATAGGGCCGTACATCTTGTCGGAAGCTATTGCGGTTCAACAGCCGCCCTTCTTTCAGCTCACCAGAGCATAGGAGTGCCGCAACCGCTTATGCTCTTTGGCACCGAAGAGCAAAAGAAGAAGTATCTTCCGCGGTTCAGGAAAGGCGCGATCTCAGGTTTCGCGCTTACCGAAGCCGATGCCGGCTCGGATCCCAGAACGATAAGGACTACCGCAACCCCTACTGAAGACGGTAAGTACTATTTAATAAATGGAGAGAAGCTCTGGTGTACAAACGGGAACATAGCCGATCTTCTCGTTGTAATGGCGCACACGCCGCCAAAGGTCATAAGGGGTAAAGAGAGAAAGCAGATAACGGCCTTCATAGTTGAGAGCAACTCACCCGGATTTGAGGTCACTTATCGGTGCAAATTCATGGGATTGAACGCCATTCAGAACGGTCTCATTAAGTTTACCAACGTTAAGGTGCCAAAAGAGAATGTTATTATGGGAGAGGGCGAGGGCCTGAAGCTCGCATTTATAACCTTGAATACGGGACGTCTTACACTCCCCGCGGCGGTAACAGGAATGAGTAAGTGGTGTCTATCGGTTGCCAGGAAGTGGGCGAAAGAGAGGAAGCAATGGGGAGCGAGCATTGGCGAACATGAAGCCATATCCTCGAAACTCTCATATATAGCAAGCACAACCTTTGCAATGGATGCTGTAACATGGCTGGTATCGAGCATGGCGGACGACAAGAGATTTGATATAAGGCTTGAGGCCGCAATGGCGAAACTATTTTGTACGGACGAAAGCTGGAAGATCGTGGATCAGACGCTTCAGATAAGAGCCGGACGGGGGTACGAGACAGGACCCTCTCTTGCCGGAAGAGGAAAACCGGATTATCCGGTTGAAAGGGCTATGCGCGATTGCAGGGTCAATACCATCCTGGAGGGCTCGAGCGAAATCATGCATCTCTTTATTGCCAGAGAAGCGCTCGATTTTCATCTTAATAAGATAAAGGCGCTCTTCAGCTCTCGCACATCTGTGACCGATAAACTGAAAGCAGCAATACAGGCGGCCGTCAGTTATCTCTTCTGGTACCCGACGCTTTGGATCCCGTGGCCTTTCTCGGGTTCAGTTACCTGCGTAAAGCAACTTAAAGGGCACACGAAGTTCATTAAGAGCGCTTCTAAGCGTCTTGCAAGAGATGTATTCCACAAGATGATGATCTACCAGAAGAAGCTTGTCAGTAAGCAGAATATCCTGAATCGTTTCATCGATATTAGCGTTGACCTCTTTGCTATGACATGCGCCTGTTCTTACGCGGAGAGCCTGCAAAAAAAAGGTGGAAAAGAAGCAAGCTCCGTGGATCTGGCGGACCTCTTCTGTCGTCAGGCCAGGGGGCGCATTCTTTCCAGATTCAGGGAAGTCGGCAAGAATCATGATAAGGAATCAGGCGCGGTCGCCAAGAGGCTACTCGCCGATGGCTATGAATGGCTGGAGAACGATATTATTAAAGACTGAATTTGACGCAAAAACGCAAAAGGGCCACGAAAGCGCAAAAGTTCACCTTTGCGTTTTTTGCGGTATTTTGCGATTTTGCGGTTAAAAGCTAAATAGAATGTTTTTATTGAAGTCTTCTTTCCGCAATGCTATAATCATCACCACGAGTTCGCATATTAAAACATCAACCAAAGGAGGAGATCATGGGATTGGATATAACCATAACGAAGAAGAAGGATTATAGCTATACCGTAGACCTGAAGGGTTCGATCGATACCGAGACCCACGATCAGCTGGAAGATGAGCTGCGGGAGATCATAGATGAAAATACCAGGGCCGTGGTGCTCAATATGAGCGGTGTCAGTTATCTAAGCAGTATCGGTATAAGGGTAATAATCTGGGCCCAAAAAGAACTTACCAAGAGAAACGCGACATTTGGTATGGTAGATCTCCAGCCCCAGATCACGAAGATATTCGAAGTGATGAAGATCTTGCCCTTAGTAAATATTTTCGATGATATGGAAGAGGCTGACAAATATATAGATCAGATCATACAGGAAGAGATCAAGAAGCAGGGTAGTTAATATTAGTTCGTAAGGATGTATGTTATGGGCAGAGCAGTTTTATTTGTCATAGCCGCAGCGTTTTTTGATGCTTCGATACCCGCGTTTGCCGGAGGCGGCGCACAGGAAGGCTTATAAGCTCAAGAAAGGGTCTTGAGAAGGGAGCGGAAATGAAGAATAGAGGATCTCTTACCAGTGAGGGGTATCTTCGGTTCAAGATCTTTATTGTGTCGTTTTTTGTATTTTTAAGCTTAATTGGTCATGCTTGTTATGCTGACAATTTCGGTCCCAGGAACACCGCTCCGGAAAAGAGCGCTACTAAAAAAGATGAGGCATGGACCCGGGAGCTTCGCCGAAAGATGGATAAGGCAATCGGAATAATGAAGATAATAAAAGAAGACATCAATGACCTTGAAGACCAGGATATCGCTGAAGATAAGGCTTCCCGGGCTAAGCAAGCGACCTGGGGAGAGAACGCACGCGAAAACATCGACAAGATGGTAAAGGTGATGAATATAATAAAGGAAGATGTCGGTGAGTTTGAGAAGTTGGATGGCGGAGAGGTAGATATAAAATAGCAGAAGAGAGGGTGGTAGGGATGAAGAAGATCTTTATGGTATTGGTATCGGTATTAGTGGTACTGTTAATTCTGTCTTTCGCAAAGGACGCTATTATCAAAGTTTCAGCTGAAAAAGGGGTGGAGCTCGTTACCGGCCTGCCGCTTAAGATACAGAGTTTTAAACTGGGTATCATAAACCAGTTAGTTGGTATAAAAAACCTCAAGCTATACAATCCGAAAGGATACAAGGATAGGATAATGCTCGATATGCCGGAGATTTACGTGGACTACGATCTCCCGGCCATCTTTAAAGGGAAGGTTCATCTCCAGGAGATGCGAATTAATATGAAAGAATTCGTGGTCGTCAAGAACGAAAAAGGGGAGCTGAACCTGGATTCACTTAAGGTCGTGCAGGCACAGAAAGAGAAGAAGAGACCCGAGGCCAAAGAGAAGGGGAAGGTTCCCGAGATACAGATAGACGCCCTGGAACTTAAAGTCGGGAAGGTCATTTATAAAGACTACTCAAGAGGCGTTGTTCCGTCCGTAAAGGAATTTCATGTAAACCTTAAGGAAAGGTACACGAATATAACGGATCCGTATAAGCTTGTAAGCCTTATCGTAGTTAAGGCTATGATGAATACCACGATCGCGAGTCTCACGAATTTCGATCTAAAAGGACTCCAGGGGACGGTATCGGATACTTTGGCTACCGCAGGTAAGGTCGCTCAAGAGGTTGCTGTAAAAGCGCAGGAGACCATAACCAAGACGACTGAGACCGCTCAGAAAGCGGTAGGCGCGCTAAAAGAGACCGGGGAGGGTACCCAGGAAGTCATTAAAGATACCGCAGAGACGCTGAAAAAGACGACCGAAGGCCTGGCCGGGGCCTTTAAGTCACCATTTGGGGCTAAAGAGGAATAATGCAGGTATCCCGGGCCTAAACGAAAAGCTAAATAAAAAAAGAGGCGATACGTCATGTACCGTACGTATGCGGGTCCTGAGAGAAGAAAAATGAAACGGGTAGTGGTAAACTTTATTCTATCTTATAAAGTGCGGGAGCCAATAGCAGCGCGCATATCCTTGGGTAATAGGGAAGTGAATGCCAGGATGTTTGATCTTAGCCATGGAGGTATGGGGATATTGACCGATCTTAGTATCCCGCAGCTTTCCGTCCTTTCTACAAGGTTTGTTCTTCTAGATCCATACGCTTTTAAGAGTTATAACAAGACAAGAGTAGTAGACACGGTAGGTGAAACACGCTATAACATTCTCTATGAGAAGAATGAGCGTCGCATAGGGGTTCGTTTTACGAGCATAACGGCAAAAGAGAAAAGCTCTATATACGATTTTGTAAAGTGGCAATCCATATACAGCTCGCTCTCTTCGTCCCGCGCCTGATCGAATATATACTATAAAGAAAAAAGGCAGCCTGAAGCATTACTTATCAGGCTGCCTTTTATTTGATTAGTATAGAAGTAGGTCACTCTTAAGAGTGACCTACTTCTATTTACTCTTTTTACCGCTTTTTTTGCTATTCTTCAAGCTTATCTTGCGGCTCTTCCTGTGTTACTTTGCTTCCGGGTTCAATATTGCGTCCCATTTTCTTTCGCCCCGCGCCGCCACGGTGCGTCTTACCGCCCCCACGCTTAGAACACTTCTTAACCTCACTTTGCAATTTTGCGAACTGCTCGGGAGTAAGGATCGCCTTCATCGCAAGGATGCCCCGGACGCTGAGATCTATCTGCTGTCCTGACAATGCTTTGACTTCGGCTGCAAGTGTATTTACCTTCGCCTCATCCATGTCAGGTTTCTCGAGCTCGTTATGCAGTTCTCTCTTTTTTGTCTTTAAAGCCTCTTTGGCCTCCTGCATTTTGGCCCTATGATCTGTCTTGTGACTCTCTATAGCCGCGCTCTGCTCAGTGGTTAACCCGAGCTTCTTAATTATAGCATCCCGGCCGCCTTCTCCTTTGCGTTCCCGCACTCCGCCGCCCTTGCCGCCGAAACCGCTCTTTTTGTGTTCGCCGCAGGAAGAGCATCCTTTGCCGACAAAAGAAGGCCCACCTTCTTCTGAGGGTCCGTCGATTCCTTCTTTTCCCAATAGGGCATTGTCGCTTTCTGCGATAGGGCCCTGCGAATACGCCGTAGCAGAAATGCAAAGCGCCGCGAATATAGAAAAGCCAATAGCCATCAGATACAACTTCTTATTCATATTGATCGCCTCCTTCTACTATCTTAGACAGTGGTAAATGAAATAAAGTTCCCTTTAAAGCAGGATCTCTTCAATGGATGTCCCGAAATTCGCAACACTATCCGGATTCTCCGCCTCGCCGTTGCCGTTAGCGGGATAGAAGAATTCGCTCTCCTCTTCCATATAAGCGCTTAGAGCGTTCTCGGATCCGATAGGTTGCCTTATAAGTACTATCGTAAATAATAAGAGCATCGTAGCCGCTACAAAGGCGAGGGCCGGTCTTTTGATACCGAGTGGCGCGATTATCTTTTCCATTAATCCGGTGAAAGAGACCGTCTTCTCGACTCCCCTTATACCCTCCTCTACATTATTCCATAACTCCTCGGGGACTTTCCGGCGTTCGGCGTCTTTAAACGGTTCTATTGCCACGCGTCTTAATGATACCTCTAGCCGCCCGCACTTATCACATATGCCAAGATGCGCTTTAACGATGTTTCGCGACTCTATCGCAAGTTCCCCATCAATATATTCGACAATAAGGCCTCTTACCTTTTTACAGTCCATTTTGCATCACCCCTTTTTCTTTCAAGGTCAATAGCGCCTCCCGCGCCCTTTTTAACCTGGACCGCACGGTATTAATATTAATCCCAAGTATCTTAGCGATCTCTTCATACTTAAGCCCTTCGATATCCTTTAATATTACACAGGCCCGCTGATCGCCATTTAGCATATCCAGCATGGTTTTAAGAAGCGCCTCATGGCTTCTCTTGTCGGTCTCTTCCCTCGGCGTATTTCGATCGGACGTTACCTCAAGATCTTCGTTATATTCCACTGTGTACTCTTTCTCTCTAGATCTTTTTCTGTACGCGTTTATCGCGGTATTTACCGCGATTCGGTATATCCATGTCTTAAAGGACGATTGGAAGCGGAAACTTCCGAGTTTATTATATATCTTTAAGAAGACATCCTGTGTAACCTCATCGGCGTCTTGCTCGTTGTTTGTAATTCTATAGACAATATTATATACGAAACCGGAAACAGCATTGTAGAGATCCCGGAATGCCGCCATATCGCCTTTCGAAGCCTCTATGATAGTCTCCTTAGGTACATCCTGCATCTTCGCCTCTGTATATTAGACAGTAAAACTACCGAAATAGTTCCCTAAGATATTATAACAGAAGAGCTTGGCGTTTTGAACAGGAATCTGGCCCTGTCTTTGTGGGGTGCTTTGAGTAGCGGAGTGTACCGAAGCGACGCTCCACCCGTCTTTGCGAAGTGCCGTAATGTAACGAGCGCACTGAAGCATCTCAAACTAGCTCGAATGAGATTGCCTGCCTAGCGGCAAGGCCGCTGGCTTCGGCACGCTCGAATCTTACGGTGCCTCGCAAAGACGAGTGGGGGCGGTGTGGGGATGACATGTGGGACAAAGACTCTATTAGACTTTCTTCTTAGTCATTTTTGCATAGTTCCCACCGTGCTTGCGCATTGCGGGATCCCGCCATACCCGTCTCGCCTTCGGCTAGCCGAGGCGGACAATAGTAACGGCGGGATAATCTGTGTTTTTAGTTTTTGGTCTTTAATTTTTGATTTTTCGACATACCATATCTAGAAGTGTAGCGACATGATCAATTAATTGCTGTCTTAGTTATTTGAGGCGTTTTCAAGTAGCTCAGTCAGCTCGCTGATCGGTACGTTCGTAAACTGTATTCCTACCTTTTTTTCGCCAGGATCTGACCCGAAGCCCTGCCACGCTATTCTGCCTTTTGCCACGATCGGCTTCTCCATCTTAGGCGAATGGATCTTGAGATGCATATATCGATCGCCCATTATAAATTCGCTTACCTGTATACCGATCCCGCTTAATGATATATTAAAACTCTTCGTACGGTACTCGTTCATCGGATTATCCGATATTGAGTATGTAACTTTATATTTAAGATCTTGACGTACATATCTTCTTTTTTCAGCCATATAAGCGCCTCATATTATGTAATATTATACCTCAAATATTGAATAATTGTAAACACCGCTTTTGCTATTGACATACAGCCTTTTTGTGCTATGATTTGCTTCTGCGGAAAGGTAATGGGAAATGAACTATATTAAGACAGGGCTTCTATTTACGGTACTAACGATGATACTTGTGTGGATCGGCTCTCTGTTGGGTGGTCCCCGCATGGCGCTGTTCGCGCTAATATTCGCTTTGATCCTGAACGGTGTAAGCTATTGGTTCAGCGACAAGATCGTACTGGCTATGTACAGGGCCAAGGAGGTTCCGGAGACACAGTTTATACATCTGTATAATCTTGTTCGGGAACTTACTCGTAGCGCCAAGCTTCCCATGCCTAAGATATACATGATGGAGAGCAAGTCTCCGAACGCCTTTGCTACCGGTAGAAACCCGCAGAAAGCGGTTGTCTGCGTAACGCGTGGCTTATTAGAGCTGCTGGACGAAAACGAACTACGCGGGGTCCTGGCGCACGAGCTGGCCCACGTAAGAAACAGGGATACGCTTATCATGACCTGCACCGCGGCAATAGCGGGAGCCATCATGATGCTTGCAAGTATGGCCAGATGGGCGGCGATCTTCGGGGGACATTCCAGGCAGAGACGGGATTCCGGTAATGTGTTTGCCCTTATTGCCATATCTATCGTCGCGCCTATAGCCGCTCTCATCGTTCAACTTGCGATATCGCGAACGAGAGAATATACTGCCGATAAAGCGGGCGCATACTTCGCAAAAGACTCACTCGGGCTGGCGGGCGCTCTAAAGAAGCTGCAGCAAGCGTCCAGATACGCAAAGCTGGAGGCCTTCCCGCAGACGGCGCACCTATTCATAGTAAATCCAATCCGCGGCAGTTTTGTCGCAAATCTATTTTCAACCCATCCTCCAATAGAAGAGCGCGTCCGCAGACTCCAGGCGCTAAATAAATAATCGTCGGTTTTCGTCATACGTTATTCGGTTGCTTAACTACTTTCCCCCTCACCCTACCCCTCTCCCCGGAGGGGAGAGGGTGTTCACTTTATTCCTCGTTATTTGGTTGCGCCTGCCCGCCTGCGGCAGCAGGCAGGTAACTACTTTTCCCTCTCCCCGGAGGGGAGAGGGTTAGGGTGAGGGGTAGAACATTTTTGACACTTAATATATTCTGCTATTGCTTCATAAACGCCTTCAATATTGTTTAAGATATCCAAGTTACTGAATCTCAATGTCGATATTTCAAGCCCAGCTAGTTCTTTTGTTCTTATTTGATCTTGCTTTTTTCCTTTATGTTCATAATGTTGTCCGCCGTCAGCTTCGATACAGAGTTTATATCCCGGAGCGTAGAAGTCCAATATATATTTACCAATAGAAAACTGTCGTCGAAATTTTACTCCATTCAGTTGTCGATTCCTTAGCATTACCCATAGCTTCCTTTCAGCGTCAGTTTCGTTCCTTCGCAAAATTCTGCATTTTTCGATATTATTTCGTTTCATTTTACTTTCCCCCTCATCCTACCCCTCTCCCCGGAGGGGAGAGGGTGTCCGATTTTTCCATTTTTATACAAGGGGGAAAGAAAACCTCCCCCATATATATAGACAACGAAATCATGAATTTGCTGCATAAAATTTTAAAATATTTATGATTCGAACTCTGGGAACTAGAAAACAATAATCTTGTGTTTTTTTTCAAAAAATGATATAGTTTTTGTACGTATGGAAGATATTATTCTGGAAAAGAGATTCGGTGATATTGATAAGAACTGGGCCGGACTGAAGAAGGCCGGTGTTTGCATTGTCCCGGTGCCTTATGAAGGGACGCTTACCTACATGAAAGGTGCTTCGAAGGGGCCGGAGGCGATCATAAACGCCTCTTTGAATATGGAGCTTTTCGACGATGAATTGCATACGGAGACATATAAGGCAGGGATCTATACGAGCCCACCTCTAGCCATCGATAGTGAAGACACTCCGGAAAAGGTCATCGATAAGGTTAAGGATGTAACCGGCGAGATCCTAAAAGCGGAGAAACTTCCGGTTATACTGGGAGGGGAGCACTCGATCACTATAGGCGCTGTAAAAGCCGTTAAGGAGGTATTTCAGAACGTATCTGTGCTATCGCTGGACGCGCATTACGATCTTAAAGATATCTATAAGGACTCGAAGTATAACCACGCGTGTATTGCCAGAAGGGTCCAGGAGATATGCCCGATCGTGGAAGTAGGGGTAAGGAGCCTTGCGAAGGAAGAGAAAGATTTTTTGGATTCACAACCGGCCAATGTTAACATTGTAAGTGTTTACGATATTTTGGAAACGCCAAACTGGAAAAAGAAAGCGAGCCAGCTTCTTTCGAATACCATCTATATTACTATAGATCTTGACGTCTTTGACCCTTCGGTTATGCCTTCTGTAGGAACGCCTGAGCCGGGCGGTATCGGTTGGTATGAATTTCTGGATTTTTTAAGGATAGTGATAAAGGATAAGAAGGTAGTGGGGCTGGATATTGTGGAATTATCTCCGAGAGAGGGGCATATCGCGCCCGACTTTTTAGCGGCGAAATTGCTATACAGACTTTTAGGATATATTTTTTACAACAGCAGAAGGTAAAGAGGCTCAATAAATGTTATTGTCATCAAGAAAGAGATTGCTGGTTCCGAAGAAGCTGTTTCTCACCAAAGGAGTCGGCTCTCATAAGACGGAACTGAGAAGTTTTGAGCTGGCTTTAAGAGACGCGGGCATCGAAAAGTATAATCTTGTTACGGTCTCAAGCATCCTTCCTCCCGAATGCAGAATTATATCGAGAAATGAAGGGATGAAAGAGCTTGTGCCGGGTATGATCACGTTCGTCGTTATGGCGCGCTGCTCAAGCAATGAACCTCACAGGCTTATCGCGGCGTCTATCGGGTGCGCAAAGCCCGCTGATCCAAACGCCTACGGGTACTTGAGCGAACACCATGCCTATGGCGAAACCGAAAAAGTAGCCGGTGATTTTGCCGAAGATATAGCGGTCTCTATGCTTGCATCCACTTTGGGGATCGAGTTCGATGAAGACAAGGCCTGGGATGAGAAGAAAGAGGAGTTCAGGATAAGTAACGAGATAGTCCGCACGACCAACATCACCCAATCGGCCGTTGTAAGTTCCGCAGGGGATTATTCGACCGTTCTGGCCGTCGCGGTATTTTTATTCTAGACCGTCGAACATAAACAATAGAACATAGACAATAGACCATCGACCATCAACAACTTGCGTCCAAATTTGTAGTACCGTATTTACGGAAATAGTATTTTGATATTCAAATTCCTGTCATGCCTGCCCTGTTCCACATGTCATTCCCGCGCAAGCGGGAATCCAGAACGATAAATAAGTATTTTGTATATATACTCGCAAGCAAAAGAAATGGTACGCTTTATATCGGAGTAACTAGCGATTTAATCAAAAGAGTATATCAGCATAAACATAACTTAA
>JBDRHE010000059.1:0-137462 GCA_043817155.1 Candidatus Omnitrophota bacterium | reverse complement strand
CCTTTAAACCGACGATCACCTTATAAAGAGGCAAGAAGAGAGAATCCTGGCATAATATTTTATGCTGAGCCTGAGAGAACTCCCCCTTGTCTTTCACAAGGTAGAACGTTGTGAGGTAAACATTGTCAGGGGAATGAATTCCGTTCTTCTTCTTTTCTCTTCTGTGCACAAAATGCTCTAATGTACCCAAGCTGCTTTATCCTCTGATTGGTTGTGGGACTTAAGGATTGGTACTGAAGAATCCTTTGGTCCTCATGTTTTACCAATTATCGGTTGCCAAATAAGGGGGATATTGTTATAATAATATTTCCTTTTAATAGTCTATACACATATACAAATGGGGGTTTAACAGGGTGAAGATAGCCATTATAGGTACAGGATATGTAGGGCTCGTAACAGGGGCTTGCCTTTCTGAACTGGGCAACGAGGTATGTTGCGTTGATAGCGATAAGAAGAAGATATCATCCCTTGAGAAGGGGGTCATCCCGATATATGAACCCGGTCTTGAAAAGATGGTAAAACGCAATAAGAAAGAAGGAAGGCTTACCTTTGTGTCGAGCATAAAGCAGGGCGTTGAGGCATCTCTGGTTGTATTTATTTGTGTCGGAACACCTTCTAAAGAAAGCGGCGAACCGGATCTCCTGGTGCTTGAACGTGTCGTTCAGGAGATCGCCGGGAACCTCCATTCATACAAGGTAATAGTAGAGAAGAGCACAGTGCCGGTTGACACAGGCCAGTGGGTGAAGAAAACCCTTGAGACATTCTCGTGCGGCGAGAAGCGGGGCCTAACGAAGAAGAGATGCCAGGAGCTGTTTAGCGTTGCGTCTAATCCCGAGTTCCTCAGGGAGGGGAGCGCCATAAAAGATTTTATGAATCCTGACAGGATTGTTATCGGGGTGGAGTCACAAAAGGCCAAGAAGATACTTCTCAAGCTATATTCGCCTCTTAAAGCACCGGTCGTGGTAACAGATATAAAGAGCGCGGAGATAATTAAACACGCGTCGAACTCATTCCTCGCTTCAAAGATCTCGTTCATTAATGCGGTAAGCACGATTTGTGAAAAGGCTGGCGCCGATATAAAACAGGTTGCAGAAGGTATAGGTCTCGATCGAAGGATAGGACGTCATTTTCTTGATGCAGGGGTCGGCTTTGGCGGGTCATGCTTTCCGAAGGACATCAGCGCCTTTATCTACATCGCCAAGAAGATAGGCTACGATTTTACTTTCTTAAAGGAAGTGGCGAAGATTAACGAAGATCAGAAGGCCAGGGTGCTTGATAAGATCGCTAAGCTCATATGGAATATTTCCGGCAAGACCATAGGTGTGCTCGGGCTTGCGTTTAAGCCAAATACTGATGATATAAGAAGCGCTCCGGCGATCGATATTATCAAAAAACTTCTGGATGAAGGGGTTATGGTACGTGCGTACGATCCAAAGGCTATGAAGGGGACCAGGGCGGTATTTGGCGACAAGATCAAATATTGCAAGGATCCGTATGAAGCTGCCAGAGGATGCGATTGCCTCTTGTTTCTTACGGAGTGGGATGAATTCAAGAAGTTGGATTTTGATAAGATCAAAGAACTTCTTAAGCAGCCGGCGATCGTAGATGGCCGCAATATATATGATCCGGCAAAGATGAAGAAGCTGGGGTTCTCATACGAAGGTATAGGGCGTAGATAGTGATAGACGGTGTAAAGGTAAAGAATCTCAAGATCATACCGGATGACCGTGGGCGTCTTATGGAGATACTTCGCTCCGGATGAATACAGGCTGGATCCGCATGAGAATGATATACCATTTGATTGGAATGAATGATTACACTGATTCTGTGAAGCAAATAGCGTTCTGATTACACGGATTGCGATACTTATCTGTGTAATCTATACTTAATCTGTGTAATCAATCGCAAAGAAAGTGAGTAAATATGAAGGGTATAGTATTAGCGGGAGGGCTTGGAAAGAGACTTTACCCCCTAACCAAGATCACTAATAAGCACCTTCTTCCGGTATTTAACAAGCCTATGATATACTACCCGATCCAGGCGCTTGTCGACGCCGGCATAAAGGATATATTGATCGTAACCGGCGGGAATCATGCAGGTCAATTTCTGAGGCTCTTAGGAAATGGGCAGGAATTCGGGCTTAAACACATTAATTACTCATATCAGGAAGGCGAAGGCGGGATAGCCCAGGCTCTAAGTCTGGCAGAACACTTTGCTGACAATGGTAAAATAGTAGTTGTTTTAGGGGATAACATAATCGAAAGAGATATAAAGAGCGCTGTCGATGCTTTTAGAGAACAACCGATAGGCGCTAAGATACTGATCAAGAAGGTGCCGGATCCTGAAAGGTTCGGGGTTGTAGTGTTTGACAAGAAAAGGCGTGTATCAAGAATTGTTGAGAAACCGAGAAAGCCAAAATCGGATTACGTAGTTACAGGCATATATATGTATGACAACAAGGTCTTCGATATAGTAAGGACTCTAAAGCCATCCAGGAGAGGAGAGCTCGAAATAACAGATGTCAACAATGCCTATCTGGAAAGAGGGGAGCTAACCTACGCAGTTTTGAAAGGCTGGTGGACGGACTCCGGCACATTCGAGTCATTACTCAGAGCAAATAATCTTGTTGCGAAGAGAGAGTACAAGAGATGCACGGCAAGATCCTAATAACAGGCGGCGCGGGGTTTATCGGGTCTAACTTCGTAAGATACATGCTACGAAGGACGAAGGACGAAGGACGAAGGAGTGCGGAGCGAAGCGAAGCCTCCCCGAAGGGGACGATACGCATTATAAACCTCGATAAGCTGACCTATTCCGGGAATATTGAAAACCTTAAAGACATAGAGAAAGATCCGAGGTACAGATTCGTAAAAGGCGATATATGCGATAAGAAGCTGGTGCATAAGCTGGCGAAGGGGTGCAATGCTATAATAAACTTTGCCGCGGAATCCCATGTAGACCGCTCCATTAAGGATCCTACGGAGTTCATCAGAACGAACGTTGTTGGTACCCAGATCCTACTGGATGCTGCCAGGAAGTTCAAGATCAAGCGTTTTATGCAGATAAGTACAGATGAGGTGTACGGCAGTATAACAAAAGGTTATTTTACTGAAGAGTCCCCGATACTACCGAATTCGCCGTACGCTGCCAGCAAGGCTGCCGCAGATCTTCTGGTGCGTTCGTATTTTGTCACGTTTAAACTGCCGACGGTTATCGTTAGAAGCGCCAATAATTTCGGCCCTTACCAGTACCCGGAAAAGATGATACCTCTCTTTATCGCAAATGCCTTAAGGAAGAGGAGGCTGCCGGTTTACGCGGATGGAAAGAATGTAAGAGAGTGGCTGTACGTTCTCGATAACTGCGATGCCCTGAATCATGTTTTTAAATATGGGAAAAGCGGCGAGATATACAACATAGGAAGCGGCAATGAGATGCAGAACATTCTTCTCACAAAGAAGATATTAGCTTTGCTTGGCAAGAGCAATAGACTTATAAAATTTGTTAAGGACAGACCGGGACACGATAAGAGGTATGCAATGAATACCCGCAAGCTAAAAGGGCTCGGGTGGAGATCCGCTCACAAATTTGAAGATGCTTTAAGGGATACCGTTTTTTGGTATAAAGAGAATACTGACTGGTGGAAAAGATTAGAGAAGGTAAAAGAGAGAAGATTCTGGTAACAGGCTCATGTGGTATGCTAGGCGCATACCTTGTAAGTGAGCTTTATAGCGACTATGATATTATAGCGCTTGATATCAGGAGATCTCCGTTTCATGCCGCGTGGCCCGTTGAATACATAGAGTGCGATATCACTGACCGTAAAAGAACCGGACAGCGCATAAACGGCGCGAAACCGGATCTCGTTATTCATGCAGCAGCGTGGACCGACGTAGACGGATGCGAAGGTGATCCGGATAGGGCAAATAAGGTAAATGGAGAGGGTACCGGGAATGTCGTTGCATCTTTAAAAGAATCAAGCGTACCGATCATTTACATCAGCACCGATTTTGTATTTGACGGAAAGAAGCGACGGTCGTATACCGAAGACGATGTAGTTGGCCCCCTGAGTGTTTATGGCAGATCAAAGGTAGAGGGTGAGAAGAGGGTCGCAGCGTTAAAGAGGTATGCAATAGTAAGGACTAGCTGGCTATACGGGGCTAATGGCAAGAACTTTGTAGACGCGATCTTGAAGAGAGCCGAGACTGAAAGAGAATTTAAAGTTGTAGACGACCAGACAGGTTGCCCCACGTATGCGAAGGATCTGGCAAAGGCCATAAAGATATTTATCAAGTCACCCTGGCAGCCCGGCATATATAACATCTCGAATTCGGGCCGCGTCTCCTGGTTTGGCTACGCCAAAGAGATTATAAGATCAGCCGGGATAGATGGTGTGGCAATATCGCCGATAAGCGCCGCTGCACTGGGCAGGCCCGCAAAGAGACCGGAGTTTTCGGTCTTGGATAATGGTAAGTTTGAGCATATTACCGGCTTTGTCATGCGTTCATGGCAGATAGCGTTAAAGGAATACTTAGGAAGTACGATCTAAAGAAGGGGTAATGTAGGATGAACGTCGAGCACCTAAAGAAGAAGATAAAGGATAAGAGAGCAGTTATAGGGGTTATAGGATTAGGTTATGTAGGACTTCCGCTTGCATTGACGTTTGCCAAAAAAGGTTTTAAGGTTGTGGGTATAGATATAGATAGGGATAGAATACAGAATATAAGGAAGGGCATCTCCTATATCACAGATGTTTCCCACCAAGAGCTTAAGTGCGTGCTGAAGAACCAAAGGTTCGAAGCCACGACGGATGTCAAGTTCATAAAGAGGCTGGATGTTGTTATCATCTGTGTTCCTACGCCTCTGGGCAAGAACAGAGAACCCGACATATCATATATACGCCAGGCCGTAACAAAGGTTGAGAACAATATAAGGAAGGGGCAGATGGTGGTTCTTGAATCTACGACTTATCCGGGAACTACCAGAGAGATTCTCTTGCCCATGCTGGAATCTACAGGGCTTAAAGAGGGCAAGGATTTCTATCTTGCTTTTTCACCCGAGAGGATAGACCCGGGAAATGAAGTTTATAAAACCGAAAACACCCCCAAAATTATAGGGGGAATATCCAGGAAGTCGACACAGCTTGCAAAGTTTCTTTATGAGCAGGTGATAAGCGAGGTTGTAGCGGTCTCTTCCGCAAGTGCCGCGGAGATGGTGAAACTTCTGGAGAACACTTTCCGTATAGTAAATATTGCGCTTGTAAATGAACTCACTACGCTATGCGGGGAACTGGGTTTGGATATATGGGAGATTATCGATGCGGCAAAGACCAAACCTTACGGTTTCATGCCGTTCTACCCGGGGCCGGGCGTGGGTGGCCACTGTATACCTGTCGACCCGTTATATCTCTCCTGGAAGGCTAAAGAGTACGGTTTTGAGACTAAGTTTATTAACCTGGCATCGTTTATAAACGAGGCTATGCCGCATTACGTTGTTAAGCAGCTCGAGCGGGTTCTGGCCAGGAAGAAGAAAAACATAAAGGGCGCAACGATAATAGCTGTCGGTGTAGCTTATAAGAGGGACGTAAAAGATCTAAGAGAGTCTCCGGCCTTAGAGGTAATGCATATCCTAAAGAGGCGAGGAGCAAAGCTCTCTTTTTACGATCCCTATTTCCCGTACCTTAAGATAGGCGACATCGATCTGAAGCGTACAAATTTGGATAAAAGAAGTCTTAAGAATAATGACTGCGTGTTGGTTCTGGCGGACCATTCCAACGTAGATTACAGGCTTATAGCAAAGAACGCAAACCTTATTCTTGATACAAGGAATATTTTCGAGAAGCTGGGTATAAGATCGAAGAGCATAACCAGGTTATAGGAGGAGGTTAAAAGAGAATGTATAATGCGCATAAAAGATATGCATTATTTGTTGGGAGATGGCAACCTTTTCACAACGGGCATAAGTATTTGGTTGATCAGGCCCTGGCCAAAGGTAAGCATGTATGCATAGCGATAAGGGATACGGAGATATCAGAGAAGAATCCTTATACGGTAAAGCAGCGGATGGAGATGATCTGGAGGGTTTACGGCGATAGAGTAAAGAGCATAGTCATCCCCGACATAGAGAGCATCAATATCGGAAGGAAGGTAGGATACGATGTTGTAAGAGTAGACCCGCCAAAGAGCATCGCAAAGATATCGGGTACCAATGTGAGGGCAGGCAAAGACTCGAATATTCCACCCAAGGTCGCCAGATATATAAAGACTCTCCGCACGACACTCTGGCTTACGGGGCTTCCGTGCGCAGGGAAGACGACGCTTGCAAAGAGGATAAAGGCAGAGCTTGATAACCGCGGGTACAACACCACACATCTCGATGGAGACGACGTACGCAATGCCCTCAACGAGAATCTCGGTTTCTCCGTTGAGGACAGGAAAGAAAATTTAAGGAGGATAGCCCATGTTGCCAAGCTTTTCAACAAGAGCGGCATATTTGTTATCGCTTCTTTTGTGTCGCCTACAATTGAGTTAAGGGGCATGGTTAAAAAGATCGTGGGGAACTTTAAGCTCGTATATGTTAAGTGTAATCTTGATGAGTGCGAAAGAAGGGATGTCAAGGGTATGTACAAGCGCGCGCGCAGAGGCGAAATCGCGCAGTTTACGGGCGTCTCCGCTCCGTTCGAAGAGCCTAAGACGGCCAATATTGTAATCGATACCAAGAAGAACGATATCGAGACTTGCGTTGAGCATATTATTAAGAAACTGAATGTTTGAATAGGGGGTGGGTACGGATGAATAGATACCTGGTTACGGGAGGCGCAGGCTTTATCGGTTCCAATATAACCGAAGAGCTTGTTAAAAGGGGCCAGAACGTTATAGTTTTGGATAATCTCTGCGAAGGTAAGCTCGAGAACCTGGCGCCGGTTAAAGAGAAGATCAACTTTATTGAGGGCGATATAAGGAATAACGAAGATCTGGACAGGGCGCTGGAAGGTGTGGACTTTGTACTGCACCAGGCGGCTTTAAGATCGGTCCCTAAATCTATGGAACTTCCCCTTGAGTACAACGATGTCAATGTAAGCGGAACCCTTAAGCTATTGCTGAAGGCTAAAGAACATGGCATAAAGAGGGTTGTCTTCGCGTCTTCGAGCTCAGTCTATGGTGAACGGGAGAAATTCCCACAGCAGGAGAGCGATGACACGAACCCTATATCGCCGTATGCTTCCTCAAAGCTTATGGGAGAATTTTACTGTAAACTATTTTCCAACAGTTACGGATTGGAAACGGTGGCCCTCAGGTACTTTAATGTGTTCGGGCCCAAACAGTCACTGGACAACCAGTATGCGGTAGTAATACCTAAATTTATTACCTGCATACTAAATGACGAGAGCCCACCTATACACGGTGATGGAGAGCAGGAGAGGGACTTCACATTTATAGATAATGTTGTTTTAGCAAACATAAATGCTGCGACCACAGGTGGAGTTTCGGGTGAAGTATTTAACGTCGCCTGCGGCAATGCTACTTCTGTGCTCGGCATCGTAAATGAGGTAAACAGGATACTGGGGAAGAAAGTTAAACCAACATTTACTCCTCCCAGGGCCGGAGATGTAAAGAAGACACTGGCGGATGTGAGCAAGCTGAAGAAAAGATTGAAGATAGATAGATTTGTAAGTTTCGAAGAGGGATTGAAGAGAACTATCGATTATTTCGCGAAACTATAGTTTTTTTCTCTGTCATTCCCGCGCAAGCGGGAATCCAGGGATGTGTTCTTTGCGAGTATAGTCTGGATCCCCGCTTCCGCGGGGATGACATGTAGGAAAACGCGGGGATGTAAAAAAATGAAACGAAAACGTGTACTGATAACCGGTGGTGCAGGGTTCATAGGATCGCATCTTTGCGATATATTTTTAAAAAAAGGTCATAACGTTATATGCATGGATAATCTTATAACAGGTTCGCTAGAAAATATAAAGCATATCTTAAAGGAGAGGCGCTTCCGGTTCGTGAAACATGACGTAAGCAAATTTATAAAGACTGAAGGACGGATCGATTACGTGCTGCATTTTGCTTCGCCCGCGAGCCCGATCGATTATTTAAAGTACCCCATAAAGACATTAAAGGTTGGATCGCTCGGCACGCACAATGCCCTCGGTGTCGCGAAGAAACACAAAGCTAAATTTTTACTCGCTTCGACCTCAGAAGTATATGGCGACCCTCTTGTGAATCCGCAGCCTGAATCATATTGGGGAAATGTCAATTGCGTGGGGCCGCGCGGAGTTTACGATGAAGCGAAGCGTTTTGCCGAAGCGATCACTATGGCTTATCACCGGGCCCACGGTGTCGATGCAAAGATCGTACGCATCTTCAATACTTACGGCGAAAGGATGCGCGAGCGCGACGGTCGTGTGATACCCAACTTCATCGATCAGAGGCTTAATGGCCAGGCGCTGACTGTCTATGGCAACGGTAAACAGACGCGCAGCTTCTGCTACGTATCGGACATGGTTAACGGCATATACAGGTTGCTCAGATCGCGCGTCAATTATCCCGTTAATATCGGAAACCCGCATGAGATAACGGTTCTTGAGCTTGCGAGGATACTAACCCGGATGACGGGTGGCAAGGGCAGGATCGCTTTCAAAAAGCTACCGACAGACGACCCCAAAGTCAGAAAACCGAATGTAAAGCTTGCAAGGAAGATCCTCAAGTGGGAGCCGAGGGTAAGGCTTACAGATGGTTTAAAGGCTACGATTGAATACTTCAAAGATAAATCCGGGAGATAATGGTCACATGCTAAGGCTTGGGCAGATAGGGGTAGGTATATGGGGCAGTAATCTTTTACGCAATTTTGCGGCGGTAAGGAATGCAAGAGTCGTAGCATGTTGCGATAAGGACAAAGGGAAGCTGAGAGATGTCCAGGGTCTTTATCCCGGGATGGCAACCACGACGAGAGTGCAGGACCTATTTGAGAAACATGAGCTTGACGCGATAATCATTGCCACGCCGCCTTCGACACACGGCAAATTGGCAGAGCTTAGCTTGAAGAATAGAAAGCATGTGTTCGTTGAAAAGCCTATAGCCCTTAAGATGAAAGATGCGCTGAGGATCTTAAGGATGGCGGAAAGTTCCGGCCTTGTGCTGATGGTCGGGCACCTTCTGCTCTACCATCCTGCAGTCAGGCTCCTTAAAAGAATAATAGATCAAGGGGAGCTCGGTAAGGTTTTGTATATGTACTCCACGAGGGTTAACCTCGGGCAGGTACGCCTGGAAGAGAATGCAATGTGGAGCCTTGCCCCTCACGACGTTTCGGTTGCCATGTACCTGCTGGGCCAGACGCCTACCGAAGTAATGGCCAGGGGAGAGGCCTATCTGCAAAAAGGAATCGAGGACGTTATCTTCATGTCACTCAAGTTCGGGAAGAGAAGGTTTTCAAACATTCATGTAAGCTGGCTCGACCCGCATAAGATCAGGAAATTTACGATAGTAGGCTCAAGGAAGATGGCCGTTTTCGATGATATGGAACCGGTTGACAAGGTAAAGATATATGATAAGGGCGTTGAAAGAACGGGCGAGTATAACTATCAGTCGTTCTTTACCTTAAGGCATGGCGATGTCCACATTCCAAAGGTGAAGCTGCGGGAGCCCCTGAAACTGGAGTGCCAGCACTTTGTAGATTCGGTATCGGGAAGACGAAGGCCCTTTACCGATGGGAGAAATGGCGTCGAGGTTCTTAGCGTACTTGATGCCGCCGAAAGATCCCTCAAGCTTTCAGGAAGGGCCGTGAAGGTAAGGAAGGTAGGGCGATGAGTGAAGAGTAAAGCCGCGATCTCAATTCACAGAACATCATGCGTTGATAAGGGGTCCAGCGTAGGGAAGGGCACTACGATATGGCATTTTTCGCATGTTTGCAAAAGAGCAAAGATCGGGATGAATTGCAGGATAGGGCAGAATGTTTTTATTGCGCCGAATGTTACCATAGGAAATAACGTCAAGATCCAGAATAACGTAGCTCTATATGAAGGCGTCATATTGGAGGACAATGTCTTTTGCGGGCCGTCGAGCGTCTTTACAAACGTTATAAACCCGCGCTCTCTCTATCCGCGGAATAATAGTAATTTTTACAAGATAACCCATATAAAAGAGGGCGCATCGATCGGTGCGAATGCCACTATAGTTTGCGGGATCACGCTCGGACGGCATGCGTTCGTAGGCGCGGGCGCGGTAGTTACAAGGAATGTACCGGATTTTGGCCTGGTCTATGGTAACCCCGCCAGGCTGAAGGGATGGATCTGTGTTTGCGGCGAGAAACTTAAATTTAGGAAAAGAGAGAGCAAGTGTTTCGGCTGCGAGCGAAGATTCTTGAAAGGAAAAAGAGGCGTAACGGAGCAATGAAGACGCAGATAAAGAATATGGGCAGGCGCATACCGCTCATCGATCTGAAACAGCAATACAGATCTATTAAAGAAGAGATAGATAGCGCAATAAAGGGAGTGATCGATGCCCAAGAGTTCATAATGGGTAGGGAGGTCAAGCTTTTCGAGGAGGAGATGGCCAAATTTTGTGACGCGAACTTTGCTATCGGAGTATCTTCAGGGACCGATGCGCTTATTTTGTCGCTTAAGGCAATCGATATTAAACAGGGAGAAGAGGTTATAACAACGCCTTTTACATTTATGGCGACCGCCGGCGCTATTACAAATAGCGGAGGAACCCCGGTATTCTGCGATATAGATCCGGAGACGTACAATATAGATCCGGAGGAGATCAAACGACGCATGTCGGATAGAACCAGGGCCATCATTCCTGTTCACCTCTATGGTCAATGTGCTGACATGGATAAGATCCTGGAGGTTGGAAGGGCTAACAAACTTACTGTTATAGAGGATTGCGCCCAGGCTATCGGGGCTACCTACAAGGGGCGAAAAGCAGGATCGATGGGCCAGGCAGGCGCCATAAGTTTCTTTCCGAGCAAGAATCTGGGAGCTTTTGGCGATGGGGGTATGGTCGTCACAAACAATAAAGACCTGGCCTCGAAATTGAAGCTAATGAGAGAGCACGGTAGCTCCAAGAAATACGTCCATTCCATAGTTGGAACGAATTCGCGTTTAGATAATCTTCAAGCAGCAATTCTCAGGGTCAAGTTAAAGGTTCTCGATTCCTGGGCAGAGTCCAGGAGGAAGAACGCCCTGCTTTACAATGAATGTTTTAAGAATAGCGGCGTCACAACGCCATACGTACCGGGTCATAATGTACACGTATATCACCAGTATATAATTCGTGTAAAAGATTCAAAAAGGGACTCTCTCGCCCAGCATCTGGAAAATCTTGGTGTTGCAAGCAGAGTCTATTATCCTATACCGCTCCATCTCCAGGAATGCTATAAATCCCTAAACGGCAAAGAAGGCGATTTCCCGCATGCCGAAGAGGCCGCAAGGACCACTCTTGCGGTGCCTGTCTACCCGGGACTTAAAGAGGACGAGATCTCCCGCATAGCCGACTCCATAAAATCCTTCCTTAAATAAGACTGCAAGAAAGTTGGGCAGAGATTCTGTCAGCAAAGGGACCTGTCGCCGATACGGAGACTGGGCCCATCTCACATGAAAACCACGGGCTACAGGGTTTGAGCCGGTAAACGAAGAGCGTTCTGATAATAATCTGATAAGAAAAATTGCCCTCCTATGCCTTTAGCTAATCCGGGATATACCCCCTACGGTACGGTATCTTCTGAAGGAGAGAAGAGGGCGCCTTCGGGAACTCGGCCGCATGGAAGCGGCCTCGAACATCCTCGGCGCTCTTTGCCTCAAAATATTGTGGCAGATAACCTCTTCTCTCCTTCAGAAGATACCTCAATTTTTAACGCTCTTCGTTTACCGGCTCAAACCCTGTGGCCTCTCTTTAAAGAAAGGGATAGACTTCGTATGGGGACAGTT
Source organism: Candidatus Omnitrophota bacterium (assembly GCA_043817155.1). Taxonomy (GTDB): domain Bacteria; phylum Omnitrophota; class Gorgyraeia; order JABMRN01; family RBG-13-46-9; genus JBDRHE01. The sequence goes on along the minus strand of JBDRHE010000059.1, from coordinate 125,533 downwards.
GTACAAGCTCAATAAGTCGTTAACCTTTTGGAGCTCTTAATAAGCTTGCTCAACACTCTGTTATTCCCGGACCGCTGCCGAGGTCTAAACTACAGCGGGAATCCAGTCTAGCCCCAATGCATTAGAAAGAGTACACTTATGGATCCCCGCTTTCGAGGCTGTGTAGCAATCTCACCTGTGTCTCGTCGGAGATTGCTACGTTGGCGCTTCGCGCCTCCTCGCAAAGACGATGTTTTGAGGCCTAAAACGGTATTGCGATACAGCCTCTTTCGCGGGGATGAAAGAACTTTATCAATAATTAGACCGATATTACACATTAAAAATGGGGCACAATTAGTGAGTATTAACAACAGTCCTCTAAGAGAGAAGAAGAAGAGAATTCAAAGGGGCCCCATTGGAAAATGTTAGCCTTTTATTGAGATGAGAAGAGGTTTTCTTTGTAAGAACCTGCACTGCCGGCAGGCAGGGATTTTCATACAAAAAGGATGACGCAATGTTTGAACCCCGCACTTTATGTGCGGGGTGAGTTCGGCATCCCCTCTTCTCATCTCAATAAAAGGCGTTACCTAATAAGCGGAGGTAAACATTTTCTGGGGAATGAATTCTCTTCTTCTTTCTGCTATGCGCAGAATGCTCTCATGCGCCCCAGGCTGCTGGCATACTCCGGTTGAGAGGTGGGGTGCTAAATGTAATATTATTTGGCATATAGGCTTGACTAAAATGGTCTATTTTGATACTATATGTTCAGAGGTTGAACACATGAAGAACGGTAACCAGAAGAAGATAACAAACGGCAAGGTTGTTGATATTTTTGAATCTGAAGAGGCCTACCATCTGATAAGGGAGATAGAGAAGAACCCGCAGGCTACCCAGCGCTATCTTGCCGAAAAGATGACAGTTAGCCTAGGGAAGATAAACTTTCTTATCAACGCCCTTGTGGATAAAGGCGTTATAAAGATACAGAATTTTAAGAATTCAAAGAGAAAACTTGCTTACATGTATTTGCTCACGCCATACGGTATTAAGACGAAGATACGCCTGGCACGCGAATTCTTAACCTGGAAGACCCAACAATATGCGAGGCTAAAGCTCGAGATCGAGAATTTTAAGAAGGAGATCAAGGTTTAGATCATTAAAGAAGGGGGGTTTTATTATGGCAAGGAAGACAGTAAGAATAGGAGATAAGGTGATCGGAGACGAGCATTCTTGCTACGTAATAGCTGAGATCGGGATCAACCACAACGGGAGTGTGGATATCGCAAAGAAACTGATCGATGTTGCCCTGAACTCGGGTTGCGATGCAGTTAAATTTCAAAAGAGAACAGTCGAAACAGTTTACAGCCAGGAGGAGCTTTCAAAGCCGAGGGAGAATCCATTCGGCCCTACTAACGGAGATTTGAAAAGAGGGCTTGAGTTCGATCTCAAAAAATATAAAGAGATCGACAGGTACTGCAAAGAGAGGGGTATCGATTGGTTCGCCTCCTCGTGGGATGAGGCTTCCGTAGATTTTATCAGCCAGTTCGATCCTCCGTGCTACAAGATCGCGTCAGCTACCCTTACCGACGAGAGCCTGTTACGGTATCATAAAGAGAAAGGGAAGCCCATGATCCTGTCTACAGGCATGAGCGACGCGAAGATGATCGAACGCGCGGTAAATATACTTGGAACGGATAATTTGATCATAATGCATTGTACAAGCACATATCCTTCGAAGTCTGAGGAGTTAAACTTAAGAGGTATTGTAACTTTGAGAGAAGAATATGATGTGCCAATCGGCTATTCAGGCCACGAGGTTGGATTATATACAACTTTTGCAGCTGCTGTGCTTGGGGCATCTTGCGTTGAAAGGCATATAACATTAGATAGGTCCATGTGGGGGAGTGATCAAGCAGCGTCCGTTGAGCCGCAGGGTTTGGTTAGACTAGTTACCGATATAAGAAACTGGGAAACGGCAAAAGGTGACGGCGATATAAAGATATATGATAGCGAGATACCTATTATTAAGAAACTAAGGCGCATGGGATCGCATATATGACAATTTTACGCTACGATGGACGTAGGACGTAGGACGATTATTTACTCGTCTTTGCGAGGTGCCGTAAAGAGCTAGCGCACCGAAGCAATGTTTTACCCGTCTTTGCGAGGTGCCGTAAATAGGTTAGCGCACCGAAGCAATCTCAAACTAGCTCGAATGAGATTGCTTCGGCACGCTCGAATTTTACGGTGCCTCGCAAAGACGAGGTAAGCAGAGATTGCTTCGGCACGCTCGAATATTCCGGTGCCTCGCAAAGACGAAGGAAAGCGAGATTGCCTGCCTGCCTGCCGGCAGGCAGGCTTCGGCACGCTTCGAATGACAATGTGCCTCGCAAAGACAGAAGAGAGATGACGGAATACGGACGATTCGAAGGATAACGAATTTTGTTAAGATGACAGAGGCAATACAATGCTAAGCGGACTTGCATGCATCAACATTGAGCTTACCTCCAGGTGTAACAAGGCCTGCTGGATGTGCGGCAGGCGTAAGGTAGACAGGGATCATCCGGAACTTGCTCTCAAGTACGGTGACATGGATTTTGAACTTGTCGGAAGGCTGGCTTCGCAGCTGCCGGAGAATATAGTTGTCCAGTTTCATAGGGATGGAGAGGCGCTCCTCTATCCGCGTTTTGGTGATGCGGTTAAATTATTCTCAAAGCAGATAAAGAATATAGTCACTAACGGCAAGCTCTTACTTGAGAAGTCCGAAGAGATCATCGACAATCTGGACACCATCTCTGTATCCGTATTTGAAGGTGATACAGAGGCGGATGAGCAATATAAGCTCATAAAGAGATTTCTTAAGCTTAAAGGCGCGAGAAAGCCTTTTACCAGTCTACGGCTCATTGGGGATGTGGATCCTGCAAGGTACCAGGAGCTGGGATCTCTTATTATAAGAAGGGTACTACATGCCAAGATGGGCAGCTTCAACTACAGGAAGAAGAACCCGACTATACCGGAGATCGGAATATGCTGGGATTTTCTCCACCATCTTTGCGTTAACATCTGCGGCAAGGTCTCTATATGCGTCCGCTTTGATCCGAAAGGCCTTGGAGTGATCGGGGATGCGAAGAGAGATTCTTTAGATGAGATATGGAACGGTAAGAGAAGGGCCGAGTGGATGGAGTTGCATAAAAGAGGGAGCAGGAATAAGATACCGCTCTGTTCGTATTGCCATTTCTGGGGTGTTCCTACGGCGCATGATTACGATATCGAGGACCCTTGTGTAAATGATGGCGCGATGAAAGAAGGATAGAAGATGAAGAGAGCCGATATAATAGCCCTGATACCCGCAAGGGGCGGTTCGAAAGGCGTGCCGGGTAAGAATATTAAACTCCTTGGCGGGTATCCCTTGATCGCTTACTCAATATTGGCAGCGTCGCTCTCTAAGAAGATAGAGCGGGTAATTGTATCGACCGATTCTGACCAGATCGCAGATATCTCAAAGGCATTTGGAGCAGAGGTACCATTTTTGCGGCCGGCGGAGATATCGCAAGATAGATCTACAGATCTTGAATTATTTCAGCATGCCATCTCCTGGTTTAAGGAAAATGAGAATGGAGCTGCCGGTCTCTTGGTGCACCTCCGGCCTACTACACCGCTAAGAGACGCAGAAGTGATAGATCGGGCTGTCGCGCTTATCGGAGAGAAGGCGGATTCTACGTCACTGCGGTCGGCGCACGAACTTGCAGAGCCTCCACAAAAGGAATTCCAGCTTGATGAGAAAGGATTCTTTAAGGGTTTCTTCCCCGGAGACAAGAGGCCCGAGTATTACAATCTTCCAAGACAACTCTTCCCAAAAGCCTATCACGCAAACGGGTATGTTGATATAGTAAAGAGATCCTTTGTAGAAGAGACCGGATCTTTATACGGGACAGCTATGCTTGGATTCGTTACTCCCGTTACAACCGAGGTTGACCTTCCGGAGGACTTCGGCTATCTTGAGTATCAGCTCGAAAAATATGGAAATCCTATTTACGATCATTTAAGAGATAATTATTCAAAACGAGTAAAAGTATGAGCGGTTACAAATTCACAAAAGCGCCAAAGAGCGTGAGGCTCGTGCATACCAGGAACAGGAGAATCAAGACGAAGATCCCGGTGCCGGCTTCAATAGCCATTCTTAAAGAACTGGAACGGGTGGAGTCCAGGTCCATGCACGGTCAGCTGCCGGTCGTCTGGAATAGAGCGAAGGATTATAAGGTATTTGACAGGTACGGTAATTGCTGGATCGACTTCACTTCAACTATATTTGTTACAAACTCCGGGCACGCAAATCCTAAAATCGTTTCGGCGCTTAAGAAGGCGCTCGATCAGGATCTTCTCCATTCGTACACCTTTGCTAATGAATCACGGGTAAAGTTCTTAAGGAAGTTGATCGCTATTACGCCGCGCCAGTTTCAAAAAGCCTTCTTGCTATCCTCGGGTACAGAGGCGACCGAGTGCGCTTTAAAGCTTGCCAGGCTTTACGGTCAGACCATAAGACCGTCAAAGAGAGTCATAATTTCATTTAAGGGAAGCATGCACGGCCGAACCATGGGAGCCGAGATGTTAAAAGGCGATCCGGCTTCGTCAGCGTGGATAGGTCATAGAGACCCTCACATATACCATCTGCAGATTCCATATCCATGGACCATGAGTGATGGTGAAAGCGGTAAGCCCGATTGGGGGAAGCGTTTTACCCGCGACATCAAAGCGCTACAGAAAAGAGGATTGAAGCCAAAGAATATAGCCGGTTTCTTCATAGAATCTTACGTGGGTTGGGCAGCATACTTCTATCCAAAAGACTACATTAAAGCGCTTAATAATTTTGCTAAAAAAAACAAGAGCCTGTTAATATTCGATGATATACAAGGAGGCTTTGGAAGAAGCGGGAAGTTATTCGCGTACCAGCATTATGGTGTAAAGCCCGATATCTTATGCATAGGGAAAGCCCTGAGCGGGTCCCTGCCGCTCTCGGCCGTTCTGGGCTCGAGAGGGATAATGGATCTACCCGGAGTCGGGTCGATGAGCAGCACACATTCTGCAAATCCGTTATGCTGTACGGCGGGACTTGCCAATCTGGAAGTTATTGAAGAGGGTGATTTAGTCGGAGAATCCGCAAGGAAGGGTAATATATTAAGAGCCAGGCTTGCTGAACTAAAAGAGAGGTTTTCAAACAGAATAGCATACTATTTCAGTAACGGACTTATTGCGGCGATCATATTTAAAGATCCTGTAACAGGTAAGCCGGATGTAGACTTTTCAAATAGGGTCTGCGAAAAAGCTATGCAGAAAGGGTTGCTTCTCGTGCATACCGGAAGGGAGTCCGTTAAGATCGGTCCCCCTTTAACAATTCCGGACTCCGCGCTTATTGAGGGACTTGATGTGTTTGAAGAAGCGATATTGGAGGCAGACAAGACAAGAAGATGAAAGCCTTTAGACATACAGGCATAGTAATATTCGATCTGGATAAGGAGCTCCATTTCTACCGCGATCTGCTGGGTCTAAGGATAGTAAAGGATGAGGTAGAGACAGGGCCGTACATAGACGCGGTTTTAGATACTAAAGGCACTAGGGTCAGAACGATCAAAATGGAAGCGGACACAGGGGGGCTTTTAGAACTTCTATGGTTTGGATCGCATCTGACAAAGAGAGAAGATCAAAGCGCTCCTTATGATCCGGGCTTATCGCATATCGCGTTTACCGTCTCCGATCTTAATTCAGTCTACAATAGATTAAGGGTAAAAGGGGTGTGTTTTAATTCAGAGCCCATGTTATCAACAGGTGGTTTTGCGAAAGTCGCATTCTGCAGGGATCCTGAAGGGAACCTCGTAGAATTGGTGGAGGAGATTACTAAGAAATGAAGAGGGATTACTTATCGGTCGTTTATAGTGAAAAGAGAGCTCCAAAGACCGATTACCCAAGGAGGCTTACAGGATATCTCTTTGATAGATTCAATATGAAAGAGGGCCAGAGGCTTCTTGAGGTAGGATGCGGAAGGGGAGAGTTCTTGAAGGCTTTTCAGGAATTGAAACTGGATTGCAAGGGAGTGGATTTAAGCGATCACTGTGTTAAAGATGGCGGGGCCGATACCTTTACATGCGTTGACATAACTAAGGAATCTCTCCCCTTTGTCGACAATAGCTTCGATTATGTTTATCACAAGTCGCTTATCGAGCATTTGCGGTCTCCCGAACGCCTTATGAAGGAGACGTACAGGGTTCTTAAACCAGGGGGCATGGTCATCATACTTACGCCTGACTGGGGAAGCCAGATGAAGGTCTTCTTTGAGGATATCACGCACGAGAAGCCTTATGACGCAAGAGCCCTTGAGGATGCTTTAAAGATATATGGGTTCAAAGAAGAAGGCGCCGAGCTATTTTATCAATTGCCCGCTATCTGGCGTTTTCCGGCGCTCAGAATGCTAAGTTTCGTAATAAGGTCTTTAATATCGACACCCCTGGCCAGAAAGATCACGAGGGCAACCGGAATTAAGTTTTTCAGATGGTCGGTGGAGCTGATGGTATTGGGGTACGGTAAGAAACGCTAATGTTATATAGGCGCAGCCTTTTGGGTGCGTTCAGGTCCCGGGCTTTCTATGACAACCTCTTTTATCAAGCCCGGGACCTGAACGCAGGCTTATTACCGGAATTTGAAGTCCTGGGATGCAGTCAAGGAGATTGTATTCAAGTCCCGGGCTTGATAAAGATGGTTTACCTAGAAAGCCCGGGACTTGAATAGCCAAGGCTACAGAGGACAGATAGGCACAGATTTTCTTAAGTAGCGAGTAGCAAGTAGAGAGTAGAGAGAGTTCTTCTCGCTCCTTACGTGGCGTTTCTGCATTTTAAAAGCGAAGTATAAGGTATAAAAGGAACAGAAGTATGAGAATCCTATTGATAGCTTACGATAACGGTTCATACATTCACATATTTCCGCAAGGCATAGCCTATATAGCTTCTGTGCTGTTGAAGCAGGGCCATGATGTGGAGCTTTATAACCAAGACAAGTTCCACTACTCCGAAGAACATCTCACGCGATACCTGGATAACAATAGATTCGATTTTGTCGGGTTGGGTGTTATAGGGGGATACTATCAATATAGAAAGTTATTAAAAATATCGGATGCGATAAACAGATCGAGACAAAGGCCATTTTATATGATTGGCGGCCACGGCCCTTCTCCCGAACCGGAGTACTTTCTAAAGAAGAGTGGCGCCGATGCGGCTATAATCGGAGAAGGGGAAGAGACTGTAATAGAACTCATCGAAAGCGTCGCTAATCGTAAACCACTTACGAAGATCGATGGTATAGCATATCTCGATGGAAAGAAGGTAGTAATCAATAAACGACGAGGTCTCATAAAAGATATAGATTCAATACCGTTTCCTGCATATGGGCTCTTTCCCATAGATTATTACAGGCTATTTAGAGACATCACCATGGGAAAGAGTGATTTTATGATGCCTATTTTATCGGGAAGGGGATGCACCTTTAACTGTAATTTCTGTTACAGAATGGATGAGGGGTTCAGGCCCAGAAGCGAGAAGAGCATTATCGAAGAGATCGAGCTTTTAAAGACTCAATACGACATAAATTATATCGATTTTACCGATGAACTTCTGATGTCCTCAGAAGAGAGGACTGTTTCATTATGCGAAAGTTTTATCAGGGCCGGGCTGAACATAAGGTGGAAGTGTAACGGCAGATTGAACTACGCCAAAAAAGATGTATTAAAGTTGATGAAGGAATCCGGATGCGTGTTCATCAATTATGGTATTGAGGCCATGGATAATGAAGTATTGAAAAATATGAAGAAGGCTTTGACGGTCGATATTATTATAAAAGGCGTAGAAGGCACCATAAGCGCAGGCATAACTCCCGGCCTTAACCTGTTATTCGGCAACATAGGCGATACAAACCGGACACTTAAGAAAGCCGTGGACTTTCTGATCAAGTACGATGACGGGGCGCAGCTAAGAACTCTGCGTCCCGTAACACCGTACCCCGGCTCGCCGCTCTACTATTACGCTATCGAAAAAGGCCTTCTCAAAGATGTAAAAGATTTTTACGAAAATAAGCATATGAATTCAGACCTGCCGGCGGTAAATTTTACCGAGTTAAGCGATGATGAGTTTCACATGTGTCTTAAGGACGCCAACGAGAGGTTGCTCGATAATTATTATAATAAGAAGCTTTTGGCAAGCCGCAGGCAATGTGAGGAACTCTACGTGAAGAAGAATGCGGCATTCCGCGGTTTCAGACAGACATGAAGAAGATATTACCCTATAAAGAGTTTCATTCAACGCGCCAGGCTTCCTATATGTGCCTTGATAAGGGGCAGGGTGATCTCGTAAAGAATTTTAATGAAGAAGTGTTGCGTGGCGATGTGCGACTTGAATACGTTCCCTGCCTTTGTGGTTCAGAAGAGTTTGAGCTCGTGGCATCGGTGGAAAGACATCTGATGCTTCAAAAGACCGTATTATGCCGAAAGTGCGGACTTATGCAGTCAAACCCGCGGATGACCCCAGGAGAGTACGCTCGATTCTACTCATCCGATTTCTACAGAAGATGCTACGACTCGGATAATTACTTATCTAGATATGAGCAGAAATATACCAATCGAACAGGTCAGCATATATTTGACGAGATAAGTAAGGTCAAGAAGATAGGTCCGGAAGTATCTGTTCTGGAATGCGCGGCAGGAGGAGGGTGGAACCTCATACCGTTCCTGGAAAAGGGCGCCGGCGTTGCCGGCATAGATCACAGTCCGAGTCTCGTATCCTTAGGAAGAGAACACGGAATCGATATGTCACAAGGGGATGTTGAGCGCATAAAAGGAGATCATGACGTTATAATAATAAACCACGCACTGGAGCACTTTCTTGATCCGGTGGATTCGCTCAAAAAGATCATATTGCATCTTAAAACCGGTGGTCTCTTATACATAGCAGTTCCAAATATCATGAATTTTTGCATGGGGCAACTTCAGAATGCCCATACATACTATTTTGATCCGGAGACACTTAACCACTATTGCTCTTTAGCAGGCTTGCGGCGTCTGACGCATGGTCCGGCCCAAACAATACATATGTTCTCTATTTTTGAGATATCTGCCGGCAGTTGTGACGGACAGGATCTCGCAAATCATTCAGAGGAGGTATCGAGCTATTTGAGAAATATGATGATCAAACATTACACGAAAAAGTTTCTCTCGCGTTTCCATTTTGACAAGATCGCGAGCAAGGTTTACCACTCCGTGTTTTCGTAAATAAAGACTATAACACTATGAAAGATATCTATTTAGTTGAAACAGAAGAACACGTTGAAGATGTATTGGACAAGCAGAAAGGTGAGCATGGTATACTGATCGCGCTTACTCCGCATGCGATGCACGCGCTCGATAAAAGAGATGTCAAATACCACCTGCCCGAAGAATTCTATACGGAGGAAGAGCTGTGGCAGGTTGGCCTACGATCTTTCGACATAGTTAAAAAAATATGTCTGAGACTGGATGCTTTTGCGTTTTCAAGATCCGAAGAACTGAAGAAGAGGAATATTAAATTGTACACTAATTTTAACGTGTCGCTGTGCGTAGTACTTGATAGCATACTCGGCAGGGTATTCCAATTAAAATCAATTTTCAGGAGTCACAAGCCCGGCAGGGTATTCTGTTACAGATCAGGAATATTTCCCTTTTCCTGGCGCGGCATAGGGTTCGATAAGCGCGAATTTATATACTCGAGAATTCTGGAAGACTGCAACTGGCAGGAAGAGATCCATTTTTTGGAATCTTTTGGATACAAGGCGAAAGACGGTCCGGAGCCTCGTCCCAGCGTGATTCTTTCGGATGCGTCAATTAGAGCAAAGAATTACATCAAAAAACATTTTTCGATAATATATGAAATTAAGAAAAACGGCATATCAGCTTTACTGAGAAGATTATCAATGGTATTCAAGAAAAAAACTACTTGCGTTCTATTGGGCGGAGAATATGAGTGGGGGGAATGCGAAGACTTTTTTAATGCCAGCGGCATAAATCTCAAAAAGCTCGATATAAAGTACGCTAATGATGGTATTCCCGTAGGAGATACCGAAGTTGAGAAGGAGATATCGCGCGAATTAAGCGACATACTAGATCTTGATGGCTTGAATATTTCCGATTTGATATTACCGCGTCTACTCTTTATTTTTAAAGAGGGCGCGAAACGTTGTGTTGAAGCATTCGATACCACCAAAGACTATATTGCCAGAGAGAATCCCAGGGCATTACTATTCAGTTCGCTGGGAACCCCTGAATGGAGAAGCGCCGGTGAAGCTTTCGCTCAACAAGAGATCCCCGCTTTTTGCAAATCTCACGGGGCGACCGGGTCTTTTGAGATGATAAAAGTATTAGACAACGAACTCTTGTACGCCGATTATTACCTGGCAAACACCGATAAAGCCGTAAAACTTTATAAGGGATTAGGCGAAGCCGGTTTAAGTAACATGACAGTTGTCTCTACAGGCTCACCTAAGCTCGAACGTCTTAAAACCCGAAGAGGAAAAGTGCCGGCAAATTTAAAAAAGTGGCTGAAAGAAAAAAATATTGATGGCAAGAAGAAGGTATGCGTATATGTGACGACACTATATCTTGGGCGTACCCTGTATTACTATTTTCGCCCGGCGTGGTCTGACAGGATATTTTTTAAAACGCAAAGCGCAATAATCGACTTCTTTAAGAAAAGGGACGATACATTGCTGGTGTGGAAGCTTCATCCCCTGCGCGAATGGGGCAGACCTCCTCTCGTGGAAACCGATTCGGAAAATATCTTTGTTGTACAGGATGAAGCGCAGTGCATAGACTTGCTGGATATCGCGGATTTCATAGTTATCGATGCTCCCTCCACGACATGCCTCCAGGCCGTGGCCGGGAAGATCCCGGTGTTTATTGTAACCAAGCACGTTCTCTACTTCGATGAAGCAAAAGAGATGCTAACAAAAAGAACAGTATGCTGCCAGGAGCCGGAAGCATTAATGGGGAAGGTAGAAGATTTTATTGTTCGCGGCAGATATGATGCGGATATAAATGACGATGCGTTTTGGAAGGCCTACGGAATCGGCTACGGAGATTTTGACGCTGCCGAGAAGACGGTTTCTACGGTTGTAAAAGCGCTTAGGTAAAAGTATGAGTATTGTTAAAGATGACACAAAACCGCGTGCTGTAGACTCTGTAGGCAAGAGATACTTTGTAACGTTATTTAGTAACGCAGTCTTTTTCTTCGTAAGCCTTGTTACTGCGGGCATTGTCCCCAGGGCGCTGGGGCCGAAGCAGCTGGGGGACTTTAGCTTCCTGATGAAGGTGAGTACCGCGCTCAGGAATTTTTTAAACCTTGGCACCTCAAGCGCGTTCTTTAACTATAATTCAAAGCATGAAAAGACCGGTCCCCTCGTCAAGGCCTATTCCGTATGGTTAGTAGGACAGCTTTTGATTACGCTCTCTCTGGTAGGATTTGCGGTGATGATAGGGATATCCAGCTTTATCTGGCCCGGGCAAGGGCTAAAATATATAATCTGGGTACTGGTTTTTGACTGGGTCTTCTTTTCAGTAAGCACGCTTAAACAATTGAGTGATAGCAAGGGATTCACCAGGCCCGCCCAGATCATCAGCCTTTGTATAGGGCTTCTCAATATCGCGGTACTTGTATATTTCGCTCTGAACGGATTATTAAACCTGGGACGATATATAGCGATACAGACGATCTGCTCGGCGACCATTTCTCTTTCTATTATATTCTGGATAATAATTCCCAACAGGAACCTATACTGGGAAGGCAGGGTAAAAGGGAAACTGAAAGAGTTTTTTGATTATTTCTATAAGTTTTGCTCACCGCTTGTTGCCATTCTCCTGGTGGGCCTTGTATTTGAGTATTTTGACAGGATGATTCTGCAGAGATTCTCAGGATCGATAAATCAGGGGTACTTTCATATAGCCTCCAGCTGGGCGGCATTTGCCACTCTTTTTACTACGTCGATCCTGGCCATATATAACCGTGAAATGGCCAGTTCGATCGGTAAACATGACACCGCGCGCGCCTCGAGCATATTTTCACGCTTTTTAAAAATAATGTACTTTCTTACCTTGTTACTGGCCGTATTTCTTGCTTTTCACGCGAAACAATTGCTGGGACTGATCGCAGGCCCGAAATTTTTACCGGCGACGACCGTTGTCGTGATCATGGCTTTTTATCCTATCCACCAGGTATACGGCCAGTTAGGAGGGACCGCTTTTTACGCTACGGAAAGAACCGCACAGCTTAGAAACATATCCGTAATTGCCATGATTTCAGGCATTCCTTTAACCTATTATTTTCTCGCGCCAAAAAATTTCGCGATACCCGGATTAGAATTGGGCGCGCTGGGCCTTGCCCTTAAGACTGTAATCTGGCAATTTGTTGTTGTTCAAGTTTATCTTGTTTATAATTGTCGATTCTTTAAAATTCGACCCGGGCATTTCTGGTGGCACCAGATCTATTGCGGGGCGATCTTAGCCTCTGTTATGTATCTTTTGAAAGCGATTGTTGGGTTTTTTTTAAAAGACCGGGGAACCAGCCTTCTTATTGCGAGGCTCGTAACGGAGATGGTTATATATTTCGCGGTTATTGCCGGACTCGTATATCTATTTCCCAAAATTGCGGGTACGGATAAAGAAGAAATAAGGTTAATTTTTAAAAAGGTAAAAGGGAAGTTGGGCTTTGCCCATCGATAAGAGGGCAAATAAAAAAGAGAGAAGATCATGAATAAAGCAAAGAAGCTAAGAGAGCTATTCAGGCGTAATGGCATTATTCGTGTTATGGGGGCTCATAGCGCAATGGGCGCGAAGCTGGCTGAAAACGCGGGTTTCGACTGTGTGTGGTCAAGCGGGCTTGAGATCTCAACAAGCTTTGGAGTGCCCGACGCGAATATACTGACCATGACCGATTTTCTAAATTGCGCCATATCAATGAACGAGAGCGTCTCTATACCGATCGTGGCGGATTGTGATACCGGTTTCGGGAACTCAAACAATGTGATTCATATGGTTAAGAAGTACGAGGCCGCAGGAATAGCGGCTGTATCGATCGAAGACAAGCATTTTCCGAAAGTCAATAGCTTTGTACCGGGCAGGCAGGAACTGGCGCCGTTATCCGAGTTCGTAGGAAAGATACTCGCCGCAAAGAACGCGCAGACGGGAAAAGATTTTATGGTTATTGCCAGGGTCGAGGCATTAATAGCCGGATGGGGAGTAAGCGAAGCTGTGAAAAGGGCAAATGCCTACGCCCAGGCAGGAGCCGATGCAATATTGATACACAGCAAATCCAATACCGATAAGGAGATAAAGGAATTTATAAGGAGGTGGAAAAATAAGGCGCCGCTTGTGGTAGTGCCCACTACGTATTTTAGAGTAACCGTGCGGCAGCTCGAGAAGATGAATGTTAAAATGGTCATTTACGCAAATCATGGCATACGTGCGGCTATCCGGTCAATGCAAAAGACGTTCAGGGAGATCATGAAGCACGGCTCGACCTCTATTGTCGAAAATAATATCGCTTCGATGAAGGAGGTTTTTGACATTCAGGGTATGCATAAGATGAAAGAGGATGAGAAGATCTTTTCAGAATCCGCAAAAGATGGGATCGTTGCGATAATTCCCGCTGCCGGCGATCATCTTGAAGAGCATTCCATGAAGGATATTTCGAATGACATTCCCATATCTATGCTCGATATAAACGGAAAACCCTTACTTCAAAAGCAGCTTGAAACATTGAATCGTTGCAGGGTGTATGACGTTAACGTTATTGCCGGCTATAAGCAGGATAAAATTACCGTTCCGGGCGTAAAGGTCATCAATAATGACTTATATAGAGAGACCGGCGTACTCTATTCGATTATGGAGGCGCTGGATAAAGTCAATCAGCGCGCGTTTATTATTTACGGTGATGTTTTATTTGACCACATTATATTGCAGAGAATGGCGGAGAGCAGGAAGGATATAACGATCCTACTTGACAAAACATGGGACTCCAAGGATTATGGACCCGAGAAGAAGGTCGATTTCGTGGTTACGGACGGGAAATCGCGAAAGGCGAGAAGGCTCCTTTCTGCCGACTCCTTGAAGTTAGTAAGAAGAATAGGCTCAAGGATAGATCGCGAAGAAGCAATCGGAGAATTCCCGGGGATGACATTTCTCTCGCCAAAGGGCGTAAAGATTTTCAAAGAGGTCTATAAGAAGAATAGGAGGAGGTTTAAGAAGGCAAGCCTGGCTGACTTTCTGAGTGAAGTAGTCGATTCAGGATTCGATGTTTTCTGTATGGAAGCGGACTCAGGTTGGATGGAGATTCACTCCATGGAGGACTATAAGCTGGCCTGTTCTCTTCTAAAAAAGTTTATATGATAAACGCGTCACGACTTATTACTTATTTAAAAAATAACGGTTTGCTATTCTATTCGGGAGTACCTTGCTCTATTCTTCAGGGTATGCTTCAGGTAATATTGAATGACCGTGAAGTTAAATACGTGTCGGCGGTAAGAGAGAATGCTGCCTTGGGCGTGGCAAGCGGAGCCTATTTGGCCGGGAAACCGTCTTGCATTCTAATGCAAAATTCAGGGTTGGGCAACACAATAAATGCACTCACGTCATTTAACCTTATTTACAAGATCCCCGTACTTATGTTTATTACATGGCGCGGGTTTCAGGGAAAAGATGCGCCGCAGCATAGCATTATGGGTAAAATAACAACCGATCTCCTCGAAAGTCTGGAGATACCTTATCGGGTTTTAAGCGGGCATTATAAGAGAGACGTTGATTGGGCGCTTGAGACAATGAGACGGCATTCGGTTCCCTGCGCTCTTATCGTTAAAAAAGGAATAATTGGATGAAGAGTCGTGAAGCTTTGGCCATTATGTTGAATCATCTGGGAAGCGAAGATATCGCTCTTTTTACGACAGGCTATATCTCCCGTTACGCATTTTCAAAGAGCGACAGACCTGGCAATTTTTACATCGTGGGCTCCATGGGTTTAGTCTCCTCTGTAGGATTGGGTATGGCGCTAAGTACAGAAAAAAAAGTTTTTATATTCGATGGTGACGGCAGCGTTCTGATGGATATGGGATCGCTTGGTATGATCGCGAGCCACAATCCTCCTAACTTAGCGCACATTGTATTGGATAATGAGAGTTACGAATCCACGGGGGGACAGCCAACGCTTACCAGGCGTGTCGACCTTTCGAAGATAGCGAAATCAGCCGGGTATAAAAAGGTTTTTAAGCTCAGCAACTTGAAGATTCTTAGGGATTCGATTGGCGAGATCTTGACTTGCAAAGGTCCAGTCTTTATTTTATTGAAAATAAGTCTCTCCGGAACCGAAAGAGCATCCAAGAGAGTTGCCGTTTCTCCGGAGGAGCTTACATCCAGAATCAAACAAGAGATGGCAGGAGTAGCGCTGGAATGAAGAAAATTAATAAGATCATGTTAATAGAACCTGGCATGGTTATGCCCAATGACAGTATCCGCAGAATCGGAGAGCCTTTAGGTTTACTGTACATTGCTTCGTCCCTGGAAAAGCACGGCTATAAGGTAAATATATTGGATTCAAGCGCCGAGGGCTATAACGAAATAACGGATCTCGGAGGGGGGTACATTCACTATGGTTTAAGCGATCAAGAGATCCTAAAGAGAATAAAGACTTTTCAGCCGGATGCAGTAGGCGTCAGTTCCCTATTTTCCGCACGCATACAGGAGACGCTTAAGATATGTAAACTGGCGAAAGAAGCGGGCGACATTACCGTCATAGTAGGTGGGCTCCATCCGTCTCTTTACCCCCGGGACATTTTGGCGGATCGCAATGTCGATTATATCGTTATGAGAGAGGGGGAAGAGAGACTCGTGAAACTCCTAGAGGGAGATCTCGATATAGACGGAATAGCTTATAAAAAAGGAGGTCGTGTAATAATAAACCAGCCGACCTCACGGATCGAAGACCTCGACTCATTGCCTCTCCCCGCCAGGCATCTGGTCGATTTAGAACGTTATTTCGATATTGCCGTACCCTACGCGCCTTTTTTTAAGAGTAACAGGGTTGTTCAAATATTGACATCGAGAGGATGTCCCGGAAAGTGCAATTTCTGTTCTACGGTAAATTACTGGGGAAGGAAATTCAGAAAGAGAAGCGTTGATAACATTATGGAAGAGATAGAGCTACTCAAAGAAAGGTATAATATCGGAGAGGTTCAGTTTATCGATGATAATCTTACCGCTGATCCGAAAAGGGCAAAGGAACTCTTTCGCAGGATGAAGCATCTCAACATCCACTGGTGTACCCCCCACGGCCTTATGACAAATACCGTTGACGAAGAACTTCTGCGCGTCATGGGCCAGAGCGGCTGTTACCAGATAAGCATGGCTATAGAGAGCGCTTCTCCCCGGGTGTTGAAGGAGATTGTACACAAGAATGTCGATTTGGATAAGTCGAAACATCTCATTCGCAAGGCGCATGAGAACGGAATAAGCGTCCATCTCTTATTTTTGGTCGGACTTCCCGGAGAGACAAAGGAAGAGATCTATCAGACGCTCGATTTTCCTTCACAAACAGAGGCGGATAGCATCTCTTTTTTTATAGCAAGTCCTCTTCCGGGTTCCGAGTTATATGATTACAGCCTGGAGAAGGGCTATCTATACGGCGGAGATTTTGGGATGGATCTCAAAAAAGTCAAGATACGTATTCCCAAAGATTCACCGGATAATTACGGCATAGAGCCCGAGAAGCTGGAAAAAATGGTCGAGAGGAGAACGAGAGAATTTAACGAGGCTTCTAGAAGAAGGAATCCCAAGGCGTGGGAAAACAAGTTTGAAGGATTTCTGATAAAACACCCTGAACTTTCGGAAATGATCATGGGAAGGGTCACTTAATGCAAAAGGGCGCAAAAGACAAAAAACGCGGAACAAAGGTATTATTGGTTCTGGCCAATAGTTTTTTAGATAATCTCATACCCCTTGGCATATCGCTTCTCGCGGGTTGTTTAAAACAAGCAGGACATGAAGTTAGACTCTTTGATACGACATTCTACAAAACGCGGGAAAGGACAGGTGACGATGCCCGTGTAGCTACACTACAGGTGAAATATACGGATTTTGCGGCGCTCGGAATTTTCCCCAAAGAGACGGAGATCACCTCCGATTTTAAGAAGCTTATACGGGAATTTGAGCCGGATCTCATAGCCGTTTCTGTCGTGGAATCTACTTACTTGATCGGGCTGCAACTGTTAGATGCCATAAAAGGATGCGGTATCCCGACAATTATGGGAGGTGTGCATGTTACGTTTTCTCCCGATGAGGTGATAAAGGAAGAAGCTGTAGATATGATATGCGTGGGTGAGGGAGAAAGGGCTCTGTTGGAACTCGCCGAGCGTTTGCGGCATGGTAAGGCTTATGAGGATATACCTAATATCTGGACAAAGAGAGATGGCAGGATTCACAGTAGCCCCCAAGGGGCACTCGTGAATTTGGATGACCTGCCATATCAAGATTGGGAAGAATACGAAAAACAACGTTTCTACAAGCCGATGGGCGGCAAGATCTACATAGCCGGCGCGTTCGAAATGAATAGAGGATGCCCCTATGACTGCGCCTTCTGTTGCAACAAAAAATTACAGGATATCTATAAGACCCAGGGACGCTATTACAGAGAAAAAAGCATAGAGATCTTAATGGACGAGATAGAAAAGAAACGTTCGCGTTACGGGCTTCAATACATATATATTATAGCCGAAAATTTTCTTATGATGAGCGAAGAACGATTCGCATCTTTCATAGAACACTACAAAAAAATAGGGTTACCTTTTTGGATTGAGACGCGCCCCGATTCGGTAATGGAAGATAGGATCTCGTTATTGCGCGGTGTTGGTTGCGAGGGTATCAGTATCGGTGTAGAGCACGGTAATGACAAATTCCGCACAGACATACTCAACAAAAAGATAAAGAATGATACGATTGCCAAAGCATTTCGTATAGCAAAAAAAACAGGAATAAGAACATGCGCCAATAACATAATCGGGTTTCCTACCGAGACACGAAAACTTATTTTCGATACGATAAGACTGAACAGAGAGCTCAAGGCCGATAATGTCATCGTGAATATATTCACACCTTACAGGGGTACCAAGCTCCGGCAGCTATCTATCGATAAGGGATACCTCGATCCAAAGGCAATAGCGGGAGATTACAGATTGGATACCGACATAAGAATGCCCCATTTGCCGCCGCATGAGATCAAAGGGCTCCAGAGGACATTTTCTATGTACGTGAAGTTTCCCGAAGAGATGTGGCCGGCAATCGAAAGGTGTGAAAAGTTTGACGCAGAAGGCGATAAGCAATTTGAGCGATTGAAAGAGATATATTTGAAAGAATATATGTAAAAGAGACCTATCAGATAAGGGGTGGATAATGGTAATATTTTCACCGGGACCGGCGAACATATCCGAAAGAGTAAGAAGGGCGCTTTTAAAACCCGATATTAGCCACCGGGATACGGAATTTTCAGACCTATTAAACGGTGCCAGGGCGAATCTTATGGATATTTTGGGTGTGCGCGATGGATACGAAAGCGTCTTTCTGGGAGGTTCGGGTACAGCGGCTATCGAGAGCGTCATAGCGGCGTTTGGTGGGTACGATAAAGAGATATTAGTGGTATCAAACGGGATCTATGGAGAGCGCGCCGCGGATATCGCGCGAGTATGCAATATAAAAATTGAAGAGATGAAGTGCAAATGGGGCAGTCTGCCGGATCTTGGTCACATACGATCTAAATTGAGGCAGGCGCGTTTCGGAGCTGTCTATATTGTGCATCACGAAACGACAACCGGCCTTGTCAACCCCCTAAAAGAGATATCTCTGGTGGCAAAAAAATATAAGAGACTTGTTTTAACCGACGCCATAAGCAGCATCGCAAGCGAGAATATCGACATTAAGGGTTGGGGCATAGATGTCGTTATAGGGTCAGTAAATAAATGTATCCGCGCAGTTCCAGGTATATCATTTGCGGTAGCGAGTAAACGCTTTCTTAAGACGATAGAGGATTGCACGTCACATTCTTTTTATACGAACCTCTCCCGGCATCTTGATACAGAGAGGGGTGGCCAGACGCCTTTTACGCCTCCTGTCCAGGCGTTTTACGCATTCGATGAGGCGTTAAAAGAGCTTAAGAGCGAAGGCGTCCATAATAGAATAAAAAAATATAGAGATACGACCGGATATCTGCGAAGGGGCTTAAAAAAACTCGGCATGCGTTTTTTTCTGCCGGGAAGATTGATGTCAAATACAATGACCGCAGTCTATATGCCGAAAGGCAAGAGTTATCCATGGCTTCATGATGAATTCAAAAAGAGGGGATTTGTTATATACGCCTCACCGGGAGAACTTAAGGATACGACCTTTCGGCTTGGAACTGTCGGCGTTATTTCAAAAAAAGATATAAATATGTTTTTAGCTATTTTTAAGAAACTATTATGAAGGCCATCATACTTGCTGCCGGGGAGGGAAAGCGTCTCAGGGGTTATACGAATGACCCGAAATGCCTCGCGGAGGTAAACAAAGAAGCGCTTATCGTACGAATGATAAAGATGCTCAAGGAATGCGGTGTGCGAAATATAGTTATTGTCGTGGGATACAAGGCAAAAAAAGTAATTGATAAAGTTAAAAAACACAGGCTAAAGGTCAGCTTTATCAACAATGACGATTTTGGAGAAGGCAGCATCCTTTCTCTGTGGAGGGCAAGAGAGCATTTGAATGGGAGTACGTTGCTTATAGATTCGGACACGTACTTTGAAAGGGATGTTATAGAAACGGTGTTTAGATCGAAAAAACAGAACTTCTTTTTGATCGACCAAAAATCGGGCAATGATGACGAGGCGGTGCGGGTCGGATTCACTAATGGCCGGGCCGTTCGCCTGGCCAGAGGACTGAGCGGGGATTATGGCATTCTGGGAGAATGGGCCGGCGTTACAAAATTCTCGTTGCCTGGCTCAAGAAGATTGAAGGCATTGCTCGAGAAGAAAATTATTGCAGGAGAGAGGCAGGCCGGTTATGAGTTTATCATACCGGATCTCTTTAAGAGCATGACCATATCGTATGAGCTGATAGACGGTTTAAAATGGGTAGAGATCGATTTTCCTAAAGATTTGAAGAAAGCGAAGAGTTTAAACATAGATTAACGCGAGCTTATTTATGAACAAAGTAAGAGTAACTGCGGTAAAAACGATAGATCCAGGAGAACAGGTTGTATGAAGATCTTAATGGTCTATTGTGATATGCCGCAGGGCAATGTCGTGCCTATAGGGGTTACGCGCGTAATCACATCGCTTAAAAAAGCGGGCCATGAGGTAGAATTGTTCCATACGACATTTTACCGCCAGGCCTATAAGAGCTCTACTGAATTAAGGGTTGAGGGCTTACAGTTTAAGTCGTGCACCCTGCAATACAACTCAAGCGATATGTGCGAGGATTTTCGCGCTAAAATCCAAAGTTTTTCACCTGAAGTGATAGGGTTTTCCGTAGTTGAACCCAGTTTCCACATCTTTAAAAAACTTCTAAATTCAGCATGCGATATTATCAGTTCGAGTCAAATTAAGGTTGCCGTAGGTGGGGTACATGCGATATGTTGGCCGGAATCTTGCTCTGCGCTTACGGGCGTGGATTTTATATCGGTATCCGAGGCCGAAAATACATTTGTCGATTTGTGCAACTGTATCTCTGATGGTAAAAGCTATAAAGATCAACCCGGTTTCTGGATTAGGGTCGGTACAAAATGGCGCAAAAATAGGCCTGTCTCCCTCGTGAACATAGATACTTTGCCTGTACCTGACTATTCTGCATTTGGAGATCGCTTTTTGATGAAACCGATGATGGGTAAGATCCGCCGAACGGTAAGTATCGAGTTATCGCGGGGATGCCCGTATAAATGCACATATTGCGCAGATGCCTATCTTACCGATCAATTCAGGCAATTAGGTAGGTGGTACAGACTGAAGTCCATTTCAAAAATAGACGAAGAGTATTCGCTATTAGTGGAAAAGTATAAACCTGAGTTCGTTTTCAAGGTCTCCGAATCTTTTTTGGCGGTAAGTAAGGCGAGATTGAAAGACTACTATGCTGTATATAAGAGATACCGTCTGCCTTTTTGGGTGGAGACAAGGCCCGAAACAATAAATGAAGAGACTGGAAAGATGCTTTCGGAGTTGAATTGTATCCGCGTAAGTGTAGGCGTCGAAAGCGGGAACGAAGCGTATAGAAAGAAATATCTCAATCGCGGATATTCCAATAAGCATGTAACGGAGGCAGCGCGCATATTGCATAAGTACGGGATCGGCTTTTCGATGAACTTGATAATCGGCCTGCCATTTGAAACGCGAAAGATGATTTTCGACGGGATCGAATTGATGCGAAGATCAAAACCGGAAGGTGTGACCACCTTCTTTTTTACTCCGTACAAAGGCTCTGTTCTCAGACGCATTTGCGAAGAGAATGATATGATAGACAGAGACTTTATCGGTGAGGATTATTTCCAGAATAAGTACGTTTTGCGCAACAATGGTTTTAGCGAAAAAGACATTATAGGATTATGGAGAACAGCGCCTCTCTATGCTCATCTTCCAAAGTCAAGATATCCAATTATCAGAAAAGCCGAGCGCTTGGACCGAGAAGGCAATAAATGTTTTAGAGGACTGAAAGAGGAATACTACGAAAAAATGGGGTGGTAATGGCATTAACATATTCCGAAGTAAGGCATAAGATCTACGAACGTCACATGGGATCCTATCCGGATGTATTTAAGTGGGGTCTTTCATATCGTAGGCTCAAAAGAAATTTTTATAGTGAGTGCGCAAGCGTTATTGTATTTACGTTATTAAAGACCCCCATTTCTCCAAACACCGTTACAGTTGTTTACATTGCCCTAAGTGTTTGCGCAGGCATCCTATTGGCGCTTCCACCTGTGATATGTGTATTGGTTGCCGTCGTTTTATTATTTCTAAAACCCACTTTGGATTGGGCGGATGGTTCGCTTGCTCATATGAAAAACAAAAAATCAGCAGGCGGAGATATACTCGATTATTACTCAGCGTCTGTCGATTGGATTACTCTATGGGCCGGCCTGGGTATATATTTGGGCAATACAACGAGTCCAATATTTTTTTATTTAGCTCCGGTGATTCCAACAGTCTTTGCCCTTGATATATATAAGAGCGCTCAAGAGAGATTTATCTACGCATTTGCCAGATCCAGGTCGACAAATACAGGTGAAGGCAAAACTGAGCGGACGAATGATAAGCTAGAGAAACCGGGTGCTCGAAAGATAAAAGACTGGATAGATAAGGTATTGTTTGCTCACAATACATGCGTTGTGGATGGAATCTGTCTCTTTATCCTGATAGAGGCGTTTTTTACAATACGCGTTTTGTGGATATACTATTGCATGTTTTTAGTGTGGATGTGCGTGACTTTTTTGTTGAGGCTATATCTCGCCCTTTTTAAAAACCGATTGGATTATGAGTGCGAGAATCTGCAAAGGAAGCTATATGGATAAAGTGACGGTATTAGAGGAGGCCTATCGCTGCGTCCAATGTCTGGGAAATTTACATATGTGCGATAGCCGTCTTGTGTGCGAAGACTGCCAACATCAATTTGAGGTGAGAGATGGCATCCCCATATTTGCCGAAAAAGAACGATATTGGTGTAATGTCCCAAAAGAAAAAATGAAAGAGTTAAACGCCGACGCTATAAGTGGCAATTGGAAAGATGCTGTTCGCAGACATCTCAAAGGGAACGTGATAGACCATGTGGGTTCCGAAAAAAGGATCGATTTTCGATATATTCTTCCCTGCCTGAAGGACAAGAAGGTCCTTGATATAGGTTCGATGTGGGGCGGGGTCGCGGCTCCCCTGTCAAGGTACGCAAAGGAAGTTTACGCCATGGATACAACATATGAAACACTTCAGTTTCTGTCAGTCAGAACAAAACAGGATAAGATCGATAATATGAAGATAGCCCTGGGGTCTGCCCACAAACTTCCGTTTTCCGACAATTCTTTTGATATCGTGCTACTCATCGGAGTTCTGGAGTGGTTGGGATCAGACTCCGATTTTGTTTTGACGGAGCATTATGGAAAAGCGAGAGAGACAAAGCCACCGCGGCCTGATAGTCCAACATCGCTCCAGATGAAGGCGCTCTCAGAGATCCATCGTGTTTTAAAGGAAGGGGGGACAGCTTTAATAGCTATCGAAAACAGATATTTCTATAAGCACTTCTTCGGTTTCCCGGATCCGCATACGGCAATGTCTTTTTCATCGATAATGCCCAGGTGGATGGCAGATATTTATATGAGGATCACTAAGAATCAAGACTATTCTGAGTATACCCATTCATATAATGGATATAAGAAAATCTTAAAGAGAGTCGGATTTAAATCGTCGTCGTTCTACGCAGCATCGCCCTCATACAGGGAATTAGATGTTATTATCCCCCTGGATAGCGATAGACAGATCAAATATTATTACGGGCACTACGGGCTCCGAGGCGCAAGGGGCATAAAGAGACTGATTCCCCTGGCCCTTACCAGGTTTAATCTTATGAAACATTTTGTCCCGAGTTACCTTATTACAGTTGAGAAATAATCTTTGTGATGATCGAAGAATACATAAAAGAGAATTGGCGATCAGTAAATCGCAAACGTGATATTCCGGACCGCCTCAACATAATAAAACTGAGTGGTCAGGAGACGTCGGAAGCCTGCATGAATCTGCTCCTTTTTGAGAATAACGATGCCCATCCCAGTTATTTCGTAAAGGTGAATAGGAGACCCGTTGATCTCTCGCGGCTTAAGGAAGAATTTTCAGCTCTTGAGCGGGCAGGGCAGCTTCTCGGAGGTGATTATAAGGGCACCATACCGAAAGCGGTTTTTTTAGGGTCCATTGACGATTTTACGATGATTCTTGTTGAGGAATACATACATGGAAGATTCGTGTTATTACATAAGTATAATGATTTAAAGATCTTTCTGGCAAAGGCGATGGACTGGATCAAGAACTTCTATTTAGTAACGAGAAAGGAAGGTAGCGTGCTACCGTGGTCCATTTTTAAGAATGAGTTTACCAAAAGCGTTGCCGGAATGGAATTGGATCATGGATTGAGAAGGAAACTAGATCGCATAGTAAATGCTGTTGAACGGCGCCGCCCAAAGGATCTCCCACTTTCTTCTTTGCAGGGCGATTTTAGCTTTAACAACATCTTAATCCAGAATGACGGTAGGGTCTGTGTAACTGATTGGGAGGATTATTGTGATAATGCGCTGCCGTTTCTGGATATAGAATTTTTGCTGTTTCACGCAGGGTTATTTTGTGGCGCAAAGATCGACCATATTGAAAACTTTAATCATTTTTTCAAGAGGGACTCGTTAACGTTTGAGCTTGTCAATCATCATTTGGAGGATTATTGTTTTTTATTGGGTATTGACAAATCGCTCTTTTATTTGGCTTCTGTCAAGGATACCGTGGATGTTATGCGGAATGGCTATGGAAGGCATAAGCGCATACCCATGCAAAGGATGGAATTTTTAGAGACACTTGCTAACCTGGCTTTACGGGAAATAGATTAAGAAGATGAGCTCAAAAAAAATAAAAAAGGTAATGCTCCTGACTCCTCCGGCGTTTACATCCAGGGACGCGACCGATATCAACCCCATTCCTCCGCTGGGGCTGGGGTATCTGGGCGCTGTGCTGGAAGAACGTGGAATAGAGGTAAAGATCTTCGATTCGCTTATAGAAGGGTTCCATAACAGGACACATATAGATAAAGATACCGTACGAATAGGCGCTCCTTTCGCGATGATCGAAGATGAGATAAAGAGGTTCTCTCCGGATATACTGGGCGTAAGCAATCTCTTTTCCAGGCAATCTGAAAACGCTCATGAAATATATCGATTGGCGAAAAAGATAGATTCCCGCATGGTTGTTATAGCGGGCGGAGCGCACCCATCGGTATTACCTGAAGCCGTAATGGAGGACAGGAATGTTGATTTTGTGGTGATAGGCGAAGGCGAATACACCCTGAAAACTTTAATAGACTGTCTGGAAAACGGCGCGACGTTTGATAAGCTAGATGGCATTGCTTTTCGAGAGAACGGCAAAATAAAGGTGTGTCCCAAAAAATATTTTATAGAAGACCTCGATAGCCTGCCTTTTCCCGCATGGCATCTTTTGGGTATAACGAAATATTTTGGATTATCTTCTTCACACGGTTCAAGAAGGTGCGAAAAGTTTTCTCCCATTGTGACATCGAGGGGCTGCCCCATAGGATGCGCTTTCTGTACGGCCCATCACGTATGGGGCAAGAATTTTCGTAAGAGAAGTCCTGAAAATGTGATCAAGGAGATGAAAGAATTAAAAGACAAATACGACATTGAAGAACTTCTTTTTGAAGATGATAATGTAACCCTGGATGTGAAGCGCGGTGAACGGATTTTCGATCTTATGATAGAAGAGCGCCTGAACCTTAAATGGGATACTCCTAATGGCGTCGCGGCATTCGCTCTCGATGAGGCGCTTATCAAGAAGATGAAAGATTCCGGTTGCTATAAATTGAATATTGCCGTTGAGTCAGGCAACAAAGATGTTTTAAAGAATATCATAAAAAAACCCCTGGATCTGGAAAAGGTAAAACGATTGATCAAGTATGCCAGAAGCATAGGACTCCAGACCGGGATTTTTTTAATTATAGGGATGCCCGGCGAAACACTGGATCAGATCTGGGACTCATACCGTTTCGCCAGGGAAGTTAAAATTTATGACGCTTTTGTATCTGTCGCAACGCCATATCCGGGGTCGGAGCTTTATAAGATATGCACTGAAAATAAATATGTTGATGCAGAACGCCTACTCGAAAACTTATACATATCAAGTTTTAGCGTATCAACGGAAAATTGGACAAGAGATGATCTTAGAAGGACCTTCAAGAGGGGGTATTACTATCTCAAGATGCATTTCTATAAAACACATCCGCTCTTATTTCTAAGGAGACTGGCTAAAAGGATCTTTCTGTTTCCGATCACAAAGGTTTTCAGGTAGATTATGAACAAAATGATCAGCGTGTTGACCCCGGCCTATAACGCCGGAAAATATATAGCCCATAGCATCGAAAGTGTCTTAAATCAGACGTACGCTGATTTCGAACTTATCATTGTTGATGACGGAAGTTCCGATAATACTCCGGATATAATAAGGCGTTACAAAGATCCAAGGATCAGGTTATTTCGAAACGAGCGGAACATCGGCCAGACCAAAACCCTTAACAAAGCAATCGGCTTTGCAGAAGGCGAATTAATCGCAAGAATGGACACAGACGACATATCGTTTAAGAACAGATTTGAAAAGCAGGTAAAATTTTTATCAGAGCATGAGGATATCGTTGGCATAGGATCTTCCGGAGTAGTCATCGATAATTCCGGTAAAAAGTTAGGATTGCGCCCCTCCCCTACAGACACCGAAGAGATAAAATTGGAGCTTCTGTTTATCAATCCGATATTACATTCTTCGATTATTTTCCGCAAAGATGTGCTGAAAGATATCGGACATTACGATGAAGAGTTTCTGCTGGGTCAGGACTATGAATTATGGTCGCGTATGGTACTATCGGGGTATCGCATAACTAATATCAAGGAACCGCTAATCTTTTTGCGCATACATAGCGATTCATTAACTCACAGGTTGCGCCGCGATCGATTTAATGTCGAAGCTTCGAGAATTATCAAGAGGAATGTCTCTTCCTTGACGGGAGTCGACATATCTCTCGAAGATTCGGAAAAGATCTGCGATTGTTTTTATGACCCCGCGGCGTTAAGCGACGTTGATTTCGAGTGCGCGGATAGCGCGGTGGATAGAATTCTTAAAGGATTTAATGACGTTCAACCGCGGAAGACAGAAGATCTGGGTAAGATAATGTCGAAATTTAATCATATTATAGCGACAGGATACGTTAAAAGGGGAAATCTGGCACGCGCTCGATCGAAATTTTTCGAATCTCTTAAAACCAATCCCTATAACGCGTCCGCATTATTATATTGCATAGGTACATTGTTTGGCAGAAATACGCTGCGTTGGTTGCGTGGCGTATTCGGGAAAGAGCTATAAGATGGAAGCGGCATTAGTAAAAAAGATAAACCGATATTTTCACGATGAGGAAGCACGTTCGTTTCAAGGCAGGCACGAAACGCGCATGAAGAAGGAACTTATTCTATACCGGGATTTTTTTAAAAATTATTTTGACAGAAAAAATAAACCTGTCAGAATATTGGATGTGGGAGCGGGAACAGGTCTGGTCGCAAAAGCGATATCTGGATATGATTGCTACTTTGTATGTGTTGATATTTCCTACGAGATGCTAAATGCAATTAGGTCAGACGCAAATTCAAAATCTGAAACACTATTCGCTGTGTCTGACGCGGAAGAGATGCCTTTTAAGCGCGACTCCTTTGACATTATCACGTGCAATGCCGCGATGCACCATTTTCCTTCGATTAGCGCATTTGCGCGGGAGCTGGATCGCGTACTGGTTGCCGGTGGTACGCTGATCATAGGTTTCGAATCAAACAGAAGATTCTGGACCACAAAACCACTCTCTTTTTTATACCGGATGGTCTCCAGAATTAGTCTTAATTCCAATAAAGTGGCGATAGGATACGAAACTATTTGCGAGAATGTTAATGAGCGCTTGATCAGGGAGAACGCAATTGCAGAGCCGTTATCGAAGACAGATATTCTAAAGCATGTTGACGCGCATTCTCCTAATGCGGGTGAAAAGATAGATTATTCCAAAGGTTTTGATGTAGCTGAACTTACAAATAATATATTTCAGAATTACAAAGCACGGGTTGTATATCATTATGAGGGGACTCAAGCGATAGTGCGCTTACTGAACAGATTATTCTTTCCGAAATCTGCTCCGCAGTTTAGCCTTATATTGGAGAAGAGATGAAGAAAGTATTATACCTCTGTCGGCATTTAAACTATGGCGGAGCCGAAATGGGGCTACTTACAACCTTGAAGAACATCGATAGGGACAAATTTAATTTCGTTATAGTAAGTATAGAGAAAAAGGGCCCGGTAGGCGCTTTGATAGGGAAGCTCGGTTTTAAAGTTATCTATTTAGACAGCAAGGCGGGTCTCTTTAATATTTTTTTGATATGGAAGATCACACAAATTTTGAAAGAAGAGAGACCCGATATATTGCATACGTCTCTTTTCTACGCTAATTTCTTCGGAAGATGCGCGGCTCTGCTGGCTAGGCCGCGCGTTGTGATAATCGAAGAAAGAAGTATGTATACAGAAAAGAGATTCTATCATGTTGTTATTGACAAAATATTGAGCGTCTTTACAGACAAGATCATAGTCTGCTCAAATTCGGTATTGGATTTTACAGTCAGGCAGGAAGGCATAGATAGGGATAAATTCTGTCTAATCTATAATGCAGTTGATACCGAAAGATTTAACATTTCAAAGCCGAAAGAGGCACTTAGGGCTGAATATGGGTTTTCGAATGACCAGTTTATAATAGGAACTGTAGGATCCCTTATTCCTAAAAAGGGGCACAGGTTTCTTATTAAGGCTATATCTGAATTGAATGAGTATATTCCCGGGCTTAAGTTGTTAGTGATCGGAGAAGGGGAGAGCAGGGGGTATTTGACAGAATTGGCAAGATTATACAAATCTCAGGAAAACGTCCAATTTCTAGGAGCGCGAATGGATGTGCCTGAGCTTATGAAGCTACTAGATATATTCGCGTTACCTTCTTTGCAGGAGGGTTTTCCCAGGACTCTAATCGAGGCTATGTATTCGGGAATTCCGGTTGTGGCTTCGAATATAAGCGGTATTCCAGAGGTCATATTAGACGGTGAAAACGGTTGCTTAGTGCCACCCGGAGATCATGCTGCTATGACAGACAAAATTCGTATCCTGTACAAAGATCCCGCGCTGCGAAACAGCATGGGCTTAAAAGCCAGAGATAAGATAGCCTCAGGATATCTTCCGGGGGATTACGTTAAGAGCTTAGAAAATTTATATACTTATCTGATCGATAAAAAAATGAAGAAAGGGAAAAATGGCAGAGATTGTTTTGTTTCGGCCAAAATCAGATAGAGCGGTTATCTCCGGGTCATATCCTTTGGGCGTAATTTATATAGCTACGCCTTTAGCCGACAAAGGGTTTACGGTTAAAATAGTTGACGGAGAGGCCTATCCGGATTGGCGTACTGAAGTAGAAAATGCCATAGATTCATCGACCATCTGCGCCGGTGTAAGCGTTATGACCGGCGGTTCGATCAAATCCGCCCTCGATTTTTCAAAGGCAGTAAAAAAGATAAAACAAATTCCCATTGTGTGGGGAGGCATACATCCGAGTTTTCTACCCGAGCAAACTATAAAAAATGATCTTGTTGATATAGTCGTTACGGGTGAAGGTGAAAAAAAGTTCTTGGACGTGGTTGAATGTATCAGAAATCATAAGAGCCTGGACAGCGTAAAGGGTATCTTATTTAAGCGAAGCGGAAAGATAAACCGTTCCCAACCGGAAGATAACCTGCTCGATTTAAACTCTTTATCTACGCCTCGCTTCGATCTGGTCGATGTTAATTATTACGCCTCACATAAGAGGCCGTATTTTCAGAGTAAGCAGAGGGGGCTCGACCTGAATGTTGACAGAGGATGTCCGAATAGGTGCGCATTCTGTTATAATCTAAGATTTAATAAAAGACGGTGGCGCTCGATGACCTCGGAAAAGATACTTAATATGATTGAAGCGCTGACAAAAAAATACAGCGTAAACGCGATCACCTTCGTGTCGGATAACTTTTTTGCGAATAAGAAGCGTGTTCATGAGATCTGTAAGGGCTTAATTGATAGAAAGATCGAGATCGAATGGCATACTGACATAAGAGCCGATACTTTTCTGAGTTATGAGGACGATCTTATTGAATTGATAAAGAGAAGCGGTTGCGTCAGCATGACCTTCGGCATAGAGAGCGGTTCCGATAGGATCTTGAAAATGATTAATAAAGATATTAGAAACGAGACCGTTATAAACGCCCATGAGAAAGCGAAAAGGTTTGATTTTAAAATAAATTATCACTTTATGGTAGGGTTCCCCGAAGAGACGAAAAACGACATAAAAGAAACGATGAAATTAATCCGCATTTTGGCCAGAGACAAACAGTCAAGCATTAACGGGCCAAATATATATGTCCCATATCCCGGTACACCTTTATATGACAGGTGCATTGAATTAGGGTTTATTCCGCCGGATCGCTTGGAAGGCTGGGAAAATTATATCTGGTACAAGAATTCGAGACTGCCCTGGTTTAGTAAAAATTTCAAAAGCTATATAGAAGAGATCAGGTGGATATCGGCATTTTCAATCAATGCCCCCATCAGCAATAATAGAGCAATGCGTTCTTTATACAACATTCGTAGACAGTATTGCAAATTGAGATTTATCGGTCTTGTTCACGGGATCCGACTGTTTAATCTGGATACCAAGTTAATCCGAGCTTTAACCGGTTTTCGAAGGTATGTCTACTTAAAGTATATTCATAACACGAAAACGCTTTCTGACTCCGGAACAAGAGAAAGCGAGAAACGGACAAGAGGGGTCAAAGGATGAAAAAGATAGTGACAATAATAGGCGCAAGGCCTCAGTTCATTAAAATGGCATTAGTCTCCAGGGCACTTAAATCACAACACATAAAAGAGGTTGTAATTCATACGGGCCAACATTATGACAGAAACATGTCCGATGTATTCTTTAGTGAGCTTAATATACGAAGGCCCGACTATGAACTTGGAGCGGGCTGCGGATCGCACGCAAAGCAAACCGCAAAGATGCTTATCGGGGTAGAAGATGTATTGCTTAAAGAAAAGCCGGATATGGTGTTAGTCTATGGGGATACCAACTCCACCCTTGCAGGCGCGCTGGCCGCTTCAAAACTCAATATTGGCATAGCGCATGTGGAAGCGGGGCTTAGAAGTTTCAATAGCAGTATGCCGGAAGAGATCAATAGGGTTGTAACGGACAGTATTTCCGGCGTACTCTTCTGTCCTACCAGGGTAGCGGTAGACAATCTAAGAAGAGAAGGGAGGACGCGAGGCGTCCATCTTGTCGGGGATGTTATGTATGATAGCTTAAAAAAATTCAGCAGTCTAATAAAGAAGAAAGGGGAATCCGAGAAGTATATACTCTGTACGATACACAGAGCCGAAAATACCGATAATTTAAAAAATATTAAGAATATATTTAAAGCACTCGGCATGTTAAAAAAATGTGTAATATTGCCGATTCATCCACGGACATCGAAATGTATAAAGAGATACAATATACGTATCGCCGGAAATATAAAAGTTACAAAAGCCGTAAGCTACTCAAAAATGCTGGATCTCGAGAAGAATGCCGAAGTTATTGTCACTGATTCAGGCGGCGTGCAGAAGGAAGCATTTATATTTAACACACCGTGTGTTACAATCAGAAACGAGACCGAGTGGCTGGAGACGGTGAAAGCCGGGCTCAATTGTGTAACGGGAGTGAATGTCAAAAAGATAGTTATGGCTGTAAAGAAGATGTCGAAGCTGCGCAAGATAATGGACCCTGAAAGATTTTATGGGGACGGTTTAGCGCATGAACGGATAGCGAAGATTTTAGCGAATAAAATGAAAGGATAATATGAAGAGAGTCCTCATAACCGGTGTCTCAGGGCTGATTGGTTCGCATCTTTTGGATGAACTTCTGAAAAGGAACTATAGGGTAGTCGGCATAGATAATCTAAAGATCGGCAAACTCGTCAATATACGACATAATCTTAAAAACAGGCGATTTACGTTTGTAAAGGCTGACATATTGGATCTTGAGGCAGTAAAGCAGATCGCCAGAGGTGTCGATATCATTATCCACCTTGCGGCTTCCAAAAAGATCGATGAAAAAGGGGATGCGTTCAGAACTTTACGTGTCAACGTTGAAGGAACGCGTAATATTTTCGAGGCGGCCAGAAAAAAACGCGCAAAGGTCATCTTTGCGTCTACTTCCGATGTCTACGGAACATCAGGCGAATTACCGTTCAGTGAAGACGGAAGCCTGGTTATCGGGCCTCCGACAGCAAAAAGGTGGACATATGCTGTGTCTAAAATTTACGGCGAACAGCTGGCATTTGCCTATTATAAAGAGCACAAAGTTCCGGTAGTCGTTATTCGCTACTTCGGTGGATTCAGCCCGCGGGCCAGCTTTACCTGGAGCGGAGGACATGTGCCGCTTTTTATTGATGCTGTCCTCAATAATAGGCAGGTCGTTATTCACGGAGACGGAAAGCAGACCCGTTCTATGGCATACGTGGATGATCTGGTCAGAGGAACAGTTCTGGCTTTGGAAAACCCACGCGCGATCGGTGAAATTTTCAATATCGGAAACGACGAAGAATTGAGCGTAATCGATACGGCGCATTTGATACATAAAATCGCGAATACTAAGAACAGACTAAAATTGAAACGTACACCGCATAAGCGCATATTCGGGACATACAGGGATGTAATGAGGCGTGTGCCGGATCTGGAAAAATCTAAACGGATACTAGGATACCAGGCAATGGTGGACTTAACGGAAGGTATAAAAAGAACTATTGATCACAGGAAGAGATTGTTAAAATCGGAATGAAATTCTTAACCGTGAAAAAAAAGATTTTCAATTTACTGTTGCGATTACAGACAAATCAGGGCATTCTCTTTAAATGTATGCTTATGATCAATGAGCTATTCATTAAATGTTATTTTTCGCTCTTCAAGCCAAAAGTATCGATTGCAGACTATTCGGATAACTTTTCTTGTAAAGGAGAGCGTTTTACAGTGAAGACATTGACACGTGAGGCGATAAAAGATGTCTACACTTTTTTCGAACGTTCGGTTAAAGTGGATCTTTCGATCTTTTCAATGCCGCATAAAACCGACATGAAATCAGTAGCGGATATTTTTCAAAGGACTTCACATATCCCGTTGGGAATCTTCTGTAACGGCGATTTAATCGGGTACGCTTTGATCAGACTATTCTTTCCCAAAAAAGGGTCATATGCGATATTTGTTGCCCAGGATTGGCAGGGCAAAGGTATCGGAACGGCTGCGTTAGAAAAAGAGCTGGCCTTGATCAGGAATTTGGGTTTTACCCCCTTTTCTGCCGTATGTAAGAAAAATATTAAATCTTTAAGAATGCTTGATAAGCTTGGCATAGAATTTATAGATGATATAGGAGATTATTTCGAAGTGAAGGATAGGAAGAAGACCGACATATGAGCGCATTATCATCAAAGCCCTACTGTACCATTTCGGTTGATGTCGACTCGCTGGACTCTATCTTGAGATTTCATGGCCAAAGCCCATCTATCGCTTATCGCGCAAACGACCCTATCTACGAGAAAGTCTTGCCGAGATTCCTCCGACTTTTTAGCGAACATGGTGTCAAGGCCACATTCTTTGTAGTAGCAAGCGATTGTTCGAGTCCGTCTAAGCAAACTATGCTTCAGAGGGTAATTGATGAAGGACATGAGATCGCAAATCACAGTCTGAATCATGCGTTCGGATTTTCGCTACTGCCGAGAAAAGAGAAGGAGAAGGATATATTTGAATCTACGAGAATAATAGAAGAGGCGTGCGGGCAAAGACCTTCGGGGTTCAGGGTTCCCGGATACGATATAGATGAAGTTACCATCGATATCCTCGATAGGGCCGGTTATCTATATGATTCTTCGGTTTATAAGTTTTTCGCGTACCCCGCATTACGTAAGTTCAGCTATATCAGATCCGGGCATATCTTAAAACGCGATGCCTTGAAGGGTTTAGCATCAGAATTTTTGCCAACACTGTTACCACCCCTTAAGGCGTATTTTCCGAAAAGAGGCAAGTTTTGGCGTGCGGGATACGGGAGGGATATTCTTGAGATTCCGATCAGCGTTATACCTTTTTTTAATCTTCCGTTCAACAGTACGTTTCTCTTCATATTTGGGGCGAGACTCTTCGATTTCGGATTTTGGATGACAGGGAAAAGGGATCTGAATTTAAATTATAACTTCCATCCCGCAGACATGTTAGATTCCGTCCGCGATAAGATTTTCGTTAAACAACCAGGGTTGAGTGTAGCGTTGGATACGAAAAGAAGACTTTTTCACAGGATTTTGGGGAAAATAGAAAAGAGATACAGTTTTGTAACGTTAAAGACATTTGCAAATACAATTAAACGCAGTAAAGGGAATCTGCAGGAAAGAGTCGGTAAGCCATGAATATTACAAATAAAGAAGCCCGGCTGAACAGATTCTACGGTGATGTCGCCAGGGTCCAAAATAGAGACATTATAGGCCTAATAACAGGCAGGAGGATCCTGGATATCGGATGCGGCTACGGAAACCTTATGAAGCAAATTAAAGAGAACAGGCGCGATGCGCAGGTAACCGGTATAGACTCCGATCCCGAGGCGGTTAAAATAGCGAAAGATCTATATGGCATAAATGTAGGGCAGGTATCGGTCCACGATATGGATTTTCCGAAAGATCATTTTGATACGGTGCTTTTAAGAGAGACAATTCATCATTTTGATACCGAAGAGAGCATGAGCTCGGCATTGAAAAAGATAAAAGAGGTATGCGCCAAAGAGCTTATTATATTTGACCCAAACCCGAATTTTATAGTGAGATTGGCGCGAAAAATTATAAGGCATCAGGATCCGGAGGCGCAACTGGATGACGTTGTTGATGCGCTGGAGAAGAACGGATTTAAAGTTATAAAATACAGCTGGCGCGATATTATTGCCCTTCCGTTAAGTGGTGGATACGTTGGGATAGAGCTAGTACCGAATGCCGGCTTTATTAAAAAGATGGTCATAACGTTCGACAATTGGCTCAATGCGGTTCTTAGGAGAGTTAACATGCAAAGACTCTTCTGCTGGCGATATCTGATATACGCGATTAAGCATGACGAGAAGCAGAAAGAAGGTGAAGGGTTACCATGATAATGTTTGTTATTCCGGCGTACAATGAAGCGGAAAATATTGATGCGCTTTTGGATAATATTGGTCGCAAGATGAAAGAATTGAATCGGGGGGACTATCGCATACTCTTAATAAACGATGGGAGCATGGATTCTACGGAGGAGAAAGCCTTAAGCGCGAGAGACAGGATCCCGCTGGAAGTAATCAGCCATGAAACGAACAGAGGCGTTGGTCAGGCATTCAGAACAGGTTTTTCTCGCGCATTGGAGATAGCCGGGGATAACGATATTATCGTAACAAAAGAAGCCGACAATACAAGCGATCTGGATATACTGGATGCTATGCTGGACAAGATCGATTCACACACAGATGTGGTGCTAGCGTCCTGCTATGCGCCCGAAGGAAAGATCGTAGGTACGACTATCGACCGTATTTTTTTAAGCAGCGTTGCTAATGGAATGCTTAAACTGCTCTTTCCGATCAAAGGGATCAACACTTATAGCTCTTTTTACAGAGCCTATAGGACGGCCAGTTTACGGAAGGCCTTTGGGGCTTACGGGAGCTCCCTCATAGAGGAGAACGGGTTCGTATGTATGGTAGAGATGCTCATCAAATTCAGTAAATTGGGCTTAAGGATAGACGAAGTACCGATGATTCTTCGCTGCGACTTTAGAAAAGGAAAGAGTAAGATGAATAAATGGAAGACTGTCGGCACATATGTGCGCCTGATAGCCAGAGAGTGTAAAAGCGCAAGGAGCAAAGCTTGAAAGCACTGACCCGTCACCCTTTATTTGTTGTGTTGATATTATTAGGCGTCGGTCTCTCTTTCAGAGTTATCGACCTGACCAGGGAATATTCGGGCGATGAGACAGTGACAATGCTTATTGCCGGGTCGGGTTTAAATAATATCGTTTCCGTGCTTAAAGCCAGAAGCGTATATCCGCCGTTAACGTATTTTTTACTTTCCGGTTGGATGAGTTTAAGCCAATCGATATGGTGGATACGTCTCTATTTTGTTATGTTCGGCCTCGGCGTATGTATGCTGATATATCTTATCGGGAAAGAGTGCTTCAACGAAGGAGTAGCAAGGGTAGCTCTATTATTGGCGACGTTCTCTCCGCTTCTTATATTTGCCTCTCAATATGTGCGCAGTTATGGAGATTCCGCATTCTGGATGCTCTTGTCTACGTTTTTCATGCTTAAAATTATTAAGGGTAGCGAGAATCTCCCATATTGGATTGGCTATGCGCTTTCGGCCGTACTCGCTATGCTTACATTCTACTTTGCAATGCCGCTCCTATTTGCGCAGACGCTCTTTATTATTATCTTCAAACGAACGAAGCCGAGATTTCTACTGAGATGGTTGTCAGCTATCTGCGTCGCATCTCTCATT
Organism: Candidatus Omnitrophota bacterium; assembly: GCA_043817155.1. Lineage (GTDB taxonomy): Bacteria > Omnitrophota > Gorgyraeia > JABMRN01 > RBG-13-46-9 > JBDRHE01. The sequence goes on along the minus strand of JBDRHE010000059.1, from coordinate 89,063 downwards.
TTTTGCATATGGCTGCCTCATGCAGTTAGTCAGTTTGACAATGCTTCGAGCTTCACTTACAATTGGGCGGATAAGGGGTTTAATGTGGGCGCGCTGCGAATTGGGATCTATGCGCGTAACATGGCGGCGCTTGCAGGTTTTGACCCCTATTTCATGACCTTTCACGGAGGGATAACCGGCCACTTTTCAAAGCGCGTACTGGGCATGCTTGCGCTTGTGGTCTTTGTGAGTTTCGGTCTGTTTTCTCTGTTTACAATGGCAAAACTGAAGGCCCGTTTTCCGCAGAAGGCGGATCTTGTATGGTTCTTACCTTTTGTTTCAGTTGCGCCTCTTCTTATTTCATGGCTTTCGGCGTCGTTTATCGGACTGTCGCCAATTCCGCGATATCTCGCAGCGCTGCACGCGCTCTTTCTAATATTGATAGCTTTTTTTATACATACGATAATGACCAAAAACCGCTTTGCAGGAAATACGCTTTTAGTGTTCGTGCTGATTGTTTTCGCCATGAGAATTCCACATGCCGTTTCCGTAGAATTCGGGACGGCATCTGCGGTAAGATTTTTGCAGACACAGGCAATTGACAAAGACGAGTGTCTGCTTTCCTTTGATCCCGCTCCGGAAATTAATGAAGTATCGAACTTTGTAGAAGTAAGAAAATATTTTAAGCTAAATGACAACCGCACCGAATACGTTGCCGCATCAAACGACGTTTGGAAACAACTGAAGCGAAAAGTATCACCTTTCAGGAGGATTTGGTTTTACCGCGTTTACGGGAATGCTGAAGTATTCGGAGCCAATCAGGCCATTGTCGATTGGATTAGTAGGGAAGGGTATCGGCCAATTGAAAGAAAGTCATTTAGGAATATAGATATCATTGCGTATGAAAAAGGAAATAATTAAACGAGCGCTTGTACTGTCTCTTATCCTGGTCTTTACATGCGAGATAGGGCTTCGGGTAAGGCTTGCGTATCTCTATCGCAACCCGGAATGGCTCCTTTATCATCAGTTTAAGCTTAGGACAGAGGAGGAGATAAGCGAAGATCTGCCACAGTATTATAAGGATAATATGTTCAAGCCGTACAAGCTTGTTTATACGCAGGAAGCTCCAAAAGGGACAAGAGAGATCATGACCGTAGAGAGTTCGGCTTTGCGTTCGATAAGAAGGCAATTAGAGAAGATAGTGAAAGATAGGCCTGACCTTGAATGGATCGACAGGTTTCCTAATGAGAATAAAGAGATAGTATTTTCTAACAATAATATAGTCCTATACGAACTTCTCGTATATCCTGATATACATAATACGCTTAAGAGGGAGGCAAGGGTGCTGAAGAGGTTTTTTGGCGCAAAGTTAGATGATTTTCTATACCATAATCTCGCTTTCTACATGCACATAGATGAGAATATAAATTTTACTTCCATGAAATCAGACAAAATGCTTGAAGGCTATCTCCTATTACTTAAATCACGCGAAGAACCGTTCTGCAAGAGCATATACGAAAATAAGTTTAAAAACGTAATCTATGTAATAACGCCCAACGCTTTTATTCAGAATTCAGCGGGTGGCAGGGTTTATCTGAAATATGTCAAGGCTGCGTACGATGCGATTCTTGAAATACTAGAGAGATACGATATACCGTACATCGATCTTATGAATGAGGAAGTCGAAAAAAGTGATTTTACAGACTATTTTCATCTCTCTCCCACAGGCGGAGAAAGGATGTCCGCCAAGATACTGGAATTTATTAAGGAAAAAGGACTTTAGATGCTTTTTAATTCGGTAGCATTCGCTGTTTTCTTTCCGGTTGTGTTGGCCATAGTCTTTTTGCTGCAGGAGAAGAACACATACAAAAAGGTGTTTCTAGTAGCGGCCAGCCTCTTTTTCTATGCGCACTGGAACGCAAGTTATGGGTGGCTTATAGTAGGGTCGATACTCTTTAATTACTTCATCGCCGGGATCATTGCAAGGAGCCAGAACGCGCGCAAGCGAAAACTGCTGGTCTCCTTCGCGATAGCAGGGAACTTACTTCTTCTGGGCACCTTCAAATACACGAATTTTGTTATTGATAACATAAATTCTTTGGACTCGCTTATTAACATTGGCCCAATTACGCCCGTCAACATAGTTCTTCCAATAGGCATATCATTTTTCACTTTTCAGGCGATGTCTTATGTTATTGACGTATACAGGCGCCGGACCCGGCACGCAAGCTTTATCGATACGGCTCTTTTTATATCTTTTTTTCCGCAGCTAATAGCGGGTCCGATCATACGCGCTACACAGGTAATTCCGCAATTCAGCAAAACCAGGCTATTGCGGTTTGACAATCTAGTATTGGGAAGCCACCGCATATTTTGGGGGCTGATCAAAAAGATGGTTATAGCGGATAATCTGGCGATCTTCGTGAATCATGCTTTCGCACAGCACGCGGAATATAATTGGCTTACACTGCTTCTGGCGGCATACGCGTTCGGCTTTCAAATATACTGCGATTTTTCGGCATACAGTGACATCGCCATAGGATGCATGAAGATCATGGGCTACGATATCCCGGAAAACTTTAATCTACCATATATAGCTTCCGGTTTTTCCGATTTCTGGAAACGGTGGCACATATCACTTTCAAGCTGGCTTAAGGATTATCTCTATATTCCACTCGGCGGGAACCGAATGGGTCTCGAAAGGACATATGTAAATGTAATGATAACCATGTTTCTGGGCGGCTTGTGGCACGGCGCCAGGTGGACGTTTGTTATATGGGGCCTACTGCACGGCTTTTATCTCGTGATGGAGAAATTGACAGAGAAAAAAATAAAGCTTCCGGAAAATCCTATCGCGAATTTCCTTAAGATATTCGTTACATTCCAGCTCATTTCGCTGGCGTGGATATTTTTTAGAGCCGAGAATTTTTCGCAAGGATACGCTATCGCGCGCTCGATACTTACGCTAAAGACGGGTACGGTCTTTCTTACGCCCGGGGCATTGACGTTGCTTCTTGCCTGTTTTGCGATCCATATTCTAAGGGCGCGTGTCGCTGTATATAAGGTTTTCATGTCGCTGCCGTATTATGTCAGATATTTCGCATATTCGACAGGTATATTCTTGCTCTTCTTTAATAAGTCAAGTTTGTCGAGTCAGTTTATATATTTTCAGTTTTAGCGCAAAGAGACTCATCGTGATCATACAGATTTTACTTATGAAGGCAGAGGAGATTACACAGACAGAAGATCGACACGATCTGTTTACTAGAAGGAGGGTTTAATGGGGGCCATGGAAAATATCGACGATGCCGGGGTTAGCATTATAATTCCGGCCTATAACGAGGAAAAGACCGTAGGCAGAGTGATCGACGAAATAAGAGACGTGTTGGATTCGCTACAGTCCGATTACGAAGTTATTGTAATTGACGACGGTTCCAGTGATGCTACACCACAGATCGTCGGCGGCAAGGAAGATATCGTTTTTATGCGCAGCGAATGCAATGAGGGGTATGGAGCATCTCTTAAAAAGGGTATAGCCCGGTCCCGGTACGACACCCTGATCATTATCGATGCTGACGGCACGTATCCGAATAATAAGATACCCGAACTTCTAAAATATAGACGCGAATACGATATGGTTGTAGCAGCGAGAACAGGTAAAGATATCCATATACCGATATTGAGGAAGATCGCGAAGTATATACTGAGGACTCTGGCGAATTATTTAAGCGGGAAGAAGATACCTGATCTGAATTCCGGTTTTAGACTAATGAAGAAAGATCAGGTGAGGTCGATTCTAAATATTCTACCTTCCGGTTTTTCCTTTACGACAACAGTAACGCTTGCCTTCCTGACCAGCGGCCGTCCGGTAAAATACGTGCCTATAGACTACGATCACAGGGGAAGGCTGTCTAAATTTCATCCTATAAAAGATACGGCAAGCATGCTCTCCTTAATCGTAAGAACAATCCTCTTCTTTAATCCGCTCAAAATTTTTGTGCCCTTAGGTTTTGTTTTCATTGCCGCAGGCGCAATAGTGTTTTTTTGGAGCATGTTCTGTTTGCCGAAAATACTGGATACCACTACGATGATTTTGGCAATGGCCGGTATTCAAACGCTGGTTATCGGACTTTTGGCAGACCTTATCGACAGGAGAACGAGATAGACGTGAAGGTCCTATTTATAAACCCTTCGGTAGAGAACGAGATATTGAGCTGTAATCCTCCGATTATCGATGAAGAGAGAGGGTTCAACCCGCCGCTCGGCATACTGTATGTTGCGGCATATCTGGAGAAACATTCCGACCACGAGATAAACGTAATTGACGTTCCGGTAGAAGAGATAGGGTATCCGCAGCTCGAAAGGCGCATAAGAGAATATGGTCCGGATGTAGTAGGTATCACGGCGCTTACATTTACGATGATCGACGTTTTAAAGACGGTAGATATTGTAAAAAGTATCAATCAGAATACCAAGGTAGTCCTTGGAGGACCGCACGTGTGTATTTTTCCGGAAGAGACGATCGATCTACATGGGATAGATTATGTCGTACTTGGTGAGGGCGAAATTGTATTTACAGAGCTTCTGTCAAACATGCATAATATAGAAGATCTTAAAAAGGTTAAGGGCGTAGTCTTTAAGGAGAACGGAAATGTTGTCAATACAGGCAATCCCGATTTTATAAGAGATCTTGAAAAGCTACCGTCTCCCGCACGCCGCCTCGTGCCGTACGGCAAGTATACGTCTCTTTTGGCGCGGCGAAGCCCCATAACAACGATGTTTACAAGCAGGGGTTGTCCTTATCGGTGTACGTTCTGTTATAGGCCAAGCATGGGAAAGGTCTTTCGGGCTATCTCGCCCGGAAAAGTGGTAGACGAGATGGAAGAATGTCAGAATATGGGCATAAAAGAGATATTCATTTATGACGATACGTTTACCGTGCAGAGGAATAGGGTAATGGAAGTATGCGAAGAGATAGCCAGGCGGCGTTTAAAAATAGGGTGGGACATAAGGACAAGGGTCAGCAATGTCGACCGCGAGATGCTCATGGCGCTAAAAAAATCAAATTGCCAGAGAATACACTATGGCGTGGAAGCCGGCACCGAAAAGATATTGAAGGTTCTTAAGAAAGACATAGACCTGGACAGGGCTATAAAGATATTCAAGGCTACAAAAGATATTGGTATCTCAACTTTCGCTTATTTCATGATCGGGGCCCCGGAGGAGACCAGAGATGATATATTGAAAACGATAGATTTTGCCAAAAAACTTGACCCCGATTACGTCCACATAACCATATTTACGCCATTTCCCGGCACCGAGGCCTATGAAGACGCGCTGAAAAGCGGAATATTCAAACAGGATTATTGGAGGGATTTTGCGAAGTCTCCGCGTAAGGATTTCAGAACAAAATACTGGGAAGGGATATTGTCCGAAAAGGAGCTCCAGGAGCTTTTGCATTATGCCTATAAAGAATTCTATACCCGCCCTTCCTATATTATGAGCAGAATGTTAAAGATACGGACATTCGAAGAATTTAAAAGAAAGGCAAAGGCGGGACTTAAGCTTTTGAAGGCGTAGATATGCAAAAAGATGCCAGGGGTCTCTTGCTAGTTCTTGCCTTGCTCACCGTTTTTTTTCTGTGCATATACGGCATAGGTTGGGGATTGCCTTCAAGGTGGTGTACGGATGAGCCGGTTGCAGGAGCCCTGCGCATGATCGCAGAAAAGAGCGTTGTGCCACAATCGGACCCTTTTCATCCGACATTTCATTATTTTGTGCTCATTATATTTTTCTTGCCGCTACTTTCCTTTTTAAAGATTGTCGGGTATCCGCTTCTTGCCGTTAAGCAGGCTGCTTCGGTATCATGGATACATCTTTCCAATACAGATCCCATGTTTTCTACGCTCGTCTACATAACAGCGAGACTATCTTCGGCAATCTTTGCTGTGTTAACAGTCTATATGGCATATCGTATCGCGAAGATCTCTTTTTCCAAAAGAGCGGGTATTTTTACCGCATTGTTTTTGAGCGTTACGATGGGCTTTGTTTCAGAAGCCCACACGGCTAAAAGCACAAGTTTGCTTATCTCTGTTGTGCTCGCGACAGTTTTTTCGTGTATCCATTATTTTGAAAAGAATACGGTTAAGAGATATGTGGTTCCTTTTATTTTGGGGGGCCTTGCGCTTGCTACAAAATATAACGGCGGCATCGTCATCTTTCCACTTTGCTATTTGCTGATAAAGGTGTCAAAAAGAGATCTAAAGTACATTCCACTTGCAGGGGCTTCGTTTTTGGGCGGCTTCTTCATAGGATTTCCCGGAGCCATCTATAATTTTTCCTCCTATCTGAATGCTATGGGATTCTATAAAGCATACTATCTGCCGCAATCCCGGGATTCTATAGTTCATCTTTGCCTATCAGGAATAGTGGGATATATTCTGCTTTTGAAAGATATATTCGGGGTGGCGCTTTTTCTGTTAGTTGTCTGTGGGATCGTTTTTAGCTTGTTTAAAAAAAATTATTCTTCTCCGGTTAAACTTATAATGCTCACGGTAGTCCCATCTTTCGCATTCGCTTGTTTAAGTCCAGTGACTTTCGAAATGAAATACATAATTCTGATTGTTCCGTTTTTGCTTATATTGAGTTCAAGCATTGCCGATGGTATTTTTAAACTGAAAGGAATTTTCAAAAAGTACGCATTTGTTTCGATCTTTTTAATATGGCTGCTATCCTTAGCCTATACATGGGCGTGTGACAATATCTATGCCTATGGGGATGTCCGTTATAACGCCAGCGCATGGGTAAAAAATAATGTGGATCAGCGCCAAAAGATCGTTATCATCGGTGATCCGGGATGGGTTATCCATAACGAATTATTTAAAGACTACGACATAACCTTCTTATTGAATGACGCAAAAGACGCATTCAATACCGGCGATAACATACGCTTTGTAAAGGGGAGGCAATATTCCTTGAGTGAGGAGGAGGAGGGCGATCTCGTTGAAGAATTGAACACCAGCCATGCTTATTATGTTATCTTTCCCGTTTTTAGTCATCCCGATAGGATCTCTTTCTGGAAGACAAGAGAGAAAATCCGTAATTACGGTGTAGAAATTAAATACCAAAATGTTATTAAGGAGTTTGCCCGTAAGACAACTTTTTTCTGGAGACCAAATTTAGGGGGGCATGAACCGCAGAAAATTGTCATCTCATATGGAGTGAAAAAGTAGTATGTTGAGGATTGTCGGGGATGAAGCAGCGAAATCAAATGTGCCGTCTTTCTCTTATGCCAGACCGAAAGGTTTGCTTGGTACATTGATCATCCCTTTAACGCGCTGGCTTCGCGCTATTAATGCGGAAAGATATATGAAACCGGCCAGGAGGCATCTGGATATAGGCTGCGGAGACGGTTATTTCTTAAGACGCTCAAAATGTAAAGAACGGTTTGGATTGGACAGATTGTGGGGGGACGAGGTCAAGGATAAATTGAATTTTTCTGATAATTACTTTGATTATGTCACGCTTCTGGCGGTTATAGAGCATATCGGTTCGCCTCAAAAGTTAATTTCGGAAATCGCGCGGGTTTTGAAACCTAACGGGATACTTATCATTACCACGCCATTAAAGACCGCGGAAGGTCTTATGAAAATGTACGCCAAAGAAATTGAAACTAATCATGTCTTTTATTGCGATTTACCGAAAATGGAAGATCTGGTAAAGCAAGATTTTGTGATACAGGATTACCATAGATTCCTTTTCGGGTTCAATCAAATTTTTTATATGATCAAATTGAGCAGAGATAAAATGGGAAGCGCAACATGACCGGATACAATAGGAAGATAGCTATCTTACTGCTTGGGTTGATATTGGGAATCGCGCTTACCCTTTCTCCCGGCATCTTATTTATATGCGCGCTATTTTCAATCTCTTTTTATTGTATAAAGCGCTATACGCATACAGGGTCCGGCGATTTCCTGGCGCGCTTATTTGTGTTTGGCTTTGCAGTAAGGGCAGTACTCGCGATAGTAAATTATTATTTTGGCCTGACAGGCGCCTGGCAGGCGGCTGATACGCAGCCGGACGCGATCATTTATAACAGCAATGCCTTTTATATCGCAAGCGTCCTAAAAGGAGCTAATTTTATAAGCCAGTTCATAAAGGATCCGTTTCTGGCAGACAAATTAAAGATGTCATATGATATATACAAAGGCGTTATACCGCTTCCCGGAGAATATCAATTCGGTATTTATGTAAACCTGCTAGGCGTATTGTATGCGTGGATAGGTTACGCCCCCATAGCCGCGAAGCTTTTAAACTCTCTTTTCGGCGCTTTAGGCGCGATACTGGTTTACTTTATCGCAAGAAAATTGGTCAAGAGTGAAATAACAGCAAAGGTATCATCGGGTATTGTAATGTTTTTTCCGTCGATAATATTTTGGTCTGTTACTTTGCTGCAAGATACGGTAGTTAATTTTTTATTTTTGGTGTACATACTCTTCGTGCTGGTCTATTTCAAACAAAATAAAAAATCTTCACTATTTATCGCTATTATTTCTTTGTTTTTTTTAAGTTTATTAAAGACAAAAGCAGCAATCCTCTTTCTGATAGGGTTTATTCTTGTGCTGCTGATAAAGTGTTTAAAGGATTTTCTGGATAGAAAAAACTTAGCAAAATCAATATTATTAATATTGCTATATGCTGTTTTAATAAATCGGCTTATGTTCAGTTTGCCGACAATCGCCGGCTCTCTGAAGGAAGGAATAACGGCTATGTTCGATCACCATATTTCGTTTGAAAATTCTTCTTCAGCGGAAACTTTTAGGATATATAAGGAAGCTGTATATGAGAAAGGTTCCGTAGGCATGGATTTGAATGACTTCCTTGACATTGGCCTTGCCTATTCATGCTTCAAAGCTTTGGCTTATTATCTTTATTCACCATTTCTATGGGATATCCCATACGGGCACCCCTTGCTTGCGATTTTCTATCCCCAGGCAATCCTGACGTTCCTCACCTTTCCATTTATGCTCTTAGGAATTTTGATTTCCATGCGTCGGGATTTCCTTATTTCTACCGCGATAGTCTTAGTCTTAACCACACTCATGATACCCCAGGCCATGGCGGAAGGCCTTATCGGCAATGTGGTTAGGCACAGGGATATGTTTATGCCATTTATAATTATTTATTCGTGCTATGGATTTTGCGTAATCATGCTTGGTAAAGAAAAAACTCATAAATTATTGCGCCAATAATGAAAATCTTGTATATTACCTATGATGCAATATCGGACTTCGTTTCTGAATCGCAAATTGTTCCGTATCTTAAGCGGCTTTCAGGCAGTGGGATCCTTATTACGCTTCTTAGTTTTGAAAAAGAGAGAGATCCCGTCGGAGATAAGGATCGTAAGCTCCGCAAAACATTAGAGAATAAGCATATAAGCTGGGTACGCAAAAGATATCATAAACATCCTACGGTACCGGCTACTCTCTTCGATATTTTTCAGGGTGTTATTACCGGAATTTATATTGTTAAAAAAGAGGGGATCGACGTAGTTCATGCAAGAGGGTATATAGCGGCGCTGATGGGGTGTATCCTGAAACGCTTTCTTAAAATAAAGATCATATTTGATATGCGCGGCTTTTGGCCCGATGAAAAGGTGGACGCGGGAGCGTGGGAAAAAGGAGGGCTCCTCTATTCTGTATTCAAGAGATTGGAAAATTATCTTCTTTTAAAAGCGGATTATATAATTGTTTTATCGGACTCTGCAAAAAGAACGATTCTCGGACATTTTCACGTAAAATCCGATATTGCCGTCATACCCTGCGGTGTTGATTTGAAGGTATTTTCGGATAAACCAGACGTCGTTTCCGGAGAGACGCAGGGTACGACTATGGCCGGAGATATTGAGAACAAATGGGTAATTTTATATACAGGGAATCTAGGAAGTTTTTATAACCTGAACGGAATTCTTGATTTTTTCTGTTTTTTGAAAGAACGGAAAAAAGAAGCTTTTCTCTGGATCATTTCAAACTATTCCAGGGACGCAATTCGCAAAAAGGCGCTCTCTTTCGGCATAAGAGCGGCAGATTACCGTGTGGATACCCTCCATTACAAAGATATGCCAGAAGCTTTTTCACGCGCGAATTTTTCATTGATATTTTATAACCGTAAGCTATCCGGGATCGGATGCTCGCCGATAAAACTTGGTGAAAGCCTGGCATGCGGGGTACCTGTTGTCATTAATTCCGGTATTGGTGACTGCGATCGTATAATCAGGGATTATGATGTTGGCGCCGTGATTGAAGAATTCTCCCATGAGGAATATGAGCGGGCATATGAAAAAATAAAGGCGTTAATCGGGGACAGGGAAGCTGTTAAGAAGCGATGCCGCAAAATTGCGGAAGATCTATTTTCTTTAGACGCCGCTGTAGAGAAGTATAAAGAGATCTATAGTAAATTAATGATGTAAAATCAGGGTTTGTTATGAAAGTTTTGTTCATAGTGCCGTATCCGACAGAAGGGCCAAGCAACAGGTTCCGGGTTGAACAATATCTGCCAACGCTAAAGGAGAGAGGGATAAATTTTTCAGTGCGGCCGTTCTACAGTAGTAATTTCAGGAAAATCCTCCTGAAGAAAGGCCGGTATTTACAAAAGATACTGTACCTGGTCTTTTTTACCGTCTTAAGACTGGCGGATGTATTCAAGTGCCGTAATTATGAGATCGTTTTTATACACAGGGAAGCGTTCCCGACAAATGATTGCATCTTTGAATGGCTTTTCGGTAAGTTGTCAAAAAAACTGATATACGATTTTGACGATTCCATCTTTCTTACAAAACCGTCAAAGGTAAAGAAGATCATAGCTTTATCGGATTTTGTGATAGCGGGAAACGGGTTCTTAAAAGAGTATGCCTTGAAGCTCAATAAAAATGTGGAGGTTCTCCACACATGTATCGATACAGACAGATATAAACCGGCTATACGGTTCAGAGATAACAAAAAAACTGTGATCGGGTGGATGGGTTCGCCTACAACCGCAAAGTATCTTTCGGAGATCAAAGAAGTTTTCAGGATCTTGTCGCAAAAATATCATAACGTGGAATATCGCGTTATCGGCGCACGGTTCGATAAGAGCGCGGATGTCTCTTTAGTGAATAAGGATTGGGTACTGAATTCGGAAGTTACGGAGCTGCAGCACTTTGATATTGGGCTCATGCCGATGCCTGACGATGAATGGACAAGGGGAAAGTGCGCGTTTAAGATAATCCAGTATATGGCGGTCGGCATTCCGGCGGTCGCATCTCCTGTCGGGATGAACGCGGAGGTTATACAGGACGGCGTAAACGGATTTCTGGCCTCAGGAATTGAGGAGTGGTGCGAAAAACTATCCCGGCTCATAGAATCGTTGCCTTTACGCCAAAGATTGGGCGCCGAAGGCAGAAGGACAGCCGAGAGGAACTATTCATTGAATGTAAACGCGCCTAAATTTCTAAAGATTTTAGAAAATTGCGTAAAGGGGGTTTGACGGGCGATGTGCGGAATATGCGGGCTAATAGACAATGCAAGCGGCGCTATAAGCCGTGATAAGATCCAGGCTATGACTGACAAGATGACGCATAGGGGGCCGGATAACAGAGGAATTTATATTAACCTTGAATCGTCGCCCAAAGTCGGACTGGGTCACAGGAGACTTAGCATAATCGATTTAAGTTCGCAGGGGACGCAGCCTATGGCTAATGAGGACGAAAGTATCCGGCTTGTGCTGAATGGCGAAATTTACAATTATAAGACTTTAAGGGAAGAGCTTAAAAACAAGGGTCATATATTCAGATCAAATACGGATGCGGAGGTAGCGGTACATCTTTACGAAGAACACAAAGAAGAGTGCGTCAAGTATTTACGTGGCATGTTTGCCTTCGCGATATGGGACCAGAAGAAGCGAACGCTTTTTATCGCCAGGGATCGCGCGGGACAAAAACCATTGCTCTATTATCATAAGGACCGGAGATTCGTTTTCGCTTCGGAATTCACTTCGATTTTAGAGAGCGGACTCATAGAAAAAAAGATAAGCTACGAGGCAATGCACCATTATCTCACCTTCGGGTATATTCCGGCGCCTTTGACCATATACGAGGATATCTTCAAATTGCCGCCGGCCCATACACTAACATTAGAAGACGAAAAGGCTACCTTGAGGCGATACTGGAACCTTGACTATTCCGCGAAGATCAAAATATCCGAGGAAGACGCTGCAACGGAAGTCATGAGATACCTTAAGGATGCGGTAAATATCAGATTATACAGCGATGTTCCGCTTTGAGCGTTTTTAAGCGGTGGCATAGATTCGAGCACAATCGTGGGCCTTATGAGCCAGTTATCCGAAAATCGTATTAAGACATTCTCTATAGGATTTGAGGAGAGATCATACGACGAGTTAGAACACGCAAGAAGGGTGGCTAAGAGGTTCAACACAATACACCACGAACTGATAGTAAAACCCAACGCACTTGAAATTTTGCCGCTTTTGGTAGAGAGGTACGGAGAACCATATGCTGATTCTTCCTGCATCCCCACCTACTATGTTTCAAGCCAGACGCGTCGCTACGTAACCGTAGCGCTGAACGGCGATGGCGGGGATGAATTGTTTGCCGGGTATGATCGGTATAAAGCGATGATCGCTTCGGAGATATATCAGAATATGCCTACCCCACTAAAGAGGATAGTAAGTGGTTTTGCGGCCGCGTTACCGGACTCCATGGATTCAAAGAATAGATTGCGTAGAATCAAGAGATTCTTTGATGGCGCTGATCTGCCTTTCGCGGAGAGATACATAAGGTGGGTAGGTATAATGCAGAATGATTTAAAGGAGAAGCTATATTCAGAAGATTTTAAGAATCGCACTACCATGAAGAGTCCATTGAGCCGCATAGAACCTTTTATCGGCAATTGCCGGAAGGGAAGCCATCTTGACAGGCTTCTGGCTACGGACACACATACGTATCTGCCGGATGATCTTCTTGTAAAGGTCGATATAGCCAGCATGGCCTGTTCGCTTGAGGCGCGTTCGCCGTTTCTCGACCATAAACTGATGGAATTTGTCGCAAAACTTCCGGCTGAATATAAGATGCGCCGGTTTGTAAAGAAGTACATTCTAAAAAGAGCGGTCAAGGACCTTCTTCCGAGAGAGAATATCGTAAGGAGTAAGATGGGTTTTGGCGTGCCGGTTGGGAAGTGGTTCAGAAATGAGTTAAAGGATCTTTTGCACGATACATTACTTTCGGGACCCTCTACGAAAAGAGGATATTTTAATCATGATACCGTTTGCTCAATGGTAAAAGAGCACACTTCGGGTACCCGCGACTACACGTTCCAGCTCTGGTCCCTTTTAATGCTTGAGATGTGGCATGAGAGATTTATCGATTAGAATATACGGGGAAGATAACTTGATCAAATGAAGAAGAGACTCATATCCCTTTCAGTTTTAATAGGCATGTTCTTTTTTGCAATCTTCACTCTTAATATTGAAGTCTCTACCCGCCAGGGCATAAACCAGAAGGTACATACCATAACATTACCGCTATACCTTAAAGTATTGAATTTCTTCGACAGGCATTATAATTATCAACTTTTGGTGAAACAGATCGTAGCCCCTTCGGATAACGAGAGGGAAAGGGTTATGAAGATACTTATCTGGATAAACGGAAATATAAGGAGAGTACCAGATGGTTATCCTGTTATAGACGACCATGTCTGGCACATAATTGTTAGGGGCTACGGGACCAATGACCAATCCCAGGATGTCTTCTCGACACTTTGCAATTATGCGGGTCTCGAAGCGTTCTATTCACTGGTCGGGACAGAGGGTAAGAAGCGAACGGCGTTACTCTCATTTGTGAAGCTAGATAATAGATGGTCTGTCTTCGATGCCCAGTATGGGGTCTACTTTGTAAATGATCATGGTGAGTTCGCGAGTCTTGATGATATAAAAGCCGGCAATTGGAAAGGGGTGACACTTAGCGGTGAGCCCCTACCGGATCACAATTATGGCGATTTTATAACAATTCTGCCTACAATTAAATCGGCCGGCTTATGCAGGTCGACAATCCAATCTCCCTTAAAACGAACCCTTTTTGAGTTCAAATCACTGTTTGACCCAAGGTAAAACATCTGAGAATTACAATACTTACGATGTTACATATCTATCCCCCACGGGAATCCCTAAAGGCAAAAGAGAAGGGGCCTTCTTCAGGCTTATGCATAAAAGATTATGCAAAGATTCTCTCTTCTTGCCTCTTTATAAGGTGATCGTTGGATATTGAGGAAATGCCGTAATCCAAGATTCACGTATACCTAAAATACCAACTCTCACCTTGTAAAGAGACAAAGAGAGAATATGCGCCTGAAGAAGGCCCCCTTCTCTTTTGCCAAGCCTATTATCTACGAGACCTAGCTACAGAAAAGAAGAAAAACAGAATTCATTTCCCAGAAAATGTTTACCTTACTTGATTAGGTAATGCCTCTTATTGAAATGAGAAGAGGGGATGCCGCAACTCACCCCACACCAAAGGTGTGGGCCCCTATAGAAATTCTGCTAGAATATAGAAAAGCAGAATTTCTATAGGACAGTCCTAATGCAATTTTGTCTGCGACAAAATTGTGTAGGGTTCAGACACAGGTGGTATCCTTTTTTGTATGAAAATATTCTGACAAAGGAAACCTCTCCTCATCTCAATAAAAGGCTAACATTTTCCAATGGGGCTCCTTTGAATTCTGTTTTTCTTCTTTTGCATGAAGAGGCCCAATGGCACTGTCGGCAAATGGAGAGCATTAAGAATTGAGGTATCTTCTTAAGGAGAGAAGAGGTTCTTTGCCACAATTTTGAGGCAAAGAGCGCCGAGGATGTATGAGGCCGCTTCCATGCGGCCGAGTTCCGCAGGCGCCCTCTTCTCTCCGCAAGAAGATGCCGTCCCGCAATGAATTTTTTTTGAATTAATTCAAAACGTGAGCGGGCAATTCTTCTTATCAGATTATTATCAGAATGCTCTCCATTTGCCGGCAGCGCCATTGGGTCTGTTGTAGCGTTGTCAACCCAGGCGGCTTTTTACAAAACGTAGACAGTGCTTTCTTGCGGCATTTGTAGCAGAAACAAAGCTGTGGAGAAGCTCTTTAAATCTAATTAAATACGTAAGAAAATGATTGCAAAGAAAGCTATTTACTGTATAATACGTTTAATACATTCTAAACGATAGTAATGAAGTATTAAAAGCTATACGAGGAGGTTCCTTATGAATGAAGAATTGGCTCAGGCACAGTATCTATTTCTTGACAAGATTAACCAGATATGCGCTAAATTCGGACTCAATAATATTATGGCCCAGCTTTATGCGCTTCTTTACTTAAGCAGCAAGCCACTGTCGCTTAATGACATGGTGGAGCAGCTTAAGATAAGTAAGGGAAGCGCGAGCATCAACATGAGGGCCCTTGAACGGTATGGGGCTGTGCATAAAATCTGGGTAAAGGGATCGAGAAGAGACTATTACGAAGCAGAAGGGGATATATCCAAAGTAATAATGGATAGGGTAAGGTCTATGACGCAACATAGGATGCTTGAATTCAAGGAGATGATCGATTCTTCTTACCAGGCTTTGAATGTGATCAATTCCGCGAGTGAAGAAGATCAGGGGACCATGAGGTTGTTCAAACAAAGATTGGATGAATTGAATAGCCTGCATGGCAAGGCCCAATCCTTATTCAATCTCGTTAATTCAACACTCTTGAGTAATATATTTAAGATCAAACCTAAAAGAAATGGTAAAAAAGAGATGGCATTAACGAGGTGATGCTATGGAGCGACACAGGAGAACAGTGGCGAAGACTATAACGTGGCGGTTTATGGCTGTGGCTATTACCTGGGTGGTTGTCTATTTCATTACTAAAGACGTTAAGCAATCAACAGTTATAGCCCTAGCGGCAAACGGACTGAAAACAGCGCTATATTATCTACATGAGAGATTGTGGAGTAATATTCCGTTTGGCACGAAGGAGAGCGATGGAATTAAAAAATAGAAAAGTCCTCGTAACAGGAGCCGACGGTTTTATAGGAAGCCACCTTGTAGAACACTTGCTTGATGAAGGCTGTAAGGTCAGGGCCTTCGTCTTTTACAATTCCTTCAATTCCTGGGGCTGGCTCGATAGCTTTGATAAGAAGAGAGTGGATAAGATCGAGATATTTACAGGTGATGTGCGCGATCCCGGTGGGGTGAGACGGGCCATGAAAGGTATCGACATTGTATTTCATCTGGCCGCGCTAATAGGAATACCATTTTCATACTACTCCCCGGATTCTTACATTGATACCAACATAAAAGGAACTCTTAATATTCTCAAGGCCGGATTGGAACAGAAGGTAAAGAGGATCATTGTAACGTCTACATCAGAAGTTTACGGGACGGCAAGGTCTGTGCCCATAAATGAAGCGCATCCCTTGCAAGGGCAGTCTCCATATAGCGCTTCCAAGATAGGGGCCGATAAGATTGCCGAATCGTTTATGAGGTCTTTCAACGCGCCGGTTACCATTGCGCGCCCTTTTAATACTTATGGACCCAGGCAGTCGGCTAGAGCGATCATACCTACCATCATTACACAGCTTCTAAAGGGAGAGACGAAGATTAAACTCGGGTCACTTGCTCCGGTAAGAGATTTCAACTACGTAAAGGATGTTTGCCGGGGATTTATCGCTATAGCGTGTTCGCAAAAGACGATCGGGCAGGAATTGAACATAGCTTCCGGGCAAGAGATCAGTATAGGGGATGTGGCAAGGAAGATCATCAACAAGGTGAGTCCAAAAGCCAGGATAGTACTGCATCGAAAGAGGGTAAGGCCAAAGAGTTCAGAAGTTATGCGTCTTATGGGGTGCAATGAGAAGATCACAAGGTTAACTGATTGGAGGCCAAAATTTTCACTTGATCAGGGTCTGGATGCGACCATAAAATGGCTTAAGAACAAGAAAAACCTGAATCTTTATAAATCGGATATTTATAATGTATAAGAAGATCCTTTTGGATGCTCCAAATGTCGGGGCCCTGGAAAAGAGCTATTTAAACAGCGCTATCGATAAAGGCTATGTTTCGACCGTTGGGCCCTTTGTTTCGGAATTTGAAAAGAACTTTGCGAAATATCTGGGAGCAAATAGGGCAGTCTCCACACAGAGCGGAACAACGGCCATACATATTGCGTTAAGGGAGCTTGGCATAGGAGCCGGCGACGAAGTGATCGTGCCGGCGCTTACATTTGTAGCTACGGTCAATCCGGTAATATATGTCGGCGCTACCCCAGTATTTGTCGATGTAGATCCGGACACATGGAACATCGATCCGCATAAAGTAAGGAAGCATATAACCAGGAGAACAAAGGCTATAATACCGGTACACCTTTACGGCAACCCCTGCAACATTAGCCAGATCATGGGCATTGCCAAGAAGTATGGTGTTTATGTTGTTGAGGACGCGGCCGCAAGCCTGGGCGCTAAATTTAAGAAAAGGCATACCGGTACTTTCGGTGATTTCGGATGTTTCAGTTTTAATGGAAATAAGACCATTACAACAGGCGGCGGCGGCATGATAGTCGGAAAACGTACCCGGGTCCTTGAGCACATCAAATTCCTGGCAAATCAGGCAAAGGATGAATCGGGCAAATACTATCACCGCGAAATAGGATTTAATGAGAGGATGACGAACATCGAAGCGGCACTCGGGCTTGCCCAGCTTAAGAGACTGGATGGCTTTTTGGAAAAGAAGCGTACGTTTAATAGGATCTATCGCGAAGAACTAAAGAGTATTAAAAGTATCCGTTTTCAAGAAGAGTATCCCAACGCAGAAAGCGCCTATTGGCTTTCATGCATCACATATGAGGGCAATATACCCAGGCTACAGTTAGGGTTACGAAAGCGGGATATTGTTACAAGACGTGTCTTTACGCCGGTAAAAGATTTTCCACCTTATCGGAAGTATAGACAGGGTACTTGCGCTAATTCGCAGGAGATACACAATAAGGGCCTGTGTCTCCCCAGTTCTACACTCAATTCGCAAGCGGACATTCACTACATTTGTGATGTGATAAGGAAAGTTATTAAAAGATGAAAAGAGTGCCAGAAGAGATTATCCTTGTTGGGGGCGGCGGACACTGCAAAGTTGTTATAGACGCGATTAAGCGTTCCGGCGTATTTGATATCCGTGGGATACTTGATCCAAAATTGAAAAAGGGCGCTACCGTTCTTGGAATCAAGGTTTTGGGAAGCGATAATATGCTTAAACAACTGCGCAAGGATGGCGTAAAGAATGCCTTTATTTCGATCGGCTCGATCGGGAATTGCGGATCAAGGAAGAAGCTCTATTCGAAGCTGGCAGATCTGGGATTCAGGTTGCCGGTCATTGTTCATCCGAAAGCGGTGGTGGCAGGGGATGTTAAGATGAGAGAGGGAACATTCGTGGCGGCAGCTGCTGTTATAAACCCGGGCGCAAAGATAGGCAGGAATGTTATTATCAATACGTACTCTTCAATAGATCACGATTGTATTATAGGGGATTTCGTGCATGTGGCGCCCAGGGCTACATTGAGCGGAGGGGTTAAGGTCGCTGAGGAGGCCCATATAGGGACCGGCGCAAATGTTATCCAATGTATAAAGATCGGCAAGAGGTGCATGGTTGGAACCGGTATGACGGTCCGACATGATGTACAGGATGGCCGGAGATCTCTTCCTAAATATAGTGATGCAGATGACAAGAATAAAAAAACCTTCATCATAGCTGAAGCCGGCGTTAATCACAACGGTAGCGTGAAGACGGCAAAGAGGATGGTCGATGTAGCGGCCAGAGCAGGCGCGGATGCTGTCAAATTTCAGACATTCAAAGCAGAGAGAGTAGCAAGCGCCGCCGCGCCCAAAGCCCGGTACCAGAAGAGCAGATCCGGCGCCAAAGAATCGCAGCTCGATATGCTAAAGAGATTGGAGCTTGACGTTAAGACGCACCGTGAGCTTATAGGGCACTGCAAGGCGCGGGGAATAGAATTCCTGTCGAGCCCATTTGATCTGGAGAGCGTAGAGCTCCTCAAAGATCTTAAGCTCAAGAGATTAAAGATCCCTTCCGGAGAGCTTACGAACTTACCGTACCTGAAGAAGGTTGGAAGCTTAAGGAAGGAGATCATACTATCGACCGGAATGGCCAATCTAAGCGACATCGACAGCGCGGTGAATATTTTGGTAGAATCAGGGACGTCAAAAGAGAAGATAACAGTTCTACATTGTAACACAGCCTACCCGACCCCTTACGAGGATGCCAATTTAAAGGCTATGCTGACGATTAAAGACGTACTGAATGTGAAGATAGGTTATTCTGACCACACTTCCGGCATAGAAGCAGCGGTGGCAGCGGTCGCCCTCGGAGCCTCGATAATAGAAAAACACTTTACATTGAATAAGAATGCCAAAGGTCCTGACCATAAGGCTTCCGTTGAACCCGGGGAGCTAAAGAGGATGATATCCGCTATAAGGAATGTCGAAAGAGCGCTGGGTGACGGTGTTAAAAGGGTATCGGGTTCAGAAATGAGAAATAGATCCATAGTTCGCAAGAGTATCATTGCGGCAAAGCCTATAAGAAGAGGGGAACTATTCGTTTCCGGGAATGTGACGACGAAGAGACCCGCCACCGGTATCAGCGCGATGGAATGGAATGATGTGCTCGGAAGGGCCGCCAAAAGAGATTTTAAGAAAGACGAGTTTATAGAATTATGAAGAAGAGAAGACTTTGCATTATGACGGGTACGAGAGCCGAATGGGGCTTATTCTATCCCCTGGCTACAGAGATAAAGAATAATAAGGGGCGCAATATTTTGCAGATTGTGGCGACAGGGGCGCATCTCTCACCGGAATATGGTTTAACCTATAGAGAAATTGAAGGAGACGGTTTTAGAATAGACCGCAAGGTGAAGCTTCCGCTCTCCCGCGATACCGCCGGCGCAATAGCCGGATCGGTGAGCGCCGGCATTACAGGCTTTACGAAGGCATTAAGGGCTCTTAAGCCGGACGCGGTATTCTTATTGGGTGACCGGTTTGAATCACTGGCAGCAGGAGTAGCATGTCTCTTCCTGAAGATACCGATCGCTCATATCAACGGTGGAGAATTGACCGAAGGGTCGCTCGATGAGAGCCTCAGGCATGCAATTACAAAGATGTCATTTTTGCATTTTGTATCGACAGATACTTATAGAAATAGAGTAATACAGATGGGTGAGGCGCCGGAGCGTGTATTCAATGTCGGTACTTTGGGCCTGGACAATATAGCAAATACTGAATTATTTAAAAGAGACGAATTTGAAAAGAAGATAAAGTTTAAGCTTGGGAAGAGGAATATAATCATAACCTTTAACCCCATGACGGCTGAAAAGAGATCCGTTTCGGAAGAACAATTAAAACACCTCTTAGGGGTTGTGGGCGGGCTTGCGGATACAAAGGTAATAATTACCCGGCCTAATCCCGACATGTATTCTAAGATGATAAACGCTCTAATAGACAGGTTTGTTTCTCATCGGAGAGACAAGGTTGCATGCTTCACATCCATGGGGAGGTCGCTATATTTAAGCGCCCTTCGGCACATGGATGTTGTTGCGGGTAATTCATCGAGCGGCATAATAGAGGCGCCTTCCTTCGGCATTCCAACGGTCAATGTAGGGACCAGGCAGCTTGGCAGGATCAAGACCGCATCGATCATTGACGCTGACGGCAGTCTCAACTCTATTAAGAGAGCTTTCAGAATCGCATATTCCGCTGACTTTAGAAATATTTGCAGAAATGTGAAGAATCCGTACGGTGACGGAAGGGCCGCCAAGAGGATAGTTGACATAATGAAAAGGGCCGATCTCTCAAACGCAAAGAAGTCCTTCTTCGACCTTAAATTGGATAGCGTGGGTAAGCATAAATAAGGACATCTTATGAACGGTCAAAAGGTAATTGTTACAGGTGGCGCGGGTTTTATAGGTAGCCATCTGGTTGAGCGCCTGCTCGGTGATGGGGAGAACGTTATTGTCCTTGATAATTTTTCAAACGGCAAAAGAGAGAACCTGGATAACGTTTCGGACAACTCCAGGCTAACCATTTCCGACGTAGACGTTTCGGATTTCGATAAGATTAAGGATCATTTTCATGGTGTTCATTCGGTATATCACCTGGCCGCGCTTGCAGATATCGTACCTTCTATCCGGGAACCATTAAAATACCACAGGTCCAATGTAGACGGAACTATTTCGGTGCTGGAGGCAGCGCGAATGGCAGGCGTTCGGCGATTTGTATACGCGGCATCCTCTTCTTGTTATGGCATATCGGATGAATTGCCTACGCGGGAGACAGCTCCGATAAAGCCCATGTACCCCTATGCCCTTACCAAGTATGTTGGTGAGCAATATGTAACGCACTGGGGAAGAGTATATGATATGCCGTGTGTTTCGTTAAGGCTATTCAACGTCTACGGTCCTCGGGCGAGGACATCCGGAACGTACGGCGCGGTATTCGGCGTCTTTCTTGCACAGAAGCTTGCCGGTTCCTCATTTACTATTGTCGGTGACGGAGAGCAGAGAAGAGATTTTGTGTTTGTTAACGACGTGGTAGAGGCATTTATACGTGCCGCGCGATCGAATATAAGGGACGAAATATTTAATATAGGCTCGGGAACCCCTCAAAGCATCAATTCTCTTGTGAAGCTTTTGGGCGGAAAAAGTACGCACATCCCTAAAAGGCCCGGGGAACCGGAATGCACACATGCTGATACGCTGAAAGTAAAAGAGGCTTTGGGATGGGAGTCTCGAGTCAGCTTTGAAGAGGGCGTAGAGATTATGTTAAGTCATATAGATAATTGGCGAGGTTCGCCAGTGTGGAACCCAGAAAGTATAAAGGAAGCCACGCGGGAGTGGTTTGCATATTTGGCAAAGGATTAATATGGATCATAAGACCGCAAAGAAGATAAAGACTTTAAATTCACTCGCAGATATAGTGGCAAATTTCAAAAAGAGAGGAAAGAAGATAGTCCAATGCCACGGTGTCTTTGACGTTGTTCATCTTGGTCATATCCGACACTTCAATTTGGCGAAGAAAGAGGGAGACGTCCTCGTGGTTACTATTACAAGAGACGAGCATGTCAAGAGAGGGCCGGGTCGTCCGATCTTTAACGAACATTTAAGGGCGGAGACACTTGCATCTTTGGCCGTTACCGACTTCGTTGCGATAGCAGGTTCTTCTACGGCAACCGATTCTATCAAGCTCCTGAAACCCGATGTTTATGTTAAAGGAGCAGAGTATTCAAGAAGGACCGATGATGTGACCGGAAAGATCTATGAAGAGGAAGAGGCGGTTAAATCGGTAGGCGGACGCATGGCGTTTACCGATGATATAACATTCAGTTCATCAAAGCTGATAAGCGATTATCTGGAACCATATCCTCCCAGAACTTTAAAGTATCTGAAAGCTCTCGGAAAGCGGTACACCATAGGTTCTGTAACGGATAGTCTGAACTCTCTTAGGAATATGAAGACTCTGGTGATCGGCGATGCCATAATAGACCAGTACCATTATTGCTCGCCAATGGGGAAGTCCTCCAAGGAGCATCTTATCGCCAACCGCTACATATCGGAAGAATCATTTACAGGCGGCAGCCTGGCCACCGCAAACAATGTTGGAAGCGTATGTAATCATGTTGATCTCGTGACTTTGATCAGGGAGAACGACCCGGTAGAGAATTTTATCCGGGAGAGGTTGATGCCTAACGTCCACCCGATATTCTTCCGAAGCCTTAACGCGGAAACCGTCGTAAAGAGAAGGTTCGTTAACGAAGGAACCAACAGGAAGCTATTCGAGATCTGTCATATAGGCGATAACACTATCGAGCGAGATATTGAAACTGAGATAGGGCAGTATTTGGAAAAGGTCCTAAAGGGGTATGATCTTATAGTAGTCTCGGATTTTGGGCACGGGCTTCTTTCCAAAAAACTCATAAAACTCATCTGCCGAAAAGCTAAATATTTGGCTGTAAATGTACAGACGAACAGCGCCAATATAGGGTTTAATCTTGTTACGAAGTATCCGCGCGCAAACTGCGTGTGTATAGACGAGATGGAACTTCGCTTTGCTACGCACGACAAGGTGAGCAATTTGCGTACACTTGCTAAGAGAATATATGACCAGTTGGGATGCGGACATATCATCGCTACCCGCGGGCCGCATGGTTCACTATCCTATTCCAGGTCGGATGGATTCCATGAATCGCCTGCGTTATCTTATCAGGTTATCGATGCTATCGGGGCCGGAGATGCGTTCTTCTCTTTTGTGGCGCCATGTTTTGCGAAAGGGCTACCCCAGGATCTTGTATCTTTTATCGGGAACGCGGTGGGCTCACTTGCGGTTCGCATTGTATGCAACAGGGAGCCGGTCAGTTACGTGGATCTTGTGAAATTCATTACGAGGCTATTGAAATGAAGGAGATAAAGAGTGTTTTGATCACCGGTGGAGCAGGGTATGTGGGATCGGCGCTCGTACCGAAATTACTGGATAAAGGTTATCATGTAAAAGTGCTGGATCTCTATATTTATGGAGATAATATCTTTGACGTCTTCAAAGCGCACCCTGATCTGGAAGAGATAAAAGGTGACATCCGTGACCAGGGATTACTAGAGAAGAGGTTAAAGAATTGCGATGCTGTTATACATCTTGCATGTATTTCAAACGATCCGACATTTGAACTTAATCCCGCTTTAAGCCGTTCCATCAATTACACAGCGTTCGAGCCTTTAGTACGCATTAGCAAAGAAAGCGGCGTTAAACGGTTTATTTACGCGTCTACATGCAGCGTTTATGGCATAAGTGATAAGGAGAGCGTGACCGAGGAACATCCGCTTTTGCCGATCACGGACTATAATAAATACAAAGGACTTTGCGAGCCGATTCTTTTAAAATATCAGTCACCCGAATTTACGACTGTAGTTATACGTCCGGCGACTGTTTGCGGTTATTCACCCAGGCAGCGGTTCGATTTGACCGTGAACATACTTACAAACCATGCTTACAACGTCAACCGCATAAAAGTGTTCGGGGGCAGTCAGACAAGGCCGAACATTCATATAGAAGACATAACAGACCTTTACTGTGAACTTCTTGAGTTTTCCTGTGAAAAAGTAGCGGGCAAGACTTTTAACGCGGGCTACGAGAACTGTGCTGTTGGCGACCTGGCAGAACTTGTTGGGGCCGTTATGGCGCGTGAATGCCCGGAAAAGGGCAGGCCTGAAATCACGATGCTACCATCTGGCGACCGGCGTTCATACCGCATATCTTCAGAGAAGATCAAGGAGGAGCTCGGCTTTGTTCCGAGACGAACCATAGAAGACGCGGTGGCTGACTTGATAAGAGCGTTTAAATCAGGTAAGTTTCCAAATTCCATGGAAGATAAGCGTTATTACAACATTAAGACAATGCAAGCGATAAAGCTTGTGTAACTGTTTAGTGACATGAGAACCGAAGAATTGCAGAAGAAAGTCCTAGAATTAAGGAAGGCCATATTAAAGACGATCTGTAAGGGCGGGGGTGGGCACATATCCGCCTCACTGTCGATAGTCGATATTTTGACCGTTCTTTACAACGGCATTTTGAGGATAGAACCTAAAAATCCCCAAGACCCCCAAAGAGATAGATTTATATTGAGCAAGGGTCACAGCTGTGTTGCGTTATACGCTGTGCTCGCGGACCTGGGTTTTTTTGACAAACGCCACCTCGATACGTTTGGTAAAAGCGGTACGATCTTGGGAGGACATCCGGATATGCACAAAGTACCCGGCGTGGAAGCGTCTACAGGCGCTTTGGGGCATGGGTTTCCATTTGGGGTTGGGATGGCGCTCGCAGGTAAAATGGATAAAAAAGACTATCGCGTGTTCGTTCTTCTCGGAGATGGTGAATGTCAGGAAGGTTCGGTATGGGAAGCTGCGCTATTTGCCCCGCAGCATAAGCTTGATAACCTTGTAGTCATAATAGACAACAACAGATTTCAAGCTATGGACAGACTCGAGAATATAGTGTCACTGGACCCGATGGTCGATAAATGGAAGGCGTTTGGGTGGGAAGTAGAAGAGGTAGACGGTCACGATGTTTCACAGCTGGTAGGTGTATTTAAAGATGTTCCCTTCAGAAAGGGCAAACCAGGCCTTGTAGTGGCCAATACCACTAAAGGCAAAGGGATCTCATTTATGGAAAATGCCCCTATCTGGCATTACAGATTGCCAAACGCCGAAGAGATGAAAATTGCGTGTAAAGAGCTGGACATTGCCGATTTCGAGGAAAAGATATAATGAGAAACGCATATATAGAGGCGCTCTATGGGCTGGCAAAGAACGATAATAGGATCCTTGCCCTGGTTGCGGACAACGGCGCTATTGTGTATGATAAATATCGCAAGGAGTTTCCAGATCAATTCTTAAATTTCGGGATTTCCGAAGCGAACATGGTAAGTGTCGCGGCCGGTCTTGCCTCATGCGGCAAGATCCCTTTTGCGTATACGATCTCCGCTTTTCTTACCATGCGGGCCTTTGAACAGATAAGAAATGATGTTTGCATGCAGAAGATGAATGTCAAACTCGTTGGCATAGGCGCAGGATTCGTATACAGCGATTTAGGTCCTACGCATCATGCGGTAGAGGACATTGCCCTGATGAGGGCTTTGCCGAATATGACAATTCTTTCCCCGGCCGACCCGATGGAATCTAGAAAGATAACCTTTGCGGCCCGAAAGATCGATGGCCCGGTTTATATCAGGCTCGCAACCGGTGGGAGCCCACAGATATATAGCAGAGATTATGAATTTAAAACCGGACAAGGCGTAACTTTGAAAGAAGGCCGGGACATCACGTTTATAGTCACCGGCGGTATACTTAAGGATGTTCTCGAGGCGGCATATGAGCTGGAGGAATCCGGTATCTCCGCCAGGGTGGTAAACATTCATACTATAAAACCGATAGATAAAGAGATCATATTGGCTGCGGCTCGTGATACCCGAACCATTATAACTGTTGAAGAGCATACGATTTTCGGTGGCTTAGGCAGCGCTGTTGCCGAAGTCATACTCGAAGAGGGGAATATGCCTGTCAGGTTCAAACGGTTAGGGTTAAAAGGTGTATTCCCTTCGGGGTACGGAACATACCAGGAGATGAAAGAATTGAACGGCCTTTCGAAACGCCATATCATGGATGCTGCGGTATCTTTACTGAAATACGACCGCAAAGGTTGCAAGGTATGAGTGCGCGCAATCTAACAGTTGCTATGATGAATGTCGTTACAGAAGGCGACTACCAGTATGAACAGGAGATTCCCCTCGGCATAGCTTGCGTAGGTGCGTACTTAAGAGACCAGGAATATAATGTAATATTCAAGCAATGCTTTGTAAGAAGAGAGGGTGACACTTTTGCCTTAATCACCGATGAGAATGAGATAACCGGGATCTCAGCGGACATATATGGGTTTCAGCTGAATACGGTAAATTACCATCCGGTTCGGACGGTAGTCGCAAAGATCAAATCGGTAAGACCAGAGTCGATCTCGATCTTTGGCGGCCCATTTCTGTGCTCGAAGTCGGAAGAGATACTAAAAGAAGAACCTCTTTACGATTTCATAATCTTGGGGGAAGGTGAAGTAACGACCCTGGAGCTATTAAAGGCAGTAGGGGCCAAGAGAACTGATCTCCACTCGATAGACGGGCTTGTGTGGCGAAATGAATCGGGCGACATCATAAGAAACAGGCAGAGATGCGTTATAGAGGACCTGGATACATTACCTTTTCCGGCAAGGGATCTTTTGGAAGACGCAAAGAGGGATTTAGTAGATGGCGGTCTTATAGAGAGTGTGCGCATGATAAGTTCCAGGGGCTGTGTAGGCAATTGCAGTTTTTGCGCAGTCAACTTTTATCACAAGGTTCATGCGGGTAAGAGGTGGAGAGGAAGATCGCCGGAAAGGGTAATCGATGAGGTAGAGTACCTAAGCAAGCGTTACAGCGCCAGGGTATTCAATTTTTCTGATAGTTCCTTTGAGGATCCGGGTAAACTCGGGAAGGTTCGATCGCGCCGTATCTGCGAAGGCATTATAAGGCGCGGGGTTCCCTTTTCCGCAAAGGTCTATCTGCGCTGTGATTCATGGAGGGGCGAAGAGGATATTGAGCTTTTAAAGCTATATAAGGAGGCAGGGGTCGATGTCGTTATCATTGGATCTGACGCTGCCAACGATAGTGAGATCAAGCTTTACGGAAAGAAGGCAACAGTTGAAGACAATCATCGCACCGCAAAGATCTTAAGGGATCTCGACCTCTTTTATGTATTAACAGGTTTCATTATGTTTGGGCCAAACTCTACGGAGGAGACGCTTAGAGAGAATATTGAATTTTTACATAAATATGATTTTACGGACAATATAAATTTTGTTTCGAATGTTTTAATGCTTATCCGGGATTCCGAGATCTATGATCGGCTTAAAAGAGAAGGGAGGGTAATTGAAACAGGCAGGCACTGGGAATTGCCAAAGTATAAGATAAGGGATCCACTGGCGGCGCGCGTTACCGGTCATTGGGAGAGTCTCTTGGTGCGTTTTCCCAATACCAGGGAAGTACACTCATTACAGACAAATATAGGCAACCTGATCGCAAGGATGACTAACAGGATGAATCGAAAGGTTTTTGAAATGTTGCAAGATGAGTATCTGCAGTTTAAGAATAACTACGAACAACTAAATAAAGAAGTGGGCAAGCGGCAATATGAGTACTTCAACAACATAATAGATCTCATATCGGATGATTGTACGGATGAGAGATTGAGAGAGGAAGCAAGTAGCTTTTTCGATAGTACCTATGGGCGTTATAGGTTGCTCTATAGTAAATTATATGATCGATTCTTGAATAGAATTAATGATTCAGGTGTCAGTTTAAGCGGTCTGGTCTTCAGGCATTTTCTCTCGGCTCTGGCTGTAGATGGGTCAGAGAAGGTAAGATGCATACAGTAATCAAAGGAGTTATATGGAAGATATTATTCGTTCGTTGAATAGGGCCTTTATAAGCCAGGGCTGGGCGTATGGCGAGAAGCTACATCGCATAGGTAATCCGTTCTCCTGGGTTGATGCTGATCAGCTGTCAAAAGTGGAGGTTGTTCATGGCCCGCAGGCATTCCTGCAGTATCTTACAATGTTCTTTGAGCAGTACCCCACACCCGAGAGAATAAGGACAGATGACTATGATGAAATGCTAAGGACCATCGAAGAGTGTCTATCTAAAGCATATCGTCATTTCGTTCCGTTCCCAAGCGATATGGAAGACGATTTCAAGAAGAGCGTTACGTGCAATGCTGTAGTGAGGGCACAGGATTATTGCGCATTGCGCAGTTTTTGTGGGGGAATAAGCTCTCCTATAAACCATCTGGACATTGGTCCGGGTCTTGGCACGCATGCCGTTTATAGTCGGAAAGGATTCGATTCTAACTTTTACGCCCTTGAAGCAAGTCCGCACAGCTATTCGATCCAACGCGACTTCTTCAGGTTCTTGTCAGGAGGTGAAGCGATATATCTGGATGTCGTTGAATGTGAGAATTTTAACTTAAGCGAGAGTTCCATCAAAGCGCTTGTAAACAAACATCCTGAATATAGACTTAAGCATATTCCGTCATGGCATTTTGGTATCGTTGAGAGTGGCTCTATAGATCTTATTACCGCGACATGGGTACTTAACGAAATAAATTCTGCAGGCATTCTATGGCTCATGTCTCAAACATCCAGGGTACTGCGTAAAGGAGGATATCTCTACATAAGAGATAGCTCCAAGCTGAAACCACTTCGCCATTCCATTAATTATGACAAGTTATTGCCAAAAATAGGATTTGCCGAAGTCGGCCGATTGCGTGCCCGTAATAGAGTAGATCTACATGGGATCCCGAGAGCATATCAAAAGATAAAGGATTGTGAATCATCTTTTGAGGAGCTCGTTAATTTGTGCCTTGGAAAGTTTGCGGTTACAACCCACGGGGGTGGTTATGTCCAGAATATGCCCCGCTCTCAAGGCGATAAGGTTGTTTAGCAAAAGGATAATGGTTTTAAAGAGAAGAGAGGGCCTTATGGGAAGATTGATTAGCGCAATAAACCCGTTGCATAAGAAGACAAAAAGAGACTATACAGGTAGAATGGCAAACAGTAAAGCCGGATGTATGAAGACCGCCAGGGAATATGGGAAAGAATACTGGGATGGGGAGAGAAGGTATGGCTACGGCGGGTACAGATACGACGGGCGCTGGAGCGTTGTCGCGGAGAGACTTAAAGAGTTGTATGGTCTTCCCCAAAAGGCCAGGATCCTGGATGTGGGTTGCGGAAAGGGCTTTCTGCTTTATGAGTTTAAAAAGCTACTTCCGCTGTCAAGCGTTATGGGTTTCGATGTTTCAAAATATGCCATAGAGAATGCAAAGGAGGAGATAAGGGAGTCTCTCTTTGTATATAGGGCCGAGGATAAATTCCCATTTAAGGACGGAGAGTTTGATCTTGTAATATCCATAACAACCCTGCACAATCTTCTTATAAACGACCTAAAGTCATCTTTGAAGGAGATCGAGAGGGTCGGTAAATATAAATACATAGCAGTTGAGAGCTATAGAACCGAGGAGGAGCTTACGAACCTCCAGTGCTGGGCGCTTACTTGCGAGGGATTCTTTAGACCCGAAGAGTGGATATGGTTGTTTAATGAGTTTGGATATAAAGGTGATTATGAGTTCATATACTTCGACTAGGAACAGGAATTGTCATAAGAAGGTTATATACTCGAATCTTAAGATATTCCATTATATGGATAAGATAGACTCTCTCTCGCCCTCTGTAGACAGGGTGATGAACCCCATCCATATAAGGATAAAGCCAACAAACATATGTAATCACAATTGTAGATATTGTGCATACAGGGTGGACGGGCTGCAACTCGGGAAGGATATGAA
Source organism: Candidatus Omnitrophota bacterium (assembly GCA_043817155.1). Classification (GTDB taxonomy): domain Bacteria; phylum Omnitrophota; class Gorgyraeia; order JABMRN01; family RBG-13-46-9; genus JBDRHE01. The sequence continues at coordinate 59,052 of JBDRHE010000059.1, read as the reverse complement.
TAGGAGAGACCAGATTCCCAGGGAGAAAGTGATGGAGATATTGGATGACATAGTAGAGATGGGGGTTAAGTCCGTTACCTTTAGCGGAGGGGGGGAACCCCTCTGCTACCCTCACCTTACGGAAGCTATTAACAGGTTGCGATCGAGCTCGGTCAAATTTGCAGCATTGACGAACGGATCACTGTTGGATGGCGATTTGGCTGCGATCTTTGCGCGTTACGGAACATGGCTTCGTGTCTCAATGGATGGGTGGGATGAAGAGAGCTACTCCGGATACAGGGGTGTGGATAGGCGGGAATTTGCAAAGGTAATGAGTAATATAGAGCGCTTCAAAAAATTGGGCGGCAAATGCATTCTGGGCGTCAGCATAATAGTCGATAGGGTTAACGCTGCTCATATATACCAATTTGTCAAAAGACTTAAGGATATTGGAATAGATAATGTGAAGATCTCACCCTGTATTGTCAGCAATGACGGCGCAGAGAACAATCTTTATCACAGTTCCATATTTGATACGGTTAAAGAAGCGATCGGGAGAATGGTGAATGACTTTGCCGATGATGGTTTTGAGATAAACGATTCATACCATACCCTTGAAGAGAGATTCAACAAAGAGTATTCATGGTGTCCGTATCTTCAGATTCTCCCTGTCATCGGCGCAGACCTGAATATATATCCGTGCCAGGACAAAGCATATAACCTGAAAGACGGCTTGATCGGATCTATAAAAGAGAGAAGGTTTAAGGATTTCTGGTTTTTGGATAAAAGCAAATTCTTTAAAATTGATCCCCGAGCGGCATGCAACCATCACTGTGTGGCGAATGTAAAGAACAAGCTTGTTTTAGAATATTTAGAACAGGATAGAGAACACCTGGAATTTGTTTAAGAGGAAGTAAGGCATGTATTCTGAAAAAAATAGGTTACATAAAAAGCAATACGAACATAAGAATGGGGCCTTAAGGACTATTGCGCTTGACGTTACTCCCCGCTGCAATATGAGGTGTACTCACTGTTACGCCGAAACCTTTGCACATGTAAAGCCTGTAGAAATGAACATATTGAAGAGTACTTTGGACGAAGCATATAACCTGGGAGTATTCCACTATGTATTTCAGGGAGGCGAGCCGATTGAAGATCCTGAACGCCTTGAAACGATACTGCGTTCTTGTTATCCGGACGAGACCTATCTGAACGTCGTTACAAACGGATGGAATATGTCTCTGGATAAGATTCGTTGGCTTAAGAGTCTCAAGGTTGATAAGATCGCTTTCAGTCTCGATTCCGGTATAGAGGAGGAACATGATGCAAACAGGAGGACCGGCTCTTATAAGAGGGTGCTTGAATCTATAGATTATGTGTTGTCAGAAGGGCTATTGGTTTCAATCTCTATTGTTGTAACGCACAAATCGCTATATAACACCGGCTTTAAGAAAGCATATGAATACGCTAAGTCCAAAGGTATACGACTGGAGGTACAGATAGCGGAGCCGTGGGGCAAGTGGGATGGCAGAAGAGAGCTCCTTGTAAACCCCGAAGACTCCAGATATATTAAGCAACTCCAGATAGATTCCCCGGTGCTAAAGAACGGGCAGAGAATGGTGAATAGGGATATATACTCCGGAGAGAAAGACCACTGTCCTGCGGGCACTGAATTTATGGCGTTATCTGCAGACGGACACTTTCTTCCCTGCAATTTTATGCAGTTTACACTTGGAAATATTCGCGACAAAACACTTGGCGAGATGCGCGAAAGTTTATTAAGCAGCGCCTGGTTTAACGGGGAATACCCGTCCTGTTTGTGCGGGGAGAGCAAGGAGTTTATTGATACGTATATTATGCCTAACGTAGATAGGCCTAAACCATTAGACGCGTACAATATATTCAATTTGAAGGAGGCTGCTAAATATGAGAGAGTTTGACGGATTTAAGAAGACTGGGGTGGATTCCAGCATAGAGGACAGAATAGAGGACTTCTGCCGGAAATTTCATATTGACCCCTTGAATGCAGTTAAGCTATTTCCCGTTTTGGCTCGCAGGCAATGGCTCAAGAGATTCCTGGCGCATGCGGAACTCTTCAAGAAGACCCTTGAGGTTCCAGGAGATATCGCGGAACTCGGAGTTTTCAGGGGCCTAGGTCTTATGACCTGGGCCAATCTTCTGGAGGCCTATTGTATCGGTGACCGCACGAAGGTCGTTTATGGGTTCGATAACTGGAAAGGTTTTGGTGAACTTGCTCCTGAGGATGGCAAGAGCGCCGATGAGGTTGAAAAGTTTGAAGGAGGATTCAGCCCGGACAAATACTATGAGGAGCTCCGGGAGGCGATCGCGATATTTGACGAGGACAGATTTATACCGTGGAAATCCCGTATAAAACTCGTAAGGGGCGACATAGAAGAGACCGTTCCTAATTTCGTCAATGAAAATAGCGGGGTTCGATTTTCATTGATTCATTTTGACTGCGATCTTTATAAACCTACAAAAGTGGCCCTCCAATCTCTCTGGCCGATTCTTTCGCCAGGCGGCCTTATGCTATTTGATGAATATTCGATGCCGGAATGGCAAGGAGAGACGAGAGCCGTTGATGAGTTTTTCGGGGGAAAGCAGGGATTCAAGATTAAGACACTGTCATGGACCAATGCCCCGGCAGCGTATGTTATAAAGGAGTAGAAGCGTGTTTATAAAAGAGGGTGCAAAGAAACTAAGCGACTTGCAGTTGCCACTGGAACTGCCCAAGACCGTAATAATAGGCAGGTCCGGGTATTTAGGTTCTGCTTTCTTCGAAGCTTATCGGACCAGTCATCGAGATTGTGTAGGCACAGTTCGCAGAAAGGAAGAGCAAAGCGACTCTCGATTGGATCTTCTCGAGGTGAACACAAGTCGTCTCAAGCTTAAGGAGAGAGGCTATAAAGACGCTCTCATACTTGCCGGGATCACGGATATTTCTGAATGCGAAAAGAATAAGGAGTTTAGCAGAAAAGTTAATGTTGATGGTACCCTTGAGCTTATTAGACAACTTGCTGCTTCAGGTATGAAACCCATATTTACTTCGAGCGATTGTGTATTTGATGGCTATTCAGGCGGTTATAGGGATAAATCAGATAGATCTCCCATAGTAGAGTATGGCAGGCATAAGGCCGAGGTTGAAAAGAAGATAGACGAAATTACCGAAGGAAACTACCTGATTATCCGTCTGAGCAAGATCTTTTCGCTAAATAGAAACGATGGCACGCTGCTTGACGAGATGGCAGGGATCCTTATGTCCGGCGGTACTATCAGGGCTGCCCATGATCAGATATTCTGCCCCACGCTTAGATCAGATCTGGTCAGGGTGGTGGCAGATCTGCAAAGCAGGGGGATTTGCGGGGTAGTAAATGTATGCTCGCCCGAGAGGTGGTCGCGGTATGATCTGGCAATAGAGATGGCAAGAGCGCTGGGATGCGATACCCGTAAGATCTCTCGAGTTTCATTAGACGAAATCGGATTCAATACTATGCGTCCCAAGAATACCAGCATGCGCACAGAGCGATTAGTACGAGAAACTGATATAGGTTTTACGCCAATTTCAGATTGCATAGAACGTGTCGCGGCAAACTGGAAGGGCATAAGCAATGAGTAATAAGGGTATTAACGAGAAAGCGGTATGGAGAAGGGTTAAAGACATGCTTGGTGATCGCCAGATGACGCTCGGACGACATTGGTCCTACAATCTTAAGAACGATCCCAAACGTCTGGCTTTCGTCCTTTCCAGATATAAGTTTGCCGCTAAGGTGGGGTCTAAGGACAGAAGCATCCTGGAGCTGGGGTGCAGCGAAGGAATGGGCGTTCCGATACTAACAGAATTTGCCAAGAGTTACAGAGGTGTAGATTCCGATGTAAGCGCGATAGAGGTAGCAACGCAAAACTGGTCAAACGACCGTATATCATTCATGAAAGATGATTTCCTGGGACGAGTTTATGGCCAATTTGATACGGTTGTAAGCTTAGACGTCGTTGAACATATAGCGCTATCAAGCGAACAGCGTTTCTTTGACACTATTTATAGCAACTTAAAAGAGGACGGTATAGGCATTGTCGGTACACCTAACATAAGAGCTCGAGCCTATGCGTCACCCGCGAGTAAGGAAGGCCATCTTAACATGTTCGACTCATCCCGTTTGAAAACCTCCATGCAAGGAATATTCAGAAACGTATTTCTTTTCGGGATCAATGACGAGGTGGTACATACAGGTTATACGGAGATGGCGCATTATCTAGTATGCATAGGTTGTAACAAAAGATCGGAATATTCGCTATGAGCGATTGCGGTAAAAGATCAAAGTGGGAATCCGTGAAAGAGCTGATGGGAGACGACAAGGTTATACTCGGAAGATATCTATCTTACCAATTTAAGAGTAGCCCCAGAAGGATTCTCTATTCGATGAGCTATTATAAATTTGCCGCAAAGGTGATCGGCACATGCAAGCGCGTGCTTGACGTTGGGTGCGGTGAGGGGCTCGGTACCTGGCTTCTGGCTACTGAGTGCGGCCAGGCAAAGGGTATAGACATGGATAAAGATTCAATAGATATCGGCAATAAGAACTGGAAGGATCCCAGGGTGTCATTCGAATGTTCCGATTTTTTAAATAGAAAACAGGACCAATGTGATGCTTTGGTTATTCTCGATGTTATAGAACATATATTGCCCGAGAATGAGTCCAGATTCTTCAAAGAGTGCGTTGACTGTCTTAACCCAGATGGGATCGCTATCATAGGGACACCAAATGTAACTTCACAAGTCTTTGCAAAAGATATAACGAAAGCCGGTCATGTCAATCTTTTCTCTGGTGATCGGATTGAAGATAGGATGAGACAATATTTTTCAAATGTCTTTATCTTTGGGGCAAACGATGAAGTGATCCACACAGGTTTTAGGCCAATGGCGCACTACTTAATAGCCATTGGTTGCGGTAAGCGTAAAGGGGTATGATAGCAGGCTAAATATTAACCGGAAAGAAAACCGATGCCAAGAGAATCTTTATTGAAATACTATCAAAGTAACAACTTTAATCCGGTACCGATTGAACTCAGAGACCGGAAGGAGTGGAACGCTCACTTCCAAAAAAGGTGCAACCTGTATGAGCGCCATTTGAACATCCCTCTTTCGCTAATAAAGGGGCGTTCAGTTCTTGAGATAGGATGCAATTCAGGAGAGAATGCGCTTGTTCTTGCCTCTTTAGGAGCGGATCTCACGCTGGTGGAACCGAATGGGCAGGTGCTGCCAAGACTCAAGATGCTCTTTAAGAGTTTCGGCTTTCAGGATAGAATCGTTTCATTGGAGAAGAATGATCTCGCGAGCTTTGCACCCAAAATGTCGTACGATATTGTTCTTGCCGAAGGGTTTCTCTTTACGCTCGATAATCGGGATCGAATGGTTCATAAGATCTTGAGAACGTTGGTGCCGGGGGGACTGGCGGTTATCTCATTCATAGATCGTTATGGAAGCCTTCTTGAATTTACGAGGCGTCTTATGCTTTGGCGGGCATGCAAGTTGGCAGGAATTAAGAATGTTCGTAGCAAGGCTTCTTGTAAGCTAGCCAGGGATCTGTATGGCCAGGATTATTCACGACTGAATACCACACGTTCTTTCGAAATTTGGTGGAAGGATGGTCTTGTGAACCCATTCTACTGCGATCGGTACCTATGGAGTTATTCCGAACTTCTTTCATTGGCGAAAGAATATGATGCGAAATTCTATTCATCTTCACCCAAGTGGAGTACCTTCGATCATTTCTCCTGGTACAAGAATATCCCCAATTCAGGCAGTCTGAACAAAAGAATTCTCGCTAACTGGTCAGCGGTATTTCCATTCTTTCTTACAGGATTCTATTCATCGCGTGCGGAAATCGAACCCGCTACAACCGAGGTGATCAATTCGGTCTCTCTTTTGATAAGGGAGATTTCAAGGCGGACGAAGGACGGCAACCTTACTGCCCAGCCCATAGCGTATCCGGTCGCTTTAGATGAATACCTTATGAAGTGTAAAGATGAACGAGTGCGGTCTTTTAATTCTGAGATGAAAGAGTTGTATGATGCTCTCAGAGGCAGAGAACTGAAGGACTTGATATCTGCATACCACGGGACAGAGTATGTAAGCAATCTGTGGGGAACACCGTATCACTATATCGTTATAAGAAAGTCGAATCGAGAAAATCTTAAAGTGGATGTTTGATTGATCGGAGAGAATAGTGACAGAGTTTTTTAAGCGCCAAATAAGAATGATAACCAATGGTGGATTGCGTGTCTTTAGGCAAAAGTGCGCTATCCTATTATCGATGCCTCCGGCATTCTTAATCGTTATCATTGTGCGGCTATTGCGCCCTATCATCACTATGCGTTTTGGATTTCTGGCAAGCAGTAGAATCGGCCACTTCGCCGCTCAAACGGAACATTATCTTTGCAAACGTGATGATGATGAGTACGGCAAGAGAACGATAGACATCTTCTATTTACAGTCTATGTATGAGGTATGCAATCAACAGCTTAAGAGGATGCTGGGCCGCCACATACATATATTTCAGTATGCACACGTTCTAGATAAGGTTAACAGATTTTTGCCGGGTGGAAAATTGCACACCATCGAATTGCCTACGGATAGGGATATAAGTGGTTACTGCTTGAGATCGCCCCACCTCTTCTTTACCAAAAAGGAGACTGAGATTGGGGAGAAGAAGTTGAGAGAGTTGGGAATCCCACAAGGTGTTCCCTTTGTCTGTTTTCATGCAAGGGATTCGGCCTATCTTGACAAAATTCATCCAAAGCTTGATTCAAGCTATCAGGATTACAAGGATGTGGATGTAGAAAATTATATCTTGACGGCCGAAGAGTTGGTCATGCGTGGATACTTTGTTGTGAGAATGGGCGCCGCTGTTAATGCGCCACTAAGAGTTAAGAACCCGAGAATTATAGATTATGCGACAAAGTGTAGAGACGATTTTCTGGATATCTATCTATGCGCCAATTGCAGATTCTTTATAAGTTCTGCCTCGGGCCTTGTTACAGTTCCATGGATTTTTCGAAAGCCGATAGCGTGGTCAAACCTAGCTCCCCTTGAGTATATTCCTACATGGGATTCCAGGGGGCTCTTAATTGCCAAGAAGTATCGTAGGAAAGGCGAGGACCGTTTATTAACATTCCGGGAGGTCATAGATTCCGGTGTGGGCAGGTTCATTATGACCGAGCATTTTGCTGAGGAAGGGATAGAGGTGGTTGACAATACACCGGAGGAGATCGCTGATATGGTTCGTGAGATGGATGATCGTTTGAACGGAAGATGGAGAACCACAGAAGAGGATGAGGAGCTCCAGCGTAGCTTCTGGTCTCTATTTAAACCCAGCTACCTAAATAAACTCTTTCTTTTGCGGATTGGCTCGGAATTTTTACGTCAGAATAAGGAGTTATTGGGATGAAAAGATCTAACCAGATCCCCGAGATGAGACATCTGCCGTTTTCTGTTATTGCGGCCATTAGGGATCTGCTAGCCAACAAAGAAGCTAATAAAAAATTAAAAGAGAATTATTTTAAAGATCGCCTCACAATTATAGCGGCTATACCAAAGTCCGCCTCTTCGGTTATCGGTTCATGCGTCGCCGAGATTCTGTCTATGGTCAGTAAGAAATCAAGGTCCTATGCGAAATATATGCTCGCCAACAGGGATTCGGATTTACGGCCCGAATTGGTAAAAGACTTTCCGAAAGGAGGGGTATTAAAATTTCACACACGCGCGACAGGCAAGAATCTGAAGGTTTTAGAGTTGTTGGGAGTTAAGTACATTATACTGTTAAGGCATCCTGCAGATCAGATTGTTGCATTATATTGCAACATTTGCGATTATCTTATTTCGGCAGAGGAGCACGAAAAGAACGGATGGGTAAAGACTAATGTCTATCCGGTTCCTGGATGGGTTTTTAGAAACGGAGTTGATATAAATGAATCCCTCCAATGTTTGATACGGGAAGGATATCTAAATGCGACACTCAGCTGGATGGTTGATTGGTTGCGTTTCAGGAATGCAGAAAGGTCACTGATACTGAAATACGAGGACTTTGTCTTAAAAACAGAGGAGACGTTGAATGTGATGTCTAATTTCTTGGTTGGATTTCCAGTGAGTCAGGATTGCGCGAAGAAGTGTAACGTAATTGTAAAAGGTGCCAAAAAGCATACCGAGAACAACAGCAGTAATTCAACCAAGTATCCGCGTGGCTGGACAGGAAAAATCGGTATTTGGAAAAACTATTTTTCCGATACAAATAAAAATGACTACCGTTCGACAGTAAAGGATTTCTTGGATTATTATCCGAACGCGTCACTTCTTCAGGAAGTGTATACGGATCTTATGGATATCGACTAACTTTGAAGATAGAAAGATAAAGGGATGAAGGTACTTATATTCTTTTACGAACTATTTAAAAAATTTCCTTTTTTGTTCATTCTTAATACTCTGGTTTTGCTTGCGGTAAGCGTCTTTGGGGTGTTGTCTTTTTGTTCCATTGCGCCCATTATTGACTATTTTGTGTCCCCTGGAGCTCAAGGCATCAGTGTTCTTACGCAAAAAATCGTAACATTATTCAAGAGCCTCGGATTACCACTTACGCTGGGTACTTATCTTGTTTTTTTTCTACTCTTCCAGATCCTGAGAAATGCATTTTATCTTTTGGCACGATGGACGGCGCTAAAGACTTGGAATGTTGTGTGGCGCACTATTTTTGTCGAAACTCTCGAGAAGATATTTTCGGCACGATGGTTATTTTTCAGCAGTAACAGGCAAGGGACACTGTTTAACACATTGACACGCGAAACGGAGATGGTAGGGCAGGGTTTTAGATCGGCGGTAATGCTTCTTTCTTGTTTTCTGCAGATAATATTCTATCTCAGTATACCATTTTACCTCTCTTGGCAGGTAACTTCCATTAGCTTAATGGTGAGTTTGTTATTCGCTGCACCTATTTATTATTTAAGTGGCATAGGATACAATCTTGGCAAGGAAGCGACTAACAGTTCCAATGAATTAACACATGTTATGCAGGAGAGCTTAAGTTTGGCTAAACTGATAATTGGTTTCGGAAATCAGAAAAAAAATATAGAAAAGACCGCTCGCTCTCTTTATACCTTACGCAAAATTGTACTGAAGGCGAATACCCTTAAAGAGTCGATCCCGCTTATTTATGAACCAGTTGGTGTATTGGTCATTGTAATAGGTTTCTTGGTTTCTAAAAGATTGATGGTACCCTTATCGGACATAGGCGTTATCTTCTTGGCATTGCGATATGTTATTCCGCTGTTGGCAACCATAATTACTCAAAATAATGCGTTAGCAAATTTTTGTCCCAGTTACGAACAGATTAAAAAGCTCAAGACGGAGGCTGAGATCTTGAAGCAAGGATCAGGTGAACGTTCTTTTATAAAATTCGAGAAAATTATATACATTGAGAATGTTTCATTTGCCTATCCTGATCATGATTTGGCTTTGAGAGATATTAGTATAAAAATTCCAAAAGGAAAAATGGTAGCGATCGTAGGCGAATCAGGCTCAGGGAAGTCAACACTTATTGATATGATCATGGGGTTTAATGAGCCAAGAGAAGGCCGAATCATGTTTGACGGCGTTGATTTACGGGACTTCAATATCGATTCTTATCGCAAAAGGATAGGTTATGTACCTCAAGAGAGCGTTCTCTTTAATATGAGCATCAAAGATAATCTTCTCTGGGCTAAGGAGGACGCAACAAACGAAGGTATCAAACGCGCTTGCGTTTTAGCCAATGCGGATGAATTCATAAGCGAGTTTCCCAAGGGCTACGGTACAATGGTTGGGGATCGCGGTATTTGTCTTTCAGGCGGCCAATGCCAGAGAATAGCGCTTGCCAGGGCCATTCTTAGGGAGCCGGTTCTTCTGATTCTAGATGAGGCTACAAGTTCGCTGGATACGCGATCCGAACGGTTAATTCAACAGGCTGTTGAGAGAATCGCCAAGGAGACCACCATTGTAGTAATAGCCCATCGTCTTTCAACGATCGCTAATGCCGACTATATATATGTGTTAAAAAACGGAAAAGTAGTCGAAGAAGGGGCGTATTCCGAGCTAATTGAGATAGGCGGCCATTTTAACCAGATGGCAAGGTTGCAACTGTTGGAATCAAAATGACAAAACTGAATAAAAAATTACCCAGAATAATAATTATTAATCCTCCGATACGTTTAAACGATAAACCGAGGCACATACCTCATGGCCTGGCTATTCTGGCGAATGTTATTCGAAAGAAGACGGGTATAACTCCAACGTTTATAGACGCTAACGCGCATCGCTATACAAAAACGGAGCTAAAGTCAATTTTGAATTCGATGCCTTTTGATATAGTCCTTATGGGAGGTCTAATACCGGTTTACAGGGTTATTGTCGAGTATGCCGGCATTATAAAAGCAATAAATCGGGAGGCAATAGTGATCGCGGGTGGCAGCGTGGCAATGTCGGTACCCGAGGTCTTGCTGCGTCATTCGAATGTAGATATTGTTTGCGCGGGTGAAGGTGAAAAGGCTATGGTTGACCTTATCGAAGGACTGGCCGGAGGAGGCGCCTTTAGCGAATTGACGAATGTAAAGGGGTTTTACTTTAAAATTGACGGCGAAATAATATGTTCCGGGAAACAGGAGCTACTGCAGGACCTCGATATCGAAAGCGATCTGCCGGCTTACGATTTACTTCCGATGGAAATTTACCTTTCCAATCCCGTGGTAGGTCTTGGAAGGGATATAGATTTTATCTCAAGCCGGGGATGCCCATACGACTGCGTATTTTGTTATCAACCCTGGGGTAGAAATTTCAGGGCGCATTCGGCTGATTTTATAGTCGAGGCGCTTGTGTATTTAAGGAAACAATATAAAGTGGACTTTATCTCTTTTCAGGATGACGAGTTTTTGATGGGAAAGAAACGCATATATGAGTTCTGTGAGAAGATCGAGAGAAACGTTCCGGGACTTTTGTGGTCCTGTACCGGGCGCGTTAACCTTGTTGACGATGATATTGTGCGAAGGATGAAGAGCGCCGGATGTGTGTCCATATCTTATGGATTTGAATCCGGCTCTCAAGGGATGCTCGCGTCTATGGGGAAGAACGTGACGATAGCCCAGATGGAGAACGCGGTCGTGTTAAACAGGCGATATAAGATGATGTTACCTATAAGCTTTATGATAGGGATGCCGGAAGAGGACGTTGAATCATGCCGCAAAACCGTAGAGTTTTGCGTAAGAAATAATATACCACTAAAATCCATTATGTTTGCCGTGCCGTACCCGGGAACGCAACTTTTTGAGTACGCTCTCAGAACAGGCCGAATCAAAAAGGACCGAATACATGATTTTGTGATGTCCATGGGGGACGCCAGAGATTTTCTTATTAATTTAACCAATGTGTTTACAGATACCGAACTTATTTCCAAAAGAGAAGAGATGATATCCGAGGTACGCTCGCGAATCAAACCGGAGACCGAGGAAAGTTACATGGCCAAGTTGACGAATCTTTTCGGAGACATGGCTGATGATTATTTTAAGGACGAAGCATTATTAAAGCACCGTGCCGAGCATGGCGGAATCGATATCTTTTAGGGGAATTTATTATGAAAACATTGTCAGTTGTGTGCGCAAGAAAAGGCAGCAAGGGATTAAGAGACAAGTGCACCAGAGGAATAAGGGGCAGAATGGCGGCCGAATACGCTATCGATTACTCTTTGTCGCTGGGGAAGGAGGTAAAAACGGTCGTATCGACAAATATTGAGCGGGTAATAAGTTATTGCAAAAGGAAGAAAATTCCATACATCAGCAGGCCAAGCAAGTTGTGCGGTGACGCAAGCAGGATCGATGACGTACTGGCAGATGCTATCGAGAGAGAGGGGGCCGGGTACCGATATTGCAGTCTCGTATACGGAAATATTCCGACGCGGTATCCACAATTATTTTATGATGCCATTGTTTTTTTAAGAAAAAATCGGAGTTATGACGCCGTCATCAGTATGCAAAGAATCGAGAAGTATCATCCGGAATGGATGTTTGAATTTACTGACCGCGAACTACCCATGAAGAGGGAAGCGCATTACAGAAGGCAGGCATTGCCTAAGCTTATGATTCATGACGGCCATACACTCGTGTTTGAAGCGCAGAAATTTTATAAAAAATTTACAAAAGAAATTCCATATAAGGCGGGGTTTCTTTACTCGATTTACGGCGACAGGATTAAAGCGATGATTGTAAACGAAACGGTTGTAGATATCGATACCAGGAAAGATCTTACGTTAGCCAAAGCAGTTATAGATTCACGTTTAAATAAGGAAAGCGGGTTTTGAAATACATAAGAATTATACCGCGTCTGGATATTAAAGGGCCCAATTTAGTCAAGGGCATTCACCTGGAAGGCCTGAGGGTTCTGGGCAAACCCGAAGAGTTCGCGCAGTATTATTACGAAACCGGAGCGGACGAACTTATCTATATGGATGTTGTCGCCAGCTTATACGGGCGCAACAGTTTGAATCGGATAATCGAGAAGACAGCCAGGGACATTTTTATACCCCTGACGGTCGGCGGGGGGATAAGGACTCTTCGGGACATAAAAGAGGTCTTGCGTGCCGGCGCGGATAAGGTAAGTCTTAATACCGCGGCTATCAATAACCCGGACATCATTCGTGAAGCCTCAAGGGAATTCGGATCATCAACCATCGTTATTTCTATAGAGGCTATCAAGCAACCGGATGGCAGCTACCAGGCCTTTACCGACAACGGCAGAGAGCATACCGGAATGGATGTATGCCAGTGGGCCTTGCGGGTTACCGAACTTGGCGCCGGTGAGATCATGCTGACCTCTGTTGATCGCGAAGGAACGGGGATCGGTTACGACCTGGAGTTAACGCGTAAAATCTCGGAGACAGTGTCTATCCCGGTCATAGCCTGTGGGGGCGCAGGCCAAACCGGCCACATTAAAGATGTAATTATTGACGGGAAGGCTGACGCAGTAAGCTTTGCCTCAATTCTGCATTACGATTTCATCAAACGCAGAAAAATTAATGAAGGCGATTATACTCTCGAAGGAAATCTCGAGTATGCAAAGAGCGGACGTATCTTTTCTAAAATTAGACCGACAAACTTAAGCGAGATAAAGTTCTTCCTGTCCGAACACGGGATACCATGCAGGGAAGCGCTAAAGGGGAAAGACGTTTATGCCGGTAAATTCTAAGTCAAACGTTGCTATAATAGATTTCGGTATGGGCAATCTGTTCAGCATAAAGCGGGCCTGTGAACACGCGGGGCTAAGCGCCTTTATTACTTCAGATAGCGCCGGTATAGTAAACAGCGACTCGGCAATATTGCCGGGCGTGGGAGCGTTTGGAATTGCCATGCGTAATATTAAAAAATTGGATCTGGCAGGCCCGATCAAAGACTTTATCGGTACGGGGAGACCTTTTATGGGTATATGTTTAGGGATGCAACTTTTGCTTACGAAAAGTGAAGAGTTCGGTGTTCACGAGGGCCTGAATATAATAAAAGGTTCCGTTGTCAACTTTTCTTCCGGAAGGGATTCCAATAAAGGCATGAAGGTGCCGCAGGTGGGATGGAATAAGTTAAAGAGGCCCGATGATAAAAAGGGTGATTATTGGGAGGACTCGCTGTTAAGGGGCATCCGGGATGGGGAATTCATGTATTTTGTGCACTCCTACTTTGTGGCGCCGGATACGCATGATAGCGTGTTATCATACACATCCTATGAGGGCATCAGGTATTGCTCAAGTCTTGAGCGTGATAATATTTTTGCCTGTCAGTTTCATCCGGAAAGAAGCGCCGGGCAGGGCCTTAAGATATACCAAAATTGGGCTGAATTGATCAGAAAAAAGGAGAATAGATAGAGATGGCAGAAACGCAAAAACTCGAGGCAAAATACGGCTTACCGAAAGTTGTAAAGTTTTGTAAGCGCTGTGTTATGTCGAACCAAAGGCCCTCGTCAGTGCCTGAATTTAAGCACACGGTAACTCAGAAGAAGCCGACACTTTTTATTGATAAAGAAGGCGTATGCGACGCGTGTCGCTTTGCCGAACGCAAGAAAGAGATTGATTGGAAAACCCGCGAAGAAGAGCTTTTAAGACTTCTCGAAAAATATAGAAGGAAAGACGGTAATTATGATTGTATCGTGCCCGGAAGCGGAGGAAAAGACAGCGCATACGCGGCGCATATTCTAAAATATAAATATGGCATGCACCCGCTTACAGTAACCTGGCCGCCTATCATTTACACAGAGATCGGATGGAAGAATTTTAGAAACTGGATCGACGTAGGCGGCTTTGACAATATATCCTTTAATTACAACGGCAGGGTTCACGCTCTGTTAACCAGGTTAGCTATCAGAAATCTGTTACACCCTTTTCAACCGTTTATTCTGGGCCAAAAAAATCTGGCGCCGAAACTCGCGACCAGGCTCGGCATTCTGCTTGTTTTTTACGGCGAAAATGAAGCCGAATACGGCAATCCCATTGCCGATACCAATACGTCTCTCAGGGGCAAATCGTATTATACAATGCGGCATTTAGATGAAATCTACATTGCCGGCGCAAGCGTTAAAGAGTTAATGGAAAAGCACGGCTTAACAGCGAATGATATACAGACCTATCTGCCGGCTGACTATAAGCAGTTGGAACGATCCGAAATCAAGGTGAACTATCTCGGTTATTACTTAAAATGGACGCCCCAGGAGTCCTATTATTACGCCGTTGAGCATACCGGTTTCGCGGCAAACCCGGAAAGGACAGAAGGGACTTACAGTAAATATAACAGTCTGGACGATCGCATAGACGGATTGCAGTATTACGCAACCTATATAAAGTTCGGTATCGGCCGGGCTACCTATGATGCTTCCCAGGAGATCCGCAACAAGCACCTTACAAGGGAGGAAGGAAAGGCCCTTGTCCGGAGGTTCGACGGAGAATTTCCTATAAAGTATTTTGACGAAGTAATGGAGTATATCGGCATGGAGAAAGAGGAATTTTTGGAACTTTGTGAAAAATTTCGATCGCCCCATTTATGGGAAAACAAAGACGGCAAATGGAAATTGAGAAGAACAGTTTATGAAGATATGGCACGGTAAAAGTAACGTTTGAAGAGCCGAAAATACAGCAAAGAAAGAGAGAAGCTGATTTTGTGAGGAGGATGTCACAAGCGAACATTCGACACGTTTATTAACACAAGATCTCTTAAGTAGCTATGGAAAAGATCGTTTATATCATTCACTGTGTAGATGCGGAAGGCCCTTTATATGAGTCTTTAGAGGCAACATTTCAACGATTGCATGAAATGTTCGGCATAACGTTGGAGCCAACAAGGGAAAACTTAAAACGCATTCAGGATAAATGTATCGATTTCGGAAAAAATACGGACGTTATCGCAAGCATTTTTAGCAGCCGAAATTTATGTTATAACGATACGTGGGGGAAGATCGACTCAATGCTTATAAAAGTCATGAGTCCGGAGTTCAGAAATAAGGCGCTCGATTCATTCGGGAACGGATGGGTATATAATTGGTATTGTGTGGACCACGTTAATTACGCGCACAATCCGAGGCGGCGCGATATGGGCTTCCATAAAATATTCGACCACTACAAACAGATGAAAGAAAGAACCGGATCGAGTCAAGACGGAATACATTGGCATTTTCACCCAATGTCCGTGTATAAAGAGGCTCATCGCTGCGCTACAAGTTATGTGAATTCGCCGTATCTTTATGAAATTCTTTGCAGAAGAATTATTGAACGAAATTGGTTTCCGGTTGCGTTTCGAGCAGGCTTTCAAACAGAGCGGCCGGACAGCCATCTATTCCTGGAACAGTGGGTACCCTTTGACGCAAGTAACTGGGCATATCGGGAAGAGAACGATGTTCATGAGAACCAAATTGACATAGCCGGCGGCCGGTCCGGCGACTGGAGGTTGGCGCCGGATGACTGGTCTATTTACCAACCAAACCACGATAATTATCAAATTCCCGGTAACTGCAGGCGGTGGATATGCAGATGCCTCGATATAAAAACCAGGGGCAGGGAGCTTACGCCTGATGAAGTCGAAAAAGCCTTCTTAAGAGCCCGCGACGGAAAACCGACGATCATGGGTATCGCCAACCATGATTTTCGCAATATGGCGTATGAAGTTGATTTTGCAAGAGATATAATCAGTCATGTAAGCAAAAGATATCCCGATGTCAAATTCAAATTTTGCGAAGCAGTAGATGCGTTTAGATCCGCGATTTATTGCGACGGAAATAGCTTTGAACCCCTTGAGCTTAAAGTATCTTTTAAAGATAGTGCCGAAAGGGCATTTCTGGAAGTAGAAACGGTAGAGGGAAAAGTTTTTGGCCCACAACCTTTCCTCTCTGTAAAAACGAAGACGGGTCGCTTTATTCACGACAATTTTGATTTTGACACTTCTTTGGATAAATGGTCATACACCTTTGATTATGACTCGATACATGCCGATGATATTGACACAATCGGTGTGGCTGCAAATGACAGGTACGGTAGTCTATTCGTTAAAATTGTGAAACCGAAAAAATGAGGCGACAGATGATCTCTGGTTTTGAAACAAGAATATTTATTACCGGCATATATCGTTCCGGCACAACCCTTGTCAGTCGCATGCTTAACAATCATTCTAAGCTTTGGGTCACATATGATTCCGTCCATTTTATGAGGTTTTCTTACGGCAAATACGAGCCGATAAGGGATGCCGATCAAGCTATGAGACTTGTACAAGAAATCCACGATCGCATATTAAAAAGATGGAAAATGGAATTTAATCTCGATAAAGCCATAAGCGAAATACGGAAGCTCAAAAAAATCGAATACAAGCACATCTATGATATTGTGATGAAAGCCCTGGCATCTGATTGTGCGAAGATAGTAACCGGATGGGGAGAAAAAACGAATGTTTGCTGGGGGCAGATCCCGAATTTTTTACAGATGTTTCCTTCGGGAAAAGTGATTCATGTTCTCAGGGACCCGCGAGATGTGTTGTGTAGCTATAGAGAAATGACGTACGAACCAGGATATTCTTATCTTGATTCAGTATTTTGTTCACAGCATTCATTCCAAAAGGCTGTTGAGTACAGAGAGACACTTGACCCAGACAACTATTACATCCTGAAATATGAGAATTTTGTCGACAATCCACTTACCGAGGCAAAAAGACTCTGTAAATTTTTAAGGATAAAGTTTGAGCCTGCTATGCTGGATGTAAAGCAGTTTAAGGATAGACAGGGGCGCCGGTGGACCGGCGACTCGTCTTTTAATAAAAAAATGAACACTGTATCCAGCGCCCCTGCCGGAAGATGGAAGAAGAGCGCAGACCCTTTTGAAATATTCTTTGCCGAATTGGTTAACAACAAAGTTATGCAACATTTTGGATATGAGTTATCGGGGATTAAGATAAGAAGGTCCTTCCGGGAAAGGCTGGATGAGATCCTCCTCGAGAACGGGTTGTTAAAGGAGCGATATGATCACTGGCAAAAAACGGGTGAAGGGGTCGAAGCCTACCCGTCTCTGACCGGAATAAAAAAGGAAAGCTTGAATGTTAAAGTATGATCTTGGAGAAATGAAATGCAAAGAAGGTGTTGCGCTTCGATACGAAGTCGAGCGCATAACATTCGACTATGTACTGCGCATATCGGATATCATTACATCTTCGCATGCGTATAAAGAAGTGGCTGAAAAGATGCCCAGCCAAAGGGTCATGCTGTATTTTCAATACTCCATAAAAAAGGAGATATTTCCGTTTGTGCGCCAGGCATGTGTTATACAATGGTATAGGCGCGCCGGTAAGCATATACCTTTGAGGGAGCAGTCAGTATCAATACCGAGAGAAGGTATATTGCCGGAGTTAGAAAACTGCTGGTCTTTCGAAGATGTGCCATTAGTTATGCACAACCGGGCGGTTTATTATGTAGCTCATGCCCATTTATTGAAAAAAAAAGTCCGTGACCACTTAAGGAAATTTGTCGTTCTTATTAAGCGCAGGTTGTTTGATACCAAGAAGAATTACTGTCTGCCCGCGGAGGATAGACCGCGGAACGCTATTGCTTGTCATTACGCCGAGGGTCTAGACGCGTCAAGACGGAACGACCTGTGCTGGTACGCAAAAAGTGGTATAAAACCCGAAAAAGTTCTGATTTATTTCGATAAGCGTTACAATACTCCGTATGTTACCAAAGGGGTTATACGGCCGATGACGCTGATAGGGGAAGAAAGGTCCTCGTAATACGCAAAGAAGTCATACGTGACATAGAGGACAAAGGTTTTAGATGGGTAGTTTTGGAGCAAGGTATCATTGAAAACGGCACAGATTGCCATTACTGGCAAGCACCTAAAATTTTGAAGGCCATGACCTTAAAAGCAGACAAAACAGAAAGGCCTACAGAAAAGTGGATAGTAAAAATGGGTGATATTCTATCGGAACGCGTTTATTACTGGCGTTCTTTTTACGACCATTTTAATATCAGCGTTCATTATATAACCGAAGAGGGGTCACCGGAAAACATAGCCCAGGCCATAGCGTTTGACATGGATAAAAATGGTGTCCTTGTAGGAAAACAACGATCGGAGCTATCGCCAATCCATCTTTTTGATATCGGTTTTCATCCAAAACATATAATGTTTATTTGGAACAAAGATTATTTCGATTATTTCAAGGTAAATCATGACAGAATTGAAAAATTCGTTATATGCGGGTATCCAATCGACATATTCTCCGAAGAGAATGTAGAATCGTCATTGCAAATTTCCAAGGCTTTAAGAGACAAAGGCGCGAATTTTATAATAAGCCTCTTTGATAACGCATGTAGCTCACATACCCCTATCGCCAAGGGCGCGGTGGAGATGCTGTATAAAGCATTTTTTGAGTGGTTATTTCAAGACGATGACATTGGGTTAATAATAAAATCTAAGAACAATCTTATCCTGGACAGCCTGTCTTCCGTTCTTCCCCTGCTTGAGAGGGCACTCGGAACCGGAAGGTGCAAAAAGATCGAGGATATGGTCGGTTATTTGCCTTCCGGCGTTTCGTTCGGTACGGATATGACTGTGGGAATAGGTATTGCTTCGGCTATCGCAGAGGTAGCAATTGCCGGGCAGAGAGGGGTTCATTATGATCCCGCAAACTTCAATGGTCATAAATACTATAAATGGGGATACGGAAGGCTCATTTTTAACGATTTAGGCGAGCTCATGAATACGTTAAAAAGCTATAAAGAGAATTCAAACAATCATCCGCGCCTGGGTGATTGGTCTTCGTATGCCGACAAATTGGACTCTTACCGAGATGGCAGAGGAGGAGAGAGGATGGGCAACTTTATAAATTGTTTGCTGGAGGGGTTTGATAATAGCAAAGAAAGAGACCAGGCCATTCGGTATGCCGGAGATACCTACAAAATGAAATGGGGGAACATGGTAATAAGCCCATGCGATCAAACTATAATATCAGAAAGCACTCCCAGAAAGAGAGCGATCTATGAAAAAAATAATAAGTAAGATATCGATCTCATCTAAAGCGACCATAAAAGAGGCTCTGAAGAAAATCGACGAAGCAGGGCTTAAAGTTCTTTTTGTATGCAACAAAGGCGGTTCATTAATAGGATCCCTTTCGGACGGGGACATAAGAAGAAAGTTGTTAAAGAATGCAGCTTTCGAAGACCGGATCACCGATTGTTTCAACAGGAAGCCGGTTTTCGTCACCCAAAAAAAATACAGTATCTTCGGTGTGAAAAAACTAATGGCGGAAAATATGGTTGAGGTGGTTCCGGTAGTTACCGGGAGCGAAAGAAAGGTTGTGGACATTTTGTGCTGGAGTGACGTATTCAGGGACAAAAATATGGCTTACGGAGATGTAGAAGTACCCGTTGTCATAATGGCCGGCGGAATCGGTGAGAGGCTTGGTCCGTTTACAAGGATACTTCCCAAACCCCTCATACCCATAGGGGAGACGCCGGTAATAGAGGTGATAATGGATAGGTTCGGCAGGTTTGGTATAAAGGACTTTTATGTCACCCTGAACTATAAAGGCGAGATGATAAAGACCTACTTCAATAGCATCGAAAAGAATTATAAAATTCACTACATTTGGGAAAAGAAGTTCCTGGGGACCGCCGGAAGCCTCAGGCTATTACCGGCTTCCGTGGGAGATACGTTCATTGTTTCCAATTGCGATATCATTGTTGAGGCAGATTACGTTGATCTTTTACGCTTTCATCACCAGAGGCGCAATATGCTGACCGTTGTCGGCTCGCTTCAGCACCACAGAATTCCATATGGCATTGTCAATTTTGAAAAAGACGGCAGGATGCTGGAGATACGTGAAAAACCGGAATTGGACTTTACCGTCAACACAGGTGTGTATTTGGTGTCCAGGGAAGTTCTCTCGTATATACCGGAAGATAGACATTTTGACATGACGGAATTAATACAGCTTCTACTGGCAGAGAAGGAGAATGTCGGCGTTTATCCCGTGACACAGAAGTCTTATTCCGATATAGGGCAATGGGAAGAATATAAGAAGCATACAGAGAAGCTGATGTAATTACCCGGCTCAATATTATAGGGTGTAAAAGGTGTATAAAAACAATTCAATACTGGGCGTTATTCCCGCTAAGGGTAGAAGCAGGCGCTTGCCGAAAAAGAATCTAAAACTTTTTTTCGGGAAACCGCTTGTAATATGGACTATCCTGGAGGCGAAAAAGAGTAAATTTCTCGATAGAGTGGTAGTTAGTACGGATTGTAAGAGAATTTCTGCTATCGCGAAAAGATACGGGGCTTCAGTGCCTTTTATGCGACCTAAGAGACTCTGCGGCGATTCGGTAAGCGCCACAGAGGTCGCGGCGTACGTGGCAGATCGTTTCAGGAAAAAGATGCAGAATTTCGACGCAGTTATTCTCTTACAGCCTACTTCGCCTCTCAGAGCGGCAACGGATATCGACCGCGCCCTAAAACTTTTTTTTAAGAAGAAGGTGGACTCTTTAATAAGTGTTGCAAAGTCCGACAGGCGCCTTGCTTACGCTCCGAACGGCGCCATCTATATCATAAAATCGGATAAGTTGCTAGAGAAAAAAACATTTAACCTGAAAAAGATCGCGTATTACGCTATGGATAACGAAGTTTCTGTGGACATCGACACAGCGTCAGATTTCAAAAAAGCCAAAATGGTAAGGCGTAAAAACTTAAGGACTGAAAGGGGCGCGGTTAAGAGATGATAATTCTCGGTATATACGATGACCACAATGCCTCCTGCTGCCTTTACAGGGATTCCCGCATAGTCTATGCCGCGCAGGAGGAAAGGTTTACCAGAGAGAAAAACCAGTCGGGGTTTCCGAAAAGGGCGATAGAGCATTGTCTTCAAAGTATGGATATAAAAGTCAGAGATCTGGATTACGTCGTTTTTTCTACCGTGAATCACGATCCGTTCTGGATCAATTCCTTCACCCACAGGTTTACCGTGAATGATTACATAGAGGAGCAGTATAAGTATTGGCGTCCCGTGTTGTACGGTGGAAGGAAAAGCAACTTTTTCGCCAAGCGCATAGAAAAAAATTTGACCGACAAAATTTTGAAAAGATACAGTAAAAAACATTATAAGATCGCAAATGCCAGAGATTCTTCCCGGGGAAACAGGAATGTGGTTCCTTTCTACCAATCGTTGCGTAAAGAACAGTTCTGTACGCATTTTGGATACCACGCAAATATCCTTTTCTGCGATCATCATATGGCGCACGCGGCGTACGCGTACTGGGCGGCGCCTGCGCGTATACGAAACCGCGGCAGTAAAAATCTTATTCTTACGCTGGATGCCTTTGGTGACGGCAGGAATTGCATGATCGGTGAAATAGGGACCGGCAATGATATAAAGTGCCTGCGTCATTATTCTTCGTTGAATATTGCGCGTTTTTATAAATACTGTACGCTTCTTTTGGGGATGAAGCCGCTGGAACACGAGTATAAGGTTATGGGACTTGCGCCTTACTGCAAAAATGACAAGGCCAAAGAAGAGGTCTTTAAAGTATATAAAGAGGCCCTGTGGATAGACCGTAATCTGAAATTGAGATCGAATTCCAGGCCGAGGGACTGCTATTTTCATTTCAGGGACATCCTCGAAAGATACAGATTTGATGAGGTAGCGGCCGGTATACAGCTATATTTTGAATCCTTTGTTACCACTATGGTAAAGCGTATCTTGCGAAAATACGGGAGGGATTCTCTTTTCTATGGCGGGGGAGCGGCAATGAATGTTAAGACAAATATGGAGATAGGAAGGACCGAGGAAGTGAAAAATTTCTACGTCTCGCCTTCGCCGGGGGACGAATCCACAAGCATAGGCGCCTGTTTGCACACAGCTTCGAGATACGACGGTCGTTTCGATAGGAAAAAAGATATCTTCCCCACGATATATCTGGGATATGAGATTACCGAGAGAGAGTGTCAGGATGCGATAAGCAGGCACTTCCGGGATCCGCGTCGTTACACTGTCTATCCAAAAGTCTCCGCTAAGAGAATAGCGTCATTTTTGAAAAAAGATATGGTTATAGCCCGGGCTACTTACGGGATGGAGTTCGGATCCAGAGCTCTCGGCAACAGGTCTATCCTGGCGAATCCGGCGTGTTTTAACAACGTAAAGAAGATCAACGACAAGATCAAGTTCAGGGATTTCTGGATGCCTTTTGCGCCTGTGATATTGAAGGGATATGAGGGCCGATATATAGAAAAGTCCAATAAGATCATCCCTTCTCCTTATATGACGGTTGCGTTCCCTACAAGCGCTCTTGGCATGAGAGCTTTGCAGGCCGCCAAGCATCCTTACGACAATACGGTACGGCCTCAGATATTGTCACGCCGGGAGAACCCGCTCTATTATGATCTCATATTTGAATTTGGAAAAATTACCGGTGTCTACGCGCTCGTAAATACGAGTTTTAATCTTCACGGATACCCGATTGTGCGTACGGCCGAGGATGCTACGGGAGTATTTCTCAAAACAGATCTGGACGGACTTATTTTGAACGACAATTTGATTGTCAAGAATGGGAACACAGGGAAAGAAGCATATGGCGGACGGAAAAAAGTATAATAGATGTTTCCAGGTGATCTGCGCAAACGCTTTCCCGGAGGACGAACGTTATAAGCGATTCAGGAAGGACTGGGAAGACTACGGCAGTTCCCTTTGCGAAAGCAATGCCCCTCTTCAGGTTGACATCGAACTTACAAATGCCTGTAATCTTAAGTGCCCCATGTGCGAACGTAACATGATGACACGCAGCGTGGGTTTTATGGACTATGCGCTTTTTAAAAGGATAATAGACCAGTGCGCCGAGCTTGGCGTATGTTCCGTTAAACTGAATCTCTGGGGCGAATCTTTTTTGCACAGGGATTTATTCAAAATGGTGGATTACGCGAAACGACAGAATATCTATACACAGTTTAATTCCAATGCAACCCTTTTAACGGGTAGAAATGCCCAAAGGCTGCTTACATCGGGGCTCGATAGAATCACCTTTTCCATAGAAGGCGGCATGAGGGAGGCATATGAGCGTACGCGAAAGGGCGCAGAATTCGAGGCGACCATGAAGAGCGTGGAAGATTTTATTGCCCTTAAGCCCATAGGGCATAAACCGCTTCTCACTTTGCAGTTTATGATGATGAAGAGTAACTCAAAATATATCCCGGCTTTTGTCAATAGATTTAAAGATAAAGTAGATTTTATTTCAGTGACTAACGTAAATGCCGCCAGCGGTGACAGGAAGATCCTGGCCGAATCTATGGTCGATTACAGCTCTTTCCCAAAGAAGCCGTGCTCCGAGATGTGGCAAAGGCTGTCTGTCTTTTGGAACGGGGAGGTAACGGTCTGCTGTAACGATTATAACGGTTCGCTAAAAATAGGAAACGTATACGACAGTAGCCTTATGGAATTGTGGCACTGCGAGAAACTGAGCCTTCTGAGAGCGAGGCATAAGAAGCTGGATTTTTCCGATTTAATATGTAACACCTGTACCGCGAATCACAGACTATCATAAAAGGGTAAGAGAATGACCGGGCCCGTACTAATAATTGACGCGATCAACATGTTTAGCCTTATTGCGGCGCTTACAAAGTTTCGCCCCGTTCGCAGAATATATTACTTTCATGAAAACAGAGCATTTTTAATTCGTTTCGTTATGAAATTACTGAACATGCTGGGCTGGTCCTTTGAGCAGATCGAATACAGGCGTTCTTTTGGGGACAGGGTCCAGTCTTACGCGGAATTTCAGAAATTGATGATGAACGGTATTAAGCGTATCAGGGATAGTTTTTTTTCTAATATATTAAGGACCTTCCACGGTGTTACAGGGTATGAACGCGCAAGATTATCCGCGATCTTTGGTAAATATGGAGGTAGGGAGCTCTACTTTCCAATACAGTTTGCCACAGCAATTACGTCTACTTTTTTACACGTAGGCGAAATAGAAGCCGTTTTATTAAAAAATACGTTGTTCCGGGATATCGTCCTGGATCTTTATAAGGAACGTAGTCTGAAGCCGTTTTTTTATAGGTCATTTGGAAAGGGAAGGCTCTTGCCTCGCAAGAACTTCTATGCGGATAAGGCGATGTTGAGAGAGAAATGTTCACATATACGTGAATTAGCCAGGATTACCATGCTTATTCTTAATTCGATTATATGCAAGATAGCCTCCTTCTTCTTACGCGCGGGGAAAACGGTGAAGAGACAAAGGATATGCGCATTGGTCTTTAACCGCTATGCGACAGAATTATGCAATTGTCTTCCATGGGGCGCTAAAGAAGCGTGCTACTTAAGGGACCAGACCCTTTCGCTTTATCTTCCCAGTTTACCTAAGGCGGCTAAGGTTTTTTACGCGGAACGTTCAGACTGCGCCCTGGAGTACAGTTTCAACCCTTTTTACGGCAGTAAGTGCCGGGAGATCATGCTGGCCTGGGCGTATTTCATAAACTACTTTGCGAGGAATGTATGGATTTATCGTGGGCTGATGAGGCCCGGGGGGATCCATCGCTGGATGTCAAAGTATTTAATGAACATCTTAAGCTATGTGAGCTTTTTCGAAGCCCTCTTTCGGATCAAGGGGACAAAAGTGCTCTGGACGATGAATGCCGATGACGCAAAGACACAGTTTGCGACCATTGCCCTTAACCGGTCAGGGGGCGTAAGTCTAGGTACTTCATGGTCGCAAAGCAACCTGCCCGAATGGGATATCCAGCAGAACCAACACGATATCTTCTTTACCTGGGGTGAAAGGCTGACGCGTATGCGAATGGATAACCATGACCAGTGTATATTTTTTGTCGTAACCGGCTTTCCGGCAGATATATCGTTTGCCCGGGAATTCGAAAGAGCGAAGAAGCTGCGCTCTTCCATATTGAATGATGATCCGAAAAAGAATATTCTTGCTTTCGTTGACAATGTGGCCGCGGAAGACTCGGATATTGCGCCCGGCAACCTTCGGGATATTTATCAAGAGTTATTTAAATGGCTGGAGAGCGATTCTTCGAATTTTCTTGTCATAAAGGCAAAACGACCGGAGAGCATAAACAGTCAACTCATTATCAAGGAGAGGGTTAGAGATTTCTGCGAGCGAAAACGCGCCCTTGTTCTTTATGAAAAATCGGCCCTATATCCCTGTCTGGCCGCAGATACGGTCTTTAGCGCCTCGATGACGATACCTTCTTTAGCCGCCATCCTGGGAAGGTTTTTTGTTTACTATGATATACACGGTACCTCCAAGAATTATTCTCTTGGGCTTTGCAATATGAATGTTATCTCCAAGTCAGCCGAGATACGCGAGGGTGTAAAGAACGCGATCGAGGAGAGTCGCAGAAAAGGATATTCCGATGAGTTGAAGCCGATTTCAGGTTCTAATATTGACCCGTTTGCCGACGGAAATACTACCGGGAGAATGCGGGGATATATAGGAGATCTTTTGAAGATGTTTAACGATGGTTCATCGAATTTTGAGGCTGTACGTTATGCGAACGAACAGTATGAAAAAGGGTGGGGCATCGATACCATTATCGAAGGGTCCTTATCATTCGGAGGACGGCGGACGTGAAGATTCTGTTTGTTTACTCGGTAGATGATATATTTTCTCCCGGAAGACCGCTTAGGACACCCGAACAGATGCAATTCGGTATTTCCTATATATCTTCGGTTCTTAAAAAAAATAGTCACGAAACGCAGCTTGTGGTTTTAAGCAGGATCCTTGGTAAAAGAAATGAGGTTATTCTGGATAAACGTATAGAAGAATTTCGACCGGGCTTAATATGTTTTACAGCCGTCAGTACCGAATATGATTTTGTCGCGCGTATAGCCGATAATACAAAGGCGAAGTACCCGCGTATCTACCTTTTAATAGGGGGTCACCACGTTTCGCTTAACCCCGAAAATGTATTATCGGGTAGTTTTGACGCGTTATGTGTGGGGGAGGGTGAAGAGCCGACCCTTGAACTGGTTTCGCAGCTCGAAAAGAATAACACGCCTTCAGGTATTCCGAATCTATGGATCAAGAACGGGAACCAGGTGGAAAAAAACCAACCGCGTCTTTTTTTTCAGGATATTGACAAACTGCCTTTTCCAGACAGGGGAATGTGGACCGAGTGGATAGAGGAAGAGAAAGGCGCGCGATACCCGATGCTTCTTGGTCGCGGGTGCCCATTCGATTGCCCATATTGCTGCAATCACGCGCTGCGAAGACTGACAGAGGGGCGCTATGTTAGATTTAGAAACCCTGATGCGATTATCATGGAATTAAAGGACTTTGCGGGCAGATTCCCGAATAAAAAAAACATATATCTCGAAGTTGAAACGATCGGGACCAGTAACGCATGGGCGCTCGAACTATGCACGAAAATCGAAAAGCTAAATGCGACGCTGGAGGAGCCGCTTTCATTCGGTGTGAACCTAAGAATTACACCAAACATGGATCTGGAAAGCCTTTTTAGGGCATTTAAAAGAGCCAATTTTACGTTCGTGAATATCGGGCTTGAATCGGGAAGCGAAAGAGTGCGCCGCCAGGTCCTGAAAAGAGACTACTCGAACCAGGATGTCGTGCGAGCGACTAAGCTGGCAAGGAAGTGCGGGCTCAAGATCAATTTTTATACCCTGATAGGGATTCCCGGGGAGACCCTGGCAGATTTTAAAGAGACATTGAAGGTCAGCAGGGATTGTTTGCCGGATAAGATCTTTACATCGATCTTCTTTCCGTATCCCGGGACCGAGCTGCATTCGATATGCCGCAAAAGAGGCCTATTAAAAAAAGAGCCCGATCCTAAGCTGGAAAGGTGCCATGCTGTTTTGGATCTTCCGGGGTTCTCGAAAAAAGATATACAAAAGGGTTTTGTGTGGTTCGATTATAATGTTTACAAAGGCCATAGACCCTTATATAAAATATTGACCAAGATGATGATCTCAAGATTCAGGTCAAACTATCACGTGCATCGACTTTATAGAAGATTTACGTATTCCGGAGCATGCAAACTGCTACGCAGGGTATTAAAGCCGGATTAAAATGTAAGGGAGGACCGATGTCTTTAAATATTGTGGTGATCGGAACGGGAGCGTATGTTACAGGCAGAGGAACGGATGGATTCGGAACAGTTATGCCGGCTATTTGCGAATGGGAAAAGAATAATACGCTTGGAAATGTGTATATTGCCGGAACAGATCCCGAAGGTATCAAAGAGGGCAGAAAAAAGATCAGTAAGCTGAAACGCGATATGGGTGTCGAAGCGACCATTAAGTATTTTCCGCATAATGGTAAAAAAAACAAGGAATCCTACAAAGAGGCTATTCGTGAAATACCAAAGCCGGCTTGCGCGATAGTGGTTGTGCCGGATAACTTACATACTGAGATAGCGCGTTATGCCATAGAAAACGGTTTGCATACACTTGTAGTAAAACCCCTTGCGCCTACCTTGAAGGAGGTTAGGGAGCTTATCAATGTTCAGAAGAAGAATAAGGTTTATTGCGCAGTCGAATTTCACAAACGTCTTGATCTCGCCAATCAAAAATTGAAGGACGTTATAAGAGAAGGATCGCTCGGTGATCTGCTGCGTTTCGTAGTAGAATATAGTCAGAGGAAGAGCGTACCATCCAAACTATTTAAAAACTGGGTTACCTCGACAAACATTTTTCAGTATCTGGGAATACATTATGTGGATATTATTTATTTCGTAACAGGCGCCCGTCCGAAACGTGCGATGGCAACAGGCCAGAAAGGTTGGCTTCTTTCGAAAGGAATAGATGCGCATGATTCTATTCAGGCCGCGATAGAGTGGGAGGTTCCTTCAGGCAAAAAGTTCATATCATATATTCTAACCAATTGGGTAGATCCGGAAAAGACAACCGCCATGTCCTACCAGAAAATAGACGCCGTGGGAACGAAAGGTAGCTTTAAGTCAGATCAGAAGAACCGGGGCATTACAATTGTAACTGATGAAAAGGGCGTGGAAAATCCCAACCCGTATTTCTGCGCACCATACGGGGCAAAAGGCAGTGTTGCTTATCGTGGTTATGGAATCGAAAGTTTTCATCAATTCCTAAGTGACGTAGCGGCAATCGGAGAAGGTATATTGAAGATCAAAGAGCTGGAAGGTAAAAGACCGACGTTTAAAGAGTCTCTTGTGCCGACAGCTGTTCTCGAAGCAGTAAACAAAAGTCTTGAAAGTGAAGGAGCGTGGATACCTGTCAGTTCGGTAGAGGCGGATTTGCCGGCTGTAAATGTCCACATGTAGGAGATTAATATGAGCGCCACTATACAGGCTGGCAATCTCAAAGATTTTATCAAAAGCGTTCTATTGAAGGCCGGTGTTCGCGATGATGTGGCTTTGTATGTCGCAGAGGGGCTTACCCAGACTTCCTTAAGAGGCGTAGACTCCCACGGGGTCAGGCTTTTGCCGCATTATCTTAAAGGAGTTAAAGGCGGGCGCATTAACCCGGATCCACAATACAGATTCAGAAAAACTTCCGCGTCCACGGGAACATTTGATGCCGACCATACATTCGGTCATGCAGCAGGCATGGAAGCGGCAAAGAGAGCCGTGGAACTAGCTGCAAAGGCGGGAACAGGGCATGTCGCAATTTATAATTCCAGTCATTTTGGAGCCGCGTCGTATTATGCGTTAGAAATAGCAAAACATGATATGATAGGCATGAGTTTTACTAATACAGATGCTCTTATCAAGACATATGACGGCAAGAGGCCGTTCCTTGGGAATAATCCAATATGTTTTGCCGCTCCGTGCAAGGGCGAAGAACCATTCTGCTTGGATATGGCTACAAGCGTTGTAACTTTTAACAAGATAAGGCAATTGAGGGATGAGAAGAAGGTCGCACCTGAAGGTGTAGGCGCGGACAAGGACGGTAATGAGACTACGAACCCGAACGATATAACCATGCTTTTGCCGATGGGCGGCTATAAGGGATATGGCCTCAGTATGATGGTTGAGATACTGTGTAGTTTGCTTACCGGTATGCCGCATGGTCCACATATTCCAATGATGTTTGAGGCCCCCATGAGTGAAAAGCGATTTCTCGGTCATTTTATCTCCGCGATAAGGATCGACTGCTTTCAGGATAAAGAAGCTTTTAAGGAGCGCTTATCGCTGATGATGAATGAATTGAGAAGAGAACCTGCTGTTGATGATAGGACACCGGTACAGGTTGCGGGCGATCCGGAGAAAAAAGAATATGAACGAAGACGGAAGATTGGAATAGAGCTGAAACCGATCGAACATGAAGCATTCAGAAAGATTGGTGTAGAGTATGGTATCGAATTCTGACAGGAATACGGATCTTTTGATCGTCATTCCGCCGCTTGGCATGAAGAATACCGTGTATCCGCCGTACGGTTCAATGTATATAGCCAGCGCGCTTAGGGATAGCGGATATGTGCCTGAGATATTGGATATCGATACCGAACGGATCACGATCAAAGAGATTATAGAGAGGATAAAGGAGATCGACCCAAAATATATAGGAATAAGCGGAATAATAGCGACCTCATATATATATGTTAAGGAGTTAAGCCGGGAGATCAGAAGGGCGTTCCCACATAAGACCCAGATTCTGGGCGGCGGCCTGTCAAGCGCTGCTCTTGTTGTGCTCAACAATTCAGATATAGACATTGTTGTTTGCGGTGAGGGGGATGTAACCATTGTCGAACTGATAAAGTGCCTGGAAGGGAAGGGGGATCTAAAGAGCATTGCCGGCATATGCTATAGGAAGGACTCTAAACCCGTATTTACGGATAAAAGGCAACTTATAATAAACCTGGATAAACTACCTTACCCGGCGTTCGACCTGGTAAATATGGATAAGTATCTTCCGGATGGGGTAGGACTTATCAGGAAATTCGGTATGGATATTTCGGATGAACGTATTTATAGCCCCTCAAGAAAAAAGAGAATGATCACTATTCCAACAAGCAGAGGGTGCTTCAACGAATGTAGCTTCTGTTTTAGGGCCTACAAAGGACTTAGGGTACATTCGATAAAGTATATCTTCGATTTTATCGAATACTGTATAGAGAAATTTAATGTAGGGTTCTTCACCTTTGGCGATGAATGTTTTGCGCCGAGTAAGAAGCGTAATTGGGAGTTTATAGAGGAGTATAAGAGAAGGAAGCTCGACATAATATTCAGGATACTCGGTATGCGGGTAGATACCGTGGATCGTGACATACTGCATGGCTTTAAAGAGATAGGTTGCTGGATGATAGAATATGGTTTCGAATCAGGTAGCCAGAGGATGTTGAATATCATAAATAAGCGCGTCACGGTTAAACAGAATGTAGATGCGGCGCTTTGGACCAAGGAGGCGGGGATATATACATCACCGGCGCTTGTTCTAGGTATGCCGGGAGAGACGGATGAATCGATAGAAGAGACGATCGAGTTCCTGAAGTCGCTGAATTTTAATTTCAAGCAATACCAGTGGAAGTACGCGATTCCCATCCCTGGCTCCCAGCTCTATAAGTATGCTAAGCTTATCGGCATAATAAAGGATGAAGATAAGTATCTTTCATCGCTTGCGGGTGACGCGGGAGACGGTAATTTCAGTGTAAATCTCACAGATCTTCCGGATAGGGTTGTAGCAGGTTGGGCCGGCCGATTGAAAAATTCTCTCGATATGGATTATCTTGACAGGAACCGCAAGAAGAAGAATCGACTCCCGGCTAGATTTGCGCATTTCATTATGCTGGTGCGGCTCAATTACAGGAAAGGAACGCTCTTGACAAGGCTAAAAAAGAGGGCCAGCTATTTTATGCGTTCGCCCCTTAAGCCAGGAAGGATGCCTGGCACCGGTAGGATAGATCGGCAATTCAGAAAGGATAAGAGTATTGATAGCATGTTGAGAGGTACCTGCTCAGGAGGAGACCAGGGTATTTCGCTCAAAAAGATAAACAGGAGACTAATCGAAGAGAAGAGATCATAGCGGTCCAAATAAGAATGTTTGTCATTCCCGGACCGCTGCTGCGGTCTAAACTCCAGCGGGAATCCAGGCGTAAATAACAAATGCATTAGAAAGATATACTTCTGGATCCCCGCTTTCGCGGGGATGACACGGATTTGAATCTCAAATCCTTATTTTCGACGATATAAAACCGCTCATTTGGATACGAGTGAGAAGAGATGATAACAGATAAGCTATTAAATAAGGAACATAGTTTTAGAACCGATTATATGCCTTACCGGTTAACTGAGTTCCAGAAAGAAGCCAGGCGCCTCTTTCTGGAAGAGATACACTATAAGGGTAGGTATATCCAGATAGATATATGCCCGTATTGCGGCACAAAGGATTTTACAAAGATTTCCGAAACCAACAGAAGGGGGCTTCCGTCCGATGTAGTTATATGTGACTTTTGTGATGGGTGTTTCAAATCTACTATACTAAATCCCGAAGGGAGTAGGTATCTATATGAGAATCTTTCTTATGCATTGAGAGGAAAGGATACCTCACATAAGGCAATGGAAGACCTTTTCTTAGAGAGGGTGAATAGCTTTGCTTATGAAAGATTCCGTTTTATATCACACTTTATCAAACTGTTACCCCGGGAGGATCTGATTGCCGAATTTGGATGTAGCGACGGGGCTAATCTTTTTCCCTGGCTTCGAAAAGGTTTTGCCGTTCTCGGCATAGAACTCGATCCAAAGATGATAAAATTTGGACAGGAGAAAGGAATTAATTTGGTACATGGGGATTTCATGAATTATACCTTTCAGAAGAGAAGGCCCGGCCTTATTATCCTTTCACACATGCTTGAGCATGTGAGCGATGTAAACGCGGTTTTGGCCAGACTTCATGATATATTGCAACCGGACGGGTACCTATTTATAGAGGTTCCGGGAATAAAGGTCCATGGCCTGGTAGATACATTAAGGTACTTCGATATCGAGCATAATTACAATTTTGATCTAAGGAGCATCACCGGGCTACTTCGGAAGCACAGGTTTAAGATAATCTATGCGGACGAATATTCCCGTGTTCTATGCACGCCGAACCTGGCTTACGAACCTTCCGGGGCCAGCCGAGTCATTGTATCCGCTGAAAAGATAGGGGCCTTGATAATGAAGAGCGTCCTTGCCGGCATGAATTTTAAAAAGAAGAATCTACAGGAGCTATTGCGTAAAGACTCTGGCGGTGATCCTGTAATCAGGATATTTAATAAGGCGCAAAGCTTATACTTCAGGTATTATTACCAATCGATCGTTAAAACAGAGGAGAAGAATGCAAAGATTTAAGTTTAAGGGAAAGAATATAGTCGCCATGATCCCGGCGCGCATGGGTAGTACAAGACTTGCGATGAAGAACATGGCCCTTATTTCAGGGAAACCGCTTATATATTATCCTATCCAGGCAGCAAAGGAGTCCGGTGTTTTCACCCGTATAGTCGTTAATTCGGAGGATACGTTGTTTCAGAAGATAGCCAAACGCTATGGCGCAGAGTTTTATAAACGGCCGAAGCGATGGGCAACATCCAAGGCCAAATCCGACCGCGTGGTTTATGACTTCTTAAAAGAGAATCCTTGCGATATCATTGCATGGGTCAATCCGACTTCACCCTTGCAGGGGGCAAAGGAGATAAGGGACGTAGTAACTTATTTCGTAAAGTCCGGGTTAGATTCACTTATTACAGTCAAGAATGAGCAGGTGCACTGTTTGCATAAGGGCAGACCGATCAATTTTAAGATCGACACAATCTTCTCAAGAACACAGGACCTTGTACCGGTACAACCTTTTGTATATTCGATAATGATATGGCGAAGAGATCTTTTTATGAAGACCTTCGAAAGGAATGGGCATGCGTTCTTCTGTGGGAGGTTTGGGACCTATCCGGTCAGCAAGCTCTCGGCTGTGATCGTTAAGAGCCGGACTGATCTTATGATGGTACAGTCTCTGATCAAGGGCCTTAAAAGAGGCGCGGGTCTATCGGTTAGATATGACCGGATACTAAGCAAGAATAGGGCGTAAGAGATCATGAAGAAGGCGATCTCCATTATTATAAGAACAAAGAACGAGGAGCGTTGGATCACCCAGGTTCTGGATGCGCTTTCACACCAGGACCATAAGGATTTCGAGATTATCGTTGTAGACAACGAGAGCGCCGATAAGACGCTCGAGAAGGTCAGACAGTTCGGTGTGAGCAAGATCATAACCTGCAGGGATTATCTGCCCGGCAAGGCTCTCAACATGGGTATAAAAGAATCGGAGGGCACTTATATCGCATTTCTTTCCGGACATTGCATACCGGTAAGTTCTTCCTGGCTCGGGAAGCTCGTCAGCAACTTTGTTGATCATGGTGTAGCCGGTGTTTACGGTAGACAGGAGGCAATGAGCTTCACATCGGATTCGGATAAGAGAGATCTGGCTTTGATCTTTGGTCTGGACCGCAAGATTCAGAAGAAGGACAGCTTTTTTCACAATGCCAACAGCATGATACGCCGGGATCTGTGGGAGAAGATGCCTTTTGACGAAACGGTAACAAATATAGAGGATCGGGTATGGGCGCACAGGGCTATACAAGACGGTTACAAGATCGTATATGAACCGGAAGCCAGCGTCTATCACTACCATGGTATTCACCAGAACGGCAATGTAGAACGGTGCGCCAATGTAGTGAGAATATTGGAGGACCTCAATGCGGATTATAAATACAAGCATATAGATATGAATAAACTGGATGTTGTAGCTATTGTGCCGGTACGTGGGAACACAAAAGATCTTGCAGGCAGACCGCTCCTCTACTATACGATAAAGAGGGCAACCGAGTCAGAGTACATAAAGAGAGTCATTGTATCTACGGACACCGAAGAGACCGCGCGAGTGGCTATTGAGCTCGGCGCTGAAGCGCCGTTTATAAGGGATTCGGCCCTATCCGATGATCATGTCGACTTAGCCAAGGTGCTTCAATATTCTCTTGGGAAGATCGAAGAGAGAGGCATATTTCCCGATATCGTAGTCTCCCTTGAGGCAACCTTTCCGTTCCGGCCAAAAGGACTTCTGGATAAAATGATTTTGCACCTTGCCCAGGAAGGATTTGACAGCGTAGTCGCAGTAAAGAGGGAGAACAAAGCCATATGGAAGGAGAACGCGAGCAAAATTGTTCAGCTTGACGAAGGTATCGTTCCCCGCAAATTCAAGGAACCGAGCTTCATCGGGCTGAAAGGCATAGGGTGTGTAACGCATCCGGAATTCCTGCGTGAAGGGAATCTCATGGGACAGAGAATAGGTATTTTTGAAGTCAGCGATCCGTATTCACACATAGAGGTAAGAACCGAAGAAGATGTTGAGATGGCTTCTTCGCTGATCGGAAAGTGGTTTTGTTCGAAATGCCAAAAAAACTAAAAAAGATATTTTTCTTCGATACTGTTTTGGATATCGAGAAATTCGTAAAAGAGAACCCCGGTCATGGGACGCTTATGCCGGAAGATTCTCTTTCTATAGCTACCAGTCCGGTAGTCCGGTCCGACCTGGCGAAAAATGGGATTTCAGCGGAAAGCACATTGCCTTATTTCGGAGATGGTTCGCGTATCGCTGCGTTTGAGAAATCTAAAATTCTTATGGAATGGATAGAGAAGAGGGTCAATTTCTCTGATCCGGACCTGGGTGTCGGGGAGGCCTATAAAGACTGGTTTCTGTTTCTAATACGTTTTTCCATTAACTACTGTCTGTGGATAATTGAGATTATAACAAGCGCCACGGAAATGCATAGACCCGGGACGTTATACGCCTCCTCCCTCGGGAGAAAAACTACGTCGAGCGTCTACATAGAACCGGAGGAGAGATATCTCGGATATTTTACCAGGTCAGTTGCACAAGCGCAGAATCTCAATTATGAGGATTTCTTAAAAAAAGAGATCCCCGGGGGGAATTCATTGCTTATTTCAATGAAACTTCATGCAGGCGATGCGGCCAAATTCCTTTTGAGATTTGCAAAATTTAAAATGTCAGAAAAAATGACATTAGTGAAAAAAGCTTTTGGCAATAAGAGAGAAGTGATTCTTTTTACCACAAAGATGTACGGAATGGATAGCCTCGCAAGAGATCTTAAAGCCAAGATGCCAAATGCATCATTCTATTATCTCGGAGGACCATATGTGCCCGCTTTTAATGTCCCGGACTTGCTTTTCAATCTTTTATGGAAGAGACGGTCGCAAACTATAGGGACTCAGAAAAATGTCTTCGCAAATCTGGACCGGGCAATGCGTGAAGAAGAAGAGATGTTTTCGCACAAGGGAATTCCGTTTGGATGGGTCATATCCCGGAAAGTGCGGGATAACATCGCCCACTATACGGTAGGGCAATTCTTATGGACGGCAACGCTCGATCAATTTATAGACCGTTTGCAGCCGAGTGCCATTGTCACAAACGGAAACAGGGTAGACGACCTCATTCTTGCAGAATTGTGCCGGAAGCGAGAGATACCTTCCGTTTTTATCAGTCACGGCTCGTTCGTTAAGCCAAAGGATGACTATGAACGGATCGAGTGGGGAGAGCACGGCAGGCTATTTTTAAGGGGTCCGTTCCCGCTTTACGCGCTTCAATCTCCTCTCGCGGAAGGGTATCTGGAACAATTTCCTTCCCGCGCGCGTCTTGTTAAGACCGGTCCCTTAATATGGGGAACCCCTGTGAACCTCGAGAAGAGTGAGTTATTGTTCGAGAGTATGTTTGGCGGAAAACATAATTTTGAAGATATAAAGGTAGTTTTACACGCAGGGACGCCTAAATCAAGCAATATCTTAAGATTCCACATATATGAAACACCGGATGAGTATATCAGATCTATTTCCGATCTAGCGCGTGTCGTTTCGGCGATGGCCGATACGGTCCTAGTAATAAGATTCCGTCCTACCGCCGAAATAAACACAGAGGCACTTAAGCGACTTATACCTTTTTCGGAAAAAGTGGTATTGAGTATCGACGAGCCTTTTAGGGATGTGCTTGGCATGTCCGGACTGCTTGTGAGTTTTTCTTCTACAACAATTGAAGAAGCGCTTCAGAATAGGATACCGGTATTGCTGTATGGCGGAAATGGACGTTATCGTCACGTATCGGCTTGCGATGCGGGAAAAAACGGAAAGATAGAGCCCTCGGCCGTATATCACGCAAGAGAGACGAAAGATCTGGAATATGTTATACGGGGCATATTTGACTTGAAAAAGGGTCAAGTAAATGAGAGACGTCTTTTTGAGCCGTACATCTATCCGGAAAACATCCGTACCCCGCTTGATGAATTATTAAAGACAGAATTTGACAAAAGAAAGGTCTATAAATGACACTCGTAGCGATTGCCTATAATTATCTGAAGCGATACCCGATTCTTTCTGTTTCGGTCGTATTTTTAATTGTAGTTGCGTCGCTTTTTGAAGGCGCGAGTTTCGCGATGCTTATACCTCTTATAAAGGCGATGACGACCGATGCTACGGGTCTAATCGAGAAGATACCTTTTATAGAAAATTTAGATCTTTCAGTTAAAGCAGTTAACCAGGGGACCATAATATCCGCCATCTTCATACTGCTGCTTTTTTTAGTGATATTTAAAAATGTATTTATATATTTTTCCAATCTTCTGATAGCCCGATTGAGGTTTAATCTCGTAAGAGATCTGCGCCTCAGGCTCATGAATAAGTTACTGGAATACGATACATCCTTCTTTGACGGCGCGAAGATCGGCCACATTATCAGTAATATCAGTTATGAAGTGGAGCGTATCGGCAATTTTGCGTTGGCGGTATTGCAGTTTATAGCTCTTTCAGGAAGGGTGTGCGCCTATATGTTACTTCTATTTTTGATTTCTTGGAAGCTGAGCATCGTTGTGTTTGCGTTGATAGCGATGGTTATTCTACCGCTTGAATTTATCATGAAGAAGTTGGAGAAAATCGGGATAAATCTGTCAGCCGCATTGGCCGACTTCAATTATAAACTTACGGAGATCCTGGGCGGAATAAGACTTATAAAGCAGTGCAGTACCGAGGACCTGGAAAAGAGAAATTTTAAAGCCGTTGTTAAAAATCTGTGGCATTTTCAATTCAAGAATAACAAATATATATATCTCATTATGCCCTTATGTGAAGTTTTGATATTCACTATCGTCGTCATCTGTTTTTTGGTGGCTATAAACGTATCTAAAATAAACATTGCCGGCACGTTTCCATTAATCGCCACCTACCTGCTTGTGCTCGGGAAGACGCTCACCCAGCTAAATACCCTGAATAGCGGACGCGCGGAGGCAATGAGCAATCTGGCGGCTTTTACCAACTACGAGAGAATGTGTGAAGAGAGCGACAAGAGGACGTTAAAGAGCGGAAAAAAGATGATCGACAGATTCTCTCACTCACTTGAGTTTAAACATGCCAGCTTCTCCTATATGCAAGACCGCGAGGTTTTGAAAGACGTAAGTATCGTTATACCCAATGGTAAGATAACCGCTCTTGTCGGAGCCTCGGGTGCCGGCAAGAGTACTATCGTGAATCTGATATTGCGATTTTATGATCTGAAATCAGGCGTCTTACTGGTGGACGGGATAGATATAAAGGACCTTTCGCTAAAGGAGTGGAGGAGAAAGATAGGGTTTGTTTCCCAGGATGCTTTTATCTTTAACGTGAGCGTAAAAGCGAATATCGCGTACGGGCATTCGGATATTTCGCAGGAGGAACTTGTCAGAGCCGCAAAGGCTGCAAACGCGCACAGTTTTATAGCGGCCCTCCCGCGCGGTTACGATACGGTGCTTGGCGAGAGGGGTGTGAAGCTTTCGGGAGGCCAAAAGCAGAGGCTTTCCATCGCGAGGGCCATAATGCATAATCCTGAAATATTGGTGTTAGATGAGGCAACCAGCTCCCTGGATACGGAAACAGAACGTTTGATAACAGAATCAATAGATAAACTGACAAAGGATCGCACGGTCATAGCTATCGCTCACCGGCTTTCGACAATTTTGCACGCCGACAATATTATCGTTTTGAGCGAAGGCGGCATTTCCGAGGAAGGCAGTCACGCGGATCTCTTAGAAAAAGACGGATTGTACAAAAGGTTGTATGATGCACAATTTAGCGTATAGCAAAAAACAGGTAAAACGCAATCTCAGGCCTAAACTACCGGATAGGTACATGGGGCTTTTGAGAATGCCTTACAAAACAATTAGAAAACCCGGGAGCATCAAAAAGCATCTAAACAGGTTGCGATATGATAGAAGCGTGCTGCGAAGATCAAAAATTGATTTTATTCCACCGATATTTGTGGCCACAATCACTGACAATTGTAACTTGAGGTGTCCGACGTGCCTGTATCTTCTCAGGGATCCTGATAAGTTCACTCCCAGCTACATAACCGCGGAGAAATTTCGCGCTGCGCTTGAGAAATACAAAGCCCCTAAGATGGCTGAGACTGTTTTTCTGACAGGAGGCGAACCGCTTTTGCATCCCGAGATCGAAGACCTTGTTAGCATATGCAAGGACCATGGTTTGACCGTCAAGATATCCACCAACGGCGTCCTTATAAAAAATAAGATCTCCCGACTTTCGCGGGTGGACTATATCAACGTTAGTATGGACGCCTACGATTACGAATCATATGAGAAAGCCAGAGGAGGCGCTCAAGCGGGATTTGATTCGATAATGGAGGGGCTTGGCATGTTAAGGGAAAGAGATATGAACTTTTCGGTGTCATACCTGCTTTCGACCGGGAATATCGCGGCTATAGATAAAATGCTGGAACTATCAGAGAGAATAAAACCTCGTTTCGTGGTTTTTCATAATATAAATCCTCACGGATCAAAAGGCTACACGCCGCTTACGCTCCAGGATGAAAATACACGAATTTTCCTCGCGAAGATGCTTGAGAGGCGTAATTTTCCGTTTGACGTTCGCCTGCCGCACATCTTTGATCCCGAATCACCTTCATTTCGGGAGGCGAAATGCGTCCAGCCCTGGTATTACTTCTGCTTTAATTCGGATGGCGATGTTTCATACTGCTGCCATCTTAGCCACGGGGGAAACATAGGTAACATACATAAAGATTATGATTTCAATACACCGAAGATGGTGAGTTTCCGGGAAGTGGTTATAAAAGGCGATATTCAGGGCAGCTGTCTTTACTGCCAGAGAAGATTTATGGGCAAGGAATTCGCAAGATTTAGTTCAAAAGCTAAAAGGTGGACGATAGAGCGATGAATAAGCAATATAGTGTAAAAGGTCTTGCCACAATCGAGGTGAATTCCAATTTCCGCCATGTGGCAGGCGAAGAGATACTGAAGAATAAGGACAGGAGATTCGCTGAATATCGCGAAAAATGGCAGACGTGGCCTCTCCGGTTTTATGCCGGAGACTTCCCGCTTTTTATAGACATTGAGGCAACAAGCGCCTGCAATCTGAAATGTTCTTTTTGCGCGACAACTTTCAGGGGTAAGACGATAAGGAAGGGACTTATCTCATATGATACGGTGAAAAGCGTTATCGATGAAGGCGCCGACAACAATTTATACGGTGTTAAGTTCAACATAAGGGGAGAGCCGCTTCTTCATCCCCGCATTGCCGAGTTCGTGCGCTACGCGAAAAAACATGGCCTCATAGACGTATATTTCAATACCAACGCCATGCTCCTTACCGAAGGTATTTCGCGAAAACTGATCGATGCCGGGCTTGACAGGATCTCGATATCTTTCGAAGGCTATACAAAGGATGTGTATGAGAGATACAGGGCGGGCGCGACATACGAGACCGTGCTTGCAAACATCGAGAAGCTAAACAGTCTAAAAAGGAGCATGAATGTGGAGCATCCCAAGGTGAGGATCCAAACGGTGATGCTTCCAGAGATCGAATCGGATTTTGGAACCTATAAAGAGTTCTGGCAAAGTCGCGCCAACGAAGTCGCGCTTCTTGATTATAAAGAGATGAAAGAGAAGAAAAGAGGAGTGCCGTTTAAGTGGGCATGTCCTCAAATATGGCAGCGAATGGCCGTTTGGTGGGACGGCACCATCTTGCCCTGCAATCATGATGATGACGGCCTTCTTGAGCTTGGCAAGATAAATAAGACGACACTTAAGCATGCATGGAAATGCGCAAAACTTAAGGAGCTGCGAGATGCCCATAAGAGTGGCCTGGCTCACGAAGTTCCCTCGTGCGATGGCTGTTACCTCAGGGACAGCGAAATACTTAAACTACAGGAGAGGGAAGGCGCAAATGGGTAAATTTAAAGTACTCCTGGTCTATCCCAACCTCCAGATGGTGAATCTCTTGCCTACTAATATAGCTTTACTATCAGCCTGTCTTAAAGAAGCCGGCATGGAAGTAGAGCTATTTGATACAACTCTTTACCGAACGGCCGAAAAAAGTGTTGATGAAATAAGGGTAGAACATATGCAGCTTCGGCCCTTTAACCTTGAAGAGAAGGGCGTCAGCTATAAAGACGCTGATGTATTTGATGATTTCAAGAAGACCGTTTGCGAGTACGCGCCCGATATAATAGGGGTCTCTTCTACCGATGATACCTATGATCTCGGGATAGATTTAGTTTCATGCGTA
This sequence comes from Candidatus Omnitrophota bacterium, assembly GCA_043817155.1. Taxonomy (GTDB): domain Bacteria; phylum Omnitrophota; class Gorgyraeia; order JABMRN01; family RBG-13-46-9; genus JBDRHE01. The sequence continues at coordinate 17,938 of JBDRHE010000059.1, read as the reverse complement.
AAAGATAAGGGTGCGCATGTTATAGTTGGCGGCGTCCGTCCGACATTCTCTCCGGAAGAGGTCATAAAGAATGAAAATGTCGATTCCATATGCATAGGCGAGGGAGAAAAAGCCCTGGTTGAGCTCTGCGTAAAAATAAGGGACAATAAGGATATAACCTCAATAAATAATCTCTGGATAAAAAAAGATGGAAAGATTTACAAAAATACTTTCGGAGAACTCGCGAATTTGGATAATCTTCCTTATGAAGATTTTAGCGCGTTTGAGGAAAAGCGCTTATTCAGGCCGATGCAGGGTAAGGTATTCCGGATGATACCTATTTCCGTGGACAGGGGTTGCCCGTTTAATTGTTCATTCTGCGCGGCGCCCTTAAAAAGAAAGATGTACCTGGATGCGGGTCAAAACCAGTATTTTCGGGTAAAGCGGATACCGAGAATAATCGAGGAGTTGAAATTCCAGATCGAGAAACATAAAGCCGATTACATCTATTTCAACAGCGAAACATTTTTTGCGAGAGAAGAAGAAGACCTCGATAAATTCGCGAAAGAATATATAAGAGAAATAGGGTTGCCGTTCTGGTGCCAGACGCGGATCGAAACCATAACCGAAAAAAAGATAAAGATGCTCGAAGATATGAACTGCGACAGGATCTCGATCGGCATAGAACAGGGCAACGAGAAATTCAGAAAAGACGTTTTAAGAAAGAACTTTACCAATAAGCAAGTCATAGATGCCTTCACGATTCTTGAAACAAGTAGAATCCCTGTTACCGTGAATAATATAATCGGCTTTCCCGATGAGACAAGAGACCTTGTCTTCGATACGATAAATTTAAACAGGCAAATAAAAGCGGATAGCATAAATGCCTATTTCTTTGTGCCTTACAGGGGCATACCGCTACGAAAGTATTGCATCGATAAGGGGTATCTCGATCCAGAGGCAAAAACAGCCAACCTTATGAGGAGCTCCATTCTGAATATGCCGCAGTTTCCGCCAGATCAAATAAAGGGGCTCGTCAGGACGTTTCCACTATATGTCAAGATGCCCAAGACCTATTTCGATAACATCAAGGTAGCCGAACGGTTAACGCATGAAGGAGACCGGATGCTCGGCGAGTTAAGGGATATTTATTTTAGTAAATATTTTAAGTGAGGTGTAAGACAATGATAGTTGCTTTACTTATGGGGAGAAAGATGAGCCAGGGATTTCCCGGAAAGAATTTGAAAAAAGTATTAGGAGAGCCGCTTGCCAGTTACCCGATGAAAGCCGCCAGGGGTTGCGCTCTAGTGGATAAAATATATCTTTCTACTGATGATGACCGCCTTGCGGTACTTGCGAAGTCTAACGGTGTGGAAGTAATCGAAAGGCCTCCACGGTTATGCGCGGATAGCGCCCTTGGGGAGGATGTTTATGTTCACGCCTACGAAGTCGCAAAAGAAAGGAACAAGGGTGAGCAAATAGAGCTTATAGTTTTGCTCATGTGTAATGCCCCAACGATTACGTCGGAAACATTATCTCAAGGGATAAATGTTCTGAAAGACAAGCCGCAGTACGATTCTGCCGTTACCGTATCGCGGTATAACATGTGGAGTCCGCTGAGAGCAAGAAGGATCGCGGAAGACGGATTGTTAAAGCCGTTTGTGCCATTTGAAGCTTTCGGCGATCCAAAAACACTGAATTGCGACAGAGACTCGCAGGGTGATGTCTGGTTTGCCGATATGGGGGCCTCTATCGTGAGGCCACGATGCCTCGAAAATCTCCAGGCAGGTCTCCTTCCGCAGAAGTGGATGGGGCAAAAAATATATCCGCTAAAACAATGGGGCGGGTTCGACGTAGATTATGAATGGCAGATGCCGCTGGTAGAATATTGGCTTAAAAGACACGGACAATAATTTGAGGAGTAAATGATTATGGAAAACCTAAAAAACCGCGCAAGATCACGTAAAACCGTTTTTGTAACCGGTGCGACCAGTGACATAGGAAAAGAGACGTGTATCCGCTTTGCAGAGGAAGGCTGGAATGTGTTATGTCACTATTTTTCGTCGGAAAAAAAAGCGAAGGAGCTAAAGAAGACGATAGAGCGCCTAGGCGTTGATTGCGGGTTGATCAGGGCGGACCTCGCGTCCAAAAATCAACTTATGGGCCTGGTTAAAAGGCTCGGTAAATCCGGCATCGACAGCGCTATCAACAATGCCGGAACCTATACAGTGAACAAACATTTTAATAAGCTGACGTTGAGGGACATCACGGGTACATTCATGGTCAATGCTTTTGCTCCTATGATGCTGTGCGCGCATATATTTAAGCATATGAAAAACAGGCGATTTGGGCGGATCGTCAACATAAGTTCCATTGCCGCCAAGTACGGGGGATCGAGCCGTTCTATGCATTACGGTTGTTCTAAGCTGGCGCTGGAAGGGGTAACAAAAACACTTGCGAAAGAAGGCGCCAGGCACAACATTTTAGTAAATACAATACGGCCGGGTGTGATAGATACCCGGTTTCATAAGAAATTTCCTAAGGACATGAAAAAAAGGGTTGCTATGATACCCTTGCAAAAGATGGGTAGCCCCAAAGATATCGCAGACATGGCCTATTATCTGGGGAGCGAAAAAAACAATTTTATAACCAATGAGACTGTGACCGTGTCGGGCGGCGAATAAATCTTTGATAAAGAACTGAAAGGCTTGCGTTATAGAAATATGGTAAATAAGATGAAAAAGATGAAAAGCTGCATTAAGAAAGTCGTATTTTTTATAGGCAGGAATTCGCTTGAAAAGGCCGCCGGGGAGCAGGGGCTCTCTTCTTTAGCCGCGAAGCTGAAAGAGATCGTTCCCGACATAACCAACCAGTATACGATGTTTACGCTCGACACAGAGTTTTTAAGGATCAAGGCACGAAATACACACGCATTTCAAATATCACTTGTAGACAAAGTCATGAGAGAATTTCAAAAAGCTTCAATAGTCGACATCGGTGATTCTGCCGGGACGCATCTACAATACATCATGGGGCTTTATTCAAAAGAGAAAGATATAAACGTCTTAAGCGTTAATATGGATCCGGAGGCAGTCGAAAGGATCAAAGCCAGAGGGCTTACGGCAATTAACGCCAGGGCTGAGGATATAAACGACCACAATATCAATGCGGACCTATTTTTATGTTTCGAGATACTAGAGCACCTTGCGGATCCAGCCGGGTTTCTTCACAAGCTCTCATCAAAAACAGACGCAAAGAGGCTTATAATCACCGTTCCGTATCTTAGAAAAAGCCGTGTGGGATTGCATCATATAAGAGGACATCATAAGGACGTGATAAACGCCGAAAACACGCATATTTTCGAACTTTGCCCCGAAGACTGGAAGCTTATTGTAAAGCATGCCGGATGGAAGATCGTTGATGAAAGTGTTTATCTGCAATATCCGAAAAGGGGGCTTCTGTGGGTTACAAAGCCCCTTTGGAAAAAATTTGATTTTGAGGGATTTTATGGAATGGTTCTCAAAAAAGACAACACCTGGTCATCCAAATATTCGGATTGGCGAAAGGGGCATGATGAGTAAAATTACTATTACAACAACGAGCTTTGCTCGGTACGACAAGGGACCTTTAGAGCTTTTAAAAGCTAACGGCTTTAAGGTAGTGTTAAATCCGCATAAAAGGAAATTGAAGAAAAAAGAGATTCTCGAGCTTTGCGGGGATGCCGAGGGCATTATCGCGGGAACGGAATCATTAGACGCTGAGGTTATAGGCAAGCTGTCCGAACTAAAGGTTATTTCCCGGTGTGGCAGCGGCCTTGACAATGTTGACAGAAATGCCGCTAAGAAAAAAGGAATAATGATATTTAATACCCCTGATGCGCCCACGCGCGCTGTTTCAGAGCTTACGGTAGGATTGATCTTGAATGCCCTAAGAGAGATCCCTGCAATGCATGGCTCTATTTTGGATGAAAGATGGGAAAAGATAATGGGGCATCTTCTATTCGGGAAGAAGATGGGAATCGTGGGTTTCGGAAGAATCGGCAGAAACGTTGCTGAACTTCTAAAACCCTTTGGCTGCCAAATAGCATATACGGATAATGCGGTAAAAGGAAAAATAAACGGCACGAGGTATCTTCCGTTTAAAAGATTACTTGCCTGGGCAGACATTATTTCATTTCATGTTTCGGGAAAAAAGAAAATTTTTGGCGCGGATGAGCTTCGCATTGTAAAAAAAGGCGCGTGGCTTATAAATACATCACGGGGAGAGATTATCGACGAGGAAGCCTTATATCGGGCGCTCAGAAACGGGAGGCTTATGGGCGCAGCGCTTGATGTTTTCAGAAACGAGCCATATAAAGGGCCGCTTAAAAAGCTTAAGAATGTGATATTGACACCTCACGTCGGATCTTATGCAATAGAAGCAAGGATTGAGATGGAGAGGGAATGTGTTTCTAACCTCTTGAGGGGGATGGGGATTAAAGTTAAAGGAGGATGATAGTATGAAGATAGCAGTTTTTGGAGGTTCCGGCTTTCTGGGGAGCCATGTTGCTGATGTCTTGTCGGAAGCCGGGCACGGGGTTGTAATATACGACCTTAAGGCCTCGCCATATCTGCAGAAGTCTCAGGGAATGGTGCTTGGCGATGTACTTGACGAAAAAAAAGTGCATAACACAATCGAAGGGTGCGATGTTGTATATAATTTTGCGGGCATATCCGATATAGGAGAAGCGAGCGTACGGCCTCTGGACAGCATAAAATCAAATATTCTGGGAAATTCCATTATCCTGGAAGCATGCCGCAAATCCGGTGTCAAGCGTTTTGTGTTCGCGAGTTCGCTCTATGTTTACAGCAAGGCAGGCTCGTTTTATAGGAGCACAAAGCTTGCATGCGAATCTATCGCGGAAGACTACAACGAAATTTTTGGAATTCCGTATACCATACTTCGTTACGGGTCGCTTTACGGACCGCGGGCTGATGAAAGGAACTTTATCTACACGAAGATAAAGGAAGCCCTTCAGGAAAATAAGGTTGTGAGACTGGGTGACGGCGAAGAGATACGCGAATATATTCATGTGCACGATGCGGCAAAGGCAAGCGTCGATATACTTGATGACGAATATCGCAATCAATACGCCATTATCACCGGCAACCAGCAGATGAAAGTAAAGGATCTCCTCCTTATGATAAAGGAGATGTTGGGTAACAAGATCGAGATCGAATATAGACCGCCCAGAAAAACGGACCACTACGAGATAACGCCCTATGTCTTTGCCCCCAAGATGGCGAAAAGGATTGTCAGTAAATCATATTTTGATCTAGGGCAGGGAATCCTGAAATGCATTCAGAGTGTTTATGAGGAACTTAATAAGCATTCTACGCATGATGGGCTCGTTGTTAAAGAAGGGCCGGTCGAGGCGTGATATGAATACAGAGGTAATATTTTTTGATTTCGATGGTGTCATAGTGGAATCACTTAATATCAAGCGCGATGCATTTGCCAGGCTCTTTGAAGATGAGGGCGAAAGAATCGTGAAGGAAGTGGTTGATTACCATCTGGCTCATGAGGGTGTATCGCGGTATGAAAAATTTATATATATATACAAAGAGATGCTTAAGCGACCGTTAGACGAGGATACGTTTCGGGATCTTTCGAGGAAATTCTCCGATCTTGTTATGGAAGACGTGGTCTTATGCCCGTATGTAAAAGGCGCGAGAGAATTTTTGGAACAGTATTCTGAAAAATATAAGTGCTTTGTGCTATCGGCAACGCCAAAAGATGAAATACGAGAAATTGTCCGGAGGCGAAAATTGAACGGCTTTTTTCAAGGTGTCTATGGCGCTCCGGATGAAAAAACCGATATGGTCAGATCGATCATCAAGAAAGAAGGAATCGAGCCTGCCAGGGCCGTATATATCGGAGACGCTATAAGCGATTATAGAGCCGCGCAGGAAAACGCCGCGCGTTTTATCGCGAAGATCAACGATAACGGCTCCATTTTCGCCGGTATAGATTGTGTCAAAGTCAAGGATTTGAAAAATTTGAAACAGATATTAGAGACATAGAACGCACATGGACACAAACAATATGCCAGATGAAATAAAAGCCGCCTACGAAGCGATATCTTCGATTAATAAGGAGGCATACAAAGACATCTTTTTAATATCAAACCAGGTTTTAAGCAAAAACCCCGTAAATAATGATTTCATCAGTAACTTTTTGAATAAAAAAGATTTTCCGAATGTACCGTGGTGGGTAGTCACCTGTAAACTTTTCACGTATTACGCTAAAAGCTTCCTGCATTTGGCTATGTATCTTTTAAAGTTTTTGGAATATTACTTATCCGGCCTGCGTTTTTATCCTGACGGCGGTAAGGAGGAGCTTATCGCCATTGATATCTGTTTTATAATCGAAAGCATTAAAATATCACAAGGCTTTCATGATTTTTATTTTCCGGGCCTCGAGGCGGTCCTCAAGAAAAAAAATAAGCATTTTGCTTATATCCCGTTTTTTTACAGCGCCTCTTATTATAAAAGACCCTTCGAGTTATACGATGCCCTCCGTATACTAAAGAAGGAGAAGGTGCCTATCGTAACCGAATTCCAGATGCTATCGCTTGGCGATCTTCGGAGCCTTTTAATTTTTATGCTTGCGTATCCTTTTCGCGTATTAAGATTTTCAAAAACACTGGAACGAGGCTCCTATAAAGAGAGGTTGATCAGGCACGAACTAATAGAGACACTGGGACAGGTAACGTTTTACAGTTTTTCACGCTATCTTTTAGGCAAAAGGCTCCTTACGCTGCCTTACGAGAAGATCAAGCTGATAAGCTGGTATGAGAATCAACCCATACACAAAAATTTGTACATGGGCCTTAGGACAAAACCGGGGAAGGCCAGTATCTACGGGGCGCAGCTATTCTTACATCCGAGGGATTATCTGTACATTCTGCCCGATGAGGATGAACAGGTTTTCGGAGTGATACCCGATAAGATCATCGCCAATGGCCCAAGTTATATTCCGGAGGGAACCAGATTAAATTACGCGCTTGGACCGTCTTTACGGTCCGCGAAAGTATTTGATGTCGTAGTGAAGAAAGAAGACCAGAAGAACATCGTCGTGTTACTGCCATGCTTCAAGGAAGAGGCCGACAATATACTGCAAATGCTTTCTGACGCGGACCTCCGTTCGCAAAACATTCTCCTTAAGGCTCATCCGGCTTTACCGGTAGAAAAATTCATGTCTCGCATACCCCCGTACGTGACGGTGACGAACGAAGATACCTACAAGCTTTTTAAAACCGCGAAAGCTGTCGTAAGCGCCGCCAGCAGCGTACTTGTGGAGGCTGCCAGTATCGGCATACCTTCCATATCGGTTAAGGGAACCAAGCAATTTGATTACAGCAACCCGCTTTCGGAGTATGGAAAAGGTATCATATGGGAAGAAGTAAAAAGCCCCGAAGAACTGAGAAGGCAAATAGAAAAAATCGAATATTTATTGGAAAATGAGCCCGAGAAGATACGCGCTGTTGCCGACAAATATAAGAGTATGTTTTTTTGTGAGGCTACCGAAGAGAATATCGAAAAAGCATTTGAACTGTAATCTATAAAACAAACGATAAGGAGCGCGAAATATGAAGAATATCATATCTAAAGTCTCAGTTGTCGTTCCCGTGTTTAATGAGGAAGACAATATAGAGGTTCTTTATGCGCAGGTTAAGCAGGCATGCTCGCAGTCCAACGTTGACTACGAAATGATCTTTGTGGATGACGGCAGTACAGACAATTCGATTGAAATAATTAAGAGGTTGAAGAGAGGCGACGTGAAAGTAGGGTACGTTTCACTTTCACGAAACTTTGGCCACCAAAACGCCATCTTTGCCGGCATGATGCATTGCACGGGCGATGCTGTGATTACCATGGACGCAGATCTGCAGCATCCGCCGTCTATTGTCCCTCAAATGATAGATTTATGGAGGAAAGGGACCGAAGTTGTGTATACGACAAAGAAGAATGCCAACCTGCCATTTATTAAATACAGGATCATCAAAACAGCATATTGGTTTATATCGAAGATATCGGGTCTGGAATTACATTTTGGACAGTCTGATTTCAGGCTCATTGACAGGGAGGTACTGAATGTAATATTGAAGATGCCGGAATACCATAAGTTTTTGCGCGGACAAGTGAGGTGGGTAGGCTTTAAGCAAATAGGCATTCCTTATACCGTTGAAAAAAGATACAGCGGCAAACCCAAATACTCTTACAAGGCGCTCTACAATCTCGCGCTTGACGGCATATTTTCGTTCGGCAAATACCCGCTGCATCTTATTATGCTGCTTAGCCTCATCATATTCAGCGCGTCAGTTATTTATATATTTTTAGTTCTTCTTATATGGATTCTAAAGATATTCAATATATTTCCTGTGCCGATGCCGCCGGGATGGACGACTCTGGCGATGGCTGTTGTCTTTCTGGGAAGTATACAGCTTATGACAATCGGAATTTTGAGCGAATACGTAGGCAGGATATTCGATCAGACGAAGAATCGCCCGGTCTTTATAGCAAAAGAGACTCAAAGACCCGCGAAAAAGGATGAGCTTAAATACGGTGGATAGCAAAAGTGCAGTGTAGCATTTGTCATAATCATAATTCGATAACGCCGGAGGACAAAGACCTAAGTCTTCATAGGTGCGCTTCGTGTGGCCATATCTTTAAAGATATGCCTAAAGAAAAGCAGGAAAAATACGGGGATGATTATTTTTCAGATTCCCACAAGAACTGGTTTAGCAACCCGGATTTCAAACTGTTTGAACTTATTCGTAAGAAGATAATAGGGCTTAAAGGCGAGGGGCCTCTTCGAATCCTCGATGTCGGATGCGGCAGAGGAGATTTCCTGAAGTATCTAAAAGAGAGGCATTCCGCGTTCGAACTCCATGGAATCGATCTAACGGATAACGACGATCCGGGTATACATTATATTAAGGGCGACATTATGAATAGCGAGATTGAAGATACTTTTGACGTCATCTGCAATATTACGGTTGTCGAACATCTCGATTCGCCGCATTCCTTTGTAAAAAGAATGAAAAATCTATTGAGGCCGGACGGTATCATGTTTACAGTCACAGATAATGACGATAGCATGATATACAGGATCGCGCGAGTCCTGAAAAGGGCAGGGATCAGCGCAGCATATAAAAGATTATATGACCTGCACCACCTTCAATGTTTTTCGAATAACTCGCTCAGAACGCTCATGATAATGAACGACCTCGATATTGTTGATCATCGCAATCACAATCATCCCGCGCGTGCCGTTGATTACCCGGTGTCCGGTATCGTTACAAAGTTTTTATATATGGCGGCTGTTCGCATAATATTCTTTTTATCCACATTGTGCAAAGATGGGATACTTCAGGTCGTAATTTGCAGAAGGAAATAAGGATGGAGAAACGTCTAATTTTAAACGCGGATGATTTCGGATTGCACGTGTCTATCAATACTTCTGTTGAAAAAGCGCATAGAGAGGGCATGTTGACGAGCGCATCACTGGCAGTCAACGGCGAGGAATTCGAAGATGCCGTAGCTATAGCAAAAAGAAACAAAGATCTTGGTGTGGGAGTTCACCTTATATTGACCGGAGAGAGGCCTCTTGCTCCGGCTGAAAAGATACCGTCGATAGTCGAGGATAACGGCAGGTTACCCGGAGACTATTCTAAGCTATGCGCAAAGATATTTAAGCGAAAGATCAATCCGGAGCATATCAAAGTGGAATGCGAAACTCAGATAGCCAGATTTATCGATTCAGGACTCGTGCCCACGCATCTGGACAGTCATCAGCACATTCACTTTTTTCCGCCGATTTTTAAGATATTAAGCCCATTGTTGAAAAAATATGGCGTCCAAAGGATAAGGGCGCTTAATATTCCGTGGTATGAATATCGCGAAATCGATCTTGTGAAGATAGGATTTGCATTTTTTACGAGATATGTTAATGTATTGCGCAAGACAAGATACCGGAGTCCCGACCGATTCCTCGGGTTTTTTAGAAGCGGGAATATGGATGCTTCTTATATGAGGCGTGTTTTACCGCGCATCGGACCAGGGGTTACGGAAATAGGTTTTCATCCAGGTAGCGACAACCTTGAGATCAGCAAAAGATACGGGTTTTTGAAGGACTTACACGGGTGGGCTTGCGATTGGGTGCGGGAATACGATCTTCTTATGAGCGAAGAAATGAAAGAGATAGTCGGCCTTAATAACATTGTGCTGATAAATTACTCAGATCTGTAATCTTCTTAAGGTGCATGCATGGAATCCGATATATATAAACAGTGGTACGAATTCGAAAAGGATCACTGGTGGACCATGGGCATGAGGCGGATGTGCGGTGATATGCTCAATAGGTTCTGCACGAGTCAGAAAGATGTAGCGATTCTGGACATCGGATGCGGGACAGGAGGGCTTACCAGGACGCTGGGACATTTCGGGAATGTATACGGGGCGGATATTTCAGAGGAAGCCGTTGCCTTCTGCAAAAAAAGGGGTATACGCGGCCTGGTAAGGACATCAGCCGAGAATGCCGGTTTTAAACGCAACTCATTTTCTACCATTATAGCTTTTTGTCTGATCGAACATATCGCGAAAGAGGAGGCGTTCCTTAAGGAGATGCACAGGATCCTTAAGAAGGACGGACATCTCGTTATATTGACTTCCGCTTTCCAGTTTTTATGGAGCCGCCACGACGATCTTGCTCATCACAAGAGGAGATATACGAGTCGAAGCTTAAAACAAATTATGCAAGAGAGCGATTTCAGTATAAAGAAGCTGAGTTATGTGAATTCATTTCTGTTCCCGGGTATAGCGGCAATAAGGATAATGCAGAGATACGGCTATTTTTGCGCACCGAAAGAAGATAGATTTTTACTCGATGTTTTTTATGTGCCGCGGCTTCTAAATAAGATTCTATATCGCATATTGAGAATTGAGTCAAAGATGCTCAAGTTTATAAATTTTCCGTTTGGCGTTGGTCTCATATGTGTAGGAAAGAAACATTAGATAGAAAGGTAGAGGATAATGTTATTCATTAATCCCGCCGTAGATAAAATATCGCAGCCAACAGTTGTTAAGAAATTTACATACGCCTGTTTTCCGACATCCATCGGTTTTCTCGGGGCATATCTTCGTGAGAAGAATAAAGATGAGGTGGGTGTCATCGATGAGCAGATCGTTGAGTTGACACAGGATAGACTGGAAGGCGAGCTTGCAAAATTAAAACATCCCAGAATTGTGGGAATCCCGAATCTCACTATTACGACAAAGAGGGTTATCGAGCTTACAGGGATGGTAAAATCTATCGATCCGAAAGTGACTGTTGTCTTAGGGGGGATACACCCGAGTGTTCTGCCCGAAGATATACTTATTAAATCCGGAGCTGATGTAGCCGTAAGAAAGGAAGGGGAGCTGACACTCGGCGAACTCTATGAATGTCTCAAAAATGGAAAAGATTATAAAGATATTAAAGGCATATCATATAAAACAGATTCTAAGGTTTTTCATAATTCAGATAGAGAGCTGATAAAGAATCTCGACGATCTTCCTCCGTTTTATTATGAATTGTTTGAAAAAGACAGTGAGAGCTATGGAGATTTTGGGACGATCATAAGCTCAAGGGGATGTCCATTCGATTGTATCTTCTGCTCTCAAAGGGCAATATCCGGAAAGGCATATAGATTTTATTCCGCTACGCGCATAGTAGAGGATATAAAAAAACTTGTTGATAGATACGGCCAGAAGAAGATATGGTTTATAGATGACAGTATTACAATAAACAAAAGAAGACTGTATGAATTATTGGACGCGATAATAGCCAGCGGATACCACAAGAAAGTCGCCTTTATCGGCACATCGAGGGGCAAAGAGGTTGATTATGAGATGCTTGAAAGGCTTAAAGATTGTAATTTTGTATCTTTGGCATTTGGCGTTGAAACCGGATCAGAGCGTCTTATGAAAATTATTAACAAAAAAGAGCTGGTAGAAGATAACCTGAGAGCCATAAAGATGTGTAATGAAGTCGGTATTTTAGCGGATGCATCTTTAATATTTGGCTTACCGTCGGAAACACGGAAAGACCGCTACGATACGCTAAAATTGATGTGCAAGCTGCCTCTTGATGGCGCCAGATTCAACATCGCGATACCCTATCCGGGCACAGAGCTTTTTAGGATAGGCAAAGAGGAGAATGGGCTCCATATTCATGAGAATTGGACCAATTTCAGCAACCAACACTATATGCAGGGTGATGATTTGTCGTATGTTCCTAAAGATACACATCCACCGGTCCTTATATTCGATACGATCGTGGCTAACTTAACGTTCTATTTTAGACCGCGAATCTTATATAAGATGCTCTTTAAATCACCCCTATCCGGCGGAGGCGTGCTATCGCTACCGAAGAGGTGGTATTTTAAGCCGGATGTCTTGTTAGCCTTCACAAAATTTTTCCTTATAATATTTAAAAGAGCTCTCACAATATCTCTTAAGGTTTTAATTCTTAGCATAACAAGGAAGAAGGCAGAACGCACTAATATAATGAAGGGGTAGGCGCATAGTAACTTTGTTCAGCTACTTTTTAAAAGCTCATGCTGATAAAGATGAAAGGAGCAAGTTTAGATGTGTTCGATTTCAAATAATTCGCAGGTAAACGCATGTCATAAAGATTCGGCAGTGAACGGCGATCTTAAAGTCTCGGATAAACAAAGAGCAATGCTGAACCACAAGAAGAGCTTATTATCTCCATCGTGTATTAAGTGCCAATTAAGAAGACATTTTTATATGATCTTTCGCAAGGGATATATAAAAAATAGCCTCAAAACAAGGAAGGGCCAGTGCAAAAAATGCGGGTGTTGCGGCTATGCCCCTTCTCACAGAATCGGAAGGTTTCAGTTCGTTTGCAGATATTGGGATTATAAGACAGAGATATGCCTATTATGGAAGGAGAAAGGTTTTGACGCTCTTCCTTTTATATGCAAGGTGTACCCATTTGACAAAAAAGATGAATGCCGGTATATAAAATGCGGCTATTACTGGGAAGATTAAAAAATGATGAAGGAAAAGCAGATATAATGTCCGAAATAAATAGAAGAATCTTTTATAAACAAATGGCGGCCGGGGCATTTATGGCAGTCATATGCGCCGCTACTTTCCTATTAATAGCACCCAGCATGAACGACAATATAAACGACCCGAATATGATCGTTTATTTTAATGGCGATGAAGGCGGGATGATGGATCTTACCTGGTTCTATTTTACCGGTGAAAAGAGGGCGAGCTTTCAATGGGATTTTGATTACGGACTCGAAATGCGTTATTTGGCGGATTTTGCTCGACTCATTCCATCCAATTTGATCCATTTTACACCGGGAACATTTATTATGATATTACGCTGGATGCACCTCCTTTCATGGATCCTGGCGTTTTTTTTCCTATGGCGCCTGGTAAAATACCATTTTGGGGATGGTTGGCAACCGGCATTGGCTGTTGCGCTCTTAGCGGTTAGGCCGGCTGTGGCCTATTTCTTCACCAACGCAAAGCCCGAACCTCTAGTTTTACTGATCATGATAATAGGATTGGATTACGCTCTGCGTGCTTGCGAGAATCCCTTTAGAAGGAGGAATCTATATATAGCGGTCGCCTGCGCGGCAATCGGTTTTTTGGTTAAATTTGCCGGCATCTTTTTGGTGGCAGCCGTAATCGCCTCTATGTTTTTCGCAAAGCGTTACCAAAATAGTATTTCCGGTAAAGAGGTTTTCCGCGAACTTAAGTTATCATGGGTCTTCCCGTCATCGATCGGCTTAATTGTAGGCATACTTCCTCTCATTTTTATCCGTTTTTACGTGCGTAAGTCTTCCGGCTTTACATGGTATGAACAGTTTGGTTTTTTGGGAAGTTTATTAGAAAATAGGCTTATGCTCGCTATGTCTTTGGCCGGATTTTGTCTTATTCTTTTATCGCTGGCAATCCTTGTCTTGGATAAAACCAGGAATCCCTTACTGAAGAAGATCATATCGTTCGTTAATGAGCTGAATTCACATTCATTGCGCGCATGCGCAATGTTTACGGGTTTTCTTCTCTTTTTTGGTTTTAGATGGATTATTACCCCGCAGCATTTTATCACTATATACGCGCAGTTAGGTCCTGTTGCCACTACAAGCAGGGCTACCAATATGTTGTCTGAAAAAGGAATAGCATATATCTTGTTGCAAAATATAGTCCACATCATCACGGCATTCGTCCCGATCATCTTTGCTTTATTTATAGTTTATTTAGGCGTTGAGCTCTATCAGAAACATAAGCGGGATATATCTTCACTTCAGGTCAAAGCCGGTCAGCCCGGTATTGAAAAAAATAGTTTATTGCAATTATACAAAAGACTCATTTTGCTTATATTTATCGTGCCATCCTTTGTCGTTATGTTTTCCATGATAAGGCTGGAAGACCATAATATACTCCCATTTTTTATTGCTATGTCCATTTTAAGCATGCAGGGGTTTTGTATGCTGGGGACTTTACTTAACGGCAAAGTATTGCTCAAAAAGTTGGTTCTTATTTTTCTCGGCATATTATTTTTTGCGCAGATATTAATGAATGCAATTGAAACGACATCGTTAAGATTGCTCCAGCTTCGCAGGTATGAGGATGTTATCTATGATGTAAGAGAATGGTGGGCTAATAATATTCCTGCTGATACAACGATCGTAGCTGACCACTATACGCGCGTTTATATCCCCTCCGGCTATAAGAATATTAAAACCGCAGCTACAAAAGAGGAGGATCGCGCCGAGAGTCTCCGCAAGCTCGCCATCGAATATCAGCCGGAGCTTATCTATTATAATCAGGGCCCCAATACCAGTGACGAAGAGGCGATGCCGTCTATCGAGAGACTATTGCCGCAAAAGAACGTAACATTAGTCAAAGCTTTTAAAAATACCCCCGGCCGTTTCCATAAAAAACCCGGCGCCCGTTTTGTTATTTACAGGATCGAATATTAATGTATAAACGGATACGAAAGATAGTTGCAAATTATATTCCGACAATAATAAAGACCGGTCTTTTAACCGGAATGCCGGGGACGTATCGGCTTTTCGAGATCAAAGCCAGCTCGTGCAACATCTTGATAACAAATAGATGTAATCTGAGATGTGTTATGTGCCGGCAATGGAGGCAGCCTTCCGGAAGAGAGTTGTCAGCCGATGAATGGAAGAAGATCATCCAAGACTTTAAGAAGAATGGAATTAAGAATGTGCACTTTAGCGGCGGGGAGCCTCTCTTAAGGGGAGACCTCGAAGATCTTATTTCGTTCAGCCGGCGAAATGGTCTCACCGTAGGGCTAACCACAAATGGAATGCTTCTGGATGAAGGAAGGCTAGATGGCCTCATAAAAGCGGGTTTGCGGTCCGTAGTTGTCTCAATAGATGCGCTCGGAGACGAGTACGCAAAAATTCGGGGGATATCCGGTTCTTTCGCAAAGGTGGAAGAGTCCGCTATATTGATTTCAAATATGAAAAAGAGGAAGGGGATAGACGCGTCGGTAAATTTTACGCTTATGAAAGATACGATACGGCACTTTGAAGATGTCAAAGATCTAGCCGATAGCCTTTCTCTACCCGTTTCTGTGTGTCTCCTGGATAAGAATTCTTCTATCTTCCAAGTGGATGAGAACAGGGAGACGTTCTGGATACGAAAGAACAAAGAATTCGACAGATTTCTGGAGATACTCAAAGCCGCGAAGCGCAAAAAGCCAAAGTCTCTATTGCTGAGCTTTCCGGCTATTGGATATATTGAGCGCTATTTCGATGATCCGCGTCAGGGAAAAATACCATGCGTAAGCTCCCAGGACAGGATAAATATAGATCCTTACGGTAATCTTCTGGGAGGATGTTATGCGATGGGGGCCTTTGGAAATCTTAAAGACCGGCCTTTAGCGGATTTAAGAAAGGAAACGAGGTATAGGGCGGCAAAGAAGAATATGTTTTATAAGAGATGCGCCGGTTGCTCTTGCGGTTATCCATATAACATTCGATGTATGCCGAAGCTTGTGATCGAGGATATTTTGACAAGATTGCGATATGCGCTGTTTAAGAATGCTATCTAAAGAAGAACTGACCATAATTATTGCTACGAAGGATAGACCTAATGAGCTTATACGTCTTCTGGAGAGCATCGATCAGGGGGCTTTTAAGCCCGGAGAGACGTTAATTATAGATGGGGGAGAGACTCCTCTTAAAGGTCTTTCGAAGAGAGATCGATTTAAGGATCTGAATATAAGATATGTTGAGAAGAGGCCCGCTTCGCTGCCGATGCAGAGGAACATCGGAGTAAAGGCTTTGGGAGATACGGCAACCCTTATTGCCTTCTTCGATGACGATATAGTCATAGAGAAGGATTCGCTCTTAAATATGATGAAATTCTGGGAGAGCGCAAGCCCTGATACGGGCGGGGCATCATTCAATAACGTGAGTGATAGACTCAGAAGACCTTCAATCCTCGAAAAGCTATTTCTGGTGAATACTGAGAGACCCGGAATGGTTATGCGTTCCGGCTTCCAAAGCAAGCAGTGCCAAGTTGCCGAGACTATCCCAGTCGGATGGTTGAGCGGATGCGCAATGGTATACCGGAGGCAGGTCTTCGAAAAATTCCGTTTCGATGAGAAATTCACAGGCTATGCGCACTGCGAAGACCTTGACTTCAGCTATAGAGTCGGCAAGGGTTTTAAGTTATTTGTCGTTGCCGATGCCAGGGTAAGGCACTTATCGAACTCTGAAAGCGTTACCGGGGCAAGTGTTACTCTCGGAAGGATGCAGGTATTAAACAGGTTGTACTTTGTGAAGAAGAACGCCGAACTCTCCTCATCGCTATGCCTTTGGGCCTGTTTCGGTCTATTCCTGAATAACCTTGTTAAGGGTATATTTCTAAGAGATAGGAATTATCTCCTTAGAGCCAGGGGAAACATATCAGGCTTTATCCTTTCAATCTTCCCGCATTAAAACCTTGTTACAAATGCCGTAATTCCGGCTCATAAAATTTCTCCCGTGGTTTTAGACTTACGGTTCGCAAATCTTCTGTCGTAAGCCAAGATATACGTGATTTGCTCACCGTAAGCCCTAAAACCACGCTCGAAAGGCATGAATGGGAGAAATTTTAAATTCGCCTCCATTACGGCATTTATAGCAAGGGTTTGTAGCGTACGGGATATTGAAATTGCACATGTCTGCTGAATGAAGAGAAGAAGAACAGAATTCAAAGGGGCCCATTGGAAAATGTTAGCCTTTTATTGAGATTAGAAGAGGTTTCATTAGTAAGAATCTGTCCTCCGGAGTTTTGGCGAAGGCGGATATTTTCATACAAAAAGGATGCCGCTATGTTTGAACCCCACACCTTTGGTGTGGGGTGAGTTGCGGCATCCCCTCTTCTTATCTCAATAAAAGGCGTTACCTTATAGACGGTTGAGGTAAACATTTTCCGGGGAATGAATTCTGTTCTTCTTCTCTACACCTCTTTCATGTAAGCGTTTACAATATTAAACGCATTTCTAACCTGGTTAGAATTACCGGGCTAGTTAATTATTGCTCGTGTGGGGCAATTCTTCCGCTTGCCGCTCTCTAAGATGAGCGATCATCTTAGAGAGCTCTCATCCAAATTTCATATTGTCATAAAAGGACAAAAGATTGTCCTAAGATGTCATAACTCTTTATGGATCGATTGTATATGAAATTTGGAGAGTCGCTACAGAATTGCCCCACACGAGCATCATTAGAGCGTGTAAGCCAGAGGTGAGGGGCTTCGGCGCAGGCTCATATTCTTCTTTTGTCTCTTTACAAGGTGAGAGTTGGTAATACAAGGTATTCGTATATCCTGGCTTACGGCATTTCCTAAAGATACCAACGATCACCTTATAAAGA
>JBDRHE010000058.1:0-2569 GCA_043817155.1 Candidatus Omnitrophota bacterium | reverse complement strand
AATGGCCTGCTGTAATCCTTCACCGAAAGTTTTACCGGACGGCCTACCGTCTTCCAGGAGCGCAATTTTGCCGTCTATCACATCGTAGTCGGCTAATTTCGGATCTGTAGCTGTTGAGCTCTTCTGGTGAAGGTTATTCGCTGCTAACGCGTTTAATATAAGGGCTTTTATTTTGCTATATTCTGCATCGTATCTCGATGCCTCTTCTTTCGCGCCGGGTTCAAAAAGTTCACCGGTTAATTTTTCGATTATCTTTTGGGTTATAAGCTCCCCTCTCTCTGTTAAACTGACCGTATTTTTATCCTTGTCGACTTCATAATCTTCCGCTTTAAATATTCCTGTCGCAATTTTGTCGGCAAGCTTAAAAATGTTATCATTGGCTTTCTTTTCGCCCCGATCGGCAATTACAAGAGGAGTACCGGCTTCATCTATCAGTATGTGGTCCACTTCATCGACTATTGCATAGTTTCTCTCTCCGGATACTCTCAGTTCTTTTACATCGGTGGCCAGATCGTCTCTTAATTTATCAAACCCGAATTCGCTCGCTGTGCCATAAACAACCTGGCATCCGTAAGCATCTTGCCTGTTTGCGGATTTTAGCGCTCTGGCCTTACCGTTATATATATAGCTGACATCCTCTCCCTGAATAACGCCTACAGTCACCCCCAGGAAGTCAAAAAGCTTACCATATTGATTAACCGCTTCTCTTGCGAGATAATCATTGGGGACAACAACGTGGTTACCGTTTTCGTACAAAGCGTTCATAATAACTGTTATAGCAGCCACCAGGGTCTTTCCTGCGCCGGTAGGTAATTCCGCTATATTGCCGTCCATTAAAACTAAGGATGCCAGCTCCTGAACATCAAATGGCTCCTCGCCCACAACGCGCTTCGCGGCCTCCCTGATAAGCGCGGCTAATCTCACAGTGTCCTTCTCCGGGGCATTGGCAACGGTTTCAACTGCTTCGCGCAGCTCTTTATTCGACATTGTCAGAACGCCAATCTCTTTTGATTGCAGGTTTATGGCCTTAACGGCCTCTGCCTTTTTGCGTAAGGCTATTCCGTTAGCGCTCCACCGGCTGCCAAGGCCTATTTCCTTTATGGGGGTATTATCCTTAAGATCTTTTGTCTTGATTTTTACCTCAGCGGCTTCGAGCTCGCGCGACAGGTCCAATTTCTTTTCCCCAAATCCTTTTAAGATCTTCTCCCTGACATCTGCCTTGCGAAGGTCCATGGAAAGAGCTTTTAACTCATCACCCCAATCGCGGGCGTAAGCGCGCTTGGCGTATTTGGCTATCAGGAGCGGGATCTTTCTCCGTAAGATTTCAGGGGATTCGCCTTTGGCAAGAAGGGTTTCGTATTCTTCCGCCATGCGCCTGAAATTGGCGTTATTTATTGCGGGTTCTCTTTCAAGGAAATCGAGATAGGCTTGTCTTTCTTCCGGAGTTACTTTATCGCTATATAAATATTCCAATACCTTGCCGACTACGAAAGTTTCTTCGTAGAACTCTTCTTCCTTTGAAAGCATCCCTTCCCGCGCCCTGTGGCCGCGCAATAGATCATGAAGCCTTTCGTGATATGCGGATAATGTTATCGCTAAACTATTGTCCAATACAATTTCATCCAGGTCGATGCCATCGTTCTGGAACGCGGCAAGCTCCGTCATATTCCGCCATATCTTGACGCTATCCTCATTAATGCCGCCGGCTATCTCCTCGTGATCTTTCCATAGCCTATCCAGTCCCTGCCTGAGATAACTCAGCTGTGTCTCGGTCAAATCCTTCTTTTCTACGAGCACCCGTTCGCGCTTTACCCGCGACTTCTTTAATTTAATAAATTCCTGTTGCTTGGCCGGGACCAGTGCCACTTTTTGTATATCACGGGGAAGCGCTACTCCCACAGCTATAGCTCTTTTAAGGTCACCTTCAGACCTCGGAACAATTTCCGCCTCAATTTGCGGCTGATCGGGCTTTGCGGCAATCTCTTTTAACCGTACCACTATCTCAGCCCGGGATAATCCATCTATGGTTAATTTTGCAGTCCATTCTTTTTCTGTTTGTGGCGGGTATTTTTGCCAATCACGCAGCTGCACTACTCTATACTCTTTCGAGGAGACCGTAGGGGAGGCCTTTACGGTAAAAACTTCTCCTGAATCACGAGAAATCTTTACCATATAAGAAACAACACCTTTACATCGCTCCAAGCTCCCCTCTAATAATTTACGTGTTTGTTTATCCAGCTTTCCAAGGGCTAAAATAAGCTCCACGGCTGAGACCAAGGGCGTAATACCGTTCTTCAGATCATACGGACTAACCCTTCCCCCGTATGATATGGTAACGATCAATGCTCTCTGATCAGGAGACAGAGTTGTATCTTGCCTTTTTTGATCTATAAGTTTAGCTATTTTATGTCCGGCATCCATTATCCGTTGCAGTTTTCCGGTGGTATCAGAGGTCAAATTTTTCGCTTCGGATGGGACACCTTTCATCGCCTCTTCTATAATATTTAATTGCTCCTTGATTGACGACGCAAGCTCTAACGCAAGCTTCATTCCGCTTTCGTCAAGCATA
>JBDRHE010000057.1:0-31865 GCA_043817155.1 Candidatus Omnitrophota bacterium | reverse complement strand
TATAGCTCTATATATCATTATGTTATGACATAATATACTTAATAAGTAATATAGTATACAGCATTTGCCAAAAGATTGTCAAGCACGAAGGACTATTCGAAGGACTTAGAGAGCTATAAGCCATAAGCCGTAAGCTATAAGTAATGTGATATGATTTGGGTTTATAACTTAAAGCTTATAGCTTAAGGCTTAGAGCTTAAAGCCAAAAGTAATTTATTCGAATCCTGTGCTCTTGTGTTCGTGCCTGCCTGCTTACCGCAGGTAGGCAGGTGTTCTTGTGTCATGTATCGTGGTGACCGGACAAGAGCAAGATTAGGAGAAACGGAGTAAATGAGAATAGTAATATCGATACTGGTGTGGATAGCGATCGGGATATTGACGATACTTCTCTTCTTTGCATGTCTCTTCTTCACGGTAGTGCTATTTCCATTTGATAAAGATAGGAAGATCGTACACGCGCAATCTTTCTGGTGGGCGAACGCTCTTATTGCAATGAATCCATATTGGAATCTCGATGTGCGGGGTTTGGAGAATATAGACAGGAGCAAGACATATGTTATAGTTGCCAATCACCAGAGTCTCGCGGATATTGTGGTGATCTACAAGATCCACACTCAGTTTAAGTGGGTAGCCAAGGATAGTATATTGAAGATACCTTTTCTTGGAGGGGTTCTCTTGCTTGGCAATCATGTTTTGCTTTCACGCGGAAAATTCGGAAGTATAAAACAGGTATATCGTAAGGCAGCTAAGTGGCTCAGGAAAGATATGTCGGTCCTCTTCTTTCCCGAGGGAACCCGCAGTGAAACAGACGAAATGAACAAGTTCCAGAACGGCGCGTTTAAGCTTGCTATAAAAGAGAAGAGGCCAATCCTCCCGATCTCTATCAGCGGCACGAGAGACGCTATCCCAAAAGGAGACTGGATCTTCAAAACGAAGGTATTCGGCAGGCTCGAGGTATTCCCGCCGATAGATACAGGCGCCTTTAAGCCCGCGGAATTCGGCAAATTGCGGGATATGGTATATACGCAGTTAAAGGAAGCCAGCGAACGGAAATAGACAATATATTATACGAAGCTGCCATCGTTACCAAGCGCTACATATAATAATAGGTAAAACTTAATAAACGCAGTAGGTCACTGTTGAAAGTGACCTACTGCTTGTTAGTGTGCAGGCTTACGCGGCAATTCAAAATTGCTTGAGGATTGCTTGGACTTATGTTATATTGAATCTACGTCAGATAAGAGTTAATTAATTGCCGAAGTGGCGGAACTGGCAGACGCGGCGGCCTCAAAAGCCGTTGATCGCAAGATCATGAGAGTTCGACTCTCTCCTTCGGCACCAGACTTTCCCGCCGTTACTGACGTATTGCGGGATCCCGCCATGCGTAAGCAACGGCGGGACGCTCTGAAGGATGTCAACTAAGGGTAGATCCTTCAGAGCTACGTCCCGGCAATGCCTCGCCGAAGCCCCGAAGGGGCGAAGGCGGGCAGGCCTCTTCAGGCGAAGTCTGCCGCGTCGTAGTCGCGCCGCCGTAGGCGGCGGACGAAGACGGGCATATATCCCAGTATTTCATCTTGAATTTCATCAATCATATTCGTTAGGAGTCGAAACGAACGCGCGCCGACCAAGGGGAGGAAAAGGCCGTTAGTCGAAGACCGGCCGTCAGCGCGCGAGGAGAGCCTATGCAACGAGGCACCGCCGAGCGAAGTAGGCGACTCTCTCCTTCGGCACCATTCTGTGTCCCCTTAATTTCTTATTATACAGCGATTAGGGGACGAGCAAAAGGATTAGCTGTTGATTGATGTTAGATGATGTAAGGGTTGTTAGGTAGCTAAAAAGAGCTTCTTCGCGGAATCGACAAATTGGGTAAGGTCTATTCTATTATACCTTTTTTCTGAACCGTCTTGTTCTCGCCGCAAAACCGAATAAACCCACACCGAATAGAAGACATGTTGCTGGCTCGGGAATGGTAGGATAGTCAATATCGCCATGAAGGTCAAGAAAATCATTAGCACAAGTCAAGGCATAATGCACAGCAACCTGCGAGCCCTGAACAGGAACAGAGTCAAAAAGCAATCTGTCTATTCTTGCTTCAAGGATCCATGCTGTTCTCCAGTAAGTGGGATCGCCGCCTTTTGCCAGAGCTTCCATGTCATTGTATCTTTCATAAACCCTTTCGATCTTTCCTAGATAGCTACCAGGGATCGTAAAACCATTTATATAGGAAGGACCCGCGGCTTCAACAACCGCCGGATCGAGATTGGAATTTTCAGGATCCTTCCATCTCGGTTTTTTGAATAGATTATTTGTGCGAACGGTACCACCGCCCCGTCCGGCTCCCTTGATATCTAATCCATATTCAAAATCGAATCCATCGTTTGGATCCAGATCGATTGCCAAATCACCCGAATTGGGATTCCCTTGATAGTAAGAACTGACCATGGCTACGTAGAGATACCTCTCATCATCATCGAAGTACAGGGCCTCTACATCATTACTTTCGCTAGGGCTACCGAGAAAAGCACCCCAATAGGTAAAGTCGTCTCCTTCGGCATAATCCGCAGTAGGACTATCGGGGGCCCAATCAACGAAAGGGGTAACACCCCAATCGCTCAAATCCCCATCCAGAACATATGCAAAGGCATTTGTGTTACCGAATAATATGACCATCAAAAGCGCTACAGCGATTATACGGCGAAGAATAGAGATCATTTTCCACTCTCCTCTTTTCTTACTTGAAGGTTCATGATTAAATGTTAGCAGAACAAATAGGTATACATGCAATATTTCAATTAAACTTAAAGCATAAAATATGCCAGAAGACAAGATATGTGTGCATATTATTCGAATAGAAAAGACATGCTCAAAATATGGCAGACTATGACAATATGAGCTGGCTGCTCACCACATTATGTATAATTAAGCATACACGCTTAAAAAAACGGCTTCTTTTTTTCTTTATGAATGATAATAATTCGATCTAAAACAGAGATTTATAAGGCCGAAAAATTATGTAGGGCCGATGGAAGGACGATCCGATGCTCCAAATACATAAAGAAGAAGGGGAAGGTCTAGAAATGGAGAAAAACAGAACCGTTGCACTAGCTCAGTAATTCGGTAACTAAGTCATCTATAAGCAATGCTAAATTACCCCGCCGTTACTATCGCATGGCGGGATCCCGCAATACGCAAGTAACAGCGGGGAAGTCTGGTGTATCCCCTTTTTCGTCCGCCGCCTCCGGGGGCGCGACTACGACGCGGCAGACTTCGCCTGATCTGGCATTGCCGGGACGTAGCTCTGAAGGACCTACTGTTAGTTGGCATCCTTCAGAGCGAAGTCTGGTGGAGCTGACGGGAATCGAACCCGTGATCCGACAATGCCATTGTCGTGTGATCCCGCTTCACCACAGCCCCAAATTCGGATTACTGATCTTATTTTACGATAGATTATAGCAGATTACATATAAATCACAAGAAGAATGTATTACTGTGTTCCCAAGAAGCGATCTGGAGAGAAAAAGCCCATGCCCCCCAGTTGACTCATAAATAAATGTTACCGTAACTAAATTGATCCTTGGCAGTAGCGCTTTTACCCATAACCGGGATGGAGGTAATTTGAACGGCGACTCATGAAATTTTCCCCGTGGTTTTGGACTTACGGCTCGCAAATTATCTGTCGTATGCCAAAACACACGTAATTTGCTCACCGTAAGCCCTCCCCGCCGTTACTATCGTATGGCGGGGTCCCGTAATGCGTAGCAAGCGGCGGGGAAAACCACTTAAGATCATAATAGATGGGAAAAATTTCAAATTTCGTCGCCTTATCTTCATTACCTCCATTCAAAATAGTGGCTTAAAGGATAATCCGTATTCGGTAACATAAATTATGAGTCAACGAATGCTTTCAAACTCTGTTTGGGTAACATTTAATGTGAGTCAATTCGCCTTAAGATAAACGCCTCAAGATAAACCTTGAGGTCTATTTATTTTCACGGTATAATCCATTCAGTGAAAAAAATAGTTACTTACGTAATCCTTACATTCCTTTTGAGCTCGGTTGGATATTATCTACTTATCCATTCAAAAGCCTTGGGCCTCAATCCTTTAATTGTTATGTTTTATCTGATGTGGTGCCCGGGACTTTCCGGAATAATTAACTCACTTGCGTATGAGAAGAATCTATCCGGACTTGGTTTGAAGCCGGGCCGGCCACAGTGGCTGGGTTTGGGGTATTTTCTGCCGATCTGTTACGCGACCCTTGCCTACGGAATTATCTGGCTGGTTGGTTTTGGCGGAATAAATCCCGATTATCAATTCAATGCTTTTAAATTGATCTTGTTCGGTACCTTACTTAACGTGGCTTTTGCCGCGGGGGAAGAGATAGGCTGGCGCGGATTCCTGGTACCTCAGCTATATAAATTTACGGGAAACTTTACAAAAACCTGTTTAATTACAGGCATAATCTGGTCGGTATGGCATTTTCCTTTGATCATTTCCGGCATCTATCTGGCCAAGATGCCGGTCAGTTCCCAACTGCTACTTCTGGTGGTGACGGTTACCGCGATGACATTTCCGATCAGTTGGTTGAGATTGAGATCAGGCAGCGTTTGGCCGGCAGTGCTACTCCACGCGAGCCATAATCTTTATATTCAAAGGTTTTTCGATCCGATAACAACCGAAACGAGCTCGATATCAAAGTATATGATCGGCGAATCAGGGATCGTTATGATGGTTATTCTTATCGGTTTAGCATCTATTTTTTGGGGTTTAAGAAAAAATGAGATTAAAGGAATATAATTACGGTCGGGTCTTCACACTTCACACGTGAAACCCGAATATGAATTGTGAAACTCCCCAATATTGACGGAATATCCACGCGAATATATCCTTTAAGGGTAAAATAGGTTTAGTAATAACCGGGAAGATTTCACGGTTATTCCATTAAGGAGGGATGATAATGAAACCAAAAATGATCGCGGTACTTGTGCTGGGAGGCTTGTTGTTAATTGTTTTGCTTCAGAATACACAGGTAGTTTCTCTAAGATTTTTGTTTTGGCACTTAAGCATGTCACGGATTATCCTGCTGCCTCTGGTGATGTTGATAGGATTTGTTATCGGAATCTTTGTCGGGAGGACATCGCGCGATTGGTAGCAAGCCATAAGGAAGGTTAGCAAAGAGGTTAGTAAATAAAGGGATGTGATACGCATAAATGATAAAATTTATAGCAGATCTTTTTAAAGACAGAAAAGGAAAGATCTTACCCTACATTAAGGAAATCAAACGCCTTGAAAGGCTCACGATTATAAGGTTTCACGGTTTTATGGATTCTTCCACGATTCCTATCATAAATGAAAATATAGGAAGCTACACAAGGGATGCTCTAGACAGAAACATTCTTTTGGATTTTAAAGATGTCACAAATGTAGATAGTTCGACCGTGGCATCAATTATTCTTTTATTAAACAATGTACAAAAAAGCGATAGAAAGCTAGGCTTGATAAACGTGACAAATCAATTAATCAACTTCTTAAGGGTAGAGAGAATAGAAACTCTAATTAAAATTTATAAAAGTGAAGAAGAAGGGTTAAAAGACTTATCATAAAAAAAGCATTTTAATTCGCCAAGCATCTGGCCAAAGGTGATATGTGTTTTTGATGGAGGGAGCCCCGGACTAAAGTCTTGGGTTCCACTAAAGGAGAAGCAGGCTTGAAATTTGATAAATTTACTTTTAAAGCGCAAGAAGCGGTAGAGGCGGCCGCTCGGACAGCGCGCCGTTTAAAAAATCAAGAAATTGATATAAGCCATCTTCTTTTTGGGATGCTGTCCGTTGAGGAAAGTATTGCCTTAAGTATAATAGAAAAGGTTGGTGTAGACATACCATCATTTAGACGCCAGATTGATGGAATTTTAGAGAAAATACCTCGGGTAGAAGGAGCAACTGTCCAGGAGTACCTATCTGAACACTTACGCAGCGTATTCAATGGGGCCCTTGTTGAAGCAGAACAGTTAAAAGACGAATATGTAAGCATGGAGCATTTTTTACTCGCTATTTGTGAATATAAGGGCGATGAAGAGATAAACGCGCTGTTAAAACGGCATAATGTAACAAAGATCGCGGTCTTAAAAATAATGAAGGAAATACGGGGGGTGCATAGAGTTATGGATCAAAATCCGGAGGCTAAATTCCAGGCCCTTGAACGTTATGGAAGAGACTTAACAAAACTTGCTGAAGATGGCAAGCTCGATCCTGTTATCGGGCGGGATGAGGAAATCAGGAGAGCAATACAGGTTCTATCGCGGCGCACTAAGAATAATCCCGTATTGATAGGTGACCCCGGTACAGGCAAGACAGCGATTGTCGAAGGTCTGGCCAAAAGGATTGCCGATGGCGATGTCCCTACAACTTTAAAAAATAAACGAATTTTCGCTCTTGACCTGGGCGCGCTCATAGCAGGGGCTAAATTTAGAGGAGAGTTTGAAGACAGGTTAAAGGCGGTTCTGAAGGAGATACATGCCAAAGGCGGTGAAATAATCTGCTTTATAGACGAACTGCATACCCTGGTAGGCGCAGGAGGCGCGGAAGGAGCGGTAGATGCCTCTAATATGCTTAAGCCTGCTCTGGCGCGGGGTGAGCTAAGGTGCATAGGCGCTACTACCCTTGATGAATACCGTAAATATGTTGAAAAGGATAAGGCGCTTGAGAGGCGTTTTCAGCCGATATTTATCGGTGAGCCTTCGGTTGAAGACACAATAGCCATACTTCGGGGCCTAAAAGAAAAATATGAGATTTATCATGGGGTAAAAATTAAAGATGACGCCTTGATAAGCGCGGCGACCTTATCAGACAGATACATCACCAATCGGTTTCTTCCGGATAAGGCAATAGATCTAATTGACGAATCTGCCGCCAGACTGCGGATCGAGATAGACAGTCTGCCTACCGAAATAGATGAGCTTGAGCGTAAAATTATGCAGCTCGAAATTGAAAAACAGGCGCTTAAGAAAGAAAAAGATAAGTCATCCAAAGAGCACCTTAAGAAATTGGAAAGCACGCTGGCTGAAATTCGCGGGAAATCACATGCTTTAAAGCTTAACTGGGAAAAAGAAAAAGCTGTGATTGAATCAATAAGGAAGATTAAGGCTGATCTTGAGAAAGCAAAACTTGATGAGGAAAAATACGAGAAAGAAGCGCGTTTAGAGAAGGTTGCCGAGATTAGATATGGAACAATCAGAGAGCTTGACAAGAATTTATCTGAACAAAACAAAAAGCTTCATGAAGTTCAGAAGACAAGTAAAATGCTCAAAGAGGAAGTGGATGAGGAAGACATCGCTCAAATAGTATCCAAGTGGACCGGCATTCCCGTTTCCAGACTCTTAGAAGGAGAAGTAGAAAAACTTATTTCTATGGAAGAGCGTCTTAATGGAAGGGTGGTTGGCCAGGATCAGGCCATATCGGTAATTTCAAATGCAGTCAGGCGTTCCCGGTCAGGCATTTCCGATGTTAATCGGCCAATAGGTTCATTTGTCTTTATGGGTCCTACGGGGGTAGGAAAGACTTATTTGGCCAAAACACTTGCGTGGTTTTTGTTTGACGATGAAAATGCGCTTACAAGGATTGATATGTCCGAATATATGGAAAAACATGCCGTAAGCCGTCTGATTGGGGCGCCTCCGGGGTATGTCGGATATGAAGAAGGCGGCCAGCTTACCGAGAAGATCAGGCGCAGGCCTTACTCAGTTATTCTTTTTGATGAGATAGAAAAGGCGCATCACGACGTTTTTAATATCTTACTACAGATATTAGAGGATGGCCGGCTTACTGACGGCCAGGGCAGGGTGGTCAATTTTAAAAATACGGTTATAATTATGACCTCAAACATCGGCAGCCAGTATTTCCAGGAAGCGTCCTATTCTAAGGAGGAGATTAAACGTAAAGTAGCTGATGAGATAAAGAGGTACTTAAGCCCGGAGCTTATCAACAGGATCGATGAGATTATTATATTTAATAAATTGTCGGAATCCGATGTTGAAAAAATAGTAGAGCTTCAGCTGGCCGAATTGAAAATTAAACTTAAGAATAAAAATATAACTCTGGATATTTCTAAAGAAGCTAAGAAAAAGATTGCCGAAGAGGGATATGATCCCGATTTTGGGGCAAGGCCTTTGAGGCGTTTGCTTCAGAGGGAAATCGAAGATGTGCTAGCCCTTAAAATTCTGAATGGTGAGTACAAAACCGGGGACAAGGTAAGTGTGGGTGTTGATTTAAAAAGCGGGAGACTGAAGTTGTGAAGGATTACTACGCTATTCTGAAAGTTGCCAAGAGCGCTTCCCGTAATGAGATAAAAGCGGCATATAGAAAGCTTGCGTTTAATCCGCTCGCAGAATTCCCCGGGCTTGAGCCCGGGGAATAGAATTTCGCCTGGCCGCTTTGCGGTCGAGCGAAATTCATTGCTTGGCGAGATGCTAAGCATCTCGCGCAACGGTGATATGTGTTTTTGATGGAGGGAGCCCCGGACTTTAGTCCGGGGCTCCACTTAACCCCTTGCGGCAACAGGTTGCGATGGGGTTTCTTCTCTCTGGGGATAGGCGTAAGTTTGGCGTCAGAATAGTAAAATCTGTCTTACTATGTTACGAAAAAGGCGCTATGCATATGCAGAAGTTATGGTATAATACTTCACTATAACAAACAGTATGACGAATATTAAAAAGGAAGAGAGGATTGGCTATGATAAATAAGAAGGTTCACTCATTTAAAGAGAAATGTAGCCTAGAGAGCTATAAGAAGATCATATCTTTGGATAATGCTAAATTACACAGTTTCATTGCCAAATATGCTGAGCTTTGCAATCCGGACTCCATATATGTCTGCGATGATTCGGATGAGGACAGGCAGTATATAGTCAATAAGACTATAAAAGACGGTGAAGAGAAGAGACTTGGCATAAAGGGACATACTATACACTTCGACGGCATAAATGACCAGGCAAGGGATACGGCAAATACAAAGTACCTGCTTGCGCCCGATACGGATCTCGGAGCGTCTCTTAATTCTATTGATAAAGAATCAGGATTAGCGGAGATTCATGGCTATTTGAAGAACATAATGGCAGGGAAGGAGATGTATGTGCTCTTTTACTCCCTCGGCCCCACGGATTCGAAATTCTCCATCCCCTGTGTCCAGATAACGGATTCAAGTTATGTGGCGCATTCTGAATATATACTTTACCGAAAAGGGTATGAACAGTTCAGGAGGATCGGTAGTTCAGAGCAATTCTTCCGTTATGTGCATAGCGCAGGAGCGCTTGAAGCCGGAGTAAGCAAGAATGTCGATAAGAGGAGGATCTATATCGATCTTTGCGATAATATCGTCTATAGCGCAAATACCCAGTATGCGGGTAACACCGTAGGTCTTAAGAAACTCTCTCTCAGGCTGGCGATCAAGAAATCCTCCGAAGAGGGATGGCTTGCTGAGCATATGTTGCTTATGGGTGTTCATGGCCCGGGTAACAGGAAAACGTATTTTGCCGGGGCATTTCCAAGCGCTTGCGGTAAGACCTCGACTGCAATGCTTTCCGGTGAGAGTATCATAGGCGATGATATAGCTTACCTGAGAAGGAAAGGCGAAAAGATATATGCTGCAAATGTAGAATGCGGTGTCTTTGGTATTATACGGGATGTAAACCCGAAGGATGACCCGGTTATATGGAACGCGCTTACTAACCCGGGAGAGGTGATCTTCAGCAATGTTCTTGTAGTCGATGAAGGTAGTCCGCGCTGGCTTGGCGATGGCAGAGAGATCCCTGAAAAAGGAATCAATTATTCCGGCATGTGGCAGAAGGGTAAGAAGGACTCTAAGGGTAGTGAAGTTACCCACTCTCATAAGAACGCGCGCTATACAGCGAGCCTCTACACCCTTGAGAATGTAGACCCCGAGCTCGATAGCCCGGAAGGAGTAGAAGTAAAAGGGATCATTTACGGAGGACGCGATTCTTATATATGGCCCCCGCTTCAACAGGCCTTTAGCTGGATCCACGGAGTAATAACAATGGGCGCGTCCCTGGAATCGGAGACGACCGCCGCAACGCTTGGCAAGGAAGGCGTGCGCCAATTTAACCCTATGTCGAATCTTGATTTTGTTTCGGTCCCTCTTGGCAAGTACGTAGACAATCACCTACGGTTCATTCAGGGCGTAAAAGATGCGCCTTCGATCTTTGCGGTCAATTATTTCCAAAAGGAAAAGGATGGCAAATATATGACGGCAATGGAGGATAAACGGGTCTGGGTTAAATGGATGGAGCTGCGTGTCAATGGTGATGTCGATGCGATTAAGGCCCCAACAGGTCTTCTTCCCAAATATGAAGATCTTAGGAAGCTATTTAGGGATGTTCTTGGTAAAGAGTATTCCGAAAAGGAATATACCCGGCAGTTCACAGTAAAGATCAAAGAGAATATAGAAAAGATCGAAAGAATAAAAGAGATCTACGGGACAAAGGTAAAGGACACGCCCCAGGCCCTTTTTGATGTGCTTGATGAGCAGAAGAAGAGACTCGAAGAAGCGCAGACGAAGTATGGGGATAACATAGAGCCGAATACGTTTTAATCCGCCCGCAGAATTATATGTTTTTTTGATGAAGGCAGCCCCCGGACTTTAGCCCGGGGCTCCACATCAACCCTGCATTAAATATCGTTTACTGCGATGCGCGCCGCATGATTATTGTAATATGAAGATAATAGAAGAGACTTTGACGATTAGTGAGCTTAAAGAGATGGCCGCCATGTTCGGGGATATGGTAAAAGCGGTGGTAGATGTCGATAAGGGACTCTTAGCTCTTGATGCGGAACTTCATTCTGATCTGGAGGCCCTCCTCCTTGAGCACGGATCGAAGCAAAAGGATCTTTGGGGCATCAATCTCTACCCGGAGCTTAAGGGAGAAGAGTTTATCGAATTTGATTCCATGATCAACATGCGTCCATCTCAGGGCAACCGGAGCCGCGGCGTGGATAACGAAGATATAAGTAAGAATATTATCCGGATAGTCAGGAAGAGGATCAAAGAATGAACTATCTGCATAAGGATCTGGCCGGAGGGCGGTGGGATCAACTGCCATTTTTTGCGCAGATGGCAAATATCGGAAGCGAGGTGGAGCGCGCCCTTAAATGGCGCGCGAAGGATAACGCTGCTTATTGCCAGAAAGCTTTTGAGCGAGCTCTTGAGTTAATGGATCTGAGTTTGGATAGCGCAAAAAGTTTTTCCCGTCTTAAAGAACTTGCCCGCCTGAGAGAGGCTATCGTAGACTATTTTTCGGGCGCGAACCAGTTCATGTCTACAGAAGCATCCTGGCGTAAGTATTTTTCATGCTTTACATACGCCGCTCGTAGAAATTATTAGACTACCACAAAAAAATACCCGATTTCAAAATAAACGACCTTATATACATAATGGGTGAGTTAACAGGGGTGTGTACCCGCTTGTCATCCCCGCGGAAGCGGGGATCCAGAGTAGACTCGTCGAGAGTGTATCCATGGATTCCCGCTTGCGCGGGAATGACAGAGGAGAAAACCTATGAAGATTCGCCAATTGCTTGTATATTTTGCATCTCAGTTTCGAAGGTAATGCTTGGTTAGCTCTCTCTGGAGGTATTTGAAGGCGTCATCTACGGTGTCACAAGTCCTGAATAAGGATAGATCCTGCCGGTCGATCGTTCCCCACTTAACCATTTCACTAAAGTTCAGGACCTTCTCCCAATAATCTTTTCCGTACAGGATCACAGGCATATGCTTTTTTGATTTTCCTGTCTGGATGATGGTCAATAGCTCAAATAATTCATCGAACGTTCCATACCCTCCCGGAAAGATAATGAGCGCCTTCGCAAGATAGAAGAACCAGAACTTACGAATGAAGAAGTAGTGGAACTCAAATGATATATCCTTTGTCTGATACGGGTTTGGGTACTGTTCCATCGGAAGGCTAATGTTGAGCCCTATAGATCTTTCCTTCGCCTTTTGAGCGCCGCGATTTGCCGCTTCCATTATCCCGGGGCCTCCCCCTGTGCATATTACAAAACGCTTATCCGTACGTTTTAGCTGTTTAAACCAGCTACTTAGCTTGCGGGATAGTTCACACGCGTCTTCATAATACTGAGACATCTTAAGAGCGTTCTTTGCCTTCTCCAGATGCAGGTTCAATTTTATTGAAGACGACCCGCTTCGCTTGATCTCATTTTCGATCTTCTTAAGATTCTTCAAGGCAACGTTTTTAGGAAGGGTGCGGGTAGACCCGAAGAAGACGATAGTGTTCTTAATACGGTATTTGCGGAGCCGGTGTTCGGGCTCTATCATTTCCGATAATACCCGTATCAAACGCGCTGAAGGGCTATGAAGGAATTCGTAGTTGTCGTATGCTTTTATCGGCCATCTTTTTCTTTTAGGGGATCTTTCCATGCTATAAATATATCACAGCATCGTTATTAGAGCAACATAATATGTTTAAAAACCTATTAGCGACAGCTGCAATAAATGAGTTGCCTGCCTGCCTACCGATTGCTATAATAGGCAGGTAGGCAGGCAAGAGGTTTTAGTTTAGAGTAGAATAAGAAATTGAATCAAAAGGATCTTTGGGGCACGGTGCCCAGCAAGGAGCCGGGTGGGAACAGGAACATCTGTAAACAGGAGGGGGTAAGTATGCGTGTGAAATCGATTTTTGTCGCACTTATAGTATTTGGTTTCGCGATCTTTGCTTTAACAGGTAATGTGCTAGCATGGTCCGCCGCGGAGATAGACACCGGTGTCGTGAGATCGCTCGGTATGCTTAAAGACATCGGTGGCGGGGCCGAGGTGCTTAAGAAGGCAGAAGGCGTGCTTGTGTTTCCCGCGGTTTTTAAAGCCGGAATAGGTTTGGGCGGAGAGTATGGCGAAGGCGCGCTCGTAATTAAAGGAAAGACCGTCGACTACTATAGCACCGCAGCCGCCTCTATAGGTTTTCAGCTGGGCGCGCAGAAGAAGACGATAATACTCGCGTTTATGGATAAAGCCGCGCTTGAAGGCTTCCGTAACAGCGACGGCTGGAAGGTCGGCGCAGACGCGTCTGTAACGGTGATAGCGGTAGGGGCGGATGGTTCGATCGATACAGCTAAGACCAATAAGCCGATCGTGGCATTTGTATTCGATCAGAAGGGCCTGATGTACAACTTGACTTTGGAAGGCGCCAAGATCACTAAGCTGAAAAGATAGTCCGGTACGTTACGAAGGACGAAGCACTAGTTAACTAGTGAGCTGGTGCGCTCGTGCGCTAGTGAACTAGCTAGACAGCGTGATGGGGATCTGGTGACGCGATGGACGATTCGTAATTACTCGTCTTTGGAGGTGCCGTAATATACTAAGCGCACTGAAGCCCCGCCGCATGCTTCGCATAGCGGGATCCCGCCATACGAGAGTAACGGCGGGACAATCTCCGACTTATGTCATCCCCGCGCAAGCCTGCCTGCCGGCAGGCAGGCGGGGATCCAGAGTGAACTCGTCGAGAGTACATCCATGGATTCCCGCTTCCGCGGGAATGACAACTTTAGATTGCCTGCCTGCCAGTATATTTCGGGCAGGCAGGCTTCGGCACGCTCGAATCTTACGGTGCCTCGCAAAGACGAAGGAAGGCGAGATTGTCCCGCAATGCGCAAGCACGGCGGGAAAAACCAAAAACTAAAAACACAAATTAAAAACTAAAAAACAGATATCAAAAACGTAAATAAATACTTTCCGCCTTTTTGCATATTTGGTTTGTGTTTTTGATATTTGGTCTTTAATTTTTCGATATCTTAATTCTATTCTAACGTGGTTAAGTTTGCTAGGTTACATGTGGGAAAAATAGGAGATTAGAATATGGCCAAGACGGACGTTGGCGATACAGATTATATCAGTACGATAATGGAGAAAGCGACATGCGCTGCCGGCGTCTTCACCCAGTTCGATCAAGAACATACGGACCGCATTGTAAGGGCGGTATACGAAGCAGGATTTAACAATCGTGTAAGGTTGGCCAAATTAGCGAACGAAGAGACGGGCCTCGGTAACTGGAAAGACAAGGTCATCAAGAATGTTGCTGCGACACAGTTTGTATATGAGGATATTAAGGATCTTAAGACAGTCGGCATAATATCGGATGACAAGAAGAGCGGAATAGTGGAGATAGCTCAGCCGCTCGGGCCCATCTTCGCGCTCATCCCGGTAACCAACCCAACATCAACTGTGATGTTTAAGATCCTGATCGCGCTTAAGACGAGAAACCCCATTATAATAGGACCGCATCCAAAGGCAAAGAGGTGTTCAATTGAAGCAGCTCGAATCTGCTACGAAGCTGCCATGAAAGAGGATGCGCCGGAGGATTGTGTCCAGTGGCTTGCAAGTAGCACGATGGAAGAGACCCAGGCCCTAATGAGACATAAGAGGCTCGCCCTCGTGCTCGCTACAGGGGGCGCCGGACTCGTATGCGCTGCCTACAGTTCGGGAACACCAGCTATAGGCGTTGGACCGGGAAACGTTCCGGTGTTTATCGAGCAGAGCGCTGATATACCGTTTGCCGTAGATCAGATACTTACCTCGAAGACGTTTGATAACGGAACTATCTGTGCCAGCGAACAGGCGCTTGTAGTGGAGAGATCCATTTCCGAGAAGGTGATAAGCGAACTTAAGAAGCAGAAAGCTCATATTCTCTCGGATAAGGAGATAGCTAAGCTCGAAACGATAGCGTATGACAGGGAGCGTGGATTGATGAGCCCGTCCGTTGTGGGAAAGTCCGCCACCGTCATTGCCGGGAGAGCGGGAATCAAGGTCCCAACCGGTACGCGTATTCTTGTCGCGCCGCTTAAAGGAATAGGAAAGGAGTATCCCCTCTCTTCGGAGATTTTGGCGCCTATTCTGGCATTCTATATAGCCGATGACTTTGATGCCGCGGTCAACATATGCATAGATCTTAACTTCTACGGTGGCATTGGACACACAGTTAGCCTCTTCTCCAACGACGAAGAGAAGATCGAGAAGTTCGCCTCTCTCATGAATGCCGGAAGGATCGTTGTCAATACCCCCTCGTCACAGGGAGCCGTAGGCGGGTTATACAATACGCTTCATACGTCGCTTACCCTGGGGTGTGGATCCGGAGGGAAGAACATAACTACCGATAACATTACGGCTAAACATCTTCTCAATATTCAGCGCATTGCAAGGCGCCGTGTGAATTCGAAACTGGAACATTTTGATAAAACGCTCTATTTTGACGAATCCCTTGATGCCGCTGCGATAGAGAACCGGTTTAACCGGAATTGTTAAGAATAGAAGGGGGAGATAATTGGTTACCTTTGCAGAGAAAGACGATAAGTTCGTATGTTCCTTTTCCGGACAGATGAATACAGAGAACTGCTATAAGACGCAAGAGCTTGTTTTGGGAGAGGTACGGAAGTGTAGGAAACCCGTTATTTTCGACATGAAGAAGGTGACTTATGTCTCTTCTGTATTCTTATCTATGTGCATACAGGTCTTAAGAGAGGCCGGGGCGGAAAACTTTATGATTCTGAACGTAGACCCAAGCGTGAAGAAGGTCTTCAAGGTTGCCGGACTCGATATGAGAATAACAATGGCATAAGGTATGCCTAAGTCAGGGATTTGACAAACCGCAACAAGTAAAGTATGCGTCTGTAACCATTCTATTCTATATGTGTGGGAGGGCAAAATTTTACAAAGGGTAATAAATGAAATATACCAAAGGTAGCATAGGAAGGGTATTTGTACTAAAGTTTGACCATAAGGACGTACTGCTTGATGAACTTACCTCCTTTATAAAGAGAGAGAGACTTAGATCGGCAACCATGATATTTATAGGCGCGCTTAAAAAAGGGGATCTTGTTACCGGACCCAAGAAGCCGGTATTGCCGCCTTTGCCCAATAAAGTTACCTTTAATGATGCCTGGGAGGTTCTTGGCGTAGGCACCATCTTTAAAAGCGCGAAGGGCCCGCAGATACATCTGCATAGCGCAATGGGCAAGAAGCTAAAGACTCTTACGGGGTGCATACGCGGTAAGACAGAGGTCTTCCTGGTTATAGAAGCCATTGTCTTCGAACTTAGGGGTGTTAAGGCGGTCAAGCAATTTGACGCTAAGACAGGCCTCAATCTTCTGAAGATAATTTGAAAGGAAAAATAGGGACAGACACCTATTTTTCAGGATGTCACATAAAAAATAGGTGTCTGTCCCTATTTTTCTATTACAACGAGTAAAATATGGCCCTTACCTATACTGAAATAGAAGAGCAGAAGAACACGCGAATATGCTTATTTTTCGCGGTAGTGGTTCTCTTCTATTTTGTTATAGCAGTGATCCTTGGAAACGCAGCGAAGGCCTTCCTAATACTAAATATCGAAAAAGGTTTTAAAGGAAGCATATTTCTTACCGTGGGACAACTCGCCAAGGTGGTCCTGTTTGCGTTCATTACCGCGATCATTCATACACTCTATTCGATGCATAACGCGCCCTCATTTATCAAGAGAACCTTAAATACGGAGAACGTAGATCCTTCCGACACGTATCACGGCCGCTTCAAAACAATTGTAGACGAAGTGAATGTGGCAACGGGGAATAAATATAAGATAATCCCTGTTGTCGTTCCCACGGTAGCAATGAACGCCTTCGCGATATCGGATCGCAAAAGAAACGCAGTTATAGGCATAACAGAGGGTCTGCTTTCCAAATTGACTAGGCAGCAACTTCAGGCGGTCGTGGCCCATGAGGTCGGGCACATCGTTTCCGGGGATTCATTCCAGACCACACTCGGATGCGCCCTTTTCGGTATTTACGCTGCCATGCTTAGCGGGATAAGAAGAATACTGGGAAGCGGGGGCGGACGGGTGAGGGTTTCAGGAAAAGGGTCAGGCGGCATAATACTCTTTCTTGCCGCCATCTATTTTGTTCTTATGATCATGCAATTCTTTTATAGCATTATAAGGCTGGTCATGTCCCGGGATAGAGAGTTCCGGGCCGATGCGATAGCCGTCAAGATAACAAGGGATCCTATAAGCCTCTCCGAAGCATTATATGCTATCTCCCGGGGGTGGAGGGGGCTTGGGTATATCGATCGAAATCTGGAATCGCTCTTTATTATTAATCCTGCGGTAGAGCCCATCGATGAGAAGGAGGGTCTCCTGGCGAATCTCATGTCAACGCACCCGCCAATAAGAAAGAGGATGGCACTTTTAGCGCAGATGGCGCATGCCGATATAAAAAATATACAGGAGAACGTGCTTTCGCGTGAAAAGTTAAAAGATACCACGCGTGATATCCCACACGAAAAAGAGACTCCGCGGTGGTTAGTTACCAATGATAAGACAGAGTGGCAGGGCCCGTTCTCGATCCCCCAGATGATGGTGATGGGCCGGGTGAATCCGTGGACATGGGTCAAGGAACTCGATAAGGACGCCATAAAGCAGGCAAAGGATGCCCCACTCTTAAAACCGATGTTTGACAGCAGGATGACGGGTTTGAAGCTCTCCGCAAGCAGTTGCCCGAAGTGTAACCAGGCTCTCACGGAAGAGGAGTATGAGGGCGCGTCTGTGAGTAAATGCGTTTTCTGTAGTGGACTACTGGTAAGCAAAGACAGGATAAGCCGCATAGTAATAAGAAAAGAGAAAGGATTCAGTGACAGGGTGAAGAAGCTGGCGGAACTGACGCAGAAGAATGGCCTGGACAGGGTCATGAGT
This sequence comes from Candidatus Omnitrophota bacterium, assembly GCA_043817155.1. GTDB lineage: Bacteria > Omnitrophota > Gorgyraeia > JABMRN01 > RBG-13-46-9 > JBDRHE01. The sequence goes on along the minus strand of JBDRHE010000057.1, from coordinate 14,130 downwards.
AAAGTCAAAGAGTCGAAACGATCGCCTCTTAAATGCCCGAAATGCAAAGGAGGCATGATCCGCAACTTTTACACGATGGTCTATTTTGTAGAAGTCGACAGGTGCTATACATGCGATCTTACATGGTTCGATAAGGATGAACTGGAGATGATCCAGTATCTGATAGAGAACAGGAAATCCGGTAAGGATAAATTGACATAGTTAGAAAGGAGGCCAAAGATGGTCGCTATATGGATAATTCTCGGTTTGGTAATCGCTGTTATAGCCGCAGTTATAAGCATCTATAACAGTCTCGTTTCCATAAAGAATGAGGTCAAGAATGCGTGGTCCGGGATAGATGTGCAATTAAAGCGAAGGCATGATCTGGTGCCGAATCTCGTTGAGACCGCGAAAGGGTATATGGCCCATGAAAAAACAGTACTCGAAAACGTAATAAAGGCCAGACAACAGGCGGTAGATGTATCGGGCATCAAGGACAAGGGTAAAGCCGAGAACTTTTTGAGCCAGACGCTCAAGAGCCTCTTCGCCGTGGTCGAAAATTACCCGAATCTTAAGGCAAATCAGAGTATGCTTGCGCTCCAGGATCAGCTTACCTCTACAGAGAACAAGATATCCTTTTCAAGGAACAACTATAACGATTGGGTCGCAAAATTAAATAAGGCAGTCGAACAATTCCCTTCTAACCTCGTGGCAAGCACCTTCAATTTCATGAAAGCAGACTTCTTTGAGATAGAGGACGCTGCTTCCCGCGAAGTGCCGAAGGTGAAATTTTAGTAAACTACCTCTAGCTATAAGCTCTAAGCCTTAAGCTATAAGCTTTTTATAAGACTATAGACCATAGACTAAAGACTATAGACTTTGGATTGCGGGATCCCGCCATGCACAAGCAACGGCGGGACAAACTCGTCTTCCTTCGTCTTTGCGAGGCACCGTAAAATTCGAGCGTGCCGAAGCCTGCCTGCCCGAAATATACTGGCAGGCAGGCAATCTAAAGTTGCCATTCCCGCGCAAGCGGGAATCCATGGATGTACTCTCGACGAGTTCACTCTGGATCCCCGCTTGCGAGGCTGTGTCGCAATCCAGTTTCGTCATTGCGGGTGCCCGAAGGGCGCGAAGCAATCCCATCGTGTCTCGTCGGAGATTGCTTCGTCGGCGCTTCGCGCCTCCTCGCAAAGACGAGTGTAGGAGAAATCATCCCTCGTCCTACGTCCTTCGTCCATCATATATTAATGTATCTCATTGCCGTTTTGCACCCTTAAGCAACGTCAACAAACTTTATGAAACCTTAAGAAACCTTCTTACTCACATCAGTCTCTAGTCTTTATCCTTCGAATCGTCCCACGTCCTACGTTGTTCGTTTCACGCAACTTATAGCTTATGGCTTATGACTTATAGCTCTCTAAGTCCTTCGAACCGTCCCTCGTTCTTCGTTTTTCGTAACTAATCATCCACAATTTGCGCATCACCGCACCCACCACAAATCAAGAAAACTGTTAGGAGAAAATAGTTACAGTTCTTTTACACTTCTGTGACACTGTTATGGTACGAAAAAGGTATAATGTGTCTTCATTAACAGTCTTATTTCATTGATGAATGCACTATTTTTAAAGTCCGATTTTTTAGCACTGAAAAAATGAGAAGACTAAGACATAAGCTATCTTCAATATTTATAGGCGCGATCTTGCTATTTCAGGCAACATCTATATACGCCGACCATTTACCGGGCGGCCCTAACCCACCTGAAGAAGCGAATTCCGTTGCATACGAAGAGACATTAATTCAAATCCTGCAGGGTATAGCCGAATATTCATTTCCCGGGATAGGAGTCGATAAGAACTCATACCTTCCGTTTGACCACGTGCGTATCGATCCGGATACGAGCAGAACCTTTACCCGCGGCACATATTCAGCAGCGGCTAAAGTTGCTGCGTATATTATATTCTTGCTCAAAACATATGAAGGTGAGGACTATTATGAGAGCATAACCTTGCCTTATGATGAAGAAGAGAAAAAATTTCTAATGACCAACTTCTCTCTAGAACCCAATAACAGGTCGGTTGCGCTCTTGCGTCTGCATCGCATGTTCAATACTGTTTACGGTTGCCTGGTTAATGAGACCGAAGCCCAGAAGGCCCCATATCTTAGCGGCATGCTGGCATGGCTCAGTATAAATAGAGATGGTAACGTTACGCGAGATAAGGACCTTGTTCCGTTGCTTGATAACGGTCTTTTGAGCTGGTCCTATGCCGCGCTTATAGGGATACTTGCGGAAGAAGAATCGCCATTCGCAAAAGAGGTATACGAGCAATCCAAAGCCTTATTGGATCTTCAGAAGTACGATCTATTCCTTAACCGGAAAGCGAAGCAGTTCTACGGAGAGATCGATGTAAATAACGGATGCGGTAATCCGGGATATATGTTAGAACGCCTGTGGACCGAAGACGTGCTCTCTGTGCTTTGGGGGCTATTTACAATCGATATCCCGGAGGAAGAGAAGATATCGATCTGGAATCATCTTCTTACACCGGTGATGGAGTATGAGACAATAAGCGGTGAGGTGATTGATGTTCCCGTAGGGTATGTATCATCAAACCATGAGATCATATGGACATTGGCCTATGTGCCTTTTCTTGATTCGCCGATCTCGGCCCTTTATATGAATACTCAGCATATGCAAGCCGATTTTGCTAAACGCATAAACGTTCCGGGATTCCAATCGGTATCATACAACCCTATAGGCGCCTACATGAAGATGGGGGTTCCGGATGTTTCCGAATATCCGGATTATGTTCAAACTACCGATAACGCATGTACGTTTGCTACGGCTACCGGGCTTCTTGTCGATGCCAACCATGGGAAGATGTGGCTCTCTTCCCTGGTTGATAATTACAAACTACTTACCAAGTACGGGCCGGTCGAATCGGTAGGGCCCGCGGGAAGGGCGGATATCCTGAGCGCTGACTCGCAATATCTCATAGCGTCTGCAATAGGCGGTGGAGTCCGCCAGGAGGTTAAACGGTATCTCAAGGGCAAGAAGGTGAAGGGCTCAGACGATAATTGCTATGATTTTATGTATAGACTTTTCGATATAGCGCATAAGCGCATTCTGGCTTCTCAGAATATCGATAGCGTGCGCGTGCCTTCACATCCGTTTCCCGACCCGCCAAACCCGGAGTACGACTACGACAATGTAGAGTATCCTCCCCAGGATCCTGAATTCGAGATACTGGATAATCTTTCCGAAAGTGGAGATGATTGCCATGGTTCAAACGTGCACTCTGTGGACTATAAGAACAGGCGTTGGGAAGTAACTGAAGACGAGATGCTCGTCGCTTATACAATACCCGTTGAGTTAACCAAATACTATCGCTTTGCCTGGTGGGGTACCTATATGGGAAAGAATAGGCCATATCCCGCTGCTTACACAGATGTGTCTGTTACGGTGCTCAATGATGGCGCGGAACAGAGATTCAGGCTCTTCCTTAAGAGAGAGGATTCTTCGCTCGTTAAGCCTATAGAAATAGATACAGCGAAATCCGGGCAGCTCTCAAAGGACGGGAAGTGGAAGACATACACATTCCCCTTGAAACAAAGGAAGCGGTTCGTCCGGTTTCCCCTTACCTATATATCCTTTTCAGTTGAAGATCCGAAGAAGAACGAAGGTTACTACTTTGAGGGGTCGGTTAAGATAAAATCCATAAAGCTTATAAACCGACACCATAAAAAAGGCAAGATAGACGTCCAGGATGCTATCGACAAGATCGGCACTATGCCACCTTATGTTTCCCCACAGGATAGACCGGTCGGTGTAGAGGGTGAGAAGCCACGTTTCTTCGATTCCGGCGTGATCGGCGAAGCTACCGAAGACATAACCCGTGAAGAGAAAGAGCAGCTCTATTTTGAGTTCGAGGATGTTGATCCTTTTAAGGGATTTACCGGTATCTGGACAATCTGTAAGGATATTGAGTTAGGGAAGTATAAGTATATAGTTTTTGATGTGCTAAAAGGCGCGATGAAGGAGGTGCCCGAGCTTCTGCGCATGGAATTCAAACACCAGAGCGGTGAGGGCCTGGAGGAGAACCCGGAAGACGTAGTGTTCTCATATAATATAAATCTCTCCCAGCGCGATATCTCTGAAGACAAGTGGCTCCGTTTCGTCGTGCCCTTACCCAAATCCCTGGAAGGGCAGAAGATAAACATGCTAAATTTTATCTGCGAAAATTGGATCGAAAAGCTAACCTCAGGCTCGCTTACGATCTCACGGCCCATATTTGCCGAAGAAGTAAGCGAGGAGATAATGAATGCCGATAGAGTGGTACGCCCCTCAAAGAGGATCAAAGATGGCCAGAGCCTCTCCCTCCTTCCATTTTGGCAGATAGACCAGGGTCGCGCTATTCACCGGGACAAAGCGGAAATAAGCCATATGAATGAGAACGAGCGATCCATTGAGGTCAAGGGCAAGGGAGGCTGGATCGGCGCCGGCATCTACCCGTCAATATTACATGAATATCTGGGTAATATGCTGGTTGTGGAGATACAGCCTCTCACGGATGGGCCATGCAGCGGGGTCATTGAGCTTAAAGAAGGAAGATTAGTTCTGGCCAAGACACCGCGCTTTGTTATAAACGATAGATCCGGTAAAACCCAGAGACCCGGGGCAACATACTACTTCATATATCCGCTGGAGCCAAATCCCGATACAGATCAGGTTAACTATATAGCAGTCTCTAATATTGTCGGGCACTATAAAATAAAGGACATAAGCATATTTAACAGCAAAACGCCCGATCGTGAAATACCTAAAGATGGTGAGCATCCTGATCAAGGGATATACGTTAAAAAGACCTTCACACGCACCTCTGACCAAATGTATGCATTGTAACAACTATGTAAATTTTATTTTCCCACCCTTGTGTTGGATGTACGGTTATGTTATAATATGTGGCCTGTTGGGATGCCGAAATATTGAATTAATAACCGGTTCCACTTTTTTGATTAAGCAAAAAGATGAGGGCTTTAGATTCGGTTAACTGAGTATCGGGTCCGAGAAAGGATATAGATTATGTCACGCCAAGATACGACGTTTTGCCACGTGGTTGTTCTCTCCGGATGTCCTCCTACCGCTAAAAAAAGATCCACCGGACGTTCACGATTTAGCCACCTATTTATTCCAATACTGACTATTTTAATAGTACTATCTTTTTCTGTAGCAAGTGTTATAGCGGAAGGCGTTTCATCTGACGTTTTGGGTTCGAGCGACAAAGGAACGTCCGAAGTAGAGCCATCCTTTGGTCTTCTCGATGCGGGCGAAAAAGACGTGTTTAACATCGGCCTGGCGCTCGGCGGTGTAATTCGCTCGTTTGATAAAGAGATGAATAAGGATGTTCTGGAATTTGACTACTCGGCAAACGCGAGAACATTTGTAGGGGTCTGGACAAAGGACTATCCAGCCGCTCTTGGACAAGATTCAGTGGATGCGATCAGGATCGGTGTTAAAGTGCCCGATCCCAAGCAGCTGGAAGAGATTTCGGTGAAGCTGGAGATCAAGGGCCGGAAGGCTATGCAGAAGATCTCGCTCCGGCTCGAATCCGGCTGGAACCATGTCAGGGAACTGATCGACTGGAGCACCATAGGTGAGCTCAAGGAAGTTGTCTTCGTGATGAGCCCTATCGGCGAAAGGGAATCTGTAGAGGGCATATTATATTTTGACCTCGATTTTTATAAGGTATCGTTCTTACAGAAGAATTTCATATTCGTAAAGGTCGGCCTGGTATTGTTGCTGGCCTTATTATGCTCCCTGGTATTTGCTTTTCTTGGAGGGCTATTTGGGCGTGAACAGATTCAGGACCGATCGCAGCGGACAGAGAGTGGTATAAGAGCCGGCGCATCTTCAGACCTCACTATCCTCTCAAGGCTTAGGGGAGACCTCTTTTACGGCGGGGTAACCGTTTTGATCGCGGCCATGGCATTCTTCATCTACTCCCTTGGGACGACTAACCCTCTTGACGCGGGTTTCAGCTTTGGTTTTCTTGTTGTTGGATTGATCGGCGCACTTATCGCAGAGTTATTGAAGTTTAAAATAATAGGCAAACATCTTACCGCGACTGAAGTCTTTCAGAATATTCTCTTGACCGGGCTTCTTGCCGCTTCAACAAGCGCCATGGCAATAATGCAGCCTCCTTCCGCATGGACTCAAGTACTTATGTTACACAAGGCCATTGCGACTATCGCGTTTCTGGTCTATCACATATCCAACGCCCGATCCCTTGCCTCTTCAGGCAAACATATGCGCGGCATTCCGGGGACACTAATAGTCGGGACGCCATATATCTTAGGCTGGATACTTATATTGCAGAACGCAACACTTTTACATGGGCTGGCGGATGTAATAACTGCAGGCCTGCTCTCAGCATGGCCGGCGATCCTTGACAGCTTAGGGCGCCTCCTTGTTGTATTCGGTTTCAATGAAGCTGTTACAAATGGGATAAGCCTGGCTACAAACGGAAAGACGCTGAAAGCTCCCAGAGCCCATATATTTATTCTATTCGTCTCTTTGGGCGTGGTTGTTGCTCCGCTCATAGCGAATCTAGGCTCAAGCGCTGCTGTGGGCTCACTGCCAATGGCGGTCAGGGCCATAGTTTCGATCTTGACTACCATGCTATCTTTTGCCGGACTGTGGGGAGAGGTCTATCTTATTACAGGTATAGCTCTTGATGCCGGTAAACGTTTGGCGCCTTCTGAGGAGAGTATCTTTAATCACGTCACAACGGGAATGAAGAAGGGTATGGCCTATAGCGGTATCCTGGTAGCAATCCTTTACGTGCTTAACATGCTTTTATCGATGCCTCTCTCAAGAGTTGTAGCGACCAATATACCTATAATACTCGGTATCATGGCAGGAGCGCTGGTATTTCCATTGCTCAAGACTATAATAGAGACTTTTGACGGGAGCATACCCTTCTTCCAAAGGGTGCGCTATAGTTATCGCGATGCAACGCTATACGCAAGAGGCGCAATTGTCGGATTCGGGTTTGCCTACGCGGTCACAAACGGTTTAATTGAGTGGTCGATGGGCCATCGGGTCCTCTTCGGTCTTTGCATAGGCGTCTTAGCGTCTTCAGGCGTTAGCATTTTGAGAGATATTACCTATGCTACAAAGGGGCAGGGCAGGATAAGGTCATGGAGGCTATACTTTGTTGATGCCATTCTCGGCGCTTTTATAGGAAGCGCTCTTGCATTTTATCTGGATACGTTACAGGTCCCGGTTGTTATTGAGAAATTCAAGTTATACACAAGTTTGACGTTGACCGGGGTAGAATTACATCAATTCAATCCCGCGACTTTCTCTACCGATGGTTTTTACAGGATCAGTGCATTGCTGAATAAATGGGGGCCCTTGAATTTGGGACAATGCACCGGAGGAGCAAAACTTCTTTTCACTGAGTCCCTGGCCGGTGTCATAATGTGGTCCATCGCAGCGTGGCTATTTGCCATAAACAAAGTCTTCATGCTGGCCTTCTTCGAAAAACACACAGCTCCCATTAAATTCTTCTTCTCAAAGGAGGGGTTTGCTCAGCTCGTTGAACACATGATCTATGTCTTAAGGTGGGGGCTCTGGATGTCACCGATCATATTTACGTTCCTGCGCATGATGCCGAATCCGACCTGGTACAACCAGGACGGCGCTATTCGAACCCTATTTGCGATTTATAACAATGCGACAATGTCACCGGAAGTTTTTCAGCAATGGAGCTTAAAGCTCTTCATGTATATTGTGGCCTTTGACATATTCAGGATCATTATATGGATGGATCATATGGGCTTGCGCATTGCAACGCTGGTTAACCTCAGTTTCATAGGCCTCGACAGGCTTGACGAGAAGATCGCGCGTTTCATCGGTCCGATTACGGCGCAGAGATATATTCCTGAAGCCATAAAAAGATTCGCAACATGGGCCCCGCTCCTTATTCCTTTCTATATGCCGCGTGGGAAGGACTGGAATTATGTCTGGGACAACGCGGAAGCTATCCAGAATGCCAGGAGAGGCGGCGGGATAGTCTCTACTTTACAATCGCTTACATTGCCCCAGCTTATACTCCTTATTGCATTTGCGATACTTGCTTGTACGGGCATATCTTTCGTAGTACGTTCGCTGCGTATGCGGTCCCGCAAAAAACGTGTAAAGGCTTATGAGCTCTCCAATGTCGCTTACAGGGTTGTGCTTAAAGAGAACGGCGAAGCATACAGCGAAGTCGAACATAAGAAGAGCGAAGTCTTCCCGAAAGAGTATGATGTGAGCCGTCGCTCGTACGATATGATAGACCCTTCGGGCAGGATCCTTTATATTGTAGATACAGCAGAGTGGCGCATGAGTAAAAAACGTTATTGGCCGGTTGTAGGAAATTTCCCCAAAGATAAGTTCAAAGCCTCCAGCGTTGAAAGAGGCGACGACTCTCTAAGGGTGGTTAATACCGTTAACGATATTAAGACTACGATCGATATAAGATTGTTGGATCAGGAGAGCACAGCAGAGCAATGGGAGATAACGCTTGAGAACCTGACTTACAACCTGCGCCACTTAAAGGTCGTTCCGTACCTGGAATGGGTGCTGAATGGCGGCCTTCATGATAGATTTCATACGCAGTATGCCAGGCTCTTTCCCGAAATGGAATATGTAAGCGACGCCAATACGATCCTTTCATGGCAGAAGGGTACAAAATCGATGGGTATTCTGGCTGCGGACATCTCTCCGGAAGGCATACTGACATCACGCATGGATTTTATCGGCCGCGCGCAAAGCATATGGAAGCCAAGGGTTCTTGAGACTTTGGATTTTATGGAGACAAGAGACATGGCCCCATACCCGACGTTCGATCCTATCGGAAGCCTTATGATAAATGTTACTGTGAATCCTAAGGCCTCTAAGAAGATCCGTTTAATGATAGGCTATGCCAATAGCAGGAAGAGCGCTCTAAAGCTTGTTAAACAGCATCTTAAGCCTCTTGTAACAACAGGGGCGTCTTTATCGACGGGGAAGAAGAGGCCGATGCTTATCGGCCATGGCGAGATCCTCCCCGGGACCCCGCAGCCCTATTCCGAGTATACCAATAATGGCAACAAGCTCCTCGTTCATACTCCTTACACCCCGAGGCCCTACGATCACGCTATGTCGAACGCCGCCGGGCACTCTGTCATGGTGACCAATAGAGGTCTACATACATCCTGTAACGGCAATTCGCAGCAGAACCGGCTTACACCGGACTGGCCGGATACGGTTACCAAAGAGGTGCCGGTAGAAGCTATATATCTATATGATCCTGATAGGGATGAGTGGTACTCACCCACATATCATCCTATTAATGAACCCGGCGCCAAGAATGAAGCGGAATTTGGGGTTGACGGGACCGCTACTTTCAGAATGACGCACGGTACGGTCTCAACGGAGTTAACAGTCTTTGTTCCTCCGGATGAACCTACAGGCGTATATCTTTTGACTATAAGGAACAATGCTAATTTTAAGAGATGCATGCGTATCGCTCCTTACTTCCAGATGGTCCTGGAGTTTCAGCCTGAAAGATCGGGTGTGCTACAGATGCACCATGATAAGAGATCGGATGCTCTCTTCTTTCGAAATCCGCGTAACATGTTCAGAACGGGATGGGCATTTGCCTCTATGTCGATGCCAGCTACCTGCACGGAGACCAGGCGCGGTAATTTTTTTGGAACGGATAGAGGTGTGACGCATCCTTTTATGGTAGAGAAGGGCCAGCCGGATACATCTCCGAACGCAGACAAAGGACAGATAGCGAGCTTTTTAACAACCGTAGAGATACCCGCTAGCGGGGAGTGTACGATCGCGGTAGTGCTGGGTCAGACAGACGAGCTGAAAGACGCTGAAAGGATCGTTCAGAAATATAAGAGCATAGAAGCGGTTCAAGAGAGCCTTGATAATACAAGGAGATGGTGGCTCAGTTTGATGGGAACGGTTGCTGTCCGGACAAATAGTCCCGAGTTCGATCACCTGCAGAACTGGCTAAAATACCAGGCCGTGGCAGAGCGTATATGGGCAAGACGCGGATTCTATCAAACAAGCGGAGCCTACGGTTTTCGCGATCAGCTGCAGGATACAGTGAACCTGCTATGGGTCGATCCGGCACTGGCGCGTAAACAGATAATCTTACATGCATCACACCAGTTTTTCGAAGGCGATGTATTCCACTGGTTTTTTACCAGAACAGATGGAAGAACCGCGTTCTCCTGTCGTTCGCATGCATCCGACAACCCGCTTTGGCTGGCCTGGGCCGTGGTTGAATATATAAAAGCTACGGGTGAAGGTTCAATTCTCGATGAGATGGCCTCTTACGTGGTATCCGAATTCCCGTTTGCGGATCTTCCGAAGAACAAAGCAGGATGGGGGCATCTTTATCACAGATCGACAAAAGAAGATTCTGTTTACAGACATTGCCTGAGATCGATTGACCTGGTCATGGACAGGCGCATGGGAAAGAATGACCTTCCTCTCATTAGAACAGGGGACTGGAATGACGGGCTCGACGAGATAGGAAGCGAAGGTAAGGGCGAAAGCGTATGGCTGGGGTTCTTTCTTTATTACATTCTAAAGGATATGCTAGGTATTATTGAGAAGAAAGAGGGGCGAAGCCGCAAAGAGCATTACGCGAAGAAGTTGCGGGATCTAGGGTCCGCGCTTGAGAAGACGTGGAGAGAGGACCGGTATCTCCGGGCCTTCCACGATGACGGTACGGAGATCGGTATTAAAGGCAGCGGGGTATGGGAGATCGATGCGCTTACGGCAGCCTGGGCCGTTATGACCGATATCAACTTTGAACGCGCTCTCAAAGGATTCAACACTGCTTTAGAGGTTCTCGAAAGAGATAATGCTGTGCTGCTCGGGTGGCCGGCGCTACGCGAAGATACCAAACCGTATCTTGGCAGGAGCAGCAAGTATCCCGAAGGAGTGCGCGAAAACGGGATGTATTGCCATGGCGTCCAGTGGCTCATAAAGGCGGCGCGAATACTTGTAGAGCGATTTGAAAAAGAGGGCGATCATGCTAAAGCGGATAAGTACAGGGAGACCGCGTATCGTCTCTGGCTTAAGATCACACCTGTGTCTCATGTTACGCCCCAGGAGATCGAAATATACGGCGGACAACCCAATAAACAACCGGCTGACATACTGACCAACTTCGATCGCGGCCGAATGATCTGGAACGGTTATACCGGCGCAGCCGGATGGCTCCTGCGTGAAGGCTTTGAAGGCGTGGTAGGGGCATCTTTGGTGAACAACAAACTCGTGTTGCCGGATGATCTTGATAAGCCCAGGGGGGCACTCAAGATAAAGAGCGTTGAAAGAGATCTTGGAAAGAGCCCGCTCTGAAATTGTATAGCGGGAAAGTTGTACCGGTTCAATACTTTGATAAACTTTCGGGGTTCTTAATAGGCTCGTTCAACATTCTGTCATTCCCGGACCGCTGCTGCGGTCTAAACTCCAGCTGGAATCCATAGTTGGACTCGCCTGGATCCCCGCCTGCCTGCCGGCAGGCAGGCTTGCGCGGGGATGACATGTGGGAAAATGGTGGGATGACAGAGGAGAGAGTTCTGAGACTCTCGCTGGAGTTTACACCGTAAGAGCGGTGGTGGGATGACATAAATTTTATGAGACCCACAGCAAATTATTACCCTTTGTAATATATTGTGAAAATTATTAAAAGTCCGATTATTTGCCCTCTGCAATATAATATCTTGCAGAGGGTTTTCTTTTGAAGTAAAATAGTCACATATGTATCCAATCTCAGAATATCTTAAGCAGGGAGTTAATTTAGTAAAAGGTAACGTTTTAGGGATTCCTGCTCTTCCTACACTTATGTTGTATGTGACGGATGCCTGTAATTCCCGCTGCAGGATATGTAACATATGGCAGACAAAGAGACCCACCCATCTTAGCGTAGCCTCAATTCGTAAACTTCTGAGTTCACCTCTTATCAGGCAAAGCACTATCGGTTTAGAAGGCGGAGAATTTTTTCTCCATCCGGAGTACAGGGAGATTCTGGAGCTGCTTTCAAAAAGGGGCCGTTTTACACTGCTTTCGAACGGACTTATGACCGATCGTCTTGTAGAGAGCGCCCGCCGGTTCAATATTCCGGAAGTCCTGATCTCTCTAGACGGAGGCCCGGAAACATATCATCGGGTAAGAGGCGTAGATGGGTATGACAGGGTTAAAAAGAGCATTCTGGCTTTACGCGAATTTACCAGGGTATCGGCCGTCTTCACTTTTTCGCCCTGGAATGGCGTAAAGGATTACGAAGAGGTCAAAAAATTCTGCGATGAGAATAACGTCAATCTGAAGACAAATCTTTTTACCAGTGTCCCATTTTTTAACATCAAGGAGAGCCTGAAGCCGGTTGACGGTCTTGAGGCGCTTAAGATAGATTTTCCGGAAAAAGATTATCTTGATCTTTATCGCCGGTGGCTAAACAAAAAGGTGGAGCTTCCATGTCTCAGTATCCGCGTTCGCGCGGTAATGTGGCCGGACGGGAGTATCCCGCTTTGCCAGTCGAAGAGCGTAATACTCGGGAATATCAATAATCAGAGCATAGACGAGATATGGTCTTCCAGGAATACAAAAGCTATATGGAAACAATACTACTCGTGTAATGGATGCTGGGCAGGTTTCCACAGGATCTATGATGTGACCCTTGCGAGAATACTCGAAAAGTTCTTGCCAAAATTGATCATTAAGAAGATACTGAAGGTGTATGCGATCTATGAATAGAAAGAGATTGCTTAAATACGGGAAGAATATCTATTACCTTTATAAAGAGAGAGGATTAAGGGGGCTATTAAATATGGAGACTAAAAAAATAAGGACAGTATTTGTAGGATGCGGAAAGCACGCCACAGAGAACATCTATCCCTCGCTTCGGTATTGTCCCGTAGATCTTCTGGCAACATGCGCCATGCACAAGGAGAATGCCGAAAGAAACGCGAAATGGTTCGGCGCTCCGCGTTATTACGATGACTATAGAAAGATGCTGGATGAAGAAAAGCCGGATGCCGCGATCATCGTTGTTAACGCGCGCTCTCACGCAAAGATGGCTTGCGAGGCGCTGAAGAGAGGGGTGCATGTGTTTATAGAGAAGGCCCCCAGCGTAGATCTCCAAGGTACCGAGAAGATCATCGAAGAATCGAAGAAGAGTCAAAGAATGGTTATGGTAGGGTTCCAAAAGAGATTCGCTCCCGCGTACGTAAAGGCAAAAGAGATCACCCGGAGCAAGGGTTTCGGAGCCTTAAAGCATTATCAGACAAGATTTTGTACCGGACGGATGATCTCAGGAGAGAATTTCATTTTAGAGATAGGAATACACCACCTGGATCTGGCGCGGTACTTCTGCGGAGAGGTGGAATCGTTATTTGTAAGCGCTACCGGAAGAGAAGATGGAGAAGCCTATGCTATCAATATTAAATTCAAGAACGGCGCCGTCGGATCTATGATACTGTCCGAGCAGCAATCCTGGTTCCATCGAAGCGAACTTATAGAGATCACCGGCCGCGGTAACTGCGTTGAAATAGACAATGTGAATAAATTGACTTACTTTAACAAGGGCATTGAGATTCTGGGAGTGCCGGTAAGCCATATCCTTCAAGGAGAACGAGGCAGGATCGTATGGGAGCCGAATTTCGCTGCTATGACAACTGAAAATTCCATGCTTTATAGGTCCGGAACAATAGGAGAGCTCAGGCATTTCTGCGACTGCGTTCTGAATAGAAAAATTCCCCATACCTCGATCGAGGACTCATACAAAACGATGCAACTTGTCGCAGAGGTGCTCAAGCTCGCCGGAGTTTAGGCCCTAAGCCTGTCTTTGCGAAGCGGCGTCGTTCTAAGCGCAGATTTTAATCTACGATGGATGATGGGCGAGAGACGAGAGACGATTCGTAATGACTCGTCTTTGCGAGGTGCCGTAATATGGTTAGCGCACCGAAGCCCCGCCGCATGCTTCACATAGCGGGATCCCGCCATACGAGAGTAACGGCGGGACAATCTCCGACTTCTGTCATCCCCGCGCAAGCCTGCCTGCCGGCAGGCAGGCGGGGATCCAGAGTGAACTCGTC
>JBDRHE010000056.1:0-29130 GCA_043817155.1 Candidatus Omnitrophota bacterium | reverse complement strand
GGGGATAGTAGTCCTCCCGGTAAACTATACGCTGAAGAGCGGTGTTTTTCACATCACTCCGGATAGCAATTATATCGGAAAAAGATTAGCGCTTGCTGTAAGTGATATGGTTATGCAAGGTCTTATGGGTGGCCAGGAGAGCAGCGCGCCTCAAGGCACGCCCGATGGGACCGAAACTAAAACATCCCCCGAACCTTTTTCCTTAGAAGATCTCCTTGGCGTTAACGCAAAGGAGAATAAAGAAGGGGCCACGCAGCAAGGTGCCTCAAGCTCCGGGGAGGGGATGTCAATTATTGAGTACCTGATCAAGGAAGGTCTCAAAGAGAAACAATAAATTCTACAGTCTTTTCTTTATTTTTGTTACTTTTTTCCGTACTCAACTCTGCCATTTTCTCTTTTTCACATGTCATCCCCGCGGAAGCGGGGATCCAGAACGAAGGTACAATCTGGTAAGATAGGTAACAAAAATAGACTCGGAGCATAGGTAGCAAACCACTAGATTCCCGCTTGCGCGGGAATGACAAGAAAGGAATGACAGATGGGGAAAGCGAGGATGATAGATACATCAATCGATGTTCGGTTTCTTGTTCTCGAATGTCTACTTTCGAAGCTACGTATCAAAGAATAAAATCCACCTTGCATCCTGACAATTGAGAGTGTAAAATATACAAAAAAGGGTGGAGATTTATTGTGGAAAGCACAGATACTATGAAGGCTCATTTAGAGAAGAAGGAGAAAGAGCTTGCAGAGCTTAAGAAGAGATCGCATACACCCAAAGATGATAAGTGTGGCGGAAGACACCATAGAGATTCTGCCGACCTGTGGATACAGATGTAGGAAGCAGAGGATGAGATAGCGGTGCTGAAAAATAATTTAAACAATTAGGCAACAAAAAAATGCATTCAATCCTAAACGATATCGTAGAGAAATGCCGCAAGCTGAAGATCCAAGGCGAAAGAGAGGTTACTGAGAGATCGTGTGAGCTCATCTTTTCAATGAGCGAAAGATCGGAACTTAATGTACTCTTCGAAGGCATCTTTGGCCCCCCAATAAAACCTACCGGCAAAACACCGGCATGGCGAGATAGGGCGATGACAAGAAAAGACAAAGGGATTCGGCCTGAACAGAAGCTGTTTGCCAAGGGCTTTGACGGGCGTACGGCAATAGCGATAGTCAAGCCATGGGATCGGGGTACTCATATAACCGTAAGGCTCGCTGTTCTGGATGAACCGATTTATGTAGTAACTCGATCACCACTCTCGCGTTTCATCAATATCTTCTTTGGCGAATAGATAATATGAAGAGAAGAAAGACCGATTGGCAAGAGCGATATAAGACCGGAATCTTACCCCGGGATATGGGGAGGCTTGATTTCAACCTTGAAGAGATAGTTGCTAAAAATTTAACAAATAATTACTTTTTCACGAAAATCTGTGATATACTTACTCATATCATAAACTGAGGGCAATATATTTTGCCAAAACTAAGAGGAGGTAACATGGGATATCAAGGTGGCGGAGGATTTGACAGAGGTCCAAGGGAGATGCACAAAGCGACATGTTCTGATTGTAACAAGGAATGTGAAGTTCCATTTAAACCAAGCCAAGACCGTCCTATATATTGCAGGGAGTGCTTTTCAAAGCGCAAGAGCGAGGGACGTTAAAGCATATTATCAGAATTTAGGTTTAGTGTTTCTTCTATGAATAGTAGGCCGGGTTTAAGCCCGGCCTACTTCTTTAGATGGGTTTCGAGGGGTTTAAGAGAGACCTTAAGCAATTCTGTTAACGCGATACGATAAAGATATCCTTCCTTCAATATGTTCAGGGGAGCGCGCATCCTGCATAAGACTTTAACCTCGCACTTGCCGGAATCATGCTTCTTTATGATGTCGAAGCGCCTTTTCTTCATATCACAGCGAACGGGCAATCTATCCGTATCCCTGAAGGGGTGTAGCCTATTCAGATGAACGCGCTCCTCAATGCGGTATATCCAGTATTTTTGTGTTGTTATCTGCATCCCATCTTTATTTACGGTTTCTGACATACTATATATTTTTCTGCGCGTATTGTGAGATGCGATATTCTTAAATAATAATAGTTTCATTAGTTCACCCCTTTTTGGAGTCTTTCCTCGATAGCTTTATCTATTCGCGCGCGCAATTCTTTCCTTGTACGGATATCTCTGCCGGTTATCGGGAGCTCGGCAATAGCATCGATTATAGCTGTAATGACATCTGTTCGCGATAACTTCTTTCCTGTAGAGAAGAGGGCGTCTTTGCCGACTCTGTCTATGAAGTCCATTTCGCTCCTGGATATCATTGCTATCAGCCTTGCCTTTGATCTTCTATCATATTCCTTCATGACCGCCACCTCTTTCGTGTTAAAAAAATACCCTATTCTCGAAAGAATAGGGTCGCATAAATATCACCGTCTTATTCGGTAACCCGGCCATCTTAGCATTAGCTGCTTTAGACCCGTGGCTTTGCGTCCCGTTCTTTCGAGCGGTTTGCCCCGTTAGAGATCTCTCTAACGCGGAAACCCCGTTTTTGTTCTTTACGAGGTTTACCTTTATCGTAAGCATCTTATTCTTAAAGAACCATTTGCGCCTCTATACCTAGTATGGATGACTTTGTGACATTTGTCAAATTGTTACATCCTACTTTTGTAGCTTTTAACCTAGATGAACAAGATCTCACCCATATATATTTTGATCTTTTATGGAATTTTGACATAAATAGTGCTAAAATACTTCAAAAGGGGACAGATGTGAGTTCAGCACGAGAACCGTTCCTGGTATTTAAGGAGGCCTTGGAATGAGAAGAACAATTTTATTTATGGTTGGTTTATTTTTCGTCTGCTCTTTGGGATGTTCCAAGGGAGGGGATGCTCCAATGGCTCCAGGCGAAATTATCAAACAAGAAGCCGTAGCACCCATCCAGGGGCGGGTTCAAGCGAAAGTGGAAGTCCCTCGCCAGATCCCCGAGCCTCCAAAGATAGCGGTAATATTAACGGTTAAGGCGTTCTTTACGGATGAAGGAGGGGCCGTACTGGAAGAGATAGAAGAGATGGTTTCTGTGGGGGTTAGAAGAGTGCCATCTGACGGCAGCTCGCATGAAGGAAAAGCGCCGGATAACTTTATTCTTGAGGCGGGAAGCGATTACCAGATCGACGTACGCGGTGGCATGGCATTTAATGGCTTTCTTGATCCGGACAGCATTCAGTCGAGAACGGTTTATTTAAGGGGCCCCAGAACCGAAACGTTCTATTTCAGGAAGAAATAGTATAAAGGCTATAATGGGATCTAAGATACTTATCGTTGAAGATAACGCGCAGGACAGGAAGATAATAACAAAGGTTCTTAACAAAGCAGGGTTAAGGGATCTTGTGTATGCCCAGGATGGTTATCAGGGGACGAGCCTGGCTCACAAAGAGAAACCCGACCTTATAATACTGGACATAAATATGCCGGCGGGAAACGGGCTAAGTATCTTGCAAAATTTGAAGATGGCCGCTGAAACAGAGAATATTCCCGTTATTGTCCATTCAGGGTCAAAAGACGAAGAACATAAGAAGAAGGTTTTGCGGTACGGCGCGGAGGCGTTCGTAGAGAAATCGGCCGATCCCGGTAGGTTGTTGGATGCCGTACAAAAGGTTTTAAACCCGCCCGCAGAAGAAAGCGCCGAATAGCGAAATTCATTGCTTGGCGAGATGCTAAGCATCTCGCCAAAGGAGATATGTTGTTTGATGGAGGCAGCCCCCGGACTAAAGCCCGGAGGGGGGCGCCACTAATTCTTAAATAAGCGAGCGGTTAAAACGGATGAGAGACAAGATCCTTGATATAGGTTGCGGCAATAATAAGATAGAAGGCGCTACGGGCCTTGATATCGATAAGAATTCAAAGGCCGATATTGTATGGGATCTGGATAAGTATCCATACCCCATAGAAGATGATAGTTTCGCGAAGATATATGCAAAGCATGTGATCGAACACGTTGCGGATCCTGTAAGGTTTATGAGAGAGGTCATACGTATCACCGCGCCGGGTGGAACATGTTTTATAGAGACACCGCATTTTTCATGCTACGTTGCATATTCAGAACCGCAGCACCGCCGCTATTTTTCCTATTTTATGATAGATGAGATACTTAAGCAGGTGCCGTTTAAGATTGTAAAAAGAGAGATAACCTTCTACAAGACCTTTCGGCTATTTGGGATAAAGTATCTTGCAAACAAGTACCCTCGCAATTACGAGAGATTCTGGACCTATATGTTCCCCGCAGAGAACGTGACCATACTTCTCCAGAAATAAAGTTCCACCCTGGATTACCCTAACAGAAAAAGTGTGTATTTGAGGCCTGTGTCTACCTTGTGCGTAAGTATTGATCGTGTGAGCGTACCCGGCGGAGGAAGCTGTATGTTCCCGATATCTTGGCTATGGCTAGGACCCATCTGTACCAGAAGGATTCTAAGAAGCTTAAACATATGAAGAAGAAGAGGTCCCTGGTCCTAAACATCTTTTGGTTGCGTATAAAAGAGAAGAGTGAGGATATGGATATTAGTGAGTAGGAAAGGATCATTAGTGTCAGGAAAGCCAGTAACATCTTAACGTCCAGAAAGCCTAATAGCGCACCGGTAAGCACTAGTATAATGCTGAATAGTTCGAAGAATACCCCTAAGACCTCGTAGAGAAGAAAGTAGGGGAGGCTTAAGAACGCAAAAGCCCCGTATTTCGGGTTTAACAACATATGCCTGTAACGCCACATCCCTTCATTCTCGATCCTCTGCCACCTGTTGCGCTGCTGGATTAACGTCCGGACGGACGAAGGCCCCTGAGTCCATCCGACGTAATAAGGCAGCATCATTATCCTGTATCTCTTTTCCTTATTTTTTGCAACATACTCCTGGGCGCGGAAGGTGAATTCCAGATCTTCGCTGCTAAAAGATGTGCTGAAGCCTCCCATATCCATTATGACATCCCGTCTCCATATGGCGAAACCACCGCTTATGATGGGCAGACAGTTATATCTGCTCCACGCAATACGGTTGCCGATAAAAGAGCGTATGTATTCTAGATTCTGATAGGCTGTGATAAGATTCTTAAAGAAGTGCCTCTCTACAACCATTCCGTCCTGCAGGGTAAAGCCGTTTACGAGTCCAAAGTAGCTGCCGATCCCTATGATGTTCTCCGGATTCTTCTGGATGTGTATCATGACCTTCTTTAGGGCGTCCGGTTCGAGTATTGTATCACCGTCTATTATGCAGACATACTTGTACTTTACCATATTGAGGGCCGTATTAAGCGCTCCCGCCTTTTTATATCCGGAATGTTTGCTTATTACGGTTACATCTCTCTTCTCCTTATACTGCAAAGGCCTGCTTAGAACGGTTACGTTGGGATGGATGTTAGATTTGAGTATATTGGATATCTTTCCGGATTTAAATTGATCCACAAACGGGTTGTTGGCGGAATCCAGGTCCAGCATATCGTCAATCTTTTTAAGAGTGCCATCCGTAGATTCATCGTCTACCACTATAACCTCGAATTTCGGATAGTCCAGATTGAGTATAGAAAGAAGAGAGTCGCGGATCCATACCTCCTCGTTGTGCGCGGGCACTATGATGCTTACAGGTATAGTAAAGGTGGAGAAAGAGAGGCTCGCATAATCCTCCGCATGGTGCTGGTGGCTGCGTTTTCCTCCTTCAATGAACCCGATAAATATGAGAAGACAGTAATAGAGCATGAGGATAAGGAAGTAACTTATGAAGAACGGAAAGGTAATGGCTATAAATATTTCAAATGACATTTTTATCTCCGCTTATCCGCGCAGTAACATCATCGTATGCGTTTTTCAAGGCCGCTGTCCATGCTTTTTATTATCTCCAGGATACTTTTTCTATCATTGCCGGGAAAAGTATCCAGAACCTTCTTTAAGCCGAAGTAGAAGTCGGATCTTATAAGCGCGGCAAGAAGAGCGGTTGCCCTTTCCTTCTTGTCGGGGTGCTCAGATAGCAAACTCTTGAGAAGCTGCGAAATATATTCTGAATCAACAAGCGCGTCTACGCAGCACTTCTTCGCTTCCTCGCTACCGGTCAATAGGCACGTTTCTATATGAGGAAGGTATGACTCGATATCCTGTATGACGACCTCTTTAACACTCTCTTTAACGAACTTGGACGGATCATTAAGCATGCCTATAATATATGATACGCAATCCTTTTCAAGCAAACTAAACAGAGCCCTTACCGCGCGCATCCTTACGAACCAGGCGCTGTCATTAAGGCATTGTAAAATAGGCGGCAGGGATCGCTTGTTCTTCAACTCGCCTAAGAATTCGCAGCTTGCGGCCCGGACATCGGCAGATTCATCCCGCGTCAGCTCCTCGATCCTGTCTGCATGATCCTGGGGCTTGAACGTGGTGAGCAGTTTAACCGCCCAGAAACGGGCCACCGGATCGGATGATCCGGTCTTATTTACTACCTCCTTTACGATTGTTCGGGGGAAACTTTCAAGGATGGAGACGATCTTGTAACCGCTGTACATCTTCTTTTCGAGGAAGTCCAGAAGTATTCTGGCGGACATGTTATTTTTGATCTGTCCGAGAGCCAACATGGAGAAGTAGGATATGTCGCTATCTTTGCTGAGGAGGGCATCTTTAAGAATGGGAAGCGCTGAATGGATTTCGCAATACCCCAGGGTCATTATCGCCTGGATGCGCGTCCACTTCCTCCCGGACCCGGAGGCGATCTTCTCGAGCCGGTCGAACTTCCCCGCCTTCTCCAGGCAGCTTGTTAGATGAGACTTGAATTCTTTAGATCCGGCGGCTTCATCGCTCTTTACAATATCGAATATCTGCTTAATGGTAAGTCTATTTATAATGCCGGAACATGTATCTTTTGAAGGTGTTTTCGATGATCGCGCGAGATTCCGTAGCAGTTTCTTGGTGTTTTCGAGACGGTTTTGTGAACGATTATCCAGCGCCTTTCTTACGGAATCGTATATGATGATAAATGCACTGAGAATAAGCGCCAGGATAAGAAGCGCCTTATTTACTATCCAGACAAAATCTGTAATGCGGGAAAAACCCATAGTTTTAGAATTTTGCGGAGACGTTGAAATCTACGCCCCGTTTTATGAATGACGGCTCCTCTTCTGAATAGGATAATCCGACTCTGCACTCAACGTACTTTAACGATTTAATGGTTAACCCACCGTATAGTATATAGCTATCCTGTTTGGAAGAGTCGATGGGTAGTATGTCGAAGAGTCGCTGCCCGAAGGCGTAGCCGCCGAATACTGCAAGATCCTGATTAATCTCGTAGCTACCCTTTACGTTACCCCATTGGGCGGGGTCCCTCATGTAAGCGAAAGAGACGCCGTAATCGGCGCTCACGTAGTTATTGTCGAAGTAGTATACAAGACCGGGCGATCCTATGAAGACGTCCCCTGCGGCATAGCGTGTTTGATAAGTCGAGGCAACCTTGCCGTACAAATTTCCGCACAGCCTGTGGTTATATTCGAGAATGCTCTGAAATTTGTATATATAGTCTGTATCGGATCCGAAACCGATCTGGGCGCGTCCGTATGAATTCTCCAATTTAAAATTATATCCGATATCTACCGCGTAATCTTCTTCATCGAGCCGGTTGTACCAGGAGATATCGACATAAGGTGCGTGTATATTGTTATGCGCGTACGCTATGCGGTTTGTAAAGAGTTCCCAGGTGCCGGCTCTTGGCCCCTGCTTCACCCAGCTCAGCTCATAATATGAGCCAATGTATATTTTATCTTCATCCTTACAGGGATGGTCTTTATCTTCGATGGGCGGCAGCGCCTCCCTAATATTCCATTCGGTCCCGACCTGTTCAGAGACCGCGATTTCTGCAACCGATACAAAGACGGCTATCAGGATTATATATAACCTTTTCATGTTTAATTGAGAGCGCTCATTTTTTAGTACTAATCCCTATTATATGTCAGTACAACTATATCATATGATAGCAAGAATTTAAAGCCCGGCTTACTAATTTTACCGTACCGGAACCGTCAAAAGCCCTTGCAAGTGTTGATTAAATAATGTAGACTTTCCTATTGGGGAGATGATTTCGTGACTAATATAAAACTAACAAGGGAGGCGGTGAATATGAGAATTTGCGTAACAAGAGATGTGGCTCTTATAACAATCTGTGCATTTTTTTTAGTATTTTCGTGGATTCAAATTGGCGAAGGGTCTGAGAAGGAGGAGAGCCTCTTTTCTTTAAATGACCCGATATCCGGCCTGCTCCTTACCACTTTTTTTCTACCGGTTCATTTATTGGATTCCAAAACGATCGTAGAGCCTGAACTTACCGATGAACAAAATAGTTTGTACAATATGGAAGCGATCCCGATTACCCTCGACCGGGACATAAGACTTTTGACAGGCAAAGAGAGCGGGAAGGTTGAGTATTTCTGGTCGGAGAAGGACGAGGATTGGCAGAAGCCGGAGAATGCGGTCTACGATTACCTCCAAGCCAGGTATGATAAGAGAGACGCATTGATAGAGGAGGCAAGCAGGCACCGCCAGATAAAGAGCCTGCAAAAGAGACTAAATGAAATGAGCGGCTCGAGGATGGGCGTTAAGAGCGAGACCAGGTCGAGGTGAAGCTAAGTTCTTAAGCCATAAGCCTTAAGCTTTAAAGCGGTAGGATGGATGGTAGGCCATACTTTTTTATTATATTCAGGTATACTCCCGATATTATTTTGAAATAGCAGGTCATAGCATACAACCTATAAATCATGATCGGAAGACGAATAAAACAATTTAGACGCAAGGGCAGGACGCTTTTGGCTATATGGAACTTTTGCGAATATGCACTTTTGCGTGCTTGTATGACATTTGTCAATCTCTTCCCGATCGACATTTCCACCTTTATAGCAAGAGGGGTCGGTACGATCACATTCTTTGGATCACCCGGCAGGAGAAGAGTTGCTATCCAAAATATCACAACAGCGTTTGGGGATACCAGATCGGACTATGAAAAAAGACGTATTGCGCTTGAATCTTTTCGTCACATCGCAGTCTCTATTATGGAGTTCTTCAGGCTTCCAAAAGCCGTTAAGGTGGCGGAAAAGAACGTAACGATCAAGAATGGCTCGTATCTTGATAGTGCTGTTGCCAAGGGTAAGGGCACAGTAATTGTCATGTCTCATTTGGGTTCCTGGGAGTATATGGCTTTTCTTACTAAATTAAAGGGACATGCCCCTACGATACTGGGGAAGGTTGTGAGGAATCCTTATGTTTATGAATGGGTGAAGTCTTTAAGGCAGAAAGCCGGATTGGAACATAAAGACAGAGATATGGGGATAAAGTGGATATTTAAAGAGATGCGGCAGAACCGTATAGTAGGGATCGTGATCGACCAGTGGGCCGGCAATTATGGAGAATGGATAGATTTCTTTGGGGTGAAGACTTCGACAACATCGTTTCCTGCGCGGCTTGCAAAAAAGACGGGCTGCGCGCTTGTCGCAGCTTTTGGCTGCATCAGGGTTTCAAGCGGCAAATATGAAATTCACCTGCAGTCAGAGATTAATTTTAATAAAGACGATAGTAATTGGGTTGAGAACACAACCAGGGAGCTTAACACTCTTCTTGAACGGGAGATACGCGCGTTTCCGGAGCAGTGGATGTGGACCCACAAGAGGTGGAAGAACAAGAGACATACTAATCCGGATGGGAGTTCCGCGCAGAAGCTTGCATGACGAGGGTAGACAGAAGATGGTGGGGTAAGGGTGAAAAAAAGAAATTTAATTGTACTGGTTGCGGTTACAACCGCAATGATCGCTCTCGCGATCCTGTTTATCTCACTAGCTTCGTTCCGGGGCTATCTTGGAGAAGACGTATACAAAGATTTAAAGAGCGGGATCTGGAGATCGCGTTACCACCGCGAGACTGTAAGTGACCAGACTTTTGAGATCGCCAAGAAGATCTGCAAGGAGAGAGGATGGAGCTGGGGCCGCGTCAGGACCCATGGTTTCGACGGATCACTTGCAGTTTTTCACCCCTGGCGCAAGGGCGGCGAAGAGAGGTTTCTTGTCGATGGAAAAACGGGAGGAATAGCCTCTGAATACAGGATAATCGATATCGACAGAAATGGTATAGAGAAGAGCGTAGTGATCGAGTATAATTATGAAAACGGTCAAAAGAGCGCTCTCTTTTCGTATAAAGAAGGTATTCCGCACGGGCCAAGGATGCGGTATTATGAAAATGGCAAAATAGCAAAACAGCAATCTTTTAAAGAGGGCAAACTTCATGGGACCGAATCGATATATGATTCAGATGGGAAGCTGATCAAAAGGGTTCATTGGGAGAACGGCCAGGAGATCAGCCGTTAAGCAGATTTTCGTAGAATGCGACCGGCGCAAAAATAGTGAAAAATAGCGATAGGTTCTCCGCTCGTCTTTGCGAGGTGCCGTAAACAGGCGAGTGCACTGAAATAATTTGTCATTCCCGCGGAAGCGGGAATCCAGGCGGAAATGACAAACACATTAGAAAGATACACTTCTGGATCCCCGCTTGCGCGGGGATGACATGTGGGAGAATGACATATGAAAAGATGGGATTCTGAGATTGCCCCGCCGTTACTACCGTATGGCGGGATTCCGCAATGAGCAAGCACGGCGGAGCTTCTGCACGCTAATGTGAGATAGGGACAGCCCCCATAGAAGGATTCCGGAGGGGGGACAGTCCCTTCTACGGTGCAAAGACACGTAAGAGAGCAAGAATATGAAATACATTTTAGCCATTGATCAGGGAACGACCGGAAGCCGCGCGGTCCTATATGATAAGCGCGGTAAGAACAGGGGGAGCTCTTATCAGGAGTTCACGCAGTATTTCCCAAAGCCGGGATGGGTTGAGCATGACGCGGAGGAGATATGGCAGAGCGTGAGCGCAGCCATCCAGATGGTTCTTCGTAAGGTGCCGCGTAACTCAATTGATGCGATAGGTATTACGAATCAGCGTGAGACGACTGTTATCTGGGATAGGGATACGGGAAGACCGGTCTACAATGCGATCGTTTGGCAATGCAGGAGAAGCGCAGGGCGGTGTGATGAGCTCAAGAAGAAGAGAAGCAATGTTGACTTTTTTAAGAAAAGAACAGGCCTTCCCATTGACGCGTACTTTTCCGCAACAAAGATAGAATGGATCTTAAAGAATGTACCCGGAGCCCTATCAAAGGCAAAGAGAGGTAAGCTATGTTTCGGCACTATCGATGCATGGATACTCTGGAAACTGACAGGAGGCAAGGTCCACGCAACCGATTATACGAATGCTTCCCGGACAATGCTCTTCAACATCGATAAAATGAAATGGGATAACGATATTTTAAGAAGATTCAAAGTCCCGCGTGCGATCCTCCCGGAAGTGAAGAGGTCATCGTCCATTTTCGGAAGAACTGTAAAGATAGGAAGGCTTCAGGGCGATATCCCCATATCAGGGATAGCAGGGGATCAGCAGGCGGCGCTTTTTGGGCAGATCTGTTTTGAGCCCGGCTCCCTGAAGAATACATACGGTACAGGGTGTTTCGTACTCCTTAATACCGGGAAGAGGCGTTATGGCTCAAAGTACGGGCTTATAACTACGCTTGGTTGCGGTACGCGCGGTGAGCCGGTATACGTGCTTGAGGGCGCGATATTTATAGCGGGCGCTGCGATCCAGTGGCTTCGAGATGGAGTTAATATAATCAGTAGCGCAGAGGAGTCTGAAAGAAGGGCGCGCTCACTTCAAGATAACGAGGGAGTCTACTTTGTTCCTGCGCTTGTTGGACTGGGCGCTCCTTACTGGAATCCCGGCGCGCGAGGCGGGATATTAGGAATAACGAGAGGTACAACAGGTAACCATCTCGTACGAGCTGCTCTTGAGTCTATGTGTTATCAGACCAGAGACGTGCTGGACGCTATGAGGAAGGATTCAGGGTTAAGGATCCGGAGTCTGAAAGTAGACGGAGGCGCTGTAGCCAATGATTTTCTTTGTCAGTTCCAGTCTGATATTCTAGGGATCGATGTTATAAGGCCCAGGGTAATAGAGACAACCTCGCTTGGGGCTGCGTATCTTGCAGGACTTGCTACCGGGTATTGGAAGAACGCACGCGAGATAAAGAGGTGCTGGAAGAAGGGATCGGTGTTTACGCCCAAGATGCCTTCGATGTGTGCGGAAAAATTGTATGAAGGCTGGCTGGAGGCCGTAAAAAGGATCTTATAGATGAAAAGAGATCTCGAAAATCTTTTTAAGAAGAGATACGATCTTCTTGTGATCGGCGGTGGTATTAACGGGGCCGGTATTGCTAACCTGGCTCAGGCGAATGGCTTTAAAGCAGCCCTTATCGAAAAGGGAGACTTTGCAAGCGGGACCTCAAGCAAATCTACGAAATTGATCCACGGGGGCATCAGGTATCTGGAAAATCTGGATTTTGGTCTTGTAAGAGAATCCTTAGTGGAGAGGTCTATACAGCTTAAAGCAGCGCCGCACATTGTTAAACGTCTCTCATTTATCATTCCGGTCTACAAGGGAGACATGCGGCCACTCTGGATGATGAAGCTGGGCGTTCTTTTTTATGACTTTCTCGCTGGTAAGTATTCGATTGGTGAGCACCGTCGTTTAAGCCGGGAGAACATATTAGAACTCGTTCCGGGGATCAAGCGTGATGGTCTTCTTGGAGGGATACTTTACTATGATGCGCAGATGGATGATGCGCGTCTATGCCTCGAGAATATTCTATCAGCCAAAGCCGGAGGAGCAGACGTCGCCAATTATGCGCAGGCAATCTCTTTTATTAAAGAGTCTGAAAAAGTTGTAGGCGTTAGAGTAAGAGATGTTTTAGGGGATTCAGTATTCGATATCCGTGCCGACAAAGTGGTCCTGGCGGTCGGTCCCTGGACAAACAGGATGCTTAGAAAGGACGACCGGGAGGCAAGGAAGAGAGTTCGCACCACAAAAGGTGTCCACATTCTCTATGAGGGTAAATTCTCTGACCACGCCCTACTTTTGCCATCCGGCCGCGATGGCCGCATATTCTTTGCGATTCCCTGGGAAGACCGCACTCTTATAGGGACAACTGACACCAGGTTCATAATGGATCCGGATAGCGTGTCGGTTTCGGATAAGGATATTGAGTATCTTGTGGAGAACACAAAACGCGTCTTTCCAGGCTTGAACTTCTCCAGAGACAAGATCATAACCAGCTTTGCGGGCTTAAGACCTCTTGTTAGAAGACGGGGAAGCCCATCAAAGGTTACAAGGACCCATTCTATCGTGAAGACGAGATCGGGCCTCACCATAGTTATAGGCGGCAAATACACCACGTATCGAAAGATCGCACAGGATACATTGTGGAAGACATTTAAACGAAAGTCCTGCGGTCGATTCGGTGTTTATGGCGGGGGGCGCATAGACGGTGACGCGACTGACATAGCGAACAAGTATAATATCGAGACGGACACCATTATTTATCTTATGGATAAATACGGCGCGCGATACACCGATATTCTTAAGATCGTAGAAAAAGATAGCTCACTTGCTGAGAAGTTATGCGACTGTTCACCCGCTATTATGGCTCAGCTAAACTACTCTGCTCAGAACGAGATGGCTGTTACCGCAGATGATATCATTACAAGACGCTTGAGCCTGCAATTCATACCTTGTAATGCTAACAGATGTCGTCACGCCATTTTTAAATTCTTCCAGTCAAGAACATAAAATCCGGAGATCGCAGTTAGGCGCGTCCCTATCTATTCGAACCTGTCCATTCTGAAGCACACAGTGCACCATTTTTTTTGCACTATGTGTCATATGCTGTCATGGACTGTCTACCATTTTTCTGTACGATGCTTCTATCGCAATTGCGCTACATAATGGAACAGTTTATGCTATATGACTATTGGTTGCGTAGTTGTGTGTAGGTTAACTATAAATTTTCTTTTACATAGCACAAAAAAGGGTGATGCCTTATGGATTTATCAAAAGACGGAGATTCGATATGAAAGAGACTTTCTTGTTAAAAGCGGAGAATGCGGCAGAAGAGTTGATAAATACTGTATGCGAAAAGGAATGCAAGAAGTACATGGAGTTCCGAAAACATCGGAAAGATGGGTTCATTATGATTTATGGATTCAAGACGGATGACCGTTATTTCGATGTTGTAATGACGCTATGCAAAAGCGGCAATGAAACACGCATATATGGATTCTGCAGTCGAGTTGAGTTGAGACTAGGGGATTATGCAGCTTTGTGGAACTTCTTAAAGAAAAATGTCGAGACAGAATTATTGGTAATGGAGACACTGCCCGAGCATGCGAGGATCTATAAATGCTTCCTGCCGGTAATAAATTCCAAGCGGACCATAACATTTGACGAAATGGAGAGCGAGACCCTTACTGTTAAAGTAAGATAAGCGCGCTCCCTTCCTTTATATAAATCAACCCTTTCTATTGACAACCCCAACCCTCAGGTCTACAATAATTGTATGAAAGCTTTCTATATTATCTTTATGTTGATAGCTTGTGTTAATCTATTTGCTTTCGCTAAAGGCATAAAAACCTTTATCTTAAACATTGATATTCTAACCTGGTTAGAATGAGGGGGATTAGCTGTTCCTATAAAGAAGTTAAGAAGCCCATGAGCATACTTAAGTTTAATATTAAGACTCGACCCATTTGTCCATATTGAAAAAGATTGATAAAAATATGCCGATAGGGAAACTTGAGAGAATAGGCGATTTTTTGCCATCGCCGGAGAATCTCGCTGTTCCGGAAAACACAGTTAAGGTTACGCTTAACTTAAGTGAATCCACCATAGAGTTTTTTAAAAAACAGGCCAAGAAGTATCACACTAAGTACCAGAAAATGGTGCGGGCGTTGCTGGATAGGTATGCCGAGAAATACACAGCGTAGTAAATTTACACTACAAAATGCAATTAAATAAAAATGTAGATAAATGGGGACGTCACCCATTTTTTGTGAGCGGCAAACGTAGGCAACAGCGCGATTCTGTCCTATGGCAGCTTTAAACCCCTTGCAATTCTCATCCGGTATGATATAATTAGCGAACGTAAATTCAGAAGGCCATCCGCCTTTGCCAAATGCTTACGCGTTTGGCTTCGGCGAGATTGGCCCAAGCAGGAAGAAATTCACAGATGAGGGGCCATAGCTTCCCGCCGTTACTTACGTATGGCGGGACCCCGCCAAGCCGAAGGGTTGCGGCGGGGCAATTTGGTTAGTTCAATGAGCAGATGATTTATGGAACAGAGCGACATGAATCATAGGCTGATTATAAATAATAAAATGAAACCGTCTGCGAATTAATCCCGAGGAACCGATAGGCGACGAGGGAATTATTGTAGATGCCATAAAATTTTACAAGTAGCTCTTTTGTATATTTAACTCGGGGCCATAGCTCAATTTGGTTAGAGCATCTGACTCATAATCAGGTGGTTCATGGTTCAAGTCCATGTGGCCCCACTCTTTACAGATTCGGCTTCGGACAAAAAAGTGCGGAATGTGCTTTTTTGTCCTCAGCCTTTTGCCTACGGCAAAAGGTCTTGCGACCGAATCTATTCAAGGGAGAACCTAAGGTTCTCCCTATGACGGCAACCTGCGGTTGCCTGTACACTCTCCTAAAAAAAAGCAGAGGGTGTATTGAATCTGGATTTAAGACAAAACCTACGGTTTTTTCTTAAGATCTTTTTCCCATTATAGGAATATTTATACTTAGCGGCAGGGTGCGGATGGGCACATGGCTTAGTCGGTAAAGCGCTGCCCTCACATGGCAGAGATCGAAGGTTCGAGTCCTTCTGTGCCCACCACTCGTTATATGCGATGCCGGGAACTCGGTGAGGACTCGAAGCGCCCCGCCGTTATTGACATATTGCGGGGTCCCGCCATGCGATAGCAACGGCGGGAAGCGACCGACGAGGGAGTAGCGGGTTGGCCATTTGTAATCTGTTTGTGATTTGTGAATCGTAGTTTGTGATTTACTAAGTTTTTGAGTTTTTAATATGTGTTTTTGGTTATTGCTGTCCAAATTAGCTTTTTGTCATTCCCGGACCGCTCTTGCGGTCTAAACTCCAGCGGGAATCCAGACGAAACTCTCGCCTGGATCCCCGCTTGCGCGGGGATGACATGTGAGAAAAGCGGTCATGACAAAGTTTCGAATGTCAAAACGCTATTTCTGTCGATATGGTACAACTCATTTGGACACGAATGGTTTTTGGTGTTTCCCGCCGTGCTTGTGCATTGCGGGATCCCGCCATACGAAAGTAACGGCGGGATAATATTTGGTTTTTAATTTTACAAAAAATCCACTGATATGGGTCTAGCAGATATAAACATAGGTGATCAGATAAAGATGCTTATCGAATTGCAGCAGTTCGATGCCGAATTGTTTGATATGAGAAGAACGGTTCAGGCTATACCTGAAAGGATAGATGAGCTGGATAGCGCTTTAGAAGAGAAGATGGGAAATATGAAGAGACTGGAAGAAGAGCAGAAGAAGACACAGCTTAAGCATAAAGAGAAAGAGACAGATCTTGCGGCAAAAGAGGAGAGCGCGAAGAAATATCAGACGCAGCTTTTCCAGGTTAAAACGAATAAAGAGTACAGTGCCCTGGAGAAGGAGATAGCAAGCATAAAAGCGGACAGCTCTCTTTTGGAGGAGGAGATCCTTCTTCTCTTTGACGAGGTCGATGGGATAAAGCAGAAGATCGCTACAGAGAAAGAGATCCTAGAAGGGGAGAAGAAGAAGATAGACCTGGAGAAGAAGACGCTCGCGGACGAAAGGAACGTTGTTTTGGCGGAGCTGAAAGGGCTTGATGGCAAACGGAAAGAATTTGCGGCAAATATCGACAAGAATGTATTATCGAGATATGAGAGGATACTAGATAACAGAAATGGCCTGGCAATGGTTCCGATTGTAGGAGGTTGCTGCGGTGGATGCAATATGAATCTACCGCCCCAGGTAGTGAATGAGGCCAAGATGATGAATGAGCTTACAGTCTGCGGCAATTGCGCGCGGCTCCTTTTTTCCGAAACATGAAGAGGATCACCCTATTTATAGATGGCGGGGCCAGAGGGAATCCAGGGCCTGCGGGCATTGGCGCTGTGATCCTTGATAAATCCGGCAATAAGATTAAAGAATTTAACAAATATATCGGGGTCGCTACAAATAATGTTGCGGAGTATACCGCGGCGATCTATGGCCTTCAGGAGGCGCTCTTTCTGCGGGCGGACGAAGTCGTTCTCAATGTTGACAGCGAGCTTGTCGCGCAACAGTTAAAGGGCGAATATAGGGTAAAGAACGTTAATATCAAGCCGTTATTTGAGCAGGCACTTCATCTGATCTCCGGCTTCAAGAAGGTCGATATAAGGCACATAAAGAGAGAAGAGAATAAAGAAGCTGACAAGCTTGTAAATAGAGCGATCAATCTTGCAAGTTTGATATAGTGACATTTTTCGTTCTTTGCAAAGTAGACCGGGTAGCCGCCTTTGACATTTTGGTTTTCCAAAATATCGGGGGAGGAAAGTCCGAGCTCCGGAGAGCATCGTAGCGGCTAACAGCCGTCCACCATGAGGTGAGGATTAGAGCAACAGAGACGAGTCGCCTGCGCTTTATTGGTTGGGTGTTTCAAAGAAGCAGCTTCGGCGCACCAAGGTCCTTAAGGGGCCTGCCGCGCCGAAGCCCACTTCTATGATTTTCCCGACCAATCAAGGCGTAGGCGGGTGAAACGTGGCAATCTCTACGTGGAGCAAGACCAAACAGATCCCGATCCAGGAATTGCTCGTTCCTGCCGTGTTTTATCGGCGTCGGGAAGGGTAGGTTGCATGAGGTTGTCAGCAATGGCATCCCAAGATAGATGGTTACCGGGACACGGAGTTGCAAGATTTCGTAATGACGCGGGACTTTAGTTTTGCGTCTTTGCGGCCTTTTGTGATTTTGTGTCTTACAGAACTCGGCTTATAGGCCTACTTTGCAATAAATCGAAAATAGGGATGCATCCCATTGATGAAATTTTATAGAAAATAGGATGTGTCCCTATTTTTTTATTTATCATTATCACAAAATCACCCAAAAAAACTTTCCGTTCCATTTTTTTTACGAAATCCAATTTATCAAGACCTTGTATAGTGTTCACATATAAACACTATATATGGTATCAACCGAAACTCACAAAAGGATCAGGGAAGAGCCGCAAAATCACGCCTTGACAAAGGTGGTTTAATAATGTATATTCGATAATAGTTGTGGAATATTGTGGAGGAAAGTGGAGTAACTCATGTTCTACGGTGAATATGAACATAGCCTTGACAAGAAAGGCAGAATCATTATTCCTTCCAAGATAAGGGAGGCTAGTAAAGAGAATTATGTGGAGAAGTTCTTTGTTACAAGGGGTCTGGATGTATGCTTATTTATGTTCCCCGAGGAAGAGTGGAAATCGCAGGAAGCCAAATTCAAGAATCTCTCTTTTACAAAAAGAGAGGCGAGAAAGTTCAATAGGCTCTTCTTTTCAGGAGCCGTTGAACTCACGCTAGACAAGCAGGGCAGGATACTTATACCACCATACCTTAAGCATTACGCTTCCATAAAGAGAGATATCATGATCATCGGGGTTTCAAACAGGATCGAGATCTGGAGCAAGGAACGGTGGCAGGAATTCTATAATGCGTCGAAAGAGTCTTTTGAAGACATAGCGGAGAGATTGGTAGATCTAGAATAGGAAGGTGAGGTGATACTTATGTTTGCATTCAGCATTGTAAGAAAGATCGGTGAAGGGAACTATCTGTCAGAAGAACCGTTCATCATCGAGAGGGCAAGAAAAGAGAGGGCGCTAAATATGCGTCCGATGATCGCAGATAATAAACAATTCAAGAACAGAACGACCAGAAGAGATGGAAGACAAGATCCTTCATAAGCCGGTACTGGTTGATGAGGTGATTAGATCCTTACGCTTAAAAAGGAGATGCAAAGTATTAGACGCGACGGTCGGATGCGGTGGACACGCGAGCTTTATTTTGGATATTATAAGGCCGGATGGTCTTCTCATAGGGATAGATAGAGATGCAAGCTCTCTTAAAATAGCAAAAGAGAGGACAAAAAAATTCAGTTCCATTTGCAAGATGGTGCATGCTAATTTTTGTGATTTAGACAGCGTTCTTTTAAGCCTGGGTGTTGATAAGATCGATGCGGCGCTATTCGATTTCGGGGTATCCAGTTTTCAGATAGACGACCCCGGGAGGGGATTTAGCTTTCAGCATGATGGTTTTCTGGATATGAGAATGGATCTGTCCGGGAGCCTGCGAGCCTACGATATCGTTAACCGCTATAGAAAAGAAGAGCTGGAGAACGTAATTTACGATTTTGGCGGGGAGCGCTATTCAAGGAAGATCGCGCGGTTTATACTGGAGAGAAGAAGGAATAAACCGATAGAGTCTACAAAGGATCTTTCAGAGCTTATCAAGAAGGCGGTGGGCGCCAGATACAGGGGCCAGAAGATACATCCTGCGACCAGGACATTCCAGGCGCTCCGGATAGCGGTGAACAGTGAGCTAAAGAATATCGATAGCGCGCTGCAAAAGATCGTTAAACTTATGCAACGCGGGGGCCGGATCTCGGCGATCTCCTTCCATTCACTGGAAGACAGGATAGCGAAAGTACGTTTTAAGGAATTTGAAAAGTGCGGACTGGGTCGCATTTTAACGAAGAAGCCTATTTCTGCATCGGATAGTGAGATCATGGAGAATCCACGCTCAAGAAGCGCAAAATTAAGGGTCTTTGAAAGTACCGGGTGAATAATGCCAAAAACAAGATTTGTTAGGTATATCATAGGTATATTGTCCTGCGCTGTGGTTGCCCTATTTTATACGCACCAGGAAATCGAGGCCGTTAAAACAGGATTTCTCATCAACAAACACGCCGGACGCGTCTCCTTCCTGCTTGACCAGCGCAGGTCTTTGGTATATAATCTATCTCAGCTGGAATCACCAAAGAGGGTTGAAGATACGCTCTGTATCAATGAAATAGTTCTCTGCATGCCAAAGATCGAAAATAAGCACTATACCATTGGCGCGGATGTAATCACTGAAGATGAGATTAAACCTAAGCGCGCAGAATCTGTTGTGGCGAAACTGTTCGATCGTTTTGCCCCTCAGGCGGAAGCGGAAGTATTGGAATGAGACGCGCTATTACCGCGTAGCACAACAGCCAACCCGCCCTTAAGGCAACGTGCATATTAATTTTAGCAAAACTCGCCAATTCTCTATTCTCATATTACTTACAACTTTATTTATGTGTCTCTTTTCCCGCCTTTTATATATACATATCATAAGGCGGCCTTTCCTGACGGATCTGGCGAAGAGACAGCACAATATCTTTGTCAAATTGGAACCGAGGCGAGGAAATATATATGACAGGGCCAAACGGGTTCTTGCCGTATATCTGGATGTCGCATCGGTCTATGCTGTGCCAAGAGAGATCGGTAATGCGGGAAAGGCCGCTGATATCATTTCAAAGAATTTAGACCTCGATAGAGGAGCCATAGAGAGCAAGCTCGGGCGTGATAACTATTTTGTGTGGATAAAGAGAAAGGTGGAGCCCGGTGAAGCGGAAATTGTGAGGAACCTTGATGTTAAAGGCGTCTATTTAACGGATGAAGCCAAGAGGTTTTACCCGGGCAAGACGCTTGCGTGTCATGTTCTTGGGATAACCGATATCGATAACGATGGGCTTGAAGGCGTGGAATTGCAGTACAATAAAGAATTGAAAGGCGAATACGGATGGAAGCGGTCAATGAGAGACGCCAAAAGGAGGGAGCTTGTTTCTTTTCAGTCTGATATTTTGCCGAAGCGTGATGGTGAGAATCTGGTCCTTACTATAGATGAGGTTATCCAATATATTGTCGAGAAGGAGGTGCAGGATATCGTAGGATCTTATCGCCCGACTTCCGTCTCCATCGTCGCCCTGGATCCTAGAACGGGCGAAGTCCTTGCGCTGGCCAACTACCCTGCATTCGATCCCAATAACGTTAATGATACGAGCGCGCTTAAAAACAGGGCTATATCCGATTCATTCGAACCCGGAAGCGTTTTTAAGATCGTTACAGCAAGCGCTGCCCTGGAAGAGGGTGTTGTGGATTTCGATACTGAAGTTTTTTGCGAAGAAGGAACATACAAGGTCGGGAGGCGTATCCTGCATGATTACAGGCCGTATGGCAATCTTAGCTTTAGACAGGTCATAGAGAAGTCGAGCAATATAGGTACGGTTAAGGTTGCTGCTAAATTGGGCAAAGAAAAAATGGCAATGTATATAAAGAGATT
Source organism: Candidatus Omnitrophota bacterium (assembly GCA_043817155.1). Lineage (GTDB taxonomy): Bacteria > Omnitrophota > Gorgyraeia > JABMRN01 > RBG-13-46-9 > JBDRHE01. The sequence continues at coordinate 7,791 of JBDRHE010000056.1, read as the reverse complement.
TAATCTTGATAGACCAACAGGCATAGATCTTCCCGGAGAAGTGAGCGGTATAATGCGCGATCCGGATAAATGGCGCGATGTCGACATGACCACTATACCTATGGGGCAGGGCATAGCTATTACTGCCCTGCAGCTGGCGACCACTGTTTCGGTCATAGCAAATGACGGTGTTTTAATGAGGCCGTATCTCGTTAGCCAGACACTGAACGAGAATGGGGCGCTTATCAGGGAAAGGGGAGCGCAAAAAATAAGGAGAGTCATATCGAAAGAGACGGCTGCAAAGGTTAAGGAGCTCATGGAAGGTGTTGTAGAGCGGGGTTCGGGTAAGAAGGCCAGGCTCTCTGATTTCAGGGCAGGGGGTAAGACAGGTACAGCGCAAAAGGTGGACCCTAAAGGAGGTTACTATAAAAAGAAGTATATCGCGTCTTTTATAGGTTTCGCTCCGTATGAAACCCCTCTTGTGGCTTTGGTCATATGCGTCGATGATCCGCGCAAAAAGCATTTTGGCGGGCAGGTTTGCGCGCCCGCTTTCAAGAATATTATGGAGAAGATACTATCTTATCTCGAGATCGAAAGTGACAGGAAAAGTGAAGCTAAAAAGACTTCTTAAAGGACTGGACGGCAAGACGTCTCTTCTCGGAGGCGATGCAGAGATTACCTCTATCGCAATCGATTCAAGACATGTGCGAAAAGGCGCGCTATTTGTCGCGATAAAAGGGTTCAAAACTGACGGCAGCAGGTTTATTAAGGAGGCTATCGAAAAAGGCGCGCGAGCGATCGTCACAGAGGAGAAGATATGCGACTTGAGCCGGGATGTTTCTAACATTTTGGTTAGTAATTCCAAAAAAGCCCTGTCAATAGTTACAAAGAACTTTTACAATTCACCGTCAGAGAGGCTTAAGGTCGTTGGCATAACCGGGACGAACGGGAAGACTACAGTGGCCTTTCTTACGCAGAGCATCTTCAACGCATCGGGCGTCCCTTGCGGGCTTATCGGCACAGTAGAATGCAGGTCCGGGAAGGGTGTTACGGCATCTACCATGACAACGCCGGATGCGCTCTCGGTAAACTTCCTGCTGGATAGAATGATCGAAAACGGGCTTAAGGCAGTTTCGATGGAGGTTTCAAGCCATGCCCTCGATCAACTGAGAGTAGATGACTTACTGTTTGATGTTGCGATCTTTACAAATCTTACTCACGAGCACCTGGATTACCATGGGAGCCTTAAGAATTATATGGCCGCGAAGATGAGAATATTCAAAAACCTCAAAAGAGGGGGCTCCGCTATTATAAACACAGATGACATAAGTGGGCGAAAAGCGTTAAGGAGAATAGAGGGTCGCAAGATAGTCACCTATGGTTTGCGTGGCAAGCCGCATATAAGCGCGGATATAAAAGAGGCTAATATCTATGGCTCTAAGTTGATTATCAAAGTACATAAGACCGATGAGATCCCGGTCAATACGCGATTAATAGGTATGCATAATATTTCAAATATTCTTGCGGCAACTGCCGCAGGGATCGCTCAAGGTTTTAGCGGCAAAGATATCAAGCGAGGGATCGAAAAGGTTAATGCTGTAACGGGTCGCCTGGAACCCGTAGAAATGGGACAGCAATTTAAGATATTTATAGATTACGCGCATACGCACCGGGCTCTTGAGAATGTCCTCACTTTTTTAAAAAAACTGAGATCGGAAGGACGAATAATAACAGTCTTCGGTTGCGGGGGAGAAAGGGATAAAAAGAAGAGGCCGCTTATGGGGGCCATTGCTCAGAAATATTCGGACATTGCAATTATAACTAATGATAATCCGCGTAATGAAGACCCCGAAATGATCATTCGTGATATTATATCGGGCATTGATGAGCGAAAGGCAGGTTTCTTTGTTATGAAGAACAGAAAAAAAGCGATAGAAAAAGCTTTAAAAGAGGCCCGTACGGGTGATATAGTGTTGATAGCGGGAAAGGGTCACGAGAATACACAGGTTGTCGGCAGCAAGGCTTTTCCGTTTAATGACAAGGAAATAACGGAGAGCCTATTAAGGAAGAGTAGCAGAGCAATGGTAACCTCGTCTTTGCGAGGTGCCGTAAAGAGCTAGCGCACCGAAGCAAACTAACTCGAATGAGATTGCTTCGGCACGTTCGAATATTCCGGTGCCTCGCAAAGACGAGGTAAGCTTGAGATTGCTTCGGCACGCTCGAATTTTACGGTGCCTCGCAAAGACGAGCGTAGAAGAAACGAACGCCGTACGTTTCGAATGCTTCGGTGCCTGACAACAGAAGAGAGATAGATGAATATTGACTATGCAGTAAAAAACCCAAAGAAGATAGCGATCGATTCGAGGACCTTGAAGAGGGGCGACATATTTCTTGCGATAAAAGGCGAGAATTTTGATGGCCACGATTTTGTTCAAGCTGCCTTCGAGAAGGGCGCAAAAGCTGCAATTGTTTCAAGGCCCTGCAGGCTAAGAGAGAGCTTAAGAGATCGGGCGATCACCGTAAAAGATACAATAAGAACGCTCGGTGACATTGCTCATGAGCACCGCAGGCAATTTAAGATCCCGGTTGTAGCGATAACGGGGAGCAACGGGAAGACGACGGCCAAGGATATGACCGCGCATGTTTTAGAATCCACTTTTAACGTTCTCAAAAACGAATCCTCAAAGAATAATCTCATAGGGCTACCTTTGACGCTTCTGCAGCTTGAAAAGAGACACGATATAGCGGTGCTGGAGATGGGAATGAATCATCTAGGCGAGATCGACAGGTTAAGTGAGATCGCCGAGCCGCAGGTAGGCGTTGTGACGAATATAGGCTTTTCGCACATCGAGTTCCTGGGGACGCTTAAAAACGTCTTTATAGCAAAATCGGAACTACTTAACAGGCTCAAGAAGGATGATGTTGCTATATTAAATTGCGATGACCAATATCTGAGGCGGATAAAAAGTTCGAGATTTAATAGGATATATTATGGGATAAATCATCGGTGTAAGCATCAGGCGGTTAAGCCGTGTTATAAGGAGAATTACTGGTCTTTCTCGCTTAAGAATGGTAATGAGTTTAAGCTGGGGGTTCTGGGAAGGCATAACATATATAATGCCCTGATATCTATCGCGGTTGCCAGAGAGTTCCGTATCGCTTTTCCTGTCATAGCGGAGAGGATAAATTCATACAGACAAGTTTGCCCGATGCGCCTTGAACTGAGCAGAGTTGATGGGATAGAGATATTGAATGACAGCTACAACTCCAATCCTTCGTCTTTCGAAAGCTCGTTAGACACGCTTTTAAGGTATAAGACGCACGGTAAGCGTATAATAATAGCAGGAGATATGCTGGAACTTGGCAATGAAGCCAGGAGCATGCACGAAGAGATCGGCAGGGCGATAGCCGCAAGTTCAGTAAATACTTTAATAACGCTTGGAGATATGTCCTCTTTTATCAGAAGGATCGCCAAGGATGCCGGAATGAAGGATATTTACGAGGCCAAGTCTCACCGGAGCGCCGCCGATTTTTTGAAGAGGGTCGCGAAGTCCGGAGACGTCGTATTGATAAAAGGTTCGCGCGCCATGAGAATGGAGAAAGTCTTGGAGTGTTTTGAACGGAGTTAAATTCCAATATACCTGCCCGCTTGTTGCAGCAGTCAGGCGCCGAAGAGAGTACTTCCAGAATTTCTGAAGCGGAGTAGTTTGTCATTAAAATAGGTATTCAATGCTATATTATCTACTGTATCCCTTAAAAGATCTGTGGTTCGGATTTAACGTATTTAGATATATTACGTTCAGGGCCGCTATGGCTAGCATTACGGCTTTTTTATTAAGCGTGATTTTAGGCCCATTCATCATCAGAATGCTCTCTCGTTTAAAGGTCGGTGAAGTTACAAGGAGAGAGCATGTAGAGGATCTATATCAGCTGCATAAACACAAAGAGGGCACTCCCACTATGGGTGGCATTATAATCATACTATCTGTAGTGATCTCCACCCTTATTTGGGCAAGGTTGGATAACCCGTTTATAATTATGTGCCTGATCACTGTGCTCTGGCTTGGCATAGTGGGCTTTATTGATGATTACCTTAAGCTTATTAAGACGAAGACGCTCGGGCTTAGCGCCCTGGCTAAATTTACGGGACAACTGATACTGGGAGTCGCTTTTGCGCTATACCTATATTTTAGCAATGATATATCTACGGAGCTCTATGTTCCATTCTTGAAGAACGCGGTTATCAATCTTGGCATATTCTATTTTTTCTTCGTCATCCTTGTCGTGGTTGGCGCGAGTAACGCTGTAAATATGACCGATGGCCTGGATGGTCTGGCCATAGGATGCATTAGCTTCATAGCGCTTACTTACAGTGTGATATGTTATCTCACGGGAAACGCGGTTTTCAGCAGCTATCTGAATATATATTATCTCGTGGGAAGCGGTGAGCTTACGGTATTCTGCGCGTGCCTTGTGGGGAGCGGTCTGGGCTTCTTATGGTTCAATTCATATCCGGCAACGATCTTCATGGGTGACACCGGGTCACTTCCCTTAGGTGGCGCGATCGGCCTGGTAAGTGTTCTAATCAAGAAAGAACTTCTGCTTGTGATAGCCGGGGGTATCTTTATAGCGGAGATATTAAGCGTAATTCTGCAGGTCGCATCGCTTAAGTTTTTCGGTAAAAGAATCTTTCTAATGGCACCGCTCCATCATCATCTGCAGCTTAAGGGTTGGCCTGAATCAAAGATAACGGCGCGTTTCTGGATAGTAGCGCTTATACTTTCACTCTTTAGCCTGGCAACATTGAAATTAATGTGATATTTAGCGCATAGCGGATAGCGTATAGCGGATAGGTTAGAAGAATAGAGTTTTCTGAAACGATAAATACTAGCGTATACGCTGTACGCTATACGCTAGACTAAAAAAAGTTAACTATGGATCTACGAAACAAGAGAGTTACAGTTGTCGGATTGGGGAATAGCGGCATAAACAGCGCGCTGCTTTTGGAAAAGCAGGGCGCTATCGTTTCGGCAACCGATAGCGGCTGGAATGAAACTGTTAAAGAGAACGCCAAATTATTGGAGAGCAGGTTTGTCGATCTTGAAATCGGAAGGCACACCGAAAGCTTCTTAAACGAGACGGAGCTCATTGTTGTCAGTCCCGGGGTTGAAAAATCGGCATTGCCGCTACGCTATGCAGAGAAAAATAATATTCCGGTCATAAGCGAGCTCGAGCTTGGATATAATTATTGTGAAGGGCGGATTGTCGCTGTTACCGGGACTAATGGCAAATCTACGGTAGTCTCCTTGATCGGTGAGATTTTACGTCAAGCGGATAGGCACGTAAATGTATGCGGGAATATCGGCAACGCCTTTACCGGCGAGATAGAAAATATCAAAAAAGAGACTATCGTAGTCCTGGAGATCAGCTCTTTCCAGCTGGAAGATATTGTATCATTCAGGCCAATGATATCCGTTATTCTCAATATAGCCGAAGATCATTTAGACAGGTACAAGGAGTTTGATGAATATATCTGCGCAAAGAAAAGGATATTTCTCAATCAAAAGAAGGGCGATGTTACCGTACTGAATTACGATGATGAACATCTGAAAAGGCTCCCTCTCTCCGGGAAATTCTTACCGAAAGTGCACTATTTCAGTTGTAGCGGGAAGGTGAAAAGCGGCATATATGTCGACGGCAATACTATAATGACCTCTCTCGGCGGCAAGGATAGACAGCTTTTCAAGATAGGGGACTACAGCCTGAAGGGGCGTCATAATCGTGAGAATGTGCTCGCGGCGGCACTTGTAGCGACACTGTTAGGCGTTGATTCGCGTACTATTGAGAACGCAGTTCGAAACTTCACTCCGCTCGCGCACAGATTCCAGCTGATAGGAACTGTAAGCGGTATCGAATTTATAGATGACTCCAAGGCCACAAATATCCATTCTACGGACCGGGCCTTAAGATCTGTCGAAAAACCCGCGATACTCATTGCGGGCGGGAAAGATAAGGGTCTGACATATGAGAGCATAGTACCGGTGGTAAAGGAGAAGGTCAAGATGATGGTCCTTATCGGGGAGACAAAGAAGAGAATGAGCGATATCTTTAAGAATATTGTGCCGGTAGAGGAGAAGGCGACGCTGGAAGAAGCGACGAGGGCTGCATACAAGAGTGCTTCAAAAGGTGATTGCGTCCTTTTGTCACCGATGTGTTCAAGTTTCGACATGTTCAGGAACTATAAGCATCGCGGAGAAGTGTTCTGCGGGGCTGTAAGGGAGCTTGAAGCGGACGGATCTGTCCATGATAAGAATTCACGCCGGAACACCCGCTCCCATACGCGATAACCTAAAAAACAATGCAACACAGAAGAAGAACTATATTCATAATCACGCTTCTTCTCTTAATGTTCGGAGTTGTTATGATGTACAGTTCCAGCGCAATATACGCCTATGAAGAGTTCCAGGACAGCATGTTCTTCTTAAAGAAGCATCTCTGTTTTATGCTCATCGGATTCGTCGCGATGTTCTATATTATGTCTATCAACATTGCCAGGATCGAAGAGTATTCGAGGATCATCATGGTTCTTTCGGCGCTTACGCTTTTGCTAGTGCTTGTTCCGGGGGTAGGGGTTATCGCGGGTGGCGCGCGCCGGTGGTTTCGTTTATTAGGTGGCTTAAGTTTCCAGCCGTCTGAATTCGCTAAATTTGCGCTCATCCTGTACCTTGCAGATTATCTTCAGAGAAAAGGTTGCGCTATAAAGGATCTTCGCCTTGGATACCTTCCCGCTGTTTTCGTGATCTCTCTTATGTGCGGATTGGTCTTAATTCAACCGGACCTCGGTACGGCAATATCGATATTCTTTGTCGGTTTCCTCATCGTCTTTATAGCAGGAGGCGAGCTAAAACATATCTTTTCGACGGTGCTTCTGGGTTTACCGTTTCTTTATTATCTTATTTTCAGCGTGCCTTACCGGCGCAGAAGAATGCTGATATTCTTAGATCCCTGGCAGGATAAGAGTGGCGCCGGTTTCCAGATAATCCAGTCGCTTGTGGCGATAGGGTCCGGTGGGCTGCTTGGAGTAGGGCTCGGGCATTCTAAACAGAAGCTCTTTTACCTTCCCGAAGCGCATACTGATTTCGTCTTTTCGATAATAGGAGAGGAGCTTGGCCTCATCGGAGGGGCATGCATAATTGCTCTATTTGCTATGTTTGTCTGGCAAGGTATGAAGGCCTTCTTTAAGGAGCACCGCACATTTAATAAGATACTCATATTCGGGATAACAAATATGATAGGGTTGGAAGCGGTGATCAACATCGGAGTCTGTACGGGATTCTTTCCTACAAAGGGGCTCCCGCTTCCGTTCATAAGCTACGGTGGATCGTCACTGACATTTCACATGGCAGCCGTCGGTCTTATGCTGAATGCCATGAGGGAGTAACTCGAATAATCAAGCTACGAAGGACGAAGGATCGCTCGAATATAACGTTACGAAGGACGATGGACGTGGGACGATTAGATTTTCTCGTCTTTGCGAAGTGCCGTAAAGAGCTAGCGCACCGAAGCAATCTTCGTTCTCTTGTCATTGCGGGGAACCGACGAATACTTGGTGTTCCGAAGCAATCGCTTCATTCCTCGTCTTTGCGAAGTGCCGTAATATACTAAGCGCACTGAAGCATCTATGAAAAAAATTGTCAAGCGTGAAAAGCTCCTCCGCAACGTTCTTTGACATAACTAAGTGTCATTACGGGGCCGCGAATCGGCTAAAGTAATCTTTAAAAATCATCCGGATACATATAAATGGACTTTAAT
>JBDRHE010000055.1:0-33118 GCA_043817155.1 Candidatus Omnitrophota bacterium | reverse complement strand
CAGGGATAGGCCGAGTGCCGCGCCTTCCTTTCTTGCGAGTCTTTCAGCTTCTCGCTTGTTCTCTCTTTCGCCTCTGTCCTCTATGAAGACTACCTTTATATCCTCTGTTATGGGCTTATTTGGTATATTCTCCAGAAGCTCCCTTGCTACGGGATTGTCCGCTTCTTCTCCGGGGATCGCTATTAGTATTATCTCTTTGGGTCTTTGGGTCAATTCCCGGGACACAATACTTAATTCCTCTTCCGGCTTTTCCCACTCCGCGGACCGCAGTCCGTCGGCTGTCATCCGTCGTCCTTCGCCTGCCCTCCGAAGCCTTGGCGCAGGAGGGTCCATCGTCTCTTCTGCTGGTTTTTCGCCTTTCGGCCTGCCGGTCATAAATCGCTTGCTTGAAGGCTGCCCGGGTGGCGTGATCGGGCCTTCAATTTCTTCTAACATCTTGGCATCAGGCGGGGTTGGGCCGCGTACTGGTCTTAATTTTATTAAAAATTCCGTGAGGCGCCTATCTAGCTCTCTGGTTAATGCTTCGGCGGCCTCAGGGTTAAGACCACGATTTGTTTCCCCCTCCACCAATAATTCACAGAAGATGCGAAGTTCTTCTGTTATCTCCAATATTTTCTTCTCCTCATATACGCCTTTTTTCACTGCTGCTACTTTAATCTCTTCGAATTGTTCGTCTAGTTGACTTGCTACCTCCTGGATCCACTGTTGTTCCACGCCTTCTTCTTTATTACTACTATCTATACATGTTGCAAGCTCTTTTTCTGCCTCTTCAAGTATTTCTAAAGCTATGTCGCTAACGATCGGATCATCTAAGTTTCCCTTAGCCAGCACTATTGCTTTCTCGTATTTTTTAATTGCGCGACTATATTCTCCAACTATTCCATGGCTTCTTGCTGTTGCTATAGATTTACCGGCTTCTATCAGAGGTTCTGTTATCCGCTTATAGGCGTTTTCTTTTATATAATTGGTGTGCCCAAGAAGGTTGGGATTGTTCTTGATAATAGCTATCACAATTCCATATGCTTTCTTGGCGGGTCTTAAACTACTAAATCTTTTATCCTCTATTAGTTTGTGGCGTAGCCAGCTTGTGTCGCGAGGTTGTTTTGTTTCCTCCAATAATCTTAAAATTTCCGCATAAAGTAACGGGTCTAAAGCCACATCGTACTTAGGTCTTTTCTTGTTGTTTTTTTTCGTAGTATCTTGCTCTGTGCCTTTTTGGATTTCTTCGACGTTTAACCCTAAAGCTTCCGCAAGAGGAACAAGTACCGATTGATTCATACTATTTGTTTTACCGCGCATTATATTATAGATTGTAATACGGTCGATACCGGCATCTTCGGCAAGCTTCCTGGCGGTGATACCATCATATCGATTACCTACAGCCTTTATTTGCATAGCAGCGCGTACTCTCTCGGGCACGGTGGAATAGCTCATTATCTTATTCATATCGTCTTTTGATAGAGGCCTCTCCCAAAGCGGACCGGGAACCTTTCTCTTTTTGGCTGCCTTACCCTTTTCACGTTCTTTCTCAGCTCTTGCTTTTTCATCCTCTTTAAGCGCTTCATTTAGATATTTTTCATCGTGTAGCGTTATAAAAGCTATAGCTGGTTCCTTCATAATCTTCGCCACAGCAAGAAACCCTAAAGAGAACATGGCAGTATTTATATACGGCGACCAATTTATTCCCTGGAGGAAGGTAATTATAACCGGGTAGTAAATGCCTATTGCTCCGAGAGAAAAAGCTGCTGCGATTGCCGCGAGTCCTTCGGTAAGCGTGAAGGCTCCTCTGTGTGGGGGTTTTTCGATTTTTTTCGCAGCTTGCGTGCGCTCAGCAAATAGTGGCAAAAACTTCTCAATTGTGATCTTAACGCTGTTTTTAACTTCCGAAGCTGAAGGTGGCTCTGCAACACCTTCTGAGCTAAAGGCAAGTTTTATTCCATCAGATTCAACTATTAAGCGCCCGTAGCCCCAGTCCGGATTAAGTGCATACTCTTTTATTAGCTTCAAGCCTTCTCCTCTTAAAGGATTCGCATCCCTATAGTCCTCAGCTAATACCTTCTTTACATCCATCGTCTTTATTTCAGGCTCAACATTTCTTGATACGATCCTTATTCCTTCTCTTTCCCCTTGTTTTATTCTTTGAACTGTAAATTCGATCATGCCTTCAGGCCCTAAATGCTCTACATTTTTCCCAAGCTCTTTGACGATTTCTCCGATCAATATATCCCCTCTCAGATGCACCTGATGGTCGGGAAAATAAGCCCGCGCTTCATCAAAACCTAACTCACAAGCTAAATTTACTGCCATTTCTTGGGCCTGCCTTATGCCGGGGAAATACTTCTCTAGATCGGGCCGTTGTGCAAAATCATGAAAGCTGTCATAGTATTCTTTATTGCCCGTAAGAGCATTTTCTATAACTACCGACGATATCGGGACGGGTTTTTCGCCTTCCACCCTATCACCCGCAACTAATCGATCGATATATTCTCTGGTAATATTTTTATCCTGATCGCCTGCCCACACCCATGAACCATAGGCATGTTCATGTGATATCATAAATGTCCCTTCAATGAACGTTTTCGGTATCATTACACGAAATGCCCTCTTTTCCGCATCCCATGTTGCTTCTATATCCTGCCAATTGTCCTTCTTAGCAGGATTGCCGTGATGAAGAACAACGTATACTTCTTCCGGAGGAATATCTTTGTCAAATATAGGAACAACATATAAATATATATGCCCATTTTCCGGGACTGCTGCTATGGTATGCAATCCATTAAAACGAGCCCCATTTTCCAAAAACGAATCAAGATCTCTTGCCTTCTCAATTGGATATCTGTGCATTTGGAAATCTTCTCTTTTATCATGGAAAAATACTTTGTAAGACCGCGCCGGCTCCATTCTTCTTGAAGGCTCTTGGTACATCCTGCGTTCCTGGGTCATTTTTCGCGCGTAATTACTTCTCTCCTTAACGCTCTCTCCCGCCATTAGGTATAGATTGGGAATAGAAAGTTTCTTCGCAACCGCAGCCATGTATTCCATGCCTCCCAATATCCAATATAGCCCATATTTATCGAAGATTTCCGGATGCAAGGTACCGAGCCTCTGAAATCCTTCAGTGGTCTGAATCTCTTCTATGATAATAGCGGGTTCTCCTTCGACATATGCAAAACTCATGAGAAGCCTGCCGATACTCCCTTCCTGAAGACTCATATAATTGTAGTGAGTAGATTTTATTGTACCTTCATACACCCAAAATTCTTCCTGTGACCAAACTGGGAAAACATTGAGAATCAAGCTACGACTTCGGTCATTATAATAGTAGTGAGACTCACGATCCGCAATATGAAGATTGACTTCCACATTATCGCCGGTACCGTATAACCAGGATGCGCGTCCAATCGTATCTTTCAAAAAGAGGGGTCCTTGCATGCACTGTACCGGCTCTGCGCTAACTCGAGCGTACAATTCTGCGATGGAATTCTCCATCTCCGGATACATTGGCCAATTTATAATTCTTTTGGTTTCCGGTGAGACACGCGAAATTCTATAGGCAACATCTTCCCAGTGTCCCGGCATATCGGCGCCACCCACCCAGAAGAATCTGAAATACCCGGTATCAGATGGAAGAACCGCTGCATGCCGTCCTTCATGATCTTTTATAAGGGGAATTATGTATTCCTTTTTTTCATCCGTATTCACCCTTATGAAACCAGGCGCGCCCAAACCAGGATTGCCTACGACTACTTTTACCGGACTGTTCATAGGCGCAGTAAAATTTTCTCCATTGTCAAATGTCCACAACGGCATATTTTCTGTCTGCGCTTCCGGCAAAGGCGCCTGTTTTGCTCTCACACCGCGCTTTTCAAGTTCCAGCGTAAGCCACTTTATATCATCCAAGATTATGTCCAATCCACCGTGATTAGTATTAAATACCATTTGTGGCAAATTGGAGATATGATGCAGGTTTTGCCTCGCACCCTCATCTGCCATGTTAAGCGCATTCTGTTTATTTATATTGGGACTTGTATTAATTATGTTCACTATTCCGGCAGCCTCAATATAAGCTCCATCACCGGCCGGATCAGTCAGCTTCTGTGCGTATACGGAAAGGAGCAAAATATCTTTTTTTGCGGAACGTAATAGTTTCAATAATATACCTGCCTTGTCATAATAAGGCATTTTATCCCCAGATGAAACACTGCAATATGCGCCTTTCTCAGTATCGTATATGTAGGCTACATTATTTTCTGAAAACATCATAAACACCCTTGATAAAAGGTTCAGTCTGTCAATGCGATTAAGATCGTCTGTTAATCTTTCAAAAATCTGGCGATATAGCCATCGTTCATCCAGATCAGAATTAAAAACAACGGCTCCTCCTGCCTCAAGATAATCTATAACAGTTTTAAGAATCGTATCGTCTATAGTATCGTCTTTGAGAAGAGTCGCGGGATCAATAGATATCAACGGCGCTCTTCCCTTTCTCAGTATGGTATCCAGTCGTTCTGTAAGAACGCTTCTTCTTTCCTCTTCTGAATCTGATATTCTAATATCAGGTTGTCCAATATATTCCTCCGGGGACCGTTCTTGCGCTGAACCTACACCTGTCCTTTCGGCTGCAGATCGCGGCACGCGGTCAACGGGCTCGTCTTTCGGCCTACGGGTCTCGTATCGCACCCTGCCAAATATCCTTTCGATATCCCTTTGATCCTTACGCAAGAGTTCCTGCTCTTCCGGCGTCATGGATTCGATTCGTCCTCTACTAAACGCCGCGCCTTGTAGCTCGGTAGGCTCTGAAGACGCTAAAGCAGCTTCTTTTTCCTTTCTTTGATAGTCACCCGCCTCTGCGCCTCCGGTTTCAGGACTGCTTGCTTCGCTTTTCGCCTGGATTCTTCCCCATTTTTCGAGTAAATCATCTAAAATTACTTTTATAATGCGGCGATTTTTTGGCATCTCCATGCGGTGCATTTGCCGGGTTAAGGTACCTTCAATGAATTCATCAAAATCCATATATTCTGCCCGCACTAAAAATTCTTCTTTTTCGCCCAAGGCCCCTCCCTCTTCTCCGAAATCAGAAGGAAGCTTCCCTTGCAACAAATTGTTTAGCCCATTGGAAAATTCGTTATAAAATCCTACCCTTAACAAAAAACGGAGATATACAATTAACTGCGCCGGTATTAACTGGCCTTCGGTATCAGCCCTTCTTAACTCGGAAAGAATGGCGCCCATTTGCGAAGCGATTTTGCGGCCCTGACTGAAATCGCCATATGCCATGTTTAATGAAGCTAGCTCCGAAGCGGCGCTTCCCAGATCAACAACTCTCTTGCGAGCTTCATATCTTCTGTCGTGGGTCTCTCGAAGGGGCGTGCCATCTTCTTCATTTTTCTCGATCTCTCTAATTTTTGCTTTAATCTCTTTGAGATCTTCCGTGAATTTGTTAAATTTGCCATCAAGGCCTTTTTTGATTTCCATTACGGCGATTTGGTCTTGTACATACAAAATAAAATGCCGCATCCTATAGATGATCCACTGGTACGATCCCAACGCCTTTCTTTCTTTTACAACAGAGTCACGTTCGTACTTTCTCATGCGTTGATAAATGTGATCGGAACTCTTTCTCTCTTTTGTAAGCTTTGTATAAAGGTTATTCCAGCCCTGGGCATGTTGCAACAGCGATACCACAAGTCTTATATGCGCGGGGTTGTCGGGGTTCAATCTTGCCAGAAAAGGAACGGAAAGATAGCACATTGGCCGCCCCCTGCTGTTCTTTATGACGCCTCTGCAATAATCTGTCGACAAAATGTGTTGATGGAAGAGTAGTATTGTATCCGTAAATACGCCTACTATGGATAGCGTTACGGCGCCTTGCGTCTCTTTCAATGCCTTTGAAATAATTTTTTGCGCTTTATCATACATTATTTCCTTCTTTTCCCCGAGCTCTGTTTTTATCTCGCTTGCGTTTACAAGATGCGGGTCTTCATAAAGATGCCATACGTATTCTCCTTTCAGCATAGTCCGGCTAAGAGGTCTTAAAACACATATGCTCCGGATATCTCTTTCCATCCTTCGTTCTCCACGAATAGGCTGGTATCCCTGACGCTGTTCCTCCTTCAGGATTGGCACGGTTCTTAATGATACGGACGGTTCTTCGTTTAGTATAAGCTCCGCAACGTCATATCCAAATAGATAGGCTATAGGCCTGATCATATTGTTCCACACTATGCCATGGATGAACATATTGGTTCCTAATACGAGGAGTATGTTTTGTGCTGATGTAAGGTCAAATGATAATCCAAGTATAAGGGCTATTGTGGAGCTTATATGTATTAAAGATACGCCTATTATGCGTTGTATTATTTGGGCGTCTGTTTGAGGGCCATGCATACTTACATAGGTTGGTATATATGTAAGAAATACCTCCCAGAATCCTGCGAATGCTCCTATAAGGAACTCTTTTAATAGGGGTATTCCTGCCACCGGACTAAAGAGCCATTCTCCGATCCTGCGGGTAGATGGGAGGATGAGGGATGCTCTACCGGAAGCAGATAGCGCGAGTTCAAGATGCTCTCTTTGCCTTTCTAAGAATCGCTCTTCGTAATAAACTCGTTCGTCAACTATGGCCTCTAACGTTTTTTGTCTTTTAACTTTCTCAACCAATGAGGCAATGAGTTTTTTGGTTACGCCAGGTGAGGATTCTATAAGCATCCTAGCGTTTGATCCCATTTCGAAAGACAATTCTTCGGGTCCCATGTGGCCAAGAGCCCTAATGTGAGAGCTGTCTACGGGACTATCAGCTCCAAATTTGTCGCCATTTACAGAAACCGCATCAATGGTTGCGTAACCTTTATCCGATGAGCCTATGCCAAAACGACTGAGGGCTGCAACAAATAGTCTTAGCAAAACATTACCATTTGTTTCTGCAATATTCTTGACGCGATGATAATCTCCATCAAGTCCAATAGTCACTGTTGGTAATCTCTCGAGTTGTTTTTGCAACGCTCCTTCTAAACATTCCTTGATTTCTGATAAAGCCTCTTTTGCCAAATCCTCCGGCAAATCTGTAAGAACGATCGCATTCCAGTTACAGTCTCCTTTTACTGCAGTTCCGAGTCTTCCCAGGCTTCCCACAGTAACAACAGACCATAATGCATCCCTTCCATTTTTAAATGCATTGAATAATCCGTGTTTTCTGAAAATTTTCTCTAACTCCCTATGCAATTCCTCTTTTTCATCCTTAAGCAGTATGGGAAGTCCTGAATTGACATCTCGTCTTTCAACTTCTGCCGCAAGATCGAATGCGTCCTCTTCTGTTAAAAGAGCTGCAGCCTGGTCGGGTGGTACTTCACGAGCCATAATCTTGTCTTTTAAAGGTCCGTCTCTACTAAATTTATTTTCTTGGACTTTATCAAGAGGGATTTGCCACATATTTCTATTTGCATAGTAGTCTTTTCGCGCTTCCTCCAATTCGGTTGTGAGTACTTTACTAAAAAATTCTATAACACTTCCTGTTCCGGGCCATTCTTCACGCCTCTCAACGATTATAAAATTACCATGCGCTATCAAAACATCAACCAAATCAGCCTGGATACCTGCTGCTTTGCCCACATCAATATGGAACTCTGTTTCAATTACAGCGCGTACAAGCGGTAACATCTTTTCAGTAAAAGCATTAGCTGCATCCCCATCGCCAAGAAGGGCTTCATGCCATAGCGCTCTCATATCTTGTTCGTCGGGCATTTGACCAAGTCTACTGAAATATAAATTCAATGGATCAGCCGCTGGAACAACTTTTGAAAATGGTATACGAAACTCTCTACACGCAACCCACAATGTATAATCTCCGTCGTCTTTAAGGGTTTTCGCAAGAGCTGATGATGTATTGCATTCTTCGCTTCCAAAACGCGCAACCCTGGCACGCAACTCTGCTATAGCTGATTCACGTGTGGGGTATTTTTTTGCTTTACTCGTTCTTCTTGTAATGCCAAATTGTTTTGCCTCAGGTAATGGAATGTTAAATGTTTTGCGACAAGCTTTATACAATGCCGGATCTCCATCTTCTTTCAGAGACCTTTGTAAGGCTGTGGGCGTATTATTTTGCTCGCCACCTAGCGACTTTGCGCGCCGCTTTAACTCGTCCAGTGCTGACTCTCTAGTTGGGTATGTCCTTCTTTCTACCATACCCTCAAGCCATATACCCAAAGCTAGACATCTTTGATAGAGATAGCTATCTCCTCCTTCTTCTTTTGACTTACACAACGCCGGAACTGTATTATTACTTTCTCCTCCGGGAAGACCCACACGTCGAGTAAGTTCGGCTTTTGCTTTTTTTATTGTCGAATATTTGCCAGCGCGTCTAGGAAATTTATACTTAAACCTGCGGGCCGCAGAAAGAAGACCGGGATCTCCTCCCTTCGCAACAGAACTTTGCAGGGCAGAAGGCCAGTTGTTACGATCTCCACCGGGACGTTTGGATCGACGGTCAAGCTCTGCTTTCATTTCATCTAGTGTATTGTATTTATATTCATATGTGCCTACTATATCATTTCGTCTTTCTCTTGAAAACGTTCTATATGATTCCACATTGAATTGCCCCTGCAATAATAAAATTTTTGAAATGCTAATCGTTCCTGTTGAGGATGCAGGCATTCCAAGAGGTCGCTCGGTCTTCTCATCCAACACTATCTTATGAGCTAAAACTTCCTCATCATTATCTTTTCTTTTTGCGTGCACTCTCAGCAATATAGTGCCTTTTTGTTTTTCTGCCACCACATAGGTAACTTCCCCAATATCTAAATATTTCAGGTAATCAAAATATCTGCCAAAGCTATTATACGTAACAGCACCCATATGCAATGATTTTCGTTCGGGTGTTATTTTAATTTTAACTGGAGTCTCTTTATGTTCAATTTTTCCTTGCGCAACTAACAAGTTGAGTACATTACACACTTTTTTTCCTTCTTCCAACACTATCGGGTATCCTTGACCGTCTAAATCAATAGTTGCTAAAAGTTCTCCGATTTCAAAATTTTCTCTTTTTGATTTACGTCTTATTTCTATTCTATTTTCCCCTTCAAAAGGCATATATCCAGCAACCCTGATTTGAGAAAATTCCAGTCCCATACTATTTAAAAACGGTTCCGCCTTATAGCTCAGCCCGGCAAAGTTAAAAGTGCTACCTGCGGCTTCAGTCCTGTTTATGGGAAGTTCTTCCGGATAGTTTTCCAATGAAAGCATTCTCTTAAGGGCTACTTTACTTTTCTTTTCACCACGACTAGACGCAAGAACTGCTGGATAGCCATCCTCATCTAGTCTTATACGCCCTGTGTAAATTTGTCTTGTCTTTTCCCCACCCTCTGCAGTAATTGCCGAAACTAGTATTTCCCCTTTCTTTTTTTCAAGTTTTATTGCCTCGAGATTGCTAAATCCAGACCTCTTGAGATAGCTAAAATAGTTTTTTATCTCTAAAAATTTAAAGTTATCAAACGATAATGTGTCTGTAGCGGCTCCTCCTAAACGTACGTCAGGATATTGATCCAGAGAAAACTTACCCTGAGCCTTTAGACACTCCAAGAATGATATACCACTTCGTGCCTTTGAAACTCGACGTTCAATCCCAATCGGAAATCCTTCTTCATCAAGATCGACTTCATGTATAATGCTTCCCATTTCAACACCAGAACTCGCTTCCCTAACTTCAAGCTTCATATTTCCATCTTTTAATCTTCGTTTTGTTATCCGCGCATCTTGCATTTCTTTTCCTATGCTTTGGAGATATTTTTTGAACGAAAACCAGCGCTTATTTATTTCAACCGTTCCAAGAGATCTGAAAAAGAGAACAACGGGGGATCCCTGCTCCTCAATAACTTTGGATAAACTAATTCTTCTACCCGATTTTGATCTCTCAGGATTAATGTCATCAATTAAGCCGTATTCATTTAATTGAAGAATATGCAATACGCCTACACATCCTATAAGTTTTTTTCCGGCAACAGGTATCGGAGCAATCACAAGCCGGTCTTTCTCTATTGTAAATTTTAGACCACGCATGTTTTGCACTCCCCAGCCCTGCATTAGTCTATAATATCGATCCATATACGCTAACTTAAGATTTCCTATAGATAACTGTGTAGGGCCTCGACCTGGAAACCACTCTAACTCATTTATCTCTTCTTTTTCACTGCCCTGTTTACGTAAAATTGCGAGCAAATCATAGGAATCTTTATTTCTGGCAAATCCTTCGATTGAACCATCCGGTCGCAATTGAAATTGCGCGACAGGACTATTGGCTCTGCCTCCAACTTCCCAAATCTGTACACATACGTTATCCTTACCCTTAGGTATACGTCTTAGCACCTGAAGCTGGCCGATTTCCCTCTCTCTTCTTACGCCTAATAGACGAATAAAGGATGACATGTCTACTGGTTTATTGTTTATGTAGAAAACATTATTTTTGATTGGGATTGCTAAAATTTCTGATTGTGCTTCTAAAACACTAACTACATCGCATTTTCGGTCAGGTGGTAACTTGATAGACTTTGGCTTCCCCTGCTCATCCATTATAATTGAGTTAACTAACTCCATAGAATCGTCTGTTACAACATAGATAGAAGTATAATCACGAAAGTCATTGCCATATTTTTTATATTCGCGTCTAAAGACAAATGGGCCATTTACTTCTATGCCTCGCAATGCGAGACGTCTTCTATACTCTGCCAACCCTGTATATTTAACCCCCAGAAACGAGAGTTCTCTTGTAGATTGTGCAATTCTCTTCTCCGGTGTTGAAATTGCCTTAAAAAGTTGTCCTTGCTCCTTAAGAACATCGTACACGTTATACCATTTCTTTGCCTGGCTTACGCCCTGTGGGACTCCACCCAGTTTTACCTTGATTGTCCAACGCTTTTGGTATTTACTTCTTGAATCCTTTTGTACCCAAATTTCAAATTCTTCAAATGCTTTATTGGGCTTACCACATTTGAATACTTTTACTTTACCACTCCCTACTATAAGATCTCTATGTTTGCTAAGATTATAATATGTTCCGCTGATCATGAAATGTCCTCTTTCATTTATAGCTGCTTGAGTCTTTACTCGTTTTGTATCCCTTATAAGCCTTGCATCACTCTTTGTAAGTAAATAGATTATAGGTGCAATGATAGCATTCCACACTATGCCATGGATGAACATATTGGTTCCTAATACGAGGAGTATGTTTTGTGCTGATGTAAGGTCAAATGATAATCCAAACATAATGGCTATAAAAGAGCTTATGTGTATTAGAAGTTGGCCTATTCCCCTTACGTTTCTTTGGGTAGTTGTTTGGGGGCCGTGCATACGCGCAAAGGTTGGTATATAGGTAAGTGGTACTTCAGATATTCCTGCAAATGCTCCTATTAAGAACTCTCTCAATAAGCCTGGCTTTGTTATAGGTGAAAAGAGTACTTCTCCTACAAATCTAATATCTGGGAGGATGAGAGTGGAATGTCCCGGTCTAGCGTCAGGATGACTGTAAAGCCTACCCATTGCATTTCCTGGTTTTGGTTCTGCTTCTTGCTCTTTTCTTTTTACATAAAACTCAATGTGTTCTTGATCATGGTCCGAAAGTTCCCGTTCAAACCGTTCGAAGCGAGGATCGTCCTTAATCAGAGTTGAGCGGAAATGCAGTCCCGCATTCTCGTCTCTCAAGGAATCTACCTTATCTGAACTATCGAAAAAAGCCCTAAGTTGTGTCAGTTCTCGGGACGATCCCGAATCTCTCCTTAAATATTTGAGGTTCATCCGATGATGTATTTCCGTTGCGATAATGAAGCCGAAGGATACTCCGATCATGGGAGGGAATAGACTGTTGTAAGGTGATAACCAGAATAGAAAGGATTGTATTAATAAATTCTCTAATGCTACTGATAAGAATCTCACCCCGGGAGGCGCGCGAATACCTCCTACTGATATAGTATGAGCTGCGATGAACATCAGACATGTAGCCGCTATAGCAATTCTAATATCCAGGCCAAAGGTAAATGATAATAGACCCGTTAACCCCCAGAATAGGACGTTCTCTATCCTTCCCTGATTATGAACGGTAAGCCCGAGCCCGCGGCCCCACCGTGTCTTCTCGGTCTTCTGCAATATATAAGTTACAGCAGGTATCATGCCTGCGCCGGGGGCGCCCTTTCGGCTGCCAGCGGTGGCCGGTGCCTGCCTGACTGTCTCTATTCTGTCAAATTGGTCGAGGGGGTCATCCACCCAGACCTTGACCGCTTCATTGCCGCTTAGGATCTGCCCCATTCTGATTGAAAGACCGGTAGCTAAATCTCTGAATTCTACATCATCTTCATTCCGCGGTTCACCTACTACAACCGACTTATCCGCGATCAGTTCCTTAAAAATACCTACAGGGAACAACCATAAACGATTTTCGACATGATAGTCCCTTTCTCCCCTTGAAAGTGTGGCTAAAACCTGCGTATCGAATGTTAACCTTCCGGTTATCGCTCTTTCGTGATCCCTGGCCCGGTCCTGAAGTTTTCTTGAACGCCAGTTACCATCCAGCCCATAGGCGCTGCGGCCAAGCTCATCTCCGCCTACAGCGACCGTTCCCACCGGCGGCTCTATGATAAAGGTCGTCCTGCCTCTATCTATACCCCTCAGTTTCACGGTAACAAACCTGCCCGTATGACGATTATAACAACGTATGCTCTCTCCGACCCTCAGGGTTGCCTCCTCGGGCTCTTTGCCTCTGGCCAGGGTCCCCTCTTCGGTCTGAAGCTGGCTTATCGCGGAAAAGCTGCCTATCTCCTCAACGATCGCTTGCAACCGGAGTCTTAATTTCTCAAACATCGCCCGTTCATCTTGCGACGAATACAATTCTGCCCTGTCCAAAAGACTACAGGAAAATTCGACGTGCCCTAACAATACCAAAATATCGCCAAAGTCCAGCTCTTCAGCGGCTTTTCCGGCAGGATAAACCTTATCGGCCTCTTCCTGAATATGTTTTACAACACCGTCCTTCAGCCGGATACGGACTTCGGTAAATCTCTTTGCCAGATCCGTATCATCTTCCCGGTCATAAGCGGATATGCCTTTTTGAAGAGCTTCGAGTATCTGCACAGTTTCATCAGCACTTTCAATGCCGGTATCTTCCGAGCCAAGCTTTTCCTGCATATATATATCAAGGGCGCATATCGAGTCCATAGCCAGACAACATTCGTTCGCGATCTCGACCTCTTCCGCTAAACCCTTAACCGCTTCATTGTCACCAACGACCGCCAGCGAAAGCCTGGCCACTGCCAGCCGTTCCAAAAGGCCGCTTACGACTTCGATCTCTCGTGTACCTATATCGATAAAATCACTCCACGCCTTACCGGCATCGTCTATCGCCTTCCGCGCAAAGGCTTCGCATAGAACACGCCCTCGCTCACTGGCTAATTTATCCGCCACGGACCCTTCTCCGAGCCCGGATAGGTCCCCGATAGTGGCGGAGCTTTCTTCTAGCGCTTGCTTAACGGCGCCGGCATCGGTCAGGTCTATTTTCTGGATCTGCCGTATTTTTCTACGGGCCCCTTCTCTCGCCTGTCGCCTTTCCCGGGTCTGTTCTCTCCTGCGCGCGCGATTATCTTCACCTGCCAAACCCTCTATGGTTATCGGCTCAAACAATTCCGCATCCTGTATGAGCGGAACAGCCATCTCCTCTCCCACAGCCATGATAGCGCGATATATTATCGGTTGCACATCCCAATCAAAACTATCAAAATTGATAACGACCGATCTGCCCTCTTTCACTATGCTCTCGAATGCCTCGATGTTTTGAAAATCTATCTTTAACCTTTTTCTTACCTGCTTAATACATTCTTCCGCGACCTGTGAAGAGTAACCGCAATGAACCAAACCTTTAACCAAAATACCGCTCAAATCTCTCAATTGACTATTTATTCTGCTTTCGTAACGCATCAGCGCTCTGGCATTTGTCGCCGCGTCTTTGCCTCTGGTCCTTTTCTTCAATTCGTTCAAAGTTTCATTCAACCACTGTATGGTATCCCGGATAACAAAATCCCTGAATTTACGATAATCGGAATAGGCTTCATCGATTAGGCACAGATTATTATAGAATGAGGCTGTGTCGTCGCGGGACGCGCTTGTACGCCATGCGTTAGCCTGGCCGCTTCTCGATGTTGATCCGATATATACATCCGATGCGGCCGGCAACAGGCGACGCAGCTGGTAGCAGTCTTCCATAAAGAGCCTTAAAGACTCTATGTGAGGCGCCGTATTGGACGTCGGGTACACAAGGACAACATTATCGCCTTCTCTGGAAAAACGTTTTACGTAGGGTGCGGGGTATGAGACTGCCTGAGCAGTCGGATTCAGACGCCAACCTCCCGACATATAGCGCCTCATCCGAAAACTTCCGGGATCATCTTTATTCTCTCCAATGAGCAATATTCCGGCACCTGCTATCGGCATTTGCAACAGTTTTACCTGATCCGGTTCTTCTATGGCCTTTTCTTCAACGATCTTAGAAAAGGATTCATCCTGAATAAGGTTTACGGTTTCTTCATGAATGCGCGCGACTGCACCGGTTACGGCGTCTTCGGGTTCTTTACCGGCGGCGGCCAACTCGGTCAGGGAAACGGCTAATCCGTTACCGGGATCCGAAATTATATCCAGGAGCGCGAGTCTTACGGCATCATAATAGATGAGCTCCAGCGCCGGAGCTGAAGCGGCGTCCTGAGGAAGCTCATACATCCTTTGCTGTCTTAAGGCGTACTTGACTTCGAGGAAAAATTGCGATACTTTATCAGACTCGACATCTTTTCCGGAGGCGAGCTCGCTAAGAAAATCACGTACCGACGTCTGGATCCTCGGCCATCTGGATGTATGCTCAAGAAGCTCTTCAAGCCCTTGCCGCACAGTTTCGGCGGTGATTGTGCCATCCCGGATCTTAAGACGTAAAGTTTCGTACACATTATTCGCAATGCGCGCAACACGGTGTTCTTCTTTAACCAGTCCGGCAACGCATTCTTTTGCCTTTTCAATCTCCCCCGCCATTTGAGGATATCTCTTTTTTGCCTCTTCTATCTTCAGTGCGACATTGTGGCTATTACCGTGTTTTGCTTCAAGTACAGTACGGCTGGACCGGCATATACTGCTAAGCCATTCCCACCTGTCCGCAGTAGGTCCTTCAGAAGGAGGCGATTCTTTTGAAAAAAGCCTGTACAAGCCCTGAATTTCCGAATTATCCTTAAAAATCTTTTCCAAGAGCTCCTGTTTATCAAACGTAACCCGATATCCTTCAAGTCGCTGATCTATGGTCCTGGGATCCGGCAAAACCGTAAGATGAACGGGAGAGTTCGGGCCGACGAAGCTCTCTATGACGCAAAGATTAAAATAGGGGTGTTCTGAATCCGTATTATGGACCTCCACAAATACTTGTCCTCCGCCTCTTCTTCCGAATTGTACGGCGGCGCTATTAGAAAGAGTTCTCCCGCGCAGTGAACTCGCCGCGTCTTCGCCAAGCCGCTTCTTCGCCGTATCCGGGCTCACCGCTTGTCCCGCTATGGCAAATGAAGTAGCATGACGAAGCAGACCCTTGGATAGTTTTCGCGACAAACCTGATGTTTTCTTATGAAGCGCGGGTTCGAGCGCGGTTATAGACGATAACGGCCTGCTTGTAGTAAGGCCCTCCATGGTAACAGGTGTAAGTAACTCATCTTCGATAAATTCCTCGAACAATTCGGATCCTACGCATTCGGCAATAAACATATGAATTCTGCTGACGCGCGCCGAAATATTCCAGTAAGCCCGGTCCAGGTCAGCGCGGTTTCCTACCCCGCTCAATATATCCGGCAGAGCCCTGAACTCATCGGTGAATCTTTCTTTTACCGCAGCCATTATCCTCATCGCCTCCGCAGATCCATACGCCTCCTTCAGAGATATCTGTAAGGCGGTCGGCAGATTATTCGCAACTTTGTTGAGCCATAAGAAATAGGGGTCTTCCGACATCTCTTGTTCGACAGGCTTCTTCCCTATCATTCCGCGGGGCCGTTCCGGCGGCACAAGGCATATATACCCCAGTTGCGTCTTAAATACGTTGTATGCCGTAACAAGATTGTAAACGCGGCTGAAGAGCACCTTCCAGCACTTTTCGGCATCCATAGACGGATTCATTCTCCATATACGTACCTCGCCGTTTTTCCTAGAAACACCGAGATAAACCTCCGGAGAGCCGGGTAATGTATTAAGGAAGAATCTCTCTTCTACAAACGCGTGAATTTCCTCGTAATTAGGGTGACCTGTTTCCGACGGGTATAAAACGACGATCGTGTCTCCTTCCCTGTAAAATTCCCTGACCTGGAACGGTTGGAATCTGGCCGCGACATCGTTGGCGCATTGCGAGGCACCGCCTCCGGCTACAAAACGGGGCGGGCTTCCGTCTTTATTGATTAAAAGAAGCCCCACTACTCCTATCGGCGAGTTGGATACGGGCTCGGCAATTTTTGCCGATGTCGCGTTGGCGGCCACCTCATCTGAATACGCGGCGTCCCATTCCAAAGCCCACAGAGTAGCATCCCTCCTGTACACGTCCATAATAAGACGATCGATCTCTTCCTCAGGCGCTTCCTTGATACGGCCCTCAAGTTTTTCTATCTCTTCCATCCAGACCGCGCGGAATGCATCATAATATATCCGGGCTACAAGATCCTTCGGGAGACGGGCAACAGATTCATCCGATAAAACCATGAACATGTCATACATCCTTAACCCAAGAAGAACGGCACTGTTTAACTCCTTGATAAGCTCATCCAGTCTTACCATCTCATCGGACGAGTCTTCTTTGGATTTCTTGACGGCCGCCAGGCTTCTCGGCCAGGGTTTCAGGGCTTCTTCAAGAGAAGCTACAGCAGTTTTTACTCTTGCGGGCGAAACCCATCCATCCCGGCTTGATGCCGCCAGTTCAGATTGGGCACGCGATAAATTGCTAGTAAGAGTTACGTAAGAAGCGCATAGTTTACGCACGCTGTCCACAAAAACATCCGTTTCTTCGGGATAATCCTTTTTCGCCTCTTCAAGAGATCTCTTTTCTCTGCCAAGAATGGACTTCAATATGCCTATCCGTTCGGCGAGCCACGCGCGCTTCTTATCTTCCGGATATTTCTGAACGTCAAGAGTAGTCGTCTCCATCCATTGGGCGCGTAATTTATCGATTTCCGGATAACGGGCCTTAATGATCTTTTCAAGGGCGTTCTCTGCAATGGTCGACATATAGCGTGTGGATCCTGCCACTGTCGGAATTTGCCTCGGGTCAGGAAGTATCGGCATAGGCCTCGGCCTTCCCTTCATAATCATCACGCTAAGAGCCGGATGTTTATATGAAGATACATCCACTACGAGTTTAGACGTAACGTCTATCTCGGGATCGACCATGATGGAGGTATTGGGGATCGAATTCCCATTCATGGCTTTCTGCGTAATCTTCTGGATCGATATCGAACATTCCGTTATCGCGCGGCGAGTCGCTGCTTCAGGACCATGGTCCGTACGCGCGGGTGGTGCGGCCGGCTGCGCAGGCCGCGGGGTAGGCGGGCTTGGGCGAGAAGGCGACGGCAGAGTAGGCGCGGGCGGACGGCTCTTCGTCCAATCCCATCTTAATTCTCTTTCGCGTATCCGGGCTATATCTACTCCTGCTACGAGAGTCAGTATTTCTCCGATTTTTTTCAACTCGGCGCCAAAAAATGCTCCTTCGGCAAAGAAGACTGCTTCCAAATCTTCACTGTATCGGAAACTTCTGCCGTTTAACTTACGATCGGAAACCAGATATATATCTCCGTGAAACGCCTCTACCGTTTTGACAATATCTATCGAATTTATGCCCATTTTCTCTGCGGCTGCCCGTATAGCATTGCGATTGAGTGAATTACCCTCTTTTATCCTGAGTTGCCACGAAGTAAGGGCAGATTCGGCAAGCTTCATTTCATCCGGCTCTCCAGGCTCTGTCTTCCCCACTACCGCCCCCACCGGCATACCGCATAAGGCCATGGCAATAACAAAAAGTATATTAGAGTTTCGGGAGTTGCGCAGCTTTTCGATTAGATGTTTTACCTTTTTGAGATATAGCGGTATCTTACTTTTTTTGCTCATAGCCCATCTGCCAAAAAGCCATCCTATAAATACCGCGCCAAAAACTAAAGCTATTGGAACAATAAGAACCGCGTTTGACAACCCGAGTGTCTCAAAAAACATGTTCAACTGTTCGTTCAACATCGCTCCAAGCGGACTCATCCCAAGCCCTAAAAGGAGCATGGGCGCGTGGCGGATTCGGTTGGTGGCGGGACTGACAGAACCCTTATATCCGGCCGGGGTGACAACTTTGTCACTATTATTATTGAAATAGATCCTGCCATGCGTACGCTCTGCCTTCCTGAATACCTTCAAGTTGTGGGCTGTCCACGTGGGGATATCACCCTGGTCGCTTTTTTTAAACGTCTCCCTGTCCCATATGTGAATGGCGTATGTCCTCGCGCGCGCCACAGCAACGTTCCTTCTGCGTTTTCCGTCTATCTTATCCGCTAGAAAACCGACGTTGTGATCTGTATTAGATCTAACCCAGGAACATATTACAGCCTCCCATTCATTCCCTATCGAGGAATCGATGGATCTGACAGTAAATATACCTTTCACCAGATCATCCGGCGCTATGAAACGATCCCCTATGCGCAATTCTTTTCTTAATTTCTGGGCGATCTCTTTGGTGGGTTTCCTCGCAAAAGCCCTGCAAAGATCATAGTATCTGTTTAAACTTCCTTTATCATTAAAGTCTTCCATCCTAAAACGGACATACGGGGAATTCTTAAGCAGCCTCCTTATTTCATCCGGTACGTTATTGGTTTCGCCGTTCTCCACTTTACGGAGATGTTCGTGAATCTTTGAAAAATCAAGAAAAGCCTCCGTCATTAAGTCTACCTGCAGAGCGTAAGGGGTAATTACAGCAATATCCTTGGGGTCTAAATTATTCTCCTCATGATTCATGAGCCAGTCAACCCAGGTAACGGATCTATTTATTTCACCGGTATTTATAATGTTCTTTCCGCGTCTATCGTCCCTATATCTCCCCTCGTAGTCATCTTCTATGAGAACACCGCTATCTTCCCTGCCGGGCTTAAGCTCTTCATCATAAAATCCCTTATAGCTATCCAATTCTGTTATTAGCCATCCGGATCTACGTTGGCAATCTAAGAAGCCGAGGTTTGGCCTGGTTATCTGGAATATATCACCGTCAAAAAGACTAAGAACCTTTTCGAAGAGGGATATCCTCATCCGATTGCGGGGCCCATCTAGAAATATCCCGTCTTCAAAAGATCTCGTCTCTCCGAACGCGCTTAAAGGAGCTGCCTGCTTAAACCACTTCTTCGCGAACTTGACGTCATCGTCATCTATGCCGTGGGCCGGTAGCTGCGCATGGTCACCTACAAAGATAACCTTCTCTACGCCTTCAAACATATATAACGCCCATAATGATTCTGTAACGGTTGCCCTGCTCGCCTCATCCACTATCACGTATTTGGCCTTCTTCAAGCTTGGCTTTTCTCTAATATCTACATCACCTTCAAAACCATTTATTGTCGCGGCAATCACATTTGTGATCTGTTCTCCATCTACATCGCCCCATTCGCCGGTCCTTATTGCATCGATTATGTGCTGTAGAAGCTCCGCCTTATTCTCCCATCTGTCGTACGCTTTTAGGTCTATGGCTTCTTCATTATTACCTACGCGGACAACGAATGTTCCGTTATCTTTAAGTTTGATAACAATATTGTCCACTCCCGGATTGGTCTGCGAGAGGATCCTGATAGCGCTCTTAGGATCTTCCGTCATCTTTCCAACAAGGAGCGTTATCACGTAAGTCTTACCGGTCCCCCCCGGGCCCTGCACAAAACTTATCGGGATCTCTTTATTAAGCCCGGCTTCCAGAGCTTTTCTCTGAGCATCGTCAAGCGCATGTGGCAAGTCGTCCTCTATTTCCTTCACTTGTCTCTGAGCTTCCTCCGTTCCCTTTTTAAATGCTCGAGTGTTTTCATCATCCGGAATGTCAAGAAATATTCCAAGAGCGCGGTCTATTGCATCGCTACCGGTTCCCACGATCTTCGTCTCGCTAGCTTCTGTTAGATTCGGTGCGATCTTTTTCTCCAGATTCTCCACTATTGCATGAAGCATGGCCTGTTGGTTTTTCCATATATTGCCCTTTATCCTTACCATGGTCCCGCCCTTACTAAGCGCCTTCTTCCAGCTATCCATTAGCTCTTCGGGATTTGTCTTCATGTTGGGGATTTCAAAGACCAGCATGTTGGGATACTTTTGCTTAACCCTGAAACACGGCTGCAATTCGTGACTATCCGCATCTGCTCCCTCCGGAGGAGACGCTTTAAAAGTATCACCGATTTCCGCGTATTGAGTTATATCTATCTTCTTTGCTGGATTACCCGGTTTGTGAAACCCGGCAACCATTAGACCATTTGCTGTAATTTCAAAATTTTCAAACCCGAACACAAGATTATGCACCTTCTTCATGTCCGCCCGGTCTCTTGTATCTTCGGCCACGGCCATGGCCTTCACCATAAAATACTCATCTTTAAGTTCCGGTAGCCAATACTGCGAGACCGCGTGAGAGATAATTCCTTGAGCTCTAATAAGGTATGTCGTATCCGGTTTACGCTCTCTTAATTCATAAAGAATTCGCGCTATATCCAGCACATTCTTATAGCTCTTTCTTTTTATGTCTGCAGTCAAGTCATCCGGGATGTTATTGTATTCACGCTCGGCTCGCAAGAGAAGCTCCTCGTACGCTCGATTGCTAATATCGCTCTCCGGATAACTGCACAGAATATTCGCGTGTTCAAATATCTCTTCAAGTGATTCACTCTCTCTAATAGCAAGAATAGCCATGCCCACATCATCCTTCATCCCACCAAGTCTATCAAATAACAAGGCCACACATTCATGCTCCTCGGTAAAAGTCATTCCCAGAGGAGACATCGCGAGGATACTACGTAAATCTTCTTCCGCTGCCAGCAATTCACGTCTATCAAGTTTTGCCCTTGCCTCCTTCAACGCCAAAGAAAATTTATCAACCTCTTTAAGTTTTTGTTCCACTATGCTCGCCTTTAGGTCCTCGAGCTCGTCTTCGAGCAAACCGTGCGCTTCATCTACCAAACCTGCGTCAATAAATTCTATCGCTTGCTGTACAACGCCTATATTGTGCTTATACGTATTGGCTGTGGGGTCTTGCGGGTTGGTGGCAAGTAATTGGTCGCATAGATCCTCCGCAGTTTTAAAATCATTCCTTTTGAAAGCCGATTTTATCTTCTTAGGGATTCCCATTATGCTTACAACGCGAGCTCGTAGGGCTTCTATTTTCTCTATAGACTCTTTCTCTCCTCTTCGTTTGGCTACTTGCAAACCTTCCTCTACAAACCCAAGCGCCTCTTGATATTGGCCGCTTGCGCAGAGATGTTCCGCAGCATTACCAAAATCTGTGGCGGAAAGATCTCTTCTTTCTGATGTTTTGCGGGCGTCTGCGATTCTCTTTCTGCAAGGTGCGGGTATTTTTTTTGAGGCCGCAAATTCCCTTACAGCCCGATCAACAATTACTATGTGCGGGGTACGTATCGAGGATAAGAGGTCTATCAGCCGCATGTCGCGTTCTTCACTAAATGCTATCTCACCCCTGGCAACCGCCTGGGTATGCGCAACAAGCAGAAACACTGCCTCTTCATCGGATGCTAGCTCTAGCACAGTGCAAGCCAGATGCATGGCGCTTCTAGAAAGAGAGATATCTGTCCTGCCAAGAACCATATCAACAAGCAGTCTCACGGTCTTTGCGCGAAATGGTTCGGGGATCATCTTCGCGTAGCATGAATACATGAACCTGGCCGATAACTCCCTGTCTGCTTTCTTTTTGTCGTTCCCGCGCGCGTAGCGCTCTGCCTCCTCTTCAAATGCTGTGGCCAGCCTTTCAGCCGCCTCTTTATTCTTTCCGTTTGACGCGTACACGGAAGCCAATGAAAGGGCGACCCTCATGGCCACGCCCTCGGTAAAGTCCGCCTCTTTTCTTCCGGCAAACTCGCCTTCCAGGATTTCAATAGCTCTATCATCTTCACCTTTAAAGAGATGCGGGTATGCCCTTACGATCGCAAAGCCGGGTCTTTTCTTCAGGTCATCCGACGCGCGTGAGACAAGCGCCTCCGCCGCAGCATACGCGGCCCGGGATTCTTCGGCCCGGCTCGTTTCAAAGTAGCGATACGCCATGACCTCCTGCATCAATGCCGTTATGAAGAACTTTGATTCGTCTACCGGAGGATGATCGCGAATGATCTTTAAAACTTTTTCAAAACTTTCATATTCACCTAAAAGATACGCGGTTAAAGCAAGATTTTCGTAAAAACCTGCCTTGTAGTTCTTATTATAAACGTCCGAGCAGGTCCGGGCGACCCTCTTTAAGGCCTTGACAACATGTTCGTTTGAGCCATGGGACATGAGCATCCACCATGTTGACTCCTCTGTAACGCACTCGAGCATCGTAGCTAATAAGAGATGTGGTTCCATATCTCCGGGAAGCGCTTCTTTATTTTCTATTTTATCAAGATACATTTCAGCGCATCTTGCCCATCGGGTGAGTATCGCATCCGCTCTCTTCAGTCTTCCCGCGTGCTGAAGGGTATCGGCGTAACAAACAAGATATAGCAGTGAGGTCGGTTCTTTCAGGAGATCCTCATTGGAAAAGGCCGTGGCTATCTCTTCAAAAAGTTTTGCTGCCTCCTGGTGATTGCCGGCAAATTGCGCGATTCTTCCCAGAGAATAGAATATCTTAAATGTCAGGAATTGCGCCTCTCCGGAGATCGGGGCCAGCCACCTTTTGTACTTTGAGGTTAACGCTTCGGCAAATTTTTCGCTCTTCTCTTTTAGATTCTCATATTCAGCTTCTCCCCTGGAAAATGTTTTAATCAAATTCACCGGCTCAACAGCGCATGCCAGTAATACATAAGGTACGAGGAAGGGCGTCCCATATCTTTCCACGACCTTCTTGGTTGCTTGTTCAAATGTTTCGAAGAGCGCCGTTGGGTCATCGTTATTTGCGGCTAAGCATGCCGCCGCGGACTCTCTGGCTTTCCCATGAACAAAGAATATGGTTTGATCGGATTTGCACTGCGCTAAAAGCAGTGAGAAGATAACGGCCTCTTCGGCGCTCCACGCATATCTTTGTAGTCCTGTCCGAAGATACGTATTCAGCTTGCCCTTAAACGTGTCGTTCTTACATGTGAGAACTAATGCCCTTATGAACATTATGGCTGTACCGGGAGCTCTTTCTGCCGCGGCAGAAGCAATTGAAGTAATATGCTCTGAAATGATATGCTCCACGGCCTCTTCTCCTAAAACAGTTTCGCTAAGACTACCCACAAGTGTATTGAAGACCTCGGCTGTGTCCTTTTTACCGTAGAGTAATACAAAACGTGCTATCTGTCTCAATACCCCGGGGTCTACATCGCTCCATCTTTTAGGATCATAAAGGATTTTCTCTGAGGCATCAAGCAGGGCCCCTGCCTGCTGCGGTGTAATCTCCATCAACCTTCCAAACAACACCCTCTCCGCGAGACCCCCCTCACCTTCTAAGTTAGCTACAGACTGGAAGAAGGCCCTGGCGATATCTTCTACTTCCCGTGGGTTGCCATACTCGGCGATCATGCCGACCAGACACATCACAATTAAAGGCTGCGCAGTACCATCCATGCTTTCGAATAATGCGGCAAAATGCTCGATCTCTTCTCCGGAGAAGTCCCCTTGCGACATTCTTAGCGAAGCAAGCAGGATCTCTTTCGCTTTCTCTTTATCCTCGCGAGATATATCCACTTCATCCTCATGAAGAGCGTCTATTCCCTTTGTATTAAAAATTTCCTGTAATTCACCCAGTAGCGCGGGCGCTCCGCTGTCCCCATCTCTGTGTAATATACGCGCCATTTGTCTTTTTATTTCAACCTGCGCTATCTTCGCCGCCTTCGTATTAACGTCTGTTTGGACGGCCCTCTCGACTGCATCTTGAGCCCGCTCGCAATGCTCTCTTGAGTCTTCACGCCTGGCCAGCAGCAAATTCGCCATCGCTAGATCAATATTTACCGTGGATCTGAATATATTTTCAACATTCTCCGGGATCCCTTGAACCTTCAAATTATCAAGAGATGAATTGGCCGCTTCTAGTAATTCACGCGCCCTGTATACTAGATCCGGCTCCCTTCCCGCAAAAGATACATAATATAGTTTCGAAAGCAGTGTGGATAGATCTATCCTTTCGATCGGCCCCAGGGTAGGTTCTTCCATTAGCATCTCCGCGCAAAGACGCGCTTTCACACACTCTCCGGTCTTGTAGAAACTGTCAGCCATAAGTATCAACCAGGGGAGGCGCCATGTGGGTTCATCGATCCTGTACGCGATAGCTTCTGTGGCTACCTCAGCTAAGTCTTTGTAGCGTTTCTGTATAATGTATACATCTCTTAAACCAATAAGCGAGACCGGACCCATCTTTCTGAATGAAGGCCCTTTTTGCCTGAGCATCCCGACACCGAGCTTGCCGAAGCGTTCGGCCTGCCTGCATAACTCATCTTTCACGCCTTGAGGCGTGTCCTTTTCTACACATTTTGTAAGGTATAGAGAAAAATTGCCATAGATGCCCTCGCCTGAATAGGTTTCTAAAATTGCCACTGTGCCTTTGAGGATCTCCTTTCCCACGTAATCGAGCAATTCAACTGCCGCGTCGATTCTCCCCGCAGAGACAAAATCTTTAACTATCTCTTGCACTCTCTTGTCAAAGGAGGTAGCGGCATCCTCTTTACCATAGAAAGAATTTATGTACGCCCGCACAAATCTGTCCATCTCCGGTTTGGCCGCCTCGACTGTGTCATAGACTGCCGCGGGAGGGATAATTGATGGGGGTAATTTTGTTTCTTCACTCGCCGGTTCCCGGGGCGCAGGTTGGGTTGGTTCCGACGCTGCGAGGGTGACAGGCGATTTGCCATGGATCCGCTCAATTACGACTTGACCAATAAACGCCTGGGCCTCATCATGGTTGGCTAAACCGGTATCTTGTTTGGTAACAGTGGCTGCGCCGGCTGCGGCAGCCAATCGCAGAGCATCTAAGTAGTCTTTGCCCTGGCTCTCTAAACGCGCAAAAGCTACCTTTATCATGTCCCCGGCGCCTACAGCTGAGACTTCTTCTACCACGGGAGGCCTTGCCCACCAACTACCTTCTTCGGTAGCCATAACCATTCCTTTATCTCCCATGCTTATTACCGCCACGTTTATACCGTCTCTTGCCAGGGTTTCCGCATAGTGGGCGACGAGTTCAGGGTTTTCTTGTAATTCATGCGCCTCCACTCCCAGATAAGCGGAGAGCTCACTTACGTTAACACTTAATAAATGAGGGCGCGCTCGAATAGCCTGACTAAGCGCCTCCCCTCTTGTATCAACATATGTCTTAACACCTTTCTCTTTGGCCTTTCTTATCAAATCTCCGTAATAATCAGCAGGTACTCCTCTGGGAAGACTTCCGCCCATGAGGAGGAAATCCCCTGCTCTTAAATTATTCCACAATACAGCCTCAGCCTCCTTGCACTCATCTTCGGTAATCACAGGACCGCGGGATGTTGTATGCACTTGATACCTGTGCCCAACATGTACAGTCATATCGATGCGCGTAGATCCGCCTATGTTAGTCAGCATACCCGTAGGAACTCTCTTTTCGCCTTCCAGCAATGAAACAAATATTGCCCCCGTAGGACCTCCTGCAAAGCCACAGGTAACCGGCTCTATACCCCACTGCTTAAAACCTACGGACATATCAACGCCTTTGCCTCCGGGCTCTATGGCAAACGCGCCTTCCCGGGGCGCTTCGCCCGCAGCGGGAAGTTTTGCAAAATCTACAGAGAGATCGAATGAGGTATTTGGTGTTATTGTAATAAATCTTGGTTCTTTACTGGCGCTATCTAAATCAGGCATAGTTCTTGAGGCAAACGCGTCGCCGAACTGCCGCGCATACGCCTCCACGCCAAGACCGGTAAAGAGTTCAAAGGTTACCCGATAAAAATGATCGGATTCCTCTGAAGGCAATTTTTCGGCAAGCGCCTCATATATTGACGGTATAAGTTCTATTCGCCCTTTATTTATAACATCCTGAAATAGATCCCGTATAGCATCGACCGGATTGGCGCAAGCCAATGCCTTTCGTATTAAGCGAGGCGGGATCATACCCGCGGCTTCTTTACTCGCCGGTTCCCGGGGCGCAGGTTGTTGCGCCTGCGGTACTGCATCTATAATTCTAGCAACCCGGACGGGAATCTTCGTTCTGCCTCTTTTTTTATTTAAACGAACGTTATAAATCTCTCTGCCGTC
The DNA here is from genome assembly GCA_043817155.1 of Candidatus Omnitrophota bacterium. GTDB lineage: Bacteria > Omnitrophota > Gorgyraeia > JABMRN01 > RBG-13-46-9 > JBDRHE01. The sequence goes on along the minus strand of JBDRHE010000055.1, from coordinate 6,685 downwards.
ACGTAGCAAACGATACCTATTCTCCTCAGTCCTTACCTCTACATCGAAACCGGATCTTTCTGCCATTTCCTTTATCTTGTCTATATCGCGGGACACGGTGACAAGCATCACCGCGCTATCTTTAAGATTTTTCCATAAATATTCTATTGTCCCGGCCTGGCCGGGCGCAATTATCGCGTCTGAAACATTGGTCGCCACAACCGCATCGTATCCGGTCTCCGGACTAACATCTTCGAAACCGACAGGCAGTGGGTGAAAACGCGACAGAACCTTCATCTCTAATTCTGCGTCATCTGCATAAAAAGATTTGCAGTACCTTTTAGCGGCTTCCATATAAGCTTCCAGTGAAATTTCGTCCGGATCGACACGGTCCACCTCGCAGCCATATAATGCTAATACCAGGCCGAATATAAAATAAACACCCGAACCCAGATCTAATACCCTATCCCCGGGTTTTATTCCGGACCTATCTACATATCTTGCGAATTCCAGCATATCATGCAGAATATTGTTCTTCTCATAGCCATCCCCTATAAGTGCTCTTATAAGCCTTGACGCATCCCCCTCTTCCGGCCTGCCGGTCATGTATCGCACCCCACGACCGGATATCCTTTCGATATCCCCTTGATCCTCACGACGCAAGAGTTCCCGCTCTTCCGGCGTCATGGCTTTGAGCGGCAGTTGGCCGGTGAATTCAGCTTTTTTATGGGTCGCGGATCGCAGGAGAGTATCGGTTTCGATAAGAACCGGAGTTGGGAATTCTGCGCCATTTTCCGCTGCTACCCATCTTAGATCGATACTGGTTAACACTTCTCCTTTGACAACAATTCCGGCTGCTTTTAACTGTTCGTGCATGTACTTAAATTCAGCTTCCAGCAATTGGTCCAAATGGTTATTAAAAGCTTCTTTTTTATCATCGGCTACATCTGGGTCATATAGTGGATCGAACATTTCATTGACCGGTAGTAGGCGAGCCATCGGTCCTCTGCCGGAAAGATTACTATAAAATTCGGATGAACCAATGCGCCCATACCATCTTTCACGCAATAATTGACACTTCCCGCTATTTAAATCACCTCTTAAGTAATGCCTTGTTTCGTAAGCCTTGCCATCTATATCAATAAACGGCAGCGCTTGTTCCATCATGCCCGGATCATAAATTTTATTAACTTGATTATACGATATAAAAATCCAAAGGTCGTGAAGAACACCCTTTACATCATCGGTCTCTTTATTCAGTGTGATCTGTACGATATGTTTTTCGGGAAAATATTTGATACTTTTGGGATTTAGCCTAGACAGGAAATTTTCAATTCGCGGATGTCCGGACACAATGCGCTCTAGTCCGAATGGCATTGTGATCGTGATCTTCCCCGGAGATTGTTCCGTCAAAAAGAAAGTCCCTTTTCCAAGCGTCTGACGATTTGGTTTGTATACAAGCGGTAAATTAAGCTTGCCGGACAGGATCTCTTCCGCAACCTCATCGAATTTTCTTACATCTTCCGTATTTGTGAATTCAGGAATTGGAGTTTCATCATTATAATCTCCACCGTTGCTTTTTAATTTTTCTAAAATGTTCAGATCAGGCTCAAATGATATAACAAATTGCGGCTGAGCAATAGGGCCTCCTTTTAATAAATTCCTGGATGTATATTTACTGACTAATACGTAACGCGCGTCCCGGGGCGGTCCTCTTTTTTCATCTGTGGACTGTGGACCGTGGATAGCGGACTTTTTCTCGCCCTTCCCAAACCACGCCGTAGCGAGAGCGCCAAGGGGAAACATCGCAGTTCCTACATACGGCAACCAGTCGGTTCCCTGGAGGAAGGTGAGTATTGCGTAGTAGTTAACGATGCCTAATGCGCCGAGAGAGAAAGCTGCTGCGATCGCGGTGAGCATCACAAGACGGGTAAAGGCTTTTCGGTCCGGGCCTTCTTCGCCGAGGCCATCTCCGGGCGCTTCCGGCTTTGTGATTTCTTCTCCGGCGTCCTTTCGTCCGTCGCTTGCCGCTACGTAGCCTGCTTCCTTGAGATTCTTCCTGCCGGGCGTAGTAGGGTCCGTCGTCCTTTCATCCGTCGTTCCTCGTCCGTCGCTTGCCGCTACTTCCCTGTTGGCTATGCCATGGGCTATGGTTGCGCCTACGTGGCCTGCTGTGCCGGGACGTGGCCAGTTGTCGTCAAGGTTCAATACAAAAAAACTTTCCGCGCTTCTTCTTCTTACCAGTCTCTTTTGCATTGCCCATATTTTCTGTTTTCTAGCATTTCCTTCAGCTTCCTCACCTTCCATCTTTCTATCCATCCAGCGGATTATAGGTATAAGTTCATTAGTATCTCCTTCGCCTGGATTGTTGAATGCCAGAATACATATGTTATTTCCTCCCATCTTTTTTGCCAGCATGATATATCTTTCCCCCTGGCTCGTTTGAGTTCTGCTCCTGTCCTGTCTGAATAAATTACTTATGTAGTTTACGGATCTCCCCTCGCCTTCCCCTCCTTTTACCTCAACAAAACATCTTCGCGCCCTTTTACCTTCACGAAACGACACCGCTATATCAACCTGCTGTATTGCCTGTTCGAGATATGTTCTCCGGGCTTCGAATTCATCGATACGCGCTTCCATGTTGTCCCGTAAATATCTCGCAACCCTCAATGTCAAAAAGAACGGCCTCCAGGTTCCTCCGCCTTTTATAACATCCATTCTCATCTCTGCGACTTTCTCGAATCCCTTGATATTGAAAAATTCAGTTATAAGCTCTCTTTCTCTTTTGTTAAATCCTACATAATGTGGTCCGAAAAGTGTTCTTATCTCACCTTCTTCCCTGAAGTAAGGTAGTCTTTTCGCGGGTTGTTTTTCTTCTCTTTTACGCCGCTTTTGCGTTTGTCGTATCCTCTCCTCCGCTTTTTGCGTCCGCTCCCTCCATATTTCATCTTTCTTCCTTCGTCTCATTGCCGCCATCCCATACCCAAGCGGCCTCATAGATGGCTCGGAGAGTTCTCTTTTCATGGCCCCTTTCCAGGTGAGGTTCTCTTTCTTCTGTCTACTGCGCGCATTTAAGAAGAAGACCGCTGTATTGATGATTAAGTGCGCTCCCATGCTGAAAAGAATCGCGGCGCATGGGTTGGCTATGAAGACTGTTGAGATGAAGTATCCTGCCACTGTGGCAAAGAAGGGCGCGAGGGTGAGTCTAAGCGCCCAGGTGGGGATACTCTCTTTGTCTTTGCGAGCGACCGAGTGCGAAGCCTCCCCGTAAGGGGAAGGGAGCGAAGCAATCTCTTCGTCTGAGATTGCTTCGGGCGCTTCACGCCCTCGCAATGACGGTCGGAGGTCAGGTCGCTCATTTAATAGATGTAAGAGCGTAAACACTACACCTGCTCCTATCAATACTCCGCTAAAGGTCGCGTCATCCAGGTTGAATATCCACTTAGCCAGGAATGGCAGCCCTACCTTGAGGAGTTCTTCTACATGCCAGGCGTGAAGTAAGGGATGATACCGAACGCCTATTAGCTTAAATAATCGGGCTACGATGGAGAGGGTGGCGGGGGTTGTGGGAGGCGGCGGGGGTTCAGGCGCTTCTTGCAAATCCCGTTCCGCATCTCTTACCCTGCCCTCTCGCACACGCGGAATATACATCTTCTCCTCGTATTCCCTCAAGAAGCGTGTGGTAGTGAAGTTTGCCATGCAGTCAAGTATGGTACCTTTCGTTCTCTCCGCCCATCTGTCAGGGTGATTCACGTAAATATCAAGTATGCCTTTTTCGTGGTCGGTGAGCCTGTCTCTCCACGGTCCGGTATAGACCGCTTTCATCTCTTCCTGTTCCCTTTCCGTAATTTTCCTCAATGCGTTCTCATATGCCTCCTTCTCTTCACCTGTCGTCCTGGCCATGCCGTGCAAATTGTCATACACCCCTTCATCGTATAGCCTTTTTCCGACTAAATAGACAGTACTTTCCGGATCCGCCTCCAGCACCCAACCATCAGGAGTCGATACGCTCTGCACGCCATTAGCCGCTCCTTTCATGCCGCTTGTTCCGCTCGCCTCGAGCGGCGATATCGGATTGTTGTGCCACACATCCGCGATCTGCGTTAATTCTTTCGCGAGTTCTATGTTATAACCGGGTATGAAGAATACGTCCTCGTTGGACCGGGCCACGTTAAAAACTTCTCTTATGATCGCCTTTCCTTTTTCATCGATAAAGTGGCTCTTGCCCGCAAATATTATCTGTATTTTAAAGTCACTGCGGCCTGACTCTTTTCTGATCCTATCGACCTCGCGCCGCAAATCCTCGAGTATTCCCAGTATCATGCCCATCCTTTTGTACGGAGCGAATCTTCTCGCGACAACAATAGTAAAGGTATCATCATCTCCCCTTATTCTCTTCAGATCACTCAAGTCCGCAAGACGCGTTCTCGCCTCATCCTCGCTTACATGCCTTTTTGCCTTTTTCGACATCTCTTCGGCGATGAGGCCAATATTATTTTCCCGGTCGTCCTCCATCCTCTTTTGGCACAATTCTCTGAGGCGCGCGGCGGATTCTTCTTTCATCCTTTTACGCGCCCGCAATATCTCCCCATTCGTAATGCTCGTTATCAGGGTCGAAAGCTCTTCACGGTTTAATTCGCCAAGGGGTTTCCTCGGAAGCGCCCTTTCTCTCTGCAGCTTTTTACACTTCTCCTCCAGAAGCTCCCATAGTACCGGTGATTGCCAGAAGTATCTATGAATTCCGTTTGTTATATGTCCTATACTTGTATCGCCATATAGTTCCCGCGACACTTCACCGTGCTTTCGGCTCACGCCGTTTGCGTAAGAAGAGAGTCCCAATGCCAATTTCGAAAGGTTTGCCATGGGTTTGTTGGCGACTTTACTCGGCTTGACCGCCAGATCGTTCAGTTCTCTTAAGAAATCGTTCCCGAGGCCGGGCTGATCGCAATAGTGTCCGAAATAGTAATTAAAGGTTTCGGGTATGAACTCTTCGTTGCCGGAGGGTATCGGCGTGTGTGAGGTAAATCCTATCCTTGTTTTGACATCTGCTACAATCCGCGCGAGACTTATTCCTAATGCTTCCGCTCTTTCAGGTTCTTCGTTCCTGATCCTTTGGGCTTCGTCAAAAGAAAACCCCAGAGCTTCCGCTCTTCTGTGAATCTCTTTTCTTAAAAACTCTATCCCCGCGAATGCCGCGTGGCCCTCGTTAAGATGAACCGCCGCAGGCTTTAATCCCAGTTTTTCTATAAGTCGCATCCCTCCTATGCCGAGAAGAAACTCCTGTTCAAACCTCCAGACTCGTGTTTCGTTGTCAGCATAAAGATTGTGCGTAAGATTTCTTATCTCCGTTCCTTCCGGGCCGTTTTCGGATATATCGGTGTCGAGAAGATAGAGTTCGCTTCTTCCCACTTTTAGCTTCCATGCCTGGGCATACACAGTGCCTTTGCGCGGCAACTCAACGCTGACAAGCACCGTCTCTTCGTCTCTTTTTACGATCTCCCCGTATTTCTCGAACGGAACCGCCGGGTAATATTCTACCTGCTCTCCGTTCTTTTCTATGTCCTGCTTGAAATACCCATTACGCCACGCAAGACCAACCCCTATGAACGTGCCATGAGAGTATCTGTCGCTTGCCTCCCGTACATGGCCGCCGGAAAGTATTCCCAGCCCTCCGCCATAGATATTCATCTCATGTGTCAGACCATATTCCATTGAGAAATACGCGAGCCTCTCATCATCCTGCATGCCGAATTTGGCGCTATTTTTCTTCTGCTCCGGCGCGCCTTCGAGGTAACTTTGATACTTTATCATCAGCTCTTCGCATTCCATGGGACTCATCGGTATTTCACCGGCTAACACTTTATCAGCGTGTTCGCGTATAGCTCTAAAATCGGGATCATGGAGATGTCCCAGGTTTTTATGTATTGTCTCTCTGGCCTTCCGTGAGGCTGCCTCCACGGGAGAAATATCGAGCGACTGCGCTTGTGCTATAATATCGTCCGGATAAAGCTTCGGTCCCTGGAACCATCCGATAATAGGTAGCGCGTAAGCGGTAATTTTGCGGTACCCGGCCATGTGCGCTCTTTCGTGCAATATGACCCACTTTTGCGCGAATCTTGGCAGGTGGCTTAATGCCGGATGGAACCACATGTATTTCGAGCCGTCCGGACGGGTTCGCGTCTCGGCTATAGGCCCTTGTCTTCCGTTTATAACGTCTCTTATCTTGTATGCTACGAACCAGTTTAAGCCTGCGTATATTATTGACACCAGCATCAGCAATCCAAAGAAGAACCCTACTCCAAAAATATTCCATGAGTAGTATAAGGATATGCCACTGAATAACGCGGAAAATGCCGCGACAGCTCCTGTAATGATAAGGCCTGTTTTTTCAATTGCCGCTTTCTCATGCACCTCTTCTTGAGGAACAGGTTCTTTAGACAATTCTGTCACAACCTCTTCTGCTTCAGCTTCAACTTTTCTTGGAACCTGCGCTACTCCCACCGGTTCTTCTTCAAAAATAGGGACAGCTCCCGTTTTTTCTTCTTCTTCTCTAGAAAAAACGGGAGCTGTCCCTATTTTTGCTAACACCCTGTTTATGCTCCCTACGATAAGGCCTCTTAAATTATCATCTATCTCTTTTATGTTTATATCGTATCCGCGCGCCTTTGCTTTCCCTATGAATGAGCGCAGTATCTTATCCACTTCA
>JBDRHE010000054.1:0-3222 GCA_043817155.1 Candidatus Omnitrophota bacterium | reverse complement strand
GCCGAAGTATGACAAGCTAGAGTGCCAGAAAAGAGCGGTAAGCTACGCAGCCCCTCTAAAGATAAAAATAAGGCTTAAATCCAAGAAGGATACAAAAGAGCAAGAGGTTTATCTTGGCGATTTGCCTCTAATGACAGATACTGGCACTTTTATCATAAACGGAGACGAGAGGGTTGTGGTCAGCCAGCTTCACAGGTCTCCCGGCGTATCTTTTGAAGAGACCATGCATGCATCCGGCAAGAGGCTGTATTCCGGCAGGATCATACCTTCCAGAGGGTCGTGGTTAGAGTTTGAATTTGACGCAAACGACGTACTTTACGTATTTATAGATAGGCGCAAAAAAGTTTTAGCTACTATTTTTCTCAGGACGCTTGGTTACGAGACGAATGAAGAGATAATGAAGCTTTTTACCGGAGTGGAAAGGGTCAGGCCTCTCAGAAAAGCGTCTCTCCTGAAATACGACGGCAGGGTGGCGGTAAGAGATGTAAAACATCCGGAGACCGGAGAAGTGCTCTTGGCAGGCAATGGTAAATTAGACGAACAGGTCATAGAAAAGCTCTGGGACAGCGGGGTGCGTTATTTAGAAGTATTCAGAGACACGGTGCAGGAAATCACCAATACGCTCGAAAGAGATCATACCAAGACGAGAGAAGAAGCCCTTCTCGATATTTATAAAAAACTCAGACCAGGAGATCCGCTCACGTTTGAAAGCGCGAAGAATTTCCTGGATAAATTATTCTTCGATAAGCGCAGATACGACCTGGATAAAGTAGGCCGTTATATATTAAATAGAAAATTAGACATGAATGTTTCTTTGGATAAGAAAATTTTGGACAAAGAAACAATAGTAAACGTAGTCAAATATTTGTTAGACCTGAAGAACGGCGAAGGCGCGGTAGACGACATAGACCATCTTGGAAACCGCAGGGTCAGGACTGTCGGAGAACTTCTTTCAGAACAATTCAGGATAGGCCTCTCGAGAATGGAGCGTTTCTGCAAAGACAGAATGGCCATATACGATATTGATACGATGATGCCGTATCACCTTATAAATTCCAAGGTTGTTTCAAGCGTCATAAAGGATTTCTTCGGGAGAAGCCAGCTTTCACAGTTCATGGACCAGACAAACCCTCTGGCTGAGATGACTCACAAGAGAAGATTAAGCGCTTTAGGCCCAGGCGGGCTATCCAGGGAAAGAGCGGGTTTTGAAGTGAGAGACGTGCATCATTCGCATTATGGAAGGATATGCCCCATAGAAACCCCTGAAGGCCCGAACATAGGCCTTATAGCTTCTTTAAGCACTTACGCGAGAATAAATAAATTAGGTTTTATAGAGACGCCTTACAGAAAAGTTGAAAACGGAAGAGTTACAAATAGAATTGAATATTTAACGGCCGACATCGAAGATAAATACGTAGTGGCTCAGGCAAACGCAAAGGTAGATAAAGACGGGAATTTTACAGACGACAGAGTCTCGTGCAGATATAAAGGAGATTTTCCGCTCGTTCAGCCAAGCAAGATAGATTACATTGACGTGTCTCCCAAGCAGCTCGTGAGTATCGCGGCAGGCTTAATACCTTTCTTAGAGCACGATGACGCCAACAGGGCTCTCATGGGTTCAAACATGCAGCGCCAGGCAGTGCCGCTCTTATTCACAGAAAGCCCTCTTGTGGGCACTGGGATGGAGCGCAAGGTTGCGATGGACTCCGGCGCGGTAGTGGCGGCAAAGTCTGACGGCAAGATCACAAGCGTTCAATCCGACGAAATAATTGTAAACAACAGCATTGTTTATAAATTAAGAAAATTTTCAAGAAGCAATGCCAATACAAGCGTAAACCAGAGGCCTGCTGTTAATATCGGAGATAAGGTAAAGACAGGAGACGTTATAGCTGACGGACCTGCTACGGACAAGGGAGATCTGGCGCTGGGGAAAAATGTTCTCGTGGCTTTCATGCCGTGGCGCGGTTATAATTTTGAAGACGCCATACTTGTAAGCGAAAGGTTTTTAAAGGGCGACGTGTACACGTCCGTGCATATAGAAGAGTTCGAGATAGAATCGAGAGAGACCAGGCTAGGAAACGAGGAGATCACGCGCGACATACCCAATGTCAGCGAAGAGGCGCTTAAGAATTTAGGCGAGGATGGCCTGATAAGGGTGGGCGCGGAGATCGGTCCTGGAGATATCCTGGTCGGAAAGGTCGCGCCTAAGAGCGAGACAGAGCTCTCTCCCGAAGAAAAGTTACTAAGGGCTATTTTCGGAGAAAAAGCAGGTGACGTCAGAGACGCTTCTCTCACGGTGCCTTCGGGCGTAGAGGGTATTGTGGTAGATACCAAAATATTTTCAAGAAAAGGGCCTAAGTCAAAAACAAAAGAAGAGATTAATGCGGAGAATAAAGAGATAGACAGGATCAGGGAGGAATACGAGAAGAGAGTTGATAATGTAAAGACAGAGAGAGAAGAAAGGCTGTTTAAACTTCTTTCAGGAGTGAAACTTTCCGCGCCTTTATTGTCCGATGAAACAGGGTCCACTCTCATAGCTGAAGGCAGGCCGATAAGAAAGAAAGATATTTCTAAATTTGAAAAATGCGACATCTCCAGCATGAAAATAGAATCTGACATTGAACTGGAATCTGAAACGAGGCGCACATTAATGGTTTACAATGATCAGCTGGAGGAGATTCTTTACGAGGAAGAGCACGAGGTTGATAAGCTCAAAAGAGGAGACGAACTGCCCGCAGGCGTTTTAAAAAGGGTAGTTGTATATATAGCCAGCAAGAAAAAACTTTCTGTCGGAGACAAGATGGCCGGCAGGCACGGAAACAAAGGCGTTATCGCAAAGATTCTCCCCGAAGAAGACATGCCTTTTACCGAGGACGGGACTCCTGTAGAGATAGTTTTAAATCCCCTGGGAGTTCCTTCAAGAATGAACGTAGGCCAGATACTGGAGACTCATCTTGGGTGGGCCGCAAAGGTTATGGGTTATAAAGTAGATACCCCTATTTTTGACGGGGCAAAAGAAGAAGAAATAAAGCAATGCCTTAACAATGCAAAACTTCCTCAGGAAGGCAAGATAAGACTATTTGACGGATTAACCGGCGAACCTTTTAATCAGAAAGTAACAGTCGGCTACATATATATGATGAAGCTGGCGCATCTCGTAGACGATAAGATGCACGCCCGTTCCATAGGGCCTTATTCGCTGGTCACGCAGCAGCCGCTGGG
>JBDRHE010000053.1:0-2507 GCA_043817155.1 Candidatus Omnitrophota bacterium | reverse complement strand
CGATATAAGGTCGTCTATCCTCCGTCTTAATACAGACAGGTTCTTGCTCAGCTCTTCCCTTACCTCCTTCACCCTGATCTTTTCCGCATTATTTTCCCAGTAGCTCGGATTCAGCCTGACATTTAAAACTACATTCAGCACGGGCGTAAATCCTTCGCTATTTGAGAGCGAAACCGGAAGATCCGTCCACCAGTTGTCGCGCAATACGGCTCTGGCGGAGACTTCTTCCTTATCTATTCTTATCTTCAGCGCCTTTATGTCGGGGTGCCCGGACTCTATCTGGGGCCAGAGAGTTTCAAAGTCTACCGCGGTCTTCTCCATTTGAGACAATTCTACAGATTTACCGGCATCGTCCACAAAATCTATATCACCCACGCTCTGCAGAGTATTCATCATATCTATCTTAAGCCCGTCGATCTGCGCCGTTGTGTCCCTCAGCATCTTTTCCGTATCCGCTATAAGGGCATCGTATCTATTGACCGCCTCATCGCCTGTTTCCGGGTTGACCCTGGCAAAGGCCTCCATACGCGATCTCTGCTCCGCCATTTTTTGAAGCAGTGACTTCAGGGACTCCGCCTTCACAAGCGCGACCCTGTAGGCCCCGTATATACCGTCTATATTCAGCCTGACGTTAAGCCTTTCCTTGTCGCCATCCAACTGCTTTATCATATCTTCAAGCCTGGCCTCTTTCATAGCTGGGTTAGTGATCTCAAACCATCTTGAAGGATCGGTATAGGCTGTAAGCCCGTAGCGGAAAGCGCCGTTTTCGGCGCCGGTTCCCCCGTAAAGGGCGACAAGATACAGGTGCGGTAAACGGGCTGTCAGTTTTTTCTTCGTCAGCTCCAACTCGCTCTTCTCTTTTTCGGTATCGGCTATCTTAATAGCGATGGCATTTTTTTCCGCCGTCTCTTTAAATTTTTCCCATGTAAGCCGGATTTTGCCGCCTTCGCGGCTTTGACTCAATATTTTTGCCGCAAACTCTTTTAATCCGGTAACGGATGGCGATTCCATGAGAAGATCGTCTGTTGTCTTAAGCGATCTTTCCAGCGCCGCCAGGATATTACCTGATCTTTCTTTCGCGAGCTCGGCTTTTTTTAATATCCCCTGGGCATTACGCAGGGCCATTCTGTCTCTGGCAATGTCCATCTCAGCGCGAAGAATAATATCTTTTCGCGAGTTCTTCTCTTTCAGCCTGCCCAATTCCATGGTGACCTTCTCTATCCTCTTCTCCCAACCCTTTACATTCTCCTTAGCGGATGCGACGTCTTTAGTGTTTTTCAGGTCCTCATTTATCCACCCTATTACTACATTTGCCGCTTTGGCCAGCTCTAACTGCTGATCTTCTTTCGCTTGTTTGACATTGATCTTTTTGGCGGCCCATTTACTTGTAAACCAGATGGGGAGAGGCAGCTGCAGGCCTATCCACCAGCTCTTATTCTGTACATTCTTCTCTCCGGTCAGAGATATGTCATATGGCTCTCCTGAAGCGGCTATGTCAACCACCCTATCCATTATCTCCAGTGTCTTCATGAGCTTGTCTATTTCCGCAGAGGGATCTATCTCATATGCAAGGGATTCTTTTCTCGTAACGTCTTTGAGCTGTATCATGGTGAGCTTCCGCGTAAGGTCCTCAACATCATTCTGCGCCTTGATCGCGTTATTGTGCGCTTCAAGATCTTTTTCGCCTGCGTCTATCCTTACGCTTTCATCATCATATTGGCGATCGCGGAGATTTTTCAATTCTATCGCCAGGCGCAATCTTATCTTAGCTTCCTCCAGTTCGGATTCTATCAATTTTTTATCGATTTGCGCTCTCTCGGCCTCTATCATTTGATCGCTCTTTGCCGCCCTGACATACGCGTTGAACATCTCCTTGGAAGCGCTTCGGTAGGCGTATCTTGCCTTAAATGTCGGATCGGCTAATCGCATAACAACGCCTGCCGAAATCGTACTGGACGCAGGCATAACTCCCTCCTCTGAAGAAACGCCTCCGGCGGAGTAAGTCTCTGTCTTACCCGCTTTGACAGCCTCTCCGGAAGCGGCGGATGAAGACCAGGGAGGTATTACCGGCGTTTCTCCTCCCTCAAAGGGCCTCTTCTCCACAAAAGACTCCTTCCCGGTAAGCTTATAACCGGCGCTTAATGCTTGAAAGCGTTCTTTTAAAGACTCATTCTTCATAACCTCTTCCGCTAATATACTCTCCTGTATCCCCTCGAAGATCCCCGCCTCCTCTATGACCCATCTGTTTGTGGCCTCTCGATAGAAAGAAGTGTCCGCTAAAAGACTCTTAACATTTTCATCTATCTTTTGAAGTATGCTGTCGGGGGCCTTTAAGACCTTTAAATATAATAGCGACTCGTTGGACCTGCGCCGTATCAACTTATTGGCGGCTTCAAGTATATCATCATTCGAAAGATTACCGGGTATATCGCCTGATTCTATGCCCAGCTCCGCCAGCATGCTGCGGACATTTTTTATCAAGGCTCTGAACTGTTTTACCAGCACCT
>JBDRHE010000052.1:0-32426 GCA_043817155.1 Candidatus Omnitrophota bacterium | reverse complement strand
TGAGATTGCCTGCCTGCCAGTATATTTCGGGCAGGCAGGCTTCGGCACACTCGAATTTTACGGTGCCTCGCAAAGACGAGGTAAGCGTGAGATTGCCTGCCTACCTGCAGTATGCAGGCTGGCTTCGGCACGTTCGAATTTTACGGTGCCTCGCAAAGACGGGTGAAGATGAACTTTGGTAACAAGTGGTGAGCTAAATGAGTCTATTCGTAATATTCTTTGCAACGTTATTTACGCATAATATAGCCCTCACGTATTTCCTGGGCATGTGTCCTTTTATCTCTGTGTCCAGGAGCATCAAGACTGCCTTTGGGATGGGTGTGGCGGTTATATTTGTTATGACGATAACCGCTGCGATAAACTGGCCGATATATTATAAAATATTAATACCGCTACAGGTAGAATTCTTATATTACGTCCTGTTCATAGTAACGATCGCCGCATTAGTGCAATTTGTTGAAATGGTGACCGAGAGGTTCCTGCCCGTTCTGCAGGTGACACTCGGGGTATTTCTGCCGCTCATAACGGTAAATTGCGCTATATTGGGACTCTCCCTTTTTATGATACTCAGGAAGTACTCATACGTAGAGAGCGTCGTATTTGCTTTTGGAAGCGGCGTTGGCTGGATGATCGCTATAATCGCGATGTCGGGGATAAGGAACAAACTTCTTTTTGCGGATGTTCCGCGGGCGCTTAAAGGTCCCGGGATAACGATGATAATTGCCGGTATCATGGCGCTTGCGTTCATGGGTTTTGCCGGAATGGTGGGGATACAGTGACAGACTCGAATATGATAGCAAGCCTACGATGGACGAAGGACGATTCGAAGATATGATTGACATACGATCGAAATACATGGAAATGCATTGATATGCTATTGGAATGTAATTGTCATTCCCGCGCAAGCGGGAATCCAGACGAAACCCTCGCCTGGATCCCCGCTTCCGCGGGGATGACATGTGGGAAAAGACTGGGATGAAATTAATTTATCCCCATGCTTACGAGACTAGAGTATGAGTTATACTACTCCTATAATAGTAATGGCTTCGATATCTGCGGTCTTAGCGGCGCTTCTGGCATTCGCGGATAAATATATAGCGAACTATGGCGAATGCAAGGTGCTGATAAACAAGGATAAGGAGCTTATTGTAGACGGGGGAAATACGCTTCTCTCGTATCTCATGGATAATAAGATATTCATCCCATCCGCGTGCGGGGGTAAAGGAACCTGCGGATATTGCAAGCTGAAGGTTTTAGAGGGCGGGGGCCCGGTTCTCCCTACGGAGACCCCGTATCTTTCGAAGCAGGATATTCTCCATTTCGTGAGGCTCGCCTGCCAGGTAAAGGTAAAGAATGACATAGAGCTATCGATACCGGCGGATCTCTTAGCTGCGCAACAATACAAGGCCGTTATAGAAAAGATCGAAGATCTTACGCATGATATCAAGCTATTCATATTTAAGCTTCTTCTGCCCAAAGGGATAGTATTTAAACCGGGTCAGTATGTCCAGTTCTGTATTCCGGATACAACAGAGTTCAGAGCCTATTCAGTTGCTTCAAAACCGAGCGCTACAGATAGAGTGGAACTTATGATAAGGCTGGTGCCAGGCGGGTTATGCTCGACATTCATGCACGAATCATTGGAAGAAGGCGACGAGATATATCTTACCGGGCCTTACGGGGACTTCTTTCTTAAGGAGGAATCGGAGAAGGACATAATATGCGTTGGCGGGGGTTGTGGCATGGCGCCGATAATATCCATACTTAACCATCTGTTTGAAAAGGGCTCCAAGAGAAACATAATCTACTTCTTTGGCGCGCGCCGGAAAAAAGATCTCTTCCAGACGGAGGAGCTGGAGAGGCTCGAGAAAGAGTATAGCAACTTTAAATTTGTACCGGCTCTGTCGGAACCTGTGCCGGAGGATAACTGGCAGGGCGAAGTTGGATTGATCACCGAAGTTATGCAGAAGCACCTTAAGTATAGCAAGAACCAGGAAGCCTACCTCTGCGGTCCGCCGCCAATGATCGACGCGGCGATCGGCATTCTCACTTCGGAAGGGGTTAACGTAAGCGCGATTTATTACGACAAATTCTGATACACAGATACACGACTCGTCTTTGCGAGGTGCCGTCGTTATAGCTGCAGATGTTAAGCTACGATAGACGAGGGACGATGGACGAAGGACGATTCGCAATTACTCGTCTTTGCGCGGTGCCGTAACATGCCGAGCGCACCGACGCAATCTCAGACTAGCTCAGGTGAGATTGCCTGCCTGCCAGTATATTTCGGGCAGGCAGGCTTCGGCACGTTCGAATTTTACGGTGCCTCGCAAAGACGAAAGAAGACACATATGAAACCGGATAGAATAAAAGTTTGGATCAGGGCCATACGCGCGCCGTTCTTTACGGCCAGCATAATACCTGTTATGCTCGGTTCTGTTGCGGCCTGGCACCATACAGGATATTTCTCGTGGCCCAAATTCTGGCTAACCCTGTCCGGGATAGTATTTATCCACGGCGGCACAAACCTCTCGAACGACTATTTTGATCACACTTCCGGTTGCGATAAGGCGAATTCAAATCCCACTCCTTTTAGCGGGGGAAGCAGGGTAATACAGGAAGGCGCGATCTCTTCTAAAAGCATTCTATACGCTGCCTTAGCTTTTATAATTTTTGGTGGAGCCATAGGTCTTTACCTGAATCATGTATCTTCGGGTAACGCTATCCTTATTATAGGTATAATAGGGGTATTTTTGGGTCTCTTCTATACCGCAGAACCGGTACGCATAGGTTACGGGGGACTGGGTGAACTGGCGGTTGGCGTAGGTTTTGGGCCCGTAATCGTGATAGGTTCTTATTATGTTCAGGCGCAAAACCTGCCTCTTAATATCTTTCTCGTTTCAGCTCCCATAGGCATCCTGGTGGCGTTAATCGTTTTAATAAATGAGTTCCCCGACTACTTCGGCGACAAGAAGGTAAATAAGGAGACGCTCGTTGTGATCCTGGGCAAGAAGAAGGCTATTATTGTATATCATTTTTTACTCGGGCTGGTATATCTGCTTATTGTTTCACTGGTCTACATCAAGGCGCTACCGCCCCTTTGCCTTATTACCTTCTTAACTCTACCCCTGGCGCTCAAGGCCTATAGAGTCTCTAAGGAGAAGTTCAGCAAGATCGATGAGCTGCTTCCCGCAAATGCGGCAACAATAGGCATACATTCGCTTGTAGGGTTACTGCTCTGTATCGGCATGTTAATGGATAAGATATTATAGGATCTTTTATGAATGAACTTAAAACAATCTATGAACCTATAGCGCGGGAACTGGGAAAGGTCAACTCTCTTATAAGGCATCCGTTTAGGAAATCGAGACCGGGATCCATTTACGATTTGGGAACCTTTCTTTTGGCATCACCCGGTAAGAGAATTAGACCGGCCCTCACCATACTCTCGGCAAAAGCCACGTTGAACGGTGAACCTACAACAGTCAACCATCAGCTGACAAGGATAGCGGCGTGTGTGGAACTTATACACATGGCCTCTCTTCTGCACGACGACGTGATCGATCACTCACACCTCAGGCACAATAAGCCGACTATCAATTCAACGCGCGGTAAAGACATTGCCATTGCGCTCGGAGATTATCTCTATTCCGTGGCTTTTGAACTCATCTCTGAATGCGGGAATGCCGATATTATTCATTGCGTAAGCTGCGCAACAAAAGAGATGTGCGAAGGCGAGCTCATTCAGGTATGCGAACGGGAGAACCTCGATCTTTTAAAAGAACGCTACATTATTATCGTGAAGAAGAAGACGGCCAGCCTATTTGCCGCGTCCTGTCAGACCGGGGCCTTGATTTCGAAAGGGCCTTTATCTTTCTTTAATGCCTTAAAGGAGTACGGGATCAATTTTGGCATTGCGTTTCAGATCGTGGATGACTTTCTGGATCTCGTGGGAGATGAAAAGAGCCTCGGGAAGAAACCGGGACAGGACTTGAATGTGGGCGAGATGACCTTGCCCGTGCTCAATCTGCTGGAAGCGGTCCCCGCAAATGAAAGAAAGGATTTAAGGAGACTGCTCTCTTTGCGAAGAGACAAAAAGGTATTATTAAAAATAAGATCTACGCTCTTCGAAACAGACGCTGCCCGTAAAACCGAAGATACCGTTAGCCACTATTTAAGGCGGGCGAGGAAGAGGCTGGATATTCTTCCCGATTCTACTTATAAAGAGAGTCTTATTGCGTTAACCGGTTTTCTTTTGAAGAGGGGATTCGGCAATTTACGGAAAGATAAAAAAGTAAGGAGGACAAGTGCGCGCAGTTAAAGGTACCTTAATGATGATCTTAACTTTGGGGATCTCTCTTTCATTCGTTCAGAATATATTTGCGGACGAAACAAGCGAGCTTATCTTAATGCTCCTTTTGAAGAAGGGCGTAGTTACGCAAAGCGAGGTCGATGAGCTTACAAAGGAAGCGGAGAAGATAAAAGCGGGATTGCCTGATACGGAAGATCTAAAGCGGCAGACAAAGAAATTTTCATGGGCCGAGAGGATAAAGATCAAAGGTGATGTGAGACTTAGAAGCGACTATCAGAGGCCACGTGAATCGGGCGACACACCATATACATTCAGGCAGAGGATAAGGGCCAGAGCCGGGCTGGAAGCCGAGATAACGGACACAGTTAGAGGCGGCATAGGGATCGCTACAGGCGCAGCGACCGACACGTCAGGCAGGTCTCGGAATCAGGATCTGCAAAGAGTCTTTTCAATTAAGGCCTTCGATCTCGATATGGCATATATTGACTGGAAGCCTTATGAATGGGTAAACTTCACAGGCGGTAAATATAAGAACCCTTTATACCATCCGGGTGACCTTATATGGGATAGCGATCTCAATTTTGAGGGGGCCTCAACCAATATAAGATATCGCCTTCTTGAAGATGGCGATATGCCGCTCGATCTTATGATAAATGCGGGCGGATTCTTACTGGATGATCTGGCCGTTGACAGAAAGAATTCATGGCTGGGCGCCGCTCAAGTCGGGCTCGGAACATCGCTTGGCGAACATGTGGATGCGAAAGGGTATTTCGGTCTTCTCGGTTTCGGGCACATAAAGAACTCAAAATCTACTGTACTGGTTCCTGCCGCGGCCGATAGAAACGCGGAAGGAAGCTATCTCCATGGTTATAATGTTATAGAAGTGAGCGGAGATCTAACATTCCACACGTTAGAAGGTATTATGCCGGGGCCCCTTGCCGTTCCGGTTGCATTCTTCGGGGATTATATTATTAATACAGAACCGAGCGGTTATGATAAAGAGCAAGGGTATCAGCTCGGTATCAAACTCGGCAAAAATGAGTATAAGAAATTCGGAGACTGGCGTAGCGTCTACAGTTTCAGAAGGCTCGATAGAAATGCTTTTCCCGAACAATTCCCGGATGCGGATGCTTTTAGAGGTAGATCCGAAGGTTACGGGCACGAAGTCATATTTGCCTTCGGTCTTGCCAAGAATGTGTGGCTGGAATTCGATTACTATGCCTTCAGGGACAAGACAAGGGGGACTGACCCGATCGATAACGATGATTGGGGACACATATTCCAGTCCGACCTCAATATCAAATTCTGACGACTGCTTAGTGAACATTCATTCTCGCGGATGAGCACAGATGGAAGACGCAGATGAGCACAGATGGAGCAAGTAGCGAGTAGAGAGTAGCAAGTAGCAAGAAAGGCTCTCTCTACTCTCTACTTGCTACTCTCTACTTACGAAAGTCTATGCCAATATGTGCGATTATAAAAAGCGTAAATAATCTATTCAAATAGAGCATATTCTAAAAAACTAATTAGCATTGATATAACCTGGTATTGCGATTATAATGTATAAATTGAAAGGTGATGTCTAAAAGAAGAGGAGGTATATCGCGATGAGTAAGGCCAATATTCTTATAATTGACGATGATGTGGATATAGTTGAATCAATGAAGGTGGTCCTGGAGTCCAAAGGATACGGGGTAATCATTGCCGGTAGCGCAGCAGAAGGGATCAAGAAGGCAAAGGCGGAATTGCCGGATCTTATAATCCTCGATGTCATGATGGAAACGGGTGACAGCGGATTCGGGGCCGCAAGAGAGATCAAGGGTGACGAGAAGTGTAAAAGCATTCCCATCCTCATGTTGACCGCCATAGCGGGCAAGACGGGATTCGATTTTAAATCTGAAGCAGGGGACGAAGCATGGCTGCCTGTAGATGCGTATGCTGACAAGCCTCTCAAACCCGAGGAGCTGATCTCGAAAGTAGAAGCATTATTAAATAAATAATTTTAAAATTTTAGAAATTATATTTGTAATTTTTAATAGGAGGTGATGGAAGATGTTTAAGTTCGGCATGGGTGAGCTTGTCATCATTCTGCTTATTGTCCTGCTTCTTTTCGGCGCATCGAGGTTACCCGAGATAGCCAGGGCGCTCGGAAAATCCATAAAGGAATTTAAAAAAGCGGGTAAAGAGATAAAAGACGACATAGAGGACGCTACAAAGGAAGATAAGAAGGGTTAAGTGGAGCCCCGGACTAAAGTCTGGGGAATTCCGCGGGCGGATCAAAAAGGCAGAGGTTCTATTAGTAACCCATGGAAGATAAGAAACTTACTCTTGTTGGTCACCTGGATGAGCTAAGGGCACGGGTCTTTAAGTCGCTTGTTGCTGTTATTGCAGGAGCGACTTGTGTTTATATTTTTGTTGAAAAGATATTCGATAGTTTAATAAAACCCGTAGGGCAGCTGGTATTCATAGCTCCCCAGGAAGCTTTTATCGCACGGGTTAAGATAGCTTTCTTGGGCGGCATCTTTCTGGCTCTCCCGGTTATAATATATCAGACATGGAGATTCATCCAGGACGGGTTACAGCCGAACGAAAAGAGATACGCGGCGCTATTCGGCCCGGTCTCACTTCTATTCTTTATAATAGGCTCATCATTCGGTTACTATATTATTGTGCCGATCGGGGTGAAATTTCTTCTTGGGTTTGCAACCGAAAGTATCGTGCCTATGATAAGCGTAAGTAAATATATATCCTTCGTAGGGCTACTAACCCTGGTATTTGGAGTCGTTTTTGAACTGCCTCTGGCCAGTCTCTTTCTTACGAAGATCGGAGTGGTTACGCCGCGTTTCTTGTCCCAAAAGAGACGACATGCCATAGTTATAATATTCATCGCGGCAGCTATATTTACGCCGCCCGATGTGGTAACGCAGTGTCTTCTGGCAATTCCGCTTGTCGTATTGTATGAGATAGGGCTTCTCTTCTCAAGAGCAGTTTACAAGGACCCTTACGCCAACCCCGCAACAAATTCTAAATAGCGATGCAAAAATAATAATAGATATGATATCATTATTGCTTAACTTAGTTTTGTGTCATTCCCGCGTAAGCGGGAATCCAGGCGGAAATGACAAACACGTTAGAAAGATACACTTCTGGATCCCCGCTTGCGCGGGGATGACAGAGGGAGGCGCTGGGATGATATTTGGAGAAAATAAGATATAACAATAATTCGAATGTCAAAATACTATTCCCATCTATATGGTACTACTAATTTGGACGCAAGAGATGCGATGTTGAAAATTATATAAAGGTAGCAACGAAAAAATATTTGTAATGAGCCAAGCCAATAGGAATATTCTTTAATGAAGAAACGCCTTAAATCCATTCTTTCATCCTACAGGGGGAAGAAAGAAGAACTTATCCCCATCCTCCAGGAGGTCCAGTCCGAATTCGGGTATCTGCCTCTCGATACCATGGCGCTCATAGCCAAGTTTCTAAAGGTTCCGGAGAGCAGGGTATATGCCGTTGCGACATTCTACGCGCAGTTTCGGTTTATGCCTGGCGGTAAGAAGCGTATTTTAGTCTGCCGGGGGACAGCATGCTATGTGCGCGGGGCGCCCAGGATACTTGAAGATATTGAAAAGAGGCTAGGTATACATGTAGGGGAGACGACCGCTGACATGGAATATTCTCTTGAATCGGTAGCGTGTATAGGGGCCTGCGCATTATCGCCTTGCATGATGGTAAACAATGAGGTCTTGGCCAAGATGACACCTAAAAAAATAGAGGAATTCTTCTCCTCAAAACCTAAGAAACAAAAGAAGAGATGAAGGCGAATTTAAAAGGATTAAATAATAGAGCCGAAAGAGCATGGAACGCTTTACATAAAAGCAATAAACCCCTGGTTCTCGTAGGCACTGCTACGTGCGGCCGGTCCGCGGGATCGCTAGATGCTTTAAATGTCTTTAAGAAGACCGCAAAGGAACGTAGTATTAAATGCAACATCATTGAAGTGGGTTGCATCGGTACCTGCTATATTGAGCCGGTTGTATGTATCGAAAAACCCGGTAAACCCGGGATCTGGTATGGTAACATTACCGCAAAGAGGGCAGAAGAACTTAGCAAAGCTTATTTATCCGGTAAGGATCCGATGCCGCAGTATGCGCTCGGTACCGTAGGCGAAGGCTCTGTAGACGGTATCCCTAAACTTTTTGAAACCCATTTATTTAAACGCCAGGTAAGAAGGACATTACGTAATTGTGGATTCATAGACCCGGCAAATATCATGCATTACATCGCAAATGATGGCTATGCCGGTTTAGAGAAGGCGCTTTCGATCGGAAACGAGAATGTCATAAACCTCGTAAAAGAGTCGGGTCTGCGTGGTCGGGGCGGAGCGGGATTCCCTACCTGGAAGAAATGGCGGTTCGCCAGAGATACCAAAGCCGACAAGAAGTATCTTATCTGTAACGCGGATGAAGGTGATCCGGGCGCGTTTATGAACAGGTCACTTATCGAAGGCGACCCGCACTCTATTGTCGAAGGGATGGGCATAGCGGCATTTGCCCTTGGCGCAAATGAGGCCTATGTCTATTGCCGGGCAGAATATCCGCTTGCCCTGGAAAGGTTGCAGACTGCCATAAAACAGGCGAAGAAATACGGGCTCCTGGGCAAGAATATCCTGGGCTCAGGTTTCAATTTTGATATTAAGGTAAAAGAGGGCGCCGGCGCTTTTGTTTGCGGAGAGGAGACCGCTTTAATAGCATCTCTTGAAGGAAGCCGCGGTATGCCGCGGCCGAGGCCCCCGTTTCCGGCGGTCTGCGGATTGTGGGGGAAGCCAACGATCATAAACAACGTGGAGACACTTGCGCAGGTTACACTTATCTTGCGAAACGGCGCTAAGTGGTTTAAAGAATTCGGTACCGAGAAGAGCAAGGGCACGAAGACATTTGCATTGGTCGGCAAGATTAAACACACAGGGCTTGTCGAAGTACCCTTCGGGATAACGCTAAGAGAGATAATATTCGACATTGGAGGCGGAGTTCTCGGAGACAAAAAGTTTAAAGCTGTTCAGACGGGCGGCCCTTCAGGCGGCTGCGTTCCGGAGAAGCTACTCGACATGAAGGTAGATTATGATTCACTGAAGGATGCGGGCACTATTATGGGTTCCGGTGGCATGGTCGTCATGGATGAGGAGACATGCATGGTGGACTTTGCGCGTTTCTTTCTCGATTTTACCCAGAAGGAGTCATGCGGCAAATGTGTTCCCTGCAGGCTGGGGACTAAACAACTCCTAGAGATATTAGAAGATATTACTAAAGGCAAGGGAAGGCCCGGGGATATAGACTTACTTACCGAACTTGGCGATACGATCAAGAAGGGCTCACTCTGCGGGCTCGGGCAGACCGCGCCAAACCCGGTGCTTACCACTATCCGGTATTTCCGCGATGAGTATGAAGCGCATATAAACGAAAAGCGATGTCCCTCAAGATTCTGCAAAGCGCTTATTACCTATTCTGTTATTGAAGAGACATGTACAGGATGCGGGGTATGTAAGGCACTCTGCCCGGAGAAGGTAATATCCGGAGAGAAGAAGAGGACACACCATATAGATAGTCTTAAGTGCATAAGATGCGGAATATGTAAAGAAGTTTGCAGATTTAATGCAATAAAGGTGGAGTGATGGTATCCGTTACGATCAATGGAAAAAGAATAGCCACGAACGAGGGGACGACGATACTTGAAGCGGCCCTGGAGCATGGTATCTATATTCCGCACCTATGCTATCATCCGGATCTGGAACCCGTAGGAGTCTGTAGGCTTTGCATGGTAGCAATTGAAGGAAGCCAGATCGCGATATCCTGCAAGACTCCCGTAGAGGATGGCATGGTCGTAGATACGGACTCTACCGAAGTTAAGAAGATCCGAAAGGTCGCAATGGAACTTCTGCTCGTAAACTATGGCGCGGATCCCTTTACCGCTACGTCCGGTGGAGCGGATGAATTTCGCAAAGTAATAGAGCATATCGGCATAACAGTTGATGACCTCAAACGTTTCAGGAAGCCTACGAGAAGACTTGCGGTAGATTCATCAAATCCCTTCTTTGAAAGGGATCCGAATAAATGCATACTCTGCGGCAGGTGCGTTAGAACCTGCGGCGATGTCCAGAGGGTGAGCGGTATAGATTTTATATGCAGGGGTTACGATACGAAGATCGCGCCTTTTGGCAATAGCCCGATAACCGAGTCGCGGTGCGAATCATGCGGCGAATGTGCTGTAAGGTGCCCGACAGGAGCTCTACGTCCCAAGCATTTTGAAGAGCCCGAGAGGGAAGTAAAGACAACATGCCCTTACTGCGGGGTTGGGTGCGGCTTCTATTTAGGAGTTAAAGGAAACAGGACCGTTAGTGTACGCGCGGACAAAGAGAGCCCTGTTAATAGAGGAAGCCTTTGTGTAAAGGGTAGGTTCGGCTATGACTTTGTGAACCACCCGGACCGTTTAAAGACGCCCCTTATTAAAAAAAAAGGCAAATTTGTAGAGACCTCCTGGGATGAAGCCATATCTTTCGTCGCGGATAGATTCTCTCATTATAAAGGAGAAGAGTTTGCGACCTTCTCATCGGCCAAATGTACCAACGAAGAGAACTATATTATACAAAAGTTTGCAAGAGTCGTAATGGGAACGAACCATATCGACCATTGCGCAAGGCTCTGTCATTCGCCTACCGTTGCGGGGCTCGCACAGAGTTTCGGGAGCGGGGCCATGACAAACTCAATAGAGGAGATAACTAGATCGAAGTGCATCCTTGCCATCGGGACCAATACAACAGCCGCGCATCCGGTCATAGGACTCAGGGTCAGGACCGCGTCAGAGAAAGGCGCTAAACTTATTGTCGCAAACCCCAAGGAGATAGAGCTGTGCCGGTACGCGGACATATTTTTGCAGCAAAGATGCGGATCGGATGTGGCGCTTCTTATGGGAATGATGAGGGCTATACTTGACGATGGGCTTATGGATAAGGCATTCATTGAAGAACGATGCGAAAATTTTGATCCATTTAAAGAATCTCTCAAGAGATTCACTCCAAGATATGTAACGAAGATCACAGGCGTCCCGTGGAAGAAGATTGCCGATGCTGCAAGGATCTACGCGACAAACAAACCCGCCTCTATTCTTTACGCCATGGGACTTACGCAGCATACCCATGGCACCGATAATGTACTTGCGACGAGTAACCTTGCGCTACTTACGGGGAACGTCGGCAAAGTCTCATCAGGCGTCAATCCCCTGCGCGGCCAGAACAATGTGCAGGGGGCATGCGATATGGGCGCGCTCCCGAACGTGTATCCGGGATATCAGAAGGTGTCGGATCCTAAGGCCAGAAAGAAATTTGAAGAAGCCTGGGGCGTGGGCTTACCGGACGTACCGGGCCTTACGCATGTTGAGATCTTTGATGCAGTACATAGTAAGAAGATAAAAGCCCTTTACATAGTGGGGGAGAACCCGGTACTGAGTGAAGCGGACGCAAACCACGTAGAGGAGGCTATAAAGCGGGCTGAATTTATAGTTGTGCAGGATATATTCCTTTCAGAGACGGCTAAATTGGCCGATGTAGTTCTTCCCGCGTGTACATTCGCGGAGAAGGATGGGACGTTTACAAATACCGAGCGCAGGGTTCAGAGGGTGCGAAAGGCCATAGAGCCCATAGGCGAATCGAAGACCGATTGGGAGATAACATGCCGGATAGCAAGGAAGATGGGAGGGCGAGGTTTTGAATTGAAGAGCGCCAGCGAGATAATGGAAGAGATCGCTTCTCTTACGCCGAGCTACGCGGGAATATCTTATGAGCGGATAAAGGAGAGTGGGCTCCAGTGGCCTTGCACATCAGGCGACGATCCGGGCACGAAATTCTTACATGCGAAAAAGTTCGCGACCAAAAACGGCAAGGGTAAATTCATGCCGCTCAAATACAGGCCTCCGGCCGAAGAACCGGATAAAAGGTATCCCTTCATCTTTACTACGGACCGGAGCCTATTCCATTTTCACACAAGCACCATGACACGAAAAGTTGTTGGGCTCGATGCGCTAAATAATGAGGAACTCTTAAACATAAACCCGAAAGACGCCAGGAGACTTGGTTTAAAAGATGGGGATATGGTACGCGTCCTCTCAAGGCGCGGCCGGATCAAAGTGAAGGTGAAGATAACAGGGACCTGCCCCACAGGTTTGACATCGATGACATTCCATTTTGCCGAGACGCCCACCAATGTGCTTACAAACTCCGCGCTCGATCCCGTAGCGAAGATACCCGAGACCAAGGTATGCGCTGTCAGGATCGAAAAGATTTAAGAAGAGTAGCGCGATCATTTTTATGTCACAGTCTTACATCACAGATGAGCGCAGATATATAACTCGTCTTTGCGAGGTGCCGTAATATAGTTAGCGCACCGAAGCAATCTCAAACTAGCTCGAATGAGATTGCCTGCCTGCCCGCCAAAGCTTTTAAATGGCAGGCGGGCCTGCCAGTATATTTCGGGCAGGCAGGCTTCGGCACACTCGAATTTTCCGGTGCCTCGCAAAGACGAAGAATAGCGGCTGTTCAATCTGTGCGGCAAAAAAAGTGTAACCATCTATCCAAATAATAAAAAAGATACAAAAAAGCATGTAAAAAACAGGTAGAAAAAGTTATAATAAGAGCTGTAAAGTCCGTATGAAACCGATAACCCCCTTCGTTAAATAGGGGTTTTTTAAAAGATAGCGATATGCTAAAAATGCATAACGAAAAGCACGATATATCCTGCGCGATATTTGCCGGCGGAAAGAACAGCCGGATGGGGACCCGTAAAGCCTTTCTGAAATTTAAAGGGAAGACCTTTATTGAGACTATCAGAGACTACGCGTCAGCCTACTTTGAGAGCATATTTATAGTGAGCGATAAAGAAGAGGGCTTCTTTATAGATAAGACACCCGTTGTAAAAGATATTATTCCGGGTAGGGGGCCTTTAGGGGCTTTGTATACAGCATTGAACGCCTCGGATCGAGACCGGCTCTTTGTTATAGCCTGCGATATGCCTTTTGCCAACGATCTATTGATACAGAGAATCATACGTAAAAGCGCGGATAGCGCTTTCGACTGTTTTAT
The DNA here is from genome assembly GCA_043817155.1 of Candidatus Omnitrophota bacterium. Classification (GTDB taxonomy): domain Bacteria; phylum Omnitrophota; class Gorgyraeia; order JABMRN01; family RBG-13-46-9; genus JBDRHE01. The sequence continues at coordinate 18,978 of JBDRHE010000052.1, read as the reverse complement.
CCCCCGTAGCGCAAACGGTCCGGAGCCTCTTTTTGGCATATACCGCAAAAGATTGGAATTTGCGGTAAAAGAGGAGATACTGGCCGGCCGCTTGAACGTATCCAAATTTCTGGAGAAGAGAGGGACATATTACATAAATATAGATGATGATGACAAAGGGCTTATAAATATAAATACGCCTAAGGAGTATGAATCCTATGCAGGTGAGATCTAAGATATGGCTCGAAAAGGACGGTAAGCAGATCTTTGGTGAAGGAAAATCTGAGATCTTTAAGCGGATAAGAAAGCACGGTTCCATAAATAAGGCGGCAAAGAGCATGGGGATATCATTCAGGCACGCGTGGAGCTATATAACCGAAGTTGAAAAGAGATTGGGAAAACCTCTCATCGAGCGAACTAAAGGTGGGCGTGGTGGAGGGGGTTCCGGGCTTACAGCCTATGCCGCGGAGCTCGTAGAGAAATATGACAAATTGAAAAGAGCGGTAGACAGTTTCGCGGACAGGAAGAAGAAGGAGATATTTTAGGATATGGAGGAGCTCGAGGTAGTTAAGATATCGCCCCACAAAAGAGTTGAGGCGCTTGATCCGGTATCAGAGGAGATCCCCTTGACCATTTATGTGAATGAGGAAGAGCTGGTTACACTTTTGGCAAGTCCCGAAAACTTAACAGAACTTGCTATCGGCTTCATTTTTACCTCAGGGTTGATCAAGGATTATTCGGATATAGACGGCGTAATCCCGGACACAAAAAGGCGCACGGTCCATATCGATCTAAAGGATAAAGAGATAGACCCGGGGCTCATTTCAAAGAGGGCTTTTACGTCGGGTTGCGGCAGAGGCGCGCTATTTTATAATACAATGGATGTTGCGTACAAAAGAAGAGCAAGGCCGGATATTACTATAGATAGCTCTAATATTCTGGCCATGATGAAGGACTTCCAGCTAAGGTCGCCGGAGTTTAGAAAAACCGGGGGCGTGCATAGCGCGGCATTGGCCGATAGCGCAAACATAATTACAATTATAGAAGATCTTGGCAGGCATAACGCTGTCGACAAAATAATCGGCTACGCGCTAAAGAATGGAATAGATCTTAATCATAAGATCATCCTCTCATCGGGGCGCCTCTCTTCTGAGATAGTTCTTAAGGTTCAAAAAACGCAAATTTCGGCAATAATATCCAGAAGCGCTCCTACGGATCAAGCTGTTAAACATGCCATCCTTGCCGGAATTACATTAATTGGATTTGCCAGAGGCCAGCGGATGAACGTTTATAGCTGCAAAGAAAGGGTGGTCTGATGAAGTTTGTCAGAACATTATTATTTGCGCTGATCCTTGCATGCTGTTTTACGAATTATGGATTTTGTGAGGAGATACTGAGGCTGGCTACTACGACCAGCACATATGAGTCGGGAATACTGGATCACATATTTCCTGAATTCGAAAAGAGAAACAATTGCAAAATACATATAATATCCGTGGGCACAGGAAAGGCTATACAGCTTGGGAGGAACGGGGATGTCGACATTATTCTGGTGCACGCCCGCGAAGCCGAAATGCAATTTGTCGAAGCCGGTTTCGGGGTGGATAGAAGAGATGTTATGTATAACGATTTCCTTATCCTGGGCCCGGCGGATGACCCCGCGCGCATAAGCGGATTGAAAGACGCCAAAGAGGCGCTTTCCAAGATATACGATTCCGGATCTATCTTTGTTTCCCGGGGAGATGACTCAGGCACAGACAAGAAAGAGAAGAGCCTTTGGGAGAAGACCGGAAGAATCCCCGGAGGAAAAGTCTATTTAGAGACCGGACAGGGCATGAGCCATACGCTGCGCATAGCCGATGAGAAGAACGCTTATACGCTTGTAGACAGGTCCACATATCTGTTCCATCTTAGTAGAATTAGATTACAAAAAATGGTCGAAGGAGATAAGGAGCTCTTTAATCCATACGGTGTTATAGCAATTAACCCAAAGAGATATCCGCATGTGAATTATTTTCTATCTAAGCTATTAACAGAGTGGCTTACGTCTCCGGAATGCGCCGGATTGATAAATGGGTATAAAGTAAACGGAAGGCAACTCTTTCACGTTGATAATTGATTTATGGACTACATAATTGACGGCTTTAAAGAAGCGCTCGACATTATTTTTTCTCTTGAAAAAGAATTCCTCAATATAGTGGCGACCTCTATAAAGGTATCATTCGCTTCGACACTATTGGCATCCATTTTCGGCATACCATTCGGAATATGGGTAGGAGCGGGCAAGTTCAAAGGCAGAAGATGGATCACGACCATTCTTAATACATTAATGGCTTTGCCGACAGTCGTTATAGGGCTTCTCTTCTACTCATTTCTTTCCAGAAGAGGGCCGCTGGGCGGGATGGGTCTACTCTTTACTCCCGCGGCGATGATCGCCGGGCAATTCGTCCTGGCTTTTCCGATAATTGCGGCTTTTGTCGCAAGTGGTGTCAGAAGCCTGGGAGACGGGTCATTCGTTGCTGCCCGCATACTAGGAGCGGGAAGATTCAGAACCGCGATCCTCTTCTTAAGAGAAGCCGAATGGGTGGTCCTTACAAGCGTTCTGGCAGGCTTCGGTCGTGTCTTTTCTGAAGTGGGGATCTCAATGATGCTGGGTGGAAATATACGCTTCTTCACCAGAAACATGACAACGGCCATAGCCCTTGAAACTTCGAGAGGGGCTTTGAGCCTCGGGATCGCTTTAGGTTTAGTGCTTATGATCATAGCTTTTTTTGTCAATATAACGGTTTACAGTTTTAAGACCAGGAACGCGTAATGTGTGAAGAGAAGATCGCTTCGATAACATTGCAGAATATATACAAGAGAAACGATCCTTCTGATTTTACGCTTCGCGTAAAAAGACTCGAATTTGACAGCAGGGGAGTGCATGTTATTGTCGGAGCTAACGGTTCCGGCAAGAGCACGTTTCTTAAATTGCTGAGCGGCCTTACGAATAAAGACCAAGGGAGTATCGTATTTAATCGAACCCATAGATCGCGATATAATAGAGATTTGCGTGGAATACAAAAAAGAATAGGATTTGTCATGCAGAATCCATATCTTTTCAATACAACCGTGTTCGAAAATGTTGCCCTGGGACTGAAGATACGCGGCGTTTCAAAAAGAGAAACTTCGTCCAGAGTTAATAACACATTAAAGAAGATGATGATAGGGCATTTAAGCAAAAGAAGGTCGCGTTATCTATCGCGGGGAGAATCTCAGAAAGTGGCGATAGCTCAAGTGCTGGTGTTCGAGCCAAACGTCATCCTGATGGATGAGCCAACCGCGAATATAGATAGAGAGAGCACGATGCTGATCGAAGGATTGATAAAAGATCTGCAAAGAAGAGACAATTCCATAGTTATCATAACCACTCATTCTCTGTCTCAAGCAAGACGCCTTTCCGAAAAAGCAATATCCATAAGGGAAGGAGAGGTCTGCGCGGATGTCCGGGGGGATTATTATCCAGGTGATCTTGATACACTTTCACGTGAACGAGTAGAGTCGATATAAAATAAAGAGGAATTTCATTGTGTTGGATTTTAAAGACGCGTTAAAGTCTGTATTGAAGAATACGAAAAGACTCAGCTCAAAAAAGATTCTCTTAGATAATTCTTTGGGAACGGTCCTGTCAGAGAATATCTATTCACAAGTGGAGATGCCCCCGTTCAATAAATCCGCGATGGATGGATATGCTCTGAGAACAGATGATGCGAAAAGGACGCCCGTTCTTTTAAAATGCGTAGGATCTATTCAGGCAGGAGATACGCCGCGAAGAAGAGTGGGGCGCGGCGAGTGTGTAAAGATCATGACAGGCGCGGCGCTTCCCGGAGAGGCTGATGGCGTTATCATGATAGAGGATACGTTTAAGATCGGTGATTTCGTAGAGTTAAGGAGATCTATAAAGAGATGGGAGAATATCTGCTTTAAAGGAGAGGATATAAGAAGGGGTGAAATGGCCCTCTCTAAAGGAAGAGAGTTAGCGATATCGGATATATCATTGCTTGCGGCAATAGGCAGAAGATCCTTTAAGGTTATCAGAAAGCCCAAAGTAGAGATCCTAAATACAGGCGGCGAAATTGTATCTTTGGGATGCCCGCTTAAGAAGGGTAGCATATATAATAGCAATGGTCCGCAGTTAATGGCGCTTCTTAAAGAGGATGGAATAGACGCTCATTTCTCGGGCATAGTAAAGGATAAACACGCGTCGCTAAAAAAAGCAATCTCAAAAGGTTTAAAATGCGATATGCTCTTAATATCGGGCGGTGTGTCTATGGGGGATTATGACCTTGTTCCGGACGCGCTGACAAGGCTGGGTGTAAGAAAGATCTTTCATAAGGTAAGGATAAAACCCGGAAAGCCGCTTTTTTTTGGCAGAAGGAGCGATACGATAGTGTTTGGCATACCGGGAAACCCACTGGCAAACTTCTTAATATATCAACTCTTTATACGTCCCGCGATACATAAGATGATGGGACGGCGCGCGCGCGCTCCTTTCATGAGAGAAGGCATTTTAACGGAGAGATTCTGCCACAAGACGGGGCGGCTCCACTTTGTGCCGGCAAAGGTATCCGAAAGAGGAGGTCGTTACCATGTAACTCCCGTAAAGAGCCACGGGTCGGCAGATATCGTGGCGCTATCCCTGGCAGATGCTTTTATGGTGGCAGGGGAGAATGCCAAATCCTTAAGAAGACAAGCGAAGATAAGATTTATATCATGGAAAGAATAAGGATCGACTATCTCAGGCTATCTTTGACGGACAGATGCAATCTGGACTGCATTTACTGTAATCCGCTCCAAAGAAACAAATTTCTAAACCGAAACGAAGTGCTCAGTTACGAAGAGATGGCGAAGGCCGCATCTCTATTTGTTAAAGCCGGAGTGAGAAACCTCCGCTTAACCGGGGGAGAGCCGCTCTTAAAGAAGGATATTGTCCATCTTCTCAAGATGCTTAAAGGCATAAACGGCCTCGATGATATATCAATGACGACAAACGGCATTCTTTTAAATCGGATGGCGGGAGACCTGAAACAGGCGGGACTGGACAGGGTAAATATCAGCATCGATACCTTGAAGCGGAAGAGGTTTGCGCAAATTACAGGATCGGATCACCTCGAAGAGGTTCTTAATGGCATAAAGATGGCCGAGAAGGTCCGGCTTGATCCCGTGAAACTTAATGTTATATTGATGAAAGGGATAAACGATGATGAGTTGCCGGATTTTATCCGTCTGGCAATTAAGCATACTCTCATAGTCCGTTTTATCGAGTTCTTCCCTACAAATAAGCGCTCACTCAGGCTAAGAGGTTTATTGATCAACAATACTGATGTAAAGGAGCGAATAGCAAGCGGCTTTGGTAAGCTCGAAAAGGTTTACGGAATTAAAGGTAACGGCCCGGCCGAGTACTACAGGCTGGGTAATTCAAAGGGGCTTATAGGGTTTATTAGCAGCGCAAGCGAAAATTTTTGTAACGGATGCAACCGAATAAGGATGGATTGCGCCGGCAGGATCAGGCCTTGCTTATTTTCCGACTACTCGCATGACATGAAGCCCTTATTGCGGGAACCGAACAATGGAGAGGCCTCACTTAAGTTTATAAGAGAGATCTTTAAGGCCAAATCGGAATACAGAAGAAGCAACGTCCCGGACGGCCAATTGGAGATGAGCAGCATAGGAGGCTGATTTTATGGCAAGAACAGGCATGAGAGATATAGGTAATAAGAAGAGGACCAGGAGAGCTGCCCGAGCGCGCGCGTTTATTCGTTTAAACAGGGGAATCGTAAAGAAGATTATAGACCGCGCCATCCCGAAAGGGGATGTTCTGGAGGACGCGCGAATCGCGGGAATATTGGCAGCCAAGAGGACTCCAGCGCTTATCCCCCTTTGTCATAATATCGAATTGGAATATGTAGATCTTAAGTTTCAATTCAAAGAAGACGGGATACTTATAGAATCCCAGGTCAGGTCGACGGGAAAGACCGGCGTGGAGATGGAGGCGATGGTTGCGTGCTCTATAGCCGCGCTTACTATCTATGATATGTGCAAGATGTTTTCCAAAAGTATCGAGATAACGGATATCTATCTGGTTGAGAAGAGGGGCGGGAAGAGCGGAACATATCTACGAAAACCAAAAAGCAAAAACCAAATACCAAAAACACAAACCAAAAATTAAAAAATATAGTGAACAAAACAAAAAACCAAAAACAGATATGAAAAATTCAGAAATCAGGAAAGGGAAAGTTAACGCAATATCTATTTCTGAAAAGAAAGGGACCGGGAAGACGAATGTGGAGAGCGCGGTATTAAAGGAAGATTTTGGAATTGTAGGAGACGCGCATGGTGGGGCCGGGTTAAGGCAGGTAAGCCTCCTAGCGATAGAGAGCATAAAGAAGCAGGTCGGATGTTCGAAGGCCGGCAAGGATGGGATGCCACTTGGGCCGGGTGATTTCGCCGAGAACATTACGACGGAAGGTATAAAGGTTGCCGGATTAATGATAGGGGATAGGTTGAATATTGGGGGCCGGGCAATTTTGGAGATAACGAAGATAGGCAAAGAGTGTCACAAGTTTTGCGCTATTTACGAAAAGACGGGTGATTGCATTATGCCAAGAGAAGGTATATTTGCGCGTGTAGTAAAAGGAGGAACGATTGTAAAGGGAGAAGGTATAGAGGTGATTGACTATGAGTAAACAACGACATAATAGTTCGGGAGCACCGGAACACAGGAGCACAAGCGCACAGGTGCACCAGACTTCGCTCTGAAGGATGCCAACGAATGATAGATCCTTCAGAGCTACGTCCCGGCGGGCATTGCCAAAGCGAAGTCTGCCGCGTCGTAGCGCCGAAGGCGCGAAGACGGGAATAGCTGAACGATACAAGGTAGAATATGCGGGAGAAGATTATGTACAAGGTAGTAGTGCTGACGATCAGCGATAAATGTTCGAAGGGTGAGAGGAGAGACGGGACCGGACCGGCGGTGCAGGAGATGTTATTAAAGAACCACTCTTATGAGCTGGTTAAATATGAGGTAATCCCTGATGAGCCGGCTATAATTAAGGAACGGCTCATATATCATTGCGATGTATTAAAAGCGGACCTGATCTTAACAAACGGCGGAACAGGTTTTACGGAGCGGGACGTGACGCCGGAAGCGACAAGGGACGTTTTGGAAAGAGAGGTTCCCGGAATACCCGAGGCCATGCGGGTACTCAACCTTTCCAAGACAAAACGCGCCATGCTCTCAAGGGGTATAGCGGGCATAAGAGCCAAAACCTTAATTGTGAATCTGCCCGGAAGTCAAAAAGGAGCCATCGAATCGCTGGAGCCTGTGCTTGATACGATCGGTCACGGATTGGACATGATAAGAGAGAGGGGGCACTGATTCCGGCATTATTACGCCACAAAAAAATTTGATTTGTTGACACGACGTTCTATATATGATATAAAATACGCCTGATAAGAGATTATAGATGCGCCGATTCCGGGCAATAGAAAAGGTGAAGCGTAAATAAAATAGGAGGAGAAAGATGCCATACGACAGCGGTTTAGATAAATGCTTATTCACAAAAGCGATCGAAGGCGAAACGCAGAGATTGACCGTGGGCGTTTATTCCTACAACGAGGGCGCCAAGAAACTACAGATCACCAGGGAGAACAGGAGCATGGAAGGCGAGTTCAGGTTTGCCAAACTTGGAAGAATGACCAAAGAAGAAGTGGAAGCTGTTCTTCCCGCGATGCAGGAAGCAATTAAAAAGATGGACTAGGCCCCGGGGCTTATAGCCCGGGTCTTCACAATTCAATGCACCTCTATGGCAAAAATTCCGTCCTGGAACGCATAATATCTAATCCGGGAAGCATTAAGAGTATATTTCTGCAGGACAACTTCGCTTCCCCCCGGATAATAGAGGCCATAAGGTCAAAAGAGATACCCGTAAAGCGCGTTAGCGAAAGGGAGCTTTCGAAGATCAAGCACGCCGATCGTCTGCAGGGCATTGTCGCCAGGGTCGAAGAATTCAGATATACCCCTTTCGATGAATTACTAAATAACGCTGCGGAGCGTAACCTATCACTTATATTCCTGGATAGCATAAACGACCCACATAACCTCGGCTCTATCTTAAGGATCACGGCATGCTTTGGAGATTTTGCGGTCGTCATACCAAAACACAGTTCATGCGAAGTGAACGATACGGTCGTTCATGTGGCCTCAGGTGGGGAGAACTTTGTTCCGGTCTCGATGGTCAACAATATGACCACAGCCATCATAAAAGCAAAGAATGCCGGGTACTGGATCGTGGGGGCTATGGTGGAGCAGGGAGCTGATATTACAGGCGCATCTTTACCTTTTCCGATTGGCTTAGTGCTGGGTTCCGAAGGCAAAGGCATAAGGCACGGCGTTAAAAAGCATCTCGACCAAAAGGTGAGTCTTCCGATGAGGGGCGCAGATCTCTCTTTTAATGTTGCGGTGGCCTGCGCGATCTTCTCTTATGAGATATCTAAACAGAGAGATATAAAGCATTCCACCCCCGGGCTTGATAAAAGGGGTTGTCCTAGAAAGCCCGGGGGTGGAATGCCATAAAGGAACGGAGACGGAATGAATAAGAGCGACGATGGAAAGCTTCTAAATTTTATAGCTGAAACCGGTATTTTGAAGCGCGTAAAGCGTTCGGGATGGTGGGTTGTAGGAATTAAGGACCCGGAGACGGTTGCCGAACACAGCTTCAGATGCGCTATTATAGGCTATATTCTGGCGCGCATGGAGAAGCTGCCCCCTTATAGGATACTTCTTATGACGCTCTTTAACGATCTCCATGAATCCCGTATAAGCGATCTGCACAAGATGGCGCAGCGCTATTTTGAGCATGAGAAAGCCGAGGACAGGGCGTTCTTTGAACAGATGGATTCATTGCCTAAGGCGATCTCAGGTGAGCTCTCTTCAATGCGCAGGGAGTACACAAAACAGAAGTCAAAAGAGAGCATAATTGCAAGAGACGCCGATATCCTGGAGTGCCTCATTCAGGCAAAGGAGTACAGCGAGCAAGGCTTTAAAGAGGCTGTCAAATTTATGAAGATCGCTCCAAGGTATCTCAGGACGAAGAGCGCCAGGAGACTATGGTCGCGCGCAAAGAAGATGTGCCTTAACGAGTGGTGGGAAGACTTGACGGTCTGGAAATAGATCTATCAAAGCTACGGAGAAATCCCGTCCCGGCCTGTCTAGGTAAACCTCTTTATTCCAGGCCGGGACGGGATTTCTCATGAAATGTAAGTAAAAATATTTTATTCAAATACTTGACAAAACCAAAAGAATAAGCTATACTTATAGATAGATATCAATATGTACATATGCGCTTTGAGGGGTGGTAAGAATGTCAGATAAGTCGCTGGAACTATTTAAGGCGCTTGCTGATGCTACAAGGCAGGAGATCCTGAGCATCCTGGAAGAGCACGAAAGAAATGTCAACGAGATATGCCATGCATTCGAAAATATGACGCAGCCGACGATATCTCACCACTTGCAGATACTGAAGCACTGCGAAGTCGTGAGCTGCGAGAGAAAAGGAAAGATGATATACTACTCCATAAATAAGAAGACATTACGCAACGGTTTTGAGGAGTTTATCGAGAGACTCCATATACAGATCCTGGAATAAAAAAATTTGCTCTTATATATCGACGTATGTAAATATGTAAGTACATAAATATAAAATGAGATCCCTCGGCTTTCTGAGCCTCGGGATCCCCGCCAGTATTTTCATGTGGCGGGACCCCGCCATACGATAGTAACGGCGGGGCAATTCGACCATTCATGAAGAAAATCAGAGATGAAAGACTTACAAAAATTGAAAATTTTCGTAAGTCTAGGTCTCATTATCCCTCGGCCCTTTGGGCCTCGGGATCAATTCGACTCTTCTGAGAAGAAATTCTGGGATGATGCACTTACAGAAATCACAGATTTCTGTAAGTGCAAGTCTCATTGAGAGGAGGTGAATACAGATGCTAAACTTTCCATTACAGAGAAGACGCCTGGATCCGCTCTTTGCCGAGGTTGATCTCGGGAGGCTGTTTGAAGATCTCTTCAAATCCCCTCTTCAGTTCAGTCTCGGAGAGATCCAGAGGTCTCCGGCGCTTGATATCTACGAGAAGGAGAAGAACGTCATCGTGAAAGCCGAGATCCCGGGCCTGAAGCCCGAAGAGATGAAGCTTTCGGTCGATGGCGACCTTCTTGTGATAAGCGGCGATAAGAAGCTCGAAAAAGAGGTCACCAAGGATAACTGTTATCTCCTGGAACACTCCTATGGTAAATTCCAGAGAACGGTTAGGCTTCCTGGCTATGTGAAGGCCGAAGGGGCAAAAGCGACCTACAAGAACGGTATTCTTAAGGTTGAACTCCCGAAGGACGAAGACCAGAGGCAGAAGGAGATCAAGATCGACCTGGAGTGAAAAACTATCCACAAAGTAGGGGAGGCTTAAGCCTCCCCTACTTTGTGGATAATTTAAACTCACACCCACAACCCATTTCTACCGTATAATAAAATCTGTGATTTCGTATTTATTTTTACAGATAATATGCTATACTATACAACACTATGGTTCAGAAATTAAAGAGAGATTTGGGGCTGCTCGATGTCTTCTGCATAGCGTCCGGGGCGATGATAAGTTCCGGGCTTTTTATCTTGCCGGCTCTCGCATACGTAAAAACAGGCCCCGCCGTAGTATTTGCTTATATTTTAGCCGGCATTCTAGTTATTCCCGTAGTGCTTACCACCGCGGAACTGGCAACGGCAATGCCGAAAGCGGGCGGGGTATATTTCTTTATCGAAAGGAGCATGGGCGCTCCCATAGGCACTATAGGGGGCTTTGCCAGCTGGTTCTCCTTAAGCTTCAAAAGCGCCTTCGCTCTTGTGGGAATAGGGATCTTCGCCACACTTGTTAATCCGGGGATAACCGAGGTCCAGATAAAGAGCATAGCTATCGCGTTCTGTATTCTCTTTATGTTTATCAATATAATAGGCGCTAAGCACACGGGTAGATTCCAGATATTTTTAGTTCTATCTCTCATCGGGATACTTCTTTTTTATATAGCCCGGGGTTTTTTAATGGTTCAACCGGAGCGCTATATGCCTTTCATGCCTTTTGGCATGGGTTCGGTCTTTGCTACTGCCGGTCTTGTCTTTGTGTCATTCGGAGGTTTAACAAAGATATCCTGTGTTGCCGAAGAGATAAGAAATCCGGGCAAGAACATACCCCTCGGGATGTTTCTTGCTTTTTGCGTTGTAATGTTTCTTTACGCTACTGTTGTTTTTGTGACGGTTGGACTGCTTGATGGTAAAGTTCTTTCCGGGTCCCATATGCCGATTTCACTGGGTGCCAACGTTTTTATGGGAAATACGGGAAAGCTAATACTGGCGTTTGCCGCTTTTTTAGCGTTTATCTCCACAGCCAATGCGGGTATACTCACAGCTTCCCGTGATTCCATGGCGATGAGCAGGGATTGCCTCCTGCCGCGTTTCTTCCAAAAAGTGCACGCGAAATTTAAAACGCCTCATCTGTCGATAATGCTCACTTCACTTTTTATGATCTTCGTTATCCTCTTTTTGAGTCTCGAAAATCTCGTGAAGACCGCGTCTACCCTCATGATACTTCTATTCTTATTGGCGAATCTATCCCTTATAGTGATGCGTGAGAGCAAGCTACAAAGTTACAGACCCAAATTTCATTCCCCTCTATATCCGTGGATCCAGATACTGGGGATACTCGGGTACGGGTTTCTTATGTTTAAGATGGGGAGGGCACCTCTTTCGATAACCGCAGTCTTTATTGCCTGCGCTCTTTTATGGTATTTAATATACGCCAGAAAGAGAGTCAATCGCCAGGCGGCCCTGGTACACGTTATTGAGAGGATCACAGCCGGAGAACTCGTGAACACGACCTTACCGGACGAATTGAAAGAGATAATAATAGAGCGCGATGAGATCGTCGAAGACAGATTCGACAAGCTCATAGCGAGTTGTAAGATACTGGACCTGGACGGGCTCTTTACAATGGAAGAGTTCTTTAAAGCAGCATCAGGTGCGCTTGCTGAGGAGTTCTGCGTAAAACCGGATTCGATAAACAAGCTGCTCTTAAAACGAGAGGAAGAATCAAGCACCGTTATAGGACCGGGCCTGGCCATTCCCCATATAATCGTTGAAGGCGGGAAGCGAAAGTTTACAATCCTTTTGGCCAGGTGCAAGGACGGCATAATCTTTCCGGATTCAGAATACAAGGTACATATAGTCTTCATGCTTGTCGGATCCAAAGATGAACGAAATTTCCATTTAAGGGCGCTGGCCGCGATCGCGGAAATCGCGCAGGGCGGGGATTTTGACAGAAGATGGCGGGAAGCGCGTGACGCCGAGGGGCTGAGAAATATAATCCTTCTGGCAGAGCGGAAACGGTTCTTAAGAAAATAATTTTATCTTCCCGCCGCCAGAAAGCTACATCTGTGAGGACATGGATTGTTCTTGTTTTCGCAAAAGAGGGCTTTCTGGGCGGGATTTCGCTCCATGGCTTGAGCGGTATCCCGAAAAAAAGCTACAGCTAAAGCCATGGAGCTTCATTTACATAAGTGGTAAGAAGATATAAACATATTTATGGTCCCGTATTTTCGTGGAGGCTGGGAAGATCCTTAGGCGTAGATCCCGTTTATACGGGTAAACACAAAGTTTGCTCTTTCGATTGCGTATATTGCCAGGCCGGTAGAACACATTCAGTAGCCGATAAGAGGAGAGTCTTTATCTCCACCAAAGCGATCATGGCGGAGATCAAGAGACTGCCGGATCTCGGGGTAGACTATTTTACTCTATCGGGCAACGGCGAACCTACGCTGGCTAAGAATCTAGGCAGCATAATAAGCGGGATCAGAAAAATAAGAAGCGAGAAGATAGCGGTTATCACAAATTCTTCCCTGATGGAGAGAAGTGATGTGAGAAGGGACCTGGCGCGCGCGGATCTTGTGATGGCAAAGCTCGACGCAGATTCGAAAGATCTGTTTGCGAGAATAAACAGGCCGGCAGCAAGCGTTAGATTCAGCGGTGTTATCAAGGGGCTTAAGACTTTCAGTTCCGGACATAAGAAGAGACTCGCCCTGCAGGTAATGTTTACCAGGGACAACAAGAGACTGGCCAAAGAGATAGCCCGCATCGCTTCCGGCGTGGATCCGGCCGAAATAGAAATAAATACACCTCTTAGAGAAGGCCCGGTGAAGCCGCTTTCAGAAAGAGAGATAGGGCGAATAAAAGAGATATTCGTTGAAGCGGTCGGCCAAAAAAATATAAAGATCGTAAATGTTTACGATGTTAAAAAAAGATCGATCAAACCCATGAGCAGGACGGACCTTTTAAAGAGGAGAGGCGTGAGATGATATACGATGTTATTATAATAGGGGGCGGGCCCGCCGGGCTAACGGCTGCGATATACAATTCACGCGCGAGATTAAAGGTATTGCTTATAGAAAGCTATACAACGCCCGGTCAGGCCGTTGTCACTAGCGATATAGAGAATTACCCCGGTTTTCCTGAAGGGATAAGCGGCTTTAAATTAATAGAGAAGTTTAAAAAGCAGGCGAAGGATTTCGGTGCGGAATTTAAGATAGGGGATGTGTCCGGCATTAATAGATTCATGCATTTCGGCAAAAAAGCCTGGCACGTAGAATTAAAAGAAGAGAAGTTATCGACATATGCTGTAATAGTTGCCTCCGGGGCTCATCCGAGGCCCCTGGGCGTTCCGGGTGAAGATGAATTGCGCGGTAAAGGGGTGTCGTACTGCGCAGTATGCGATGCGGCTTTCTTTAAGAATAAAGAGATCGCTGTTATAGGCGGAGGGAACACTGCTATAGAGGAAGCGCTCTTTCTTGCTAAATTTGCTTCAAAGGTAACGGTTATCCACCGCAGGGAGAGGCTTCGAGCTACCAAGATCCTGCAGGAGAGAGCGCTCGAGAACGGAAAGATAGAGTTTATTTGGAATTCGGTGGTAAGCGCAATCTCGGGAAAAGACAAAGTTGAAGCGCTGAAGATAAAGAACGTCAAAACAGATAAGGAGACAAATTTTCCTTGCTACGGGGCATTTATTTTTGTAGGATATGTGCCTAATACAGACTTCTTAAAAGGCACATCTGTAGCTCTTGATGATGGCGGGTATATTCTTTCAGATAACGAAATGAAGACTTCAAGGAGCGGCGTATTCGTTGCGGGCGATGTAAGAAAGAAGCATCAGCGTCAGATAGTAACGGCTTGCGGCGACGGTGCTGCAGCAGCGTACTCCGCCAGGATGTACGTCGATGAGCTTAAGGGGATAGCTTATAAATAGACTATCGACTACAGACCATAGACAATGGACCGATTCCACTCCCGGGCTGGATTAAAGAGGTTTACCTAGACAGCCCGGGAGTGGAATCGCCTTCTGTCTTAACTTAGGAGAGTTGGAAGATGGAATGTAAGAAAGTAAGAAACTTAAAGAATTGTAACTGTTCGTACGATCCATGCAGCCGGAAGGGCGCTTGCTGCGATTGTCTGCAATATCACTGGTCAAGCGGACAGTTCCCGGCATGCCTCTTTCCGGACGATGTAGAGAAGACGTACGACCGAAGCATAGAAAAGTTTATCTCCACCTACCAGAAGCGTGGCAGGTGGTGGTAGCAATTACTAATATTACTAACTTGATACCAGACAACACTACCTACGAAGAACGATAAACGTAGGACGTGAGACGATAAGATTCCAGTCCCGGGCTGGATTAAAGAGGTTGTCCTGTAAGCAGCAGAAGCTCGATAAGCTTCTGCTGATAGACAGCCCGGGACTGGAATCCGAAGATAATTAATGTGCCAGTCCGCCTACGCTGAATACTTACGTGTTCAGCTTCGGCGCGACATGGCTGCAAGAAGAAGTTCATAGATGTGCCAGTCCGCCTACGCTGAATACTTACGTGTTCAGCTTCGGCGCGACATGGCTGCAAGAAGAATTTCTTAAGGTATTAAAAAATGTAATTTGTGCCAGTAGCTTTCGACTTCGCCAAATACTTATGTGTTTGGCTACGTCGCAACGAGACGCTACTGGCTTTAAGTGAAACAAGTGCCAGTAGCTTTCGACTTCGCCAAATATTTATATGTTTGGCTTCGTCGAAACGAGACGCTACTGGCGATAAGTGACCATGTGCCAGTAGCTCAGTTGGATAGAGCGTTTGCCTACGAAGCAAAAGGTCGCAGGTTCAAGTCCTGCCTGGCACGCCACGTTACTCGCTATTTTACATAGCTCTAAGCTCGCATAGGCAGGACTTGAAGCGAGGGAGCGCCGACCGATAGGGAGGAAAAGGCCGTAAGTGAGACTCCGGCCCTATGGGCCGTAGGCCCAGAGGGAAATCACCGGCCGAAAGCGACCGAGGGGAGCCTACGCAGGCCGCCTCCGGCGGTCGTAGTAGGCAAGTCCTGCCTGGCACGCCAAATTTTCGAAGAAAATTTGATCCTTCCCTCGAAAGCTTCCATAAGGGCGCTTTCTCGGGATAAAAGCTGTATTCACAGCTTTTGGAAGCAATGAAGAGAATGCGACCTATGGGAGCATTATCCATTGCTGAAGGACCTTAGTTTGCGGACCTACTCTGTGGATAACTATGGTAAACTATGGGTAACTTAAACTATAAAAAATTACTATCAAGAACACGGTAAAGGGTTTGAAATTGAAAAGGAAATGGGGTTACACAAAGACGAAACTTTTCAAGAACGTTGTGAAAAAGACATACGAAGAGTATCAGCTAAATCTTAATAAAACAAAAGCGCTTCTAGGAGGCGCGCCAGACTTCTTGTCGAAACTTAACGCTTTATATAATGATAGCTTAGCAAGTCGAAAAAAAATGGGGATATCCTTAGGTTCGTTTTTAAAATAAAAGGTAAAATGACGAAGAATGTTTATATAATCGCCGGGCCGAATGGGTCGGGTAAGACGACATTTGCAACGATGTTTTTGCCCGATTATGTTAAGTGCCCGAACTTTGTGAATGCTGACCTGATCGCTCAAGGGTTAGCGCCGTTTGAGCCTCGCAGCGCGGCGTTCAAAGCCGGAAAGCTAGTCTTGCAGCAAATCCACGAATTTGCTGAACGCGGTGTTGATTTCGCTTTTGAAACAACACTATCCGGCAAGTCCTATGTAAGTTTACTTTCCGCGTTAAAGGCGAAAGGTTATGCGTTGCATCTATTTTTCCTATGGCTTCCTAGTCCGGAATTGGCAATAGCCCGTATTAAAGATAGAGTCTCGGAGGGAGGGCATAATGTGCCGGCCAGAGATGTTCGGCGTCGTTTTGTCCGCGGTATCAATAATTTTTTAAAATTGTATGAGTCATTGTTTGATACCTGGACGTTGTTTGATAATTCCAGAGCAAAGCCTTTATTGATAGCTAAGAGAAAAAATGGCCATATGGAAGTAGTTGATGAAGAATTGTTCAGAATTATCCAAAAAGGCGCGAGGTGATTAGTGAAAAAGAGAATGTCGTTACAGGATAAGGCCGAAGCAGCGTTGAAAAAAGCGGTACGGAACGTTGTGGAACGGCATAAAAAGACCGGCCGCTCACTTGCCGTATGGGCGAATGGCAAGACTGTTCGTATTTCACCAAATACTGTTAAGTAGTTGGAAATGGGATGCTAAGCGACACGTCTAGTCGAGCACGTCTTCTTAGGTAAAATGCTATAGCTGGCTACATTGTAGGCTGTTGTGAAACTCGAGTGCAGTCTCGTTTGGACGCCACGTTACTCGCTATTTTACATAACTTAAGATCTTTTTCCCATTATAGGAATCATGATAAACACACACGAAATGTTCATGCGTGAGGCGCTTAAGCAGGCACAGATTGCTTTTGAGAAGGACGAGGTACCTGTAGGCGCAGTTATAGTTTACAGGGGACAGATCATTGCAAGGGCGCACAATCAGATCGTTATGCTAAGAGACCCGACGGCGCATGCGGAGATGATAGCGATTACGCAAGCCGCGGCGCACCTCAAAAACGAGCGATTGAAAGACTGCGATGCGTATGCTACAATAGAGCCTTGTTCAATGTGCGCAGGCGCGATGATCCTTGCGAGGATAAGGTATCTATATTTTGCGACGGAAGATCCGAAGACCGGGGCGGCCGGGTCGGCTTTAAATATTCTACAAAATCCGAAACTGAACCATAGAGTAAAAGTAGTACCAGGGATATTAAGAGACGAGTCGCGGGCCCTGATCCAGGAGTTCTTTAAGAAGAAACGAGAGAAAGTAGCAAATTTTTTTTAAGAAGAGAGAGATCCCTCGTCCGCCTTCAACGGACTCGGGATCCAAAAAATTTAAGGCGAAATTTTAGGTATTTCGGCAGTCATAACTCCTCCCATAGGTCGGAGTTATAAGACTACCTCAATATCAAATTTTTTTAAGGCAAAAATTTGGAGAGGTCGCCTAGTGGCTATGGCAGCGGCTTGCTAAGCCGCCAAGGGGGTTTTACCTCCTTCGAGGGTTCGAATCCCTCCCTCTCCGCCATTTTTGGTATAGCTTTAACAAATCTTCGCGGGATCGTATAATGCATTATCTCTATATATTATTGAATGATGCAAAAACGAAGACATATACAGGTGTTTCAGAAGATGTTAACGAGCGCTTAGTCGAGCACAATGCTGGAAGAGTTAAATCTTCCAGCCGGTATCGCCCTTATAAGATTATTCACTCAGAGCCATATGAAACGTTAAAAGAGGCTCGTTAGAAAGAAAGATTTTATAAGTCAACGACAGGCCGGCGAAAATTGAAAGAAATGTTTCTAAGCGTGATCTGAAAAAAATGGCTGTCTATTTGTGCTTGCGCACAAATAAGCGGTTATTTATTCGTCGAAAAGAATCAAAATAAATTTTTCTTATTTTCTCATCGTAAATTCCCTGGATAGCTCGGGGATCCTACGGATTTGCTTCGCAAATCCTTTTTCTCCCTCCTTCTTTGCCATCACTCAAAAGCCATCCTAATCGGATGGCTGTTTCGTTCTTTATAGGGGGAATCCCAAAAGATCGGGATAGCACCTATTCTTCTTGACATAGTAACGCCGCCTTAAGTAAGATGATGCATAATGAGAATAGCACGAACAGTAGCTCCGGGATATCCTCGAAAAAATAGTGACAGCGCCTGTTTACCCCTTGTAGGTATTTAAGTGAATAAAAGAGCCTTTACACTTATAGAACTTCTAATTGTTATTCTTATTATAGCAATTCTTGCTGCTGTCCTTATGCCAATGATAGCAAATATAAGGGAAAAGGCTATAGCAACGGAAGCGATAATGACACTGGGCGCGTTTAGGCGCGAGATCGATGTAAACCATAGGGTCGGTGTGTACTGGTGGCCGTCTTACGAAGAGGCAAACTCATTGCTGTATTGGAAGCCAGGGATGTTATGGATGATAATATCAGCAGATAATTATCCTCGCAGCGGTATTAGCATGAAATTCACAAGAAAGAGTGGGCCTTACGCCGGAAAGACCATAAGCCTTTCATGGGATCAGAAAACCGGAGTTGCCACTTGGGGAGGAACTCATCCGAATGTTCCCGCAAACTAATACCAACTCCTAAAGAAAATAGGGAGAGCTGCCCATATTTTCTTGAAAATTTAAGGGGTCAGACCTCGACATTGGACATTCTAGGCAACTTATGATATAATCTTTTTTAAAAGAAGAGAGATTATATCTATGGCCAGACCACTAAGAATTGAATATGCGGGAGCCTTTTATCATGTAACCTCAAGGGGTAACGAGAAAAGAAGGATATACTCTTCCGATGGAGACAAAGAAAAGTTCTTAGCCTACATTGAATCCGCTCATAAAAAGTTCGAGATAATAATCCACGCCTATTGCCTTATGCCAAACCACTACCACCTGCTTATAGAAACACCCATTGCCAACTTAAGCCGAAGTATGCAATTTATTAAT
>JBDRHE010000051.1:0-29126 GCA_043817155.1 Candidatus Omnitrophota bacterium | reverse complement strand
CCATTTATATGTATCCGGATGATTTTTAAAGATTACTTTAGCCGATTCGCGGCCCCGTAATGACACTTAGTTATGTCAAAGAACGTTGCGGAGGAGCTTTTCACGCTTGACAATTTTTTTCATAGATGCTTCGGTGCGCTAACTTATTTACGGCACCTCGCAAAGACGAGGGGAGAAACAATTGTTTCTGTGCGCTAACTTATTTACGGCACCTCGCACAGACGGTGTAAATTTAGGATCTTTCGAAAATTGTTTCCGGGCACGCGAAAACCAAATTCTTCGACTCATCTACATGGGTAATCCTGACCGGAACGATCATGTTCTTAAGAGAGTCATCCCCATCCACAAGCACGCGTACATAACTATCGGTATATCCGGCCAGATTCCTGACATCCTTGTCGGCCTTATGCGTTACCGTGCAAGAATTTATTATAAGAAGATCTGCTACGCATTCACCCTCCTTCTCCTCGAAGCCGCTGCGGACCAACGATTCCCTCATGGACTGACTTTCATACCGGTTGACCTTGCAGCCGACGGTCTTGAGGGAGAAGGTGAGTCTATTTTGAAAATTCATAGTTCAAGACTGAAAGAATATAGAGTCCGGCGGTATCGCTCTTTAGGACTCTGCTACCCAGCGTTATCAACTTACAACTGGCATCATTGGCCATCGTGATCTCTTTCGGAGTAAAATCTCCCTCCGGTCCGATCAGGAAAATCGCCTTCCCCGCTTTAAAATTTGAGATCGCGTCTTTCAGATGTATGGTATCATCCGCGAGGCAAGCCATGCAGGCAAGGTCATAATTTCGCACTTCTCCCATGATCTCTTCAAAATTGCGAACTCTACCGATCTCGGGTATTCCGACTCTGCCGCACTGTTTTGCGGCTGCCTGGGCTATCTTGCGCCACCTTGCGGCCTTATTTATCTCCTTTTCGCTCCTTACCTTTGTGATGGTTCTGGCGCTTATGAGCGGTATAATTGCGGACACTCCAAGTTCCGTAGCTTTTTCAACTATTTGGTCCATCCGATCTCGTTTAGGTATCGCCTGTACAAGGGTAATGGTCGGCAATTTATCTGCCTTTGGGACCCTGGTGCTCACGATCTCCACCACGAGCGATCTCTGCTTTATATCTTTAATAAATCCCGCATACTCCTTGCCTGTTCCGTCGAATATCACGACCTTATCGGCTTCCTTAAGGCGCATGACATTTAAAATATGTTTTGCTTCATTACCGTCTATGTAGATGAGCTCTTCCTTTACATTCTCCTTCGGCACGTAAAATCTGGCCACTATTTGCTCCTTTCCTCCCGATTTCCGGATAACCTGATATCGCTTATTTTTATTTAACTATCGACTTCCTTCTCGGCAAAAACCTCTGCTTCAAATATGTAGATCTCGCACTGGCCCTTCTTCCACGCGTCATAGGCCATGCCGGCTTTATGACCGCAGAGGGAATTCATGAACTTCTCCTTGTCCAGTCCAAACTGCATAGCGACCTGCGGCAGATAAACACCGCTTGTAAAGCCCCTCTTTACGAGCACGCCGTGTCTGCCCATCTCGATAAGTCCCGGATCATCGATCTTTTCAAGCGGTGAAAGCGCGGATATCTCGATGTCGATCTCCTCCATCTCATCGGCCGTTACCCCGGGAAAACGCGGGTCGCCGGTAGCCGATTCGACAGCCATATCGCGAATCGTTAAATAGAATGGGCCGCGTCCGATCAGGTTCCCGATACAGCCTCTTAATTGGCCATGTTTACTCAGGGTCACAAAGGCGCCCATCTCCTTCATTAAGATCGGATCATTCTCGCTTACTTCCAGGCGTTTCCCAGCCTTTAGAAAATGGGTGATCGAATCGCGCGCCAGTTTCAGCATGCTGTTCTTCTGTTCTGCGTTCAACATCTCTCTTTCTCCCTTTTCTTTCTGTACGGATTGCGGATTATTTTTTGTTGATTTAACTATAGCGGCGCTTACGTATCCGACTACCTTACTCTTATCCCCTGTTGTGTCGCCTGAGTTCGCGTATTTCAGTATCTCGATCTTATCGGCGCCCAACTTCTTAGAAGCGATCATGGTAGCGATCACCGCCCCTGACCCGCACATCAAACTACCGCCATTCTTTATATTCTCGGCATATAGCGACTCGGCTTGAAACTTCTCTATCAGCGAAACCGTAGCCGCATCAAGCTTATTCGCGTCTTCATATTTCAAGTAATGTGACATGTCGGTACTGGCGACCAGGAGATAATCATCTCTCTCTTTTAGAAGATCGTACAAGACATTGCCAAGTATCTCGCAATTTTCGTAACTTTGATCTCCCATAGCTATAAGCACTATCTTGAAATCTTTCAATGCAAGCTGTAAAAAAGGGACTTGCATTTCAATGGAGTTCTCTCCTGAAAACGCGACCGGGTAATCATAAAACTTGGGTCCGGAATTTATGAGTGCTTTTGTAAGTGTCGTATCAATATTAACTGTGCCGAACGGCGTCCTGAATCCTTCGGCATCCAGAACGGCAAATCCATCATAATTTCGCCTGTGACTGAAACCTACGACTACCACAGTATCGATATGCTGCCCCTCTATCGATTTATATCCGTATGCCACAACGGGACCTGAGTAAACGAATCCGGCGTGAGGGGATATAAGCGCAATGATCTTTCCGGTTAAAGATTTCGCAGAAGCATTATCGAGATATGAAGATAGCTCCGATTTGAGCGCCTCCTTCGAATGCGAATACCACCGTCCGGCAAGATCCGCGTCCTTTATTTCGGCATATGAATTTGCCATAAAGAGAACAGATATTATTACTACTCCTGCTACGATCTTTAACATCATGGTATGATTATACCTTACGCTCGCTCTTTATTCAACCCTCGATAGCAACCATTTAACGAGCAATGGACTAATGAACAGGGACTGTCCCCCCCTCCGGGACATTACGATGGGGACTGTCCCTATCTTTCGGTTCGCCCCTTCCCCTTGAATCTTGTGTAAATATATGCCATAATCTAGGTAATGAATAAAAGCGTTTTGTTAAGCATAGCTATTCTGATCGCGCTGGGTTTCGCGCTTTATGCCAACTCTCTGCGTGGTGAATTTGTCTGGGATGACGATTTCTTTATTAAGAATAATCCCCAAATAAAAGATCTCTCACGAATACCGCAGCTTTTTATCGCAGCCACAGACGCCGGCGCCGGAAGCAAGTATGTATTTTACCGGCCGCTGCAGATGTTCGCTCACATGCTCACCTACCGGGCTGCCGGATTAAACCCGGTTGGTTATCACCTGCTAAGCATCATTTTTCACATCACGACAGGCCTCTCTCTCTTCTGGCTCGTTACGCTCCTCTTCAGAGATACTCTCCTTGCCCTCTTTAGCGGCATACTCTTCATAACGCACCCCATCCACACCGAAGCGATCTCTTATGTATCGGGCTTTACCGATCCTCTCATGGCAACCTTTCTGCTTTTAGCCTTCGTGCTATACATAAAGGGGCTGCGATCATATAAGTTTTTCCCATACGTCCTTATGCTATTCTCTTACACTCTTGCGCTTCTTGCGAAAGAGAGCGCTATTATTTTTCCAGGGCTTCTTCTGATCTATCACATCTCTTTTAAGGAAGAACTTAAAGTAAACCGTCTTGTTCCTATAGCAGGCATTGCTTCTTTGTATCTGATTATAAGATTAACGGTCCTTCAACATATGTTTCCCGGCCTCGCGAAAGCTAGCACGTTCTTTCAAAGGGTGCCGGGATTCTTCGTTGCGATAACCGGTTATTTTAAACTCCTGTTTCTACCTTTCGATCTTCACATCGAATACGGAAGAAAATTATTCACTTTTGCGGAGTCCGGAGCGATTATTGGGCTCCTCATAACGCTCTTCCTGCTTATATACGCGTTCAAAGCATGGAAAAAAGGAGGGCGGCCGCTTCTTCCATTTTCTCTGCTATGGTTCTTCATCGCGCTCCTGCCAACATCAAACCTCTATCCCATAAATTATTTTATGGCAGAGCACTGGCTATACGTGCCATCGATGGGATTATTTATTATCGCGGGATCTCTGCTGGCGTCCCTCTTCAGAAAGAGAGGCTACGGGACCTTTGCCCTGGTCGTCCTGTTGGGCACATCATTCTTTTATTCAACTCTTACTATAAAACAGAATACATTCTGGCGTACCCCGTTAGCTTTGTACGAACACGCGATCAGGTATGTTCCTGATAATGTGAAAATAAACAACAACCTGGGCTTTGCTTATCATGTTGCCGGAAAATATGCGGCTGCGAGGAAAGCCCTTGAGAGAGCGATAGCGATCGATCCAAATTATGAGAAGTCTTATAATAACTTGGGGCTCGTATGCGCGGACACGGAAAAGATAGTGGAAGCTGAAAGGCTCTTCCGCAGGGCCTTCGATATCAATCCTGAATATCCCGAAGCCCATTACAATCTCGGGACATTGTTAGATGAAACCGGAAGAAGAGAAGAAGCAAAGCTCGAGTATGAAAAAGCGATAGAGCTCAAACCCAATTATTCCGAAGCTTGCAATAACCTGGGCAATATATTAAGCGCGCGAGGGGATAAAGAAAGGGCTTTTAGCTTATACAAAAAAGCTGCCGGGTTCAATCCCGACAACCCCGAGGCTCATGCAAATCTTTCGCTGATATATATTCGTAAAAATAAATACGACCTTGCTATCAAACACTACGACAAAGCCGCAAGCCTCGGCTACGAAGACCCCGCGCTTCTCGAAGCCCTTAAACCACACAGAAAGTAAGGATCTGTCATCCCCACATTTTCCCACATGTCATCCCCGCGCAGGCGGGGATCCATCCCACATGTCATGCGTTCTTTTTCCCACATGTCATCCCACGCACCGCTCTTGCGTTGTAACTCCAGGTCTGCCCGCCTGCCTGCCGTCATTGCGAACCCGCCGAAGGCAGGTGAAACAATCTTTTGGTGGCTAAGCTATTACCGGACCTATCTGTATCTTCCGGTTGTCTTCGGTGGAGTATACGTCTTTGGTGGAGTGTAGGTCTTCGGGGGAGTATAGATCTTGGTGGTTCCGGATATATTCGGCGCCATCCGCCTTAAATCACGCTGCTGTTTATTTAAATTATCTATCTGTCGCATGGAACGCAGCTGGCGCTGCTGCTGGTCTATTCTATTTATGTTTTCGAGCGTAATTTGCTGCCTTAACGTTCCTAATATCCCCAAGAGAGTTCCCTCATCTAATTCATCCAAAGCTTGACCTTTATACATATACGCCGTCACGCCGCCTTCTTCTTTCAGCTGCAATCCACCTATGAAAGCTGCCATGTTGGGACGGTACTTTAAAGTATCTTTTATGCTGGCGGCCATCTCCTGCCTGGTTAGCTTCTTCTCCGGGACCGGCTGAGCCTCTCCCGTAGGAGATTCTTTATTTTCTTCAATTTTTGCCGGAAGCGTCGCGGACGAAACTTCTTTCTTTGCGATTTGAGCCACCCCTGACTTCTCGGGTTTATTATCCTCGCATATACCATCCATGCATAATGTAAAACAAGCTACGGCTATGGATAATGGCAATAAAATGGCCTTTTTCATATCTCCGCCTTTCTTCATTATGATATTAGCTTATCACTCTACTGGTCTTTATTAGATTGGGGTCACGTATTTGCTTTTGACCCGCCTTAAAACGCGCGCTCGGCTTCTCTTGTCGCGAATATGAATTCAGTTATATATCTAATGATCTCCATCGGAGTTATTGGTATCAATCTGATCATTCCTCCGAGCTTCTCGAGGATACTTAGAGATCTCTTATTGCATCCAAGAGCCATCACGGTTGTCTTCTCCTGCGAAACAAGTTTTATCATAACATTAATAAGGTTAAGCGCCGGAAGCGCCGCCTGCTCCTCCCTTACTTTCTCGTCATTCCCCATGATCATGAAGTTGAATCTATCGTTTTCGTTGTGCTCATTAATTTCGAGATGTTTTTCGGCTAACAAGATGTCAAGTTCGGCTATGGCGATTGAGGCGTAACTGTTATTTTTTACACCATGGGCCTTTAATTCAGAGCTTATCGCGGCAAACATCTCTTCTCCGCTCTCAACAACTACCGGTATCGTGCCCTGCGGGGCATCTTCTCTCTTATTCACCACGAAGAATACCTGCACCGGTGAGGTTTTGGGATCGCCCCTAACTTTATCTAACGCTTTCGCCATCTTGTCTATGTCAAATTCCGCGTTTCTTGCGACAAAGACGATTCCAAATTTTCCGTCTAATACTCCCGTCTCCTTAAGCCTAAGGGCCATGCCATAGGCTCCCTCGGTGAGTTTCTCGATAGATGCCTCACCGCCGATGGGGGGTGCAGCCACTATACCATAGTCCCCCCTTACGACCCCGATTTTCAGGGCGTCTATCCCGGCAGGTGGTGGTATGCCGGGCAGCATAATCGGCTCCACGGGGAGCATGTAACGTCCCAGGCCTTCACGCATCTCTTCGACCAACGGAGCAACCCGCTTCTCGCCTTCAAGCAGGAGACTGCGCGTTGTGACCGTGATGTCAAATACATCTGTTTCAACCATATCGATTACGGCTCTCCTCGCAACAACCTCGGCTATCCTTATATCGCCTGTTTCTGTCCTAAAGTCGATTGTCTTGCCATAAGGGGTCTCTGTTTTAACAATGTATCGTTCGTCAATAACGATATCCTCGAAATTCGTTAAACTGAAAGTATTCGGTTTTACGCGTCTAAGAACGCTTGTTAGAATACCTTCGTCTGTTATCTGCAGTATCTGTTCAGCAACGCGCTTGCCGGTAACTTCCTCTATTTCAAGCGATGCGACCGCATCGTTAAGCACCTGTCTCTTATCTTCAATTGCGCCTATATGACTATGTGAACTTGCTACTATGTTCTCATCTTTTAAGAAGCTTCTTGTAAGGCTTCTTGTGCCCTTTGTCAGGTCTAATGTAGATTTACTGCTTATTTCTAATCTTAACTCTCCGTCTTTCTCTACAACTTTATATCCGACCTCATATGCGCCGTTCATCCCGTCTTCGGAACGAAGCGCTTCTAAAATCTTATCTTTATCTTCGTCTGATATTTCTTCATCTGAAGCCAACACTGCCTTCACTGCCTCTATTACTGTCTTTTCTTGGTTTTCTTCGGTTCCCTCAATCACATAGGTTACCCCACCAGCAATAATTGTAAGTTCTTGACCCTCACGCATTATAGCCCTGTACCCCATTGCCATAGCGCTCGCAGCCTTTGCTAACTCGCCTTGCGGCAACTTTGAAACATCTACCCCTTCATTTTCCAAACTATTCTCAATCGCATCCTGAATTAATATGCTATCGGATTTGGCTAATCTTTCCGCCTCGACTTTGCTTACTTCTTCGGCTTTATGTATAGCCTTAGGCGCGTGCAGAGCTGCTTCAGGTAGATACTCTACCTTTTTGGTAACTTCTTCTATGCTCTCTCCGGTCACGGAAGATATCGCGACTATTTGAGTTGCCCTTGCCAGGCTCATTTCGGTAAGTTCGACTCTGTACAAGAGCGGTAGGCCTTCGGTCTTAAATCTCTCACTGCCAAGGCTTCCCCTGATAGCCTGTACTACTGCAGCTCCGACTCCGTACGAGGCGTCCTCCTTGCCATTTTTAATCTCTTCCATTAGGGTGTAAAAATCATAAGCAACTTCTAGATCAAATCCGTGATCTCTACCCTTATCATCATACCCGTAATGCTCTGCCAATGCCATTAGCGTTGTATGCGCAAAGTCCTGAGCTATGCCTTCTGTGATCATCTGGGAATCTAATGGATTTGCGACACTTCCGTCTCCCACCTCTTCCGATGATCTTATATCTTCAATATAGTGTCCTATCTCATGGAAGTAGACAAGCATAGCGTATCCTATTGACCGCATCTGGGAATAATTCACATATACGCGTTTCTCATCATGTAGATAGACTGCGGATTCCTCGCCAAAACGTTCGGTGAATTCTTCGTTATTTAATACTGTTATTGTAGTCTCTAACTCAACCGATTTACCGAAATAGAGATCCTGGGCGTATTTATCCATTCTCACGTATTCCTGCGCGCTAACATATTCGCCTGTTTTGGATCTGATAATATTAGCGTTAAAAAAGGCGCTCAGGATGAGTTCCGTATCTTGCTCTCTACCTTCTCTTCCAACTACTTCACTGATCTTTAGTTCTTCTATTAAAGAATCCGCCCGCTGGTCATCGATCTTTCCGGTCTTAATAAGATAAGATTTGAAGTTCTCCTGCGCCCCTGCATCCTTCAACATGGCCTTTGCCATATCCAGGTCGTGCGCTTCCTTACTGGCTACGTATTCATATCTGTTCCCTATCTTCTCAAGCGCAATTTTGGCATTATCGAGTACCTCTGATGCTTTTCGCGCTATGCCGCTTGCTATATTTAAACCTGCTATTTTCTCGCCAAGCACTTGCAATCCGGCTGTCCTATTAAGGAAATCATTACTAACCTGCGCTTCAGCCATTGCTGTCGCTATCTTCTTCCCATCCTCTTCGGCCCACAGGTCATAGTCACAAGGATCTTTAGGTTCGGGTTCGCCGGCCGATGTCGCAATACCGACAAGTTTATTAAATACCGATTCGTCGTGCTGAATATCTGTCTCTTTGTCTCCGTGGGTTCTGTCAGGATGGAGTATATGTCTGGCCTCTTCTATTAGTAATGCAGCAACCTCTTCATCAGAGATCGTTCTATCGGTAAGTGTTCTTTCGCCAAGCCATATTGCTTTGTCATTTTCACGCGTCACACCTCTTCTGGCATGCGCAAGCGTACCACCATCATGTATGGTATATCTGTCACGAACAACGAGTATCTCTATCTCTCTGGCAATAGCGAGTATCTTCTCTTTCTCTTTCCTGAGTTCTGTTCTCTGAGCCTGGGATATCGCGCCGTCTCTCTCTGCTTCTTCAACTGTGGTCTCTAGTCTTTGGTCTTCAGTCTTTTCTGTTTTTTCACCGTCTGCAGTTTCTAGTCTTTGATCTTCGGTCTTTTCAGCCTCTTCTTTTCCGGCGAGTTTGTCGAACGCTGTTTCAAGTACCTTGCTATCAGGACCACGGATTCTGCCCAATTTCGCCAGCACACCCTTTTCGTTTGCAAGCGAATTATTGCCTCCTCTACCCCTAAACGTCTGACTTACGAGTGACGCCTTTGAGGTATCGTACGCGTACTGTTCTGCTTTGCCATCTTTTGATACCTTGTGAACATTGCCTTGCGCGATCTGGGTCTCAAGCTCAGGATTCCTTACTCCAATGTGCCTGTCTCCGGACAGTTTCTCTTCATGTTCCTTTGCCTTAACGTTGGTCTTCCTATAAGTACGCATGATCTTAATGCTAGCTATACTGAGAACGATATACGCGCCAAGGGCTATTGCCCCACCCGCAAATGCGAGTGTTCCGATCGCGACCGGAACCTCAGGCCATAGCACCCTTACTACAACCGATGCGGTATATAATCCACCGATTGTAAGTCCGGCAGTCCAGGCTGCGAATCGTTTTGTAATAAACCATGAGGTATTATTTATTAAATCCACAAAACCTACCTTACCGCTCTCTTCTCTCAATACCAGATTCTGTTTTGTTCGTGCCGTTGCGCGTAGGACATCGGCATCACCTATGACCCCTGCGTCAATCATTACTACATCCAACTTCGAGGCGGTATCATAAGCCTCTTTATACTTTCCTTCTTTACTAAGAACATCTATTTGGGCCAGTTTGGCTCGCTTCAACGCATTCACCATCTCTCTTCGTGAACCAAAGTCTTCCGGCCTCTCTACTGCTTTAGAGGCTTCCTCGAATGCCTCGCTCGCGAGGACTTCGTCTACAAATGCCGCTGCCTCAACACCTTTCTTATCCTTTAAGAGATTGTCAACATGCTTACCGGTTAGATCTTCAATAGTGGCAAGAACCCCATTCACCCTCTCTATAAGATTTGCTCTCTTCGGCGATGTGGGTCCTTCAATTGTCAATGCTTTTCTTAAGAATTCAAGCGCTTCCATAAGAAGCGTGACTCTTCTCTTGATCGAGTCGTCAAGGGTCGTCAGTTCCTCTGACTGGTGAAAGAGCTTGTGAGCCTTTTCAAAATGTTCTTCGCCGTAATTCTGATTTAGAATATCACGAGCGCTGTCTATCTTCGTTCTAAACATTTCGTAGTTCTCTTCACCAACTGTAGTAGCCTGTTCGATTTTCGACCTTTCCTGTTCCAACTCATCGCGGCGGCCCTCAAATGCATTTCTACGTTCTATCAGGCTTTGTCTTTCTTCTTCCAACATCTTTATTCTTTTTTCGATCTCTACAGCTTGTGGCTGAATAGTCATCTCAGACTTAGGTTTTAGATCCGTGAGTTCTTTTTCAAGCGTGTCTCTTTTCGTTCTACTTTCAACTATTGAGGTGTCTATATCTCTTTGTTTCGCCTCAATAATAGCGACATCTTTGTTATTTACGACTTCCGGAAGAGTGCTTACGCTGGCTATTTTGACTTCGAGTTTTTGTATTTCATTCCGCAAACTATGTATTTGAGCATTACGTTCTTCATCAATTGGATTACGATCAAACGCATCGATCTGCTTTTGCACATCACCAATCTCTTGGTCTAAATCAGCGATACGAGCAGCCTTTTCAGGATTGTCTATTACGCTCGGGCTTCTTTTACGGTCATCTCTACGTTTTGTAAGCCGTTTCAATAACGCCTCTAACTCGCTGGTAGATGTTACACCTTCTATTTTACTTCTGGCAATTCTCTCTTCTTCATTTATCTCTTTTATGCGCTCTTTGATAGATTTCAATCTTTCATTCTTATTCTTCTGCGACATGATCCAGCTAGCAAGAATTCTTTCTCTTTCTTTCTCTAGCTCCTCCTTCTCTATGGAGGTATCATCATTATAGCTAATTACCGTATTTACTATTGCTATCTCCGATTCCAGTGATGCTAATTCTCTTCTGTACTCTGCGTCCTCCACGTTCTCCACTTTGTCCGGTTCGCTATTTTGGATCCGCTCTTTTTCTCTTTCAAGCGCATCTTTTCTTCTCTTAAGAGCTTCCAAAGGTTCTGCGCTTTCGAGATGAGCTTCTCCACTTTCCAATTCCCCTAGCTCTATGACTTTTTTCTGTAATTCTACTTCGAGCCGTTTTGTTGCAGTATTAATTATATCTTCCTTTACCGCTCTTTCTCTTTCTAATAAAGCTTTTCTCTGCGCAATCAAATTCTGTATATTACGGTCCGATCTGGCAATCTCTTTCTCTAATCTAGCCTGACTTTTTTCAAATCCTTCTATGTCTGCCATATATAAAACAGGTAAGGCCTTCTTTTGTTCTAGAAGTGCATTCTTTTCAGCCTCCACTTTCTCGA
Organism: Candidatus Omnitrophota bacterium; assembly: GCA_043817155.1. Lineage (GTDB taxonomy): Bacteria > Omnitrophota > Gorgyraeia > JABMRN01 > RBG-13-46-9 > JBDRHE01. Next base: position 17,758 of record JBDRHE010000051.1, on the reverse strand, counting down.
TCTGCTCGTTAATCTTCACCCTACTCTCCTCCGCATCTTCTATAGCTCCGGTTATATATTCCAGATCCTGTCTAAACCAACCATTCATAGTTTCCTGAAGAGTATTAAGATTTTTGGCAAGCTTTTCGTGATTATCCTTAATATGACATACTCTTGATAAGGAAACAATCTCGTCCATAATCGGCATTGTCTTGTCGCCTACACTTCCTTCGATCAGGTGAGCTATTTCCAATGCCTCACTTAAATAATTCATTGCTTCTGGCGCTTCAAGAATGGCATTTCTTGAGCGACTTTTCAAAGTAGTTATAATCGATTCTGCACAAATTTCGTTTTTATTTACAATCTCCTTCAGAAAATCTAATTTCGATGCTGATACAGCTCCATCCCTTTCTTCTAGAAGTTCCGCAAATTCCACAGCAATTTCACCCATTGTCACAGTGGCGCCCAGAATCGCGAAATCATTAAGAACTATTTCAAAGAGTCTCTTAGCCTCTTGTGGATTTTCATTAACCAGTTCTTTGGCGATATCAAATAGGATATTTGTAAGTTCGTACGAGACTTCTGGCTTTTGGATCTTTGCATCTTCAATATGAGATATTGTCCTTTCTATACCCTCATCCTTTTGTATCTTCGACGTCTCAATGCGGGCCAGGGCAACGAATTCAGCATTTAGTGCAGCCGATTCAAGTGCGTTAATACCTGACACAAGGTACATAGCACGAAGGTTCATTCTTCCATCTTGCAGTGTATTGCTCTCACCCTCTTCTATTTGGGCCCCTTGTTGAGCAAGGGTATCGGCAAGCGCTAAATGCGCCCTCATTATCATAGACCTATTTTGCTCACTGGCCTTCTTTGTTTCTTCGGCCTTAAGTGTTTCAATAGCTACGGTTTTGAGGATATTTCTCTCTACCTCTTTCGTTCTGTCTAAAAAGAGCTCTGCTGCAAGGAGTGTAGCTCTACGCGATACGCCCGAGTCTTCTTTAAGTAAGCGTGTGAAGTGACTTGATAGTCCTTCACTATCACCCGTCTGCAAAGTCCGTCTTATTGCCGCAACATTATGACAATTAACATCACCTATAACGGCTACTAATGTAGGTAGAAGGTTTGATCGAGTAAGCTCCGGATCGCCATGTTTTGACTCGGGGTAAGAATCCATCACATTTTCTACTTCTATGCCTATGGCCAGTTTGCGGTCTTCTGAAAATGCATGTGTGACACTTGTCGTACCAGTATTGTCTGCTGCTTTAGCTATAATGGCTCGCGCGTAAAGTTTATTGAGTGCCCTGTCAAGCGAAACATTAGTACCATTCTGGGAAATAAATTTCTCTATCGCTTCTCCTGTAGAAAATAGTCGACCCGACATATTCTTTGACTCAGCCCAAAGGAGATCTCGCTCCATTATCTCTTCTGTCATCGCAGCAATCGTCTCTGCTCGTAATACTGTATCTACATTTGTTGTCTTGCGCGCATAATCCGAAACATCATCTAAGGCGATTCCTACATTTTCGGTACAGTCTCTGCTCATTGCACCGCGGGCATCCGGATCAAATCCCATATCGAGCTTAACTTTATTAATCTGTCTGTGAGCTTTTACATATAACTGTCGCGCCATGTTCCTGACTTTGGGATCTATGCTTGAATTAGCGAGGTCTAAGTAAGGATTTAACTCTGAAATTACTTCATTAATATTTCTTCTAGCCTTTTCTGCATCTCCGAGAGATTGTTCTATTGAGATCTCTAGCCAATCAAATGCGCGCAATGTATTCTCTCTAGCAAAATCATTTCTTGCTTCACTTCTGGCGGATTTTGCGGTTATACCTGATATATCCATCTTCTTTCCACGTAGCCTTGCAGCCTTTGCCCTATAGAGCGTAGCTCTTAGGCTATCATCCTGCTCCGATGAGGAAGCGTCCAGTTGAGTAGCTTTTCTTTCATATAAAGTTGCAAGTCCTGTTTTCAAAATATTATCAGCGCTAAATCTAGGTCCGAGGAATGGTATGAATAAACTCAATCTCTTGGCAAGCTGTTTGAAATCTGCGTCTTTCTCTATATTCTCCGGATCGTTTTTGTCTATATCCTCTGACATTGTGCTTACAGCTCTCTTGAGGAACATTTCCTCAAGTGTCTCGCCACTAGGCGTCATATGCGCTACACCTTTAAGTTCAGGGATGTTATTGCGATTAATACCCAATGAGGTCAGCATGTCGTCAAATGCCATTCTCTGATTCTCGCTCATACTCTTCCTATATATACCGGATTCTACAACAAACCTTACGAAAGCGAATCTATCCCCTTCATATTCTGACTTCTGAATAAGATCGCTTAAGTCTCTTATGTTCATAGAGTATGGGATACTGCCCAATATATTACTAAGCGCCCTATCGTATGAGTCATATATGTAGGAGACAGATTTTACGAGCTTCGTGAATTCCTCTTTTGCATTCTTGCCGTTAGCTATTGCTCGTAGTTTTTTCCAACCACCGAGTTCTTCGAGAATGTTGTTATTTGAAAACATTTGAATGACCCCGAGATTCTCACTTGTCACGCCATGATATATTGCTAAGTTCCTCAATACTGGCATAGATAAAGACTTTATTTCATCCCAGCCTCCGGCTGCTTCAACCAATCGCTCAATCGCGAACCTCTGGTCTACTGGAAGCTGCGCCATTACATTGGAATAGGTAGGAACATCTATTGAAGAATTTATTCCATTAAATTGGTTTTCATACGAGGTACCGGTGATATCTCTAGCTCTGACATTCTTTCCTGTACCATCTAAAATATTTCTCATAACACCTATTATATTAATGCGTCCCCTGAGCGTGTCCTGCCCAAGTTCATTATCAATCTCTTTCGCCATCGCTATTAGGTCTTCTTCTGTTACGGTCTTTACACCCTTATCAAGTACCATAGCCACAAGTAGCGCATTCTTTAATCTGTCACTTACATGCTTCGAATTATCATCCACAAGATCCTTAGAGTACCCGAATGTATCGAGATAGGTGCATATCGCCTCTTCGTTAAGTCCGGCTTTTCTTAAACGACGAAGCTGTTTAATGAAGTCTACTTTTTTCTTGTCATCCGTTTTCTCATGAGCACTACGCGCTGCCATTCTCATTTCATCACTCTTACTAGCACTCGTATCATCTTCCTTCAGAGCCATGGCTATCTTCGTGGCATTACGCGGCATGTTATCTGCCCTGTCTACCGTTGAACCAATCATGCCTCCTACGAGCATATAAGTCGTCAAAAGATTCAGCAGAGAAGCTCCAGTGCTATAGAAAAACTCTCCGATTGAACTTGAGACATTTCCTAATAGAACAACTGGCGCAGTTGAACCCAAATAGCTAAATAGAGAGGCTGTGCCCTCAAAGACTGTCGCAAATGGATCCACAGGTATTGCACCAAACCCTACTGCACCCAAAGCACATAATACAACGCCTAAGGCTATCTGCTTCTTGCTCTTTTGGAATACACCCTTTGTTAGAAGAATAATACCGCTTGCTGTGGAAAATATCGAAGCTATATTTTTGATATCACCTGTTGCTATACTTGCAGCTGCACTTGCAAACTCTGCTATACCATACCCCAAGTCTTTTACCCATGAAAAATCAGGCATTTCTATATTAGGTAGCATCGAACTAATCGCAGGTAGTTCAGGTAATCCTATATTAGGTAATATCGAACCAATTGCAGGTAGTTCCGGAATCGTAATTCCAAAACCGCCGAAAGCAAGCGCTCCACCGCCAGCAAGTAAGGCCATACCCGTAAGAGCCGTCTTCCAGTTTCGATTGCGTATTCCTTTAACCATCAAAATGGTACCGATTATTGCGGGTGCTATACCCGCTGCATGAGCCATATTTACGCCACTTAACGCACCACTAACCACTCCACCAATTTCGGATATACCTGGAACAAATCCAAGACCTATTAACGTAGATCCACCGACTGCTAGCGCGACACCACTAAGAGCTGTCTTCCAACTCTTATCCTGCCATCCTTCATAAATTAGAATGCTGCCGGTTATTATTGATGTAAGACCTATTGCCAACGTTGGACTGACCATAGTCATCAATCCTCCCGCACCAAGAGCAACGCCAGTTATTGCTTGTTTGACACTTTTCTCTCTTATGCTTTTCGCAACCATAAGAACTCCGGTAATCGCGATAGATGCTCCTATTAAGGATTTTATTGGAATCGGTCCGGCAAAGAGATTGAATCCAAAGAATCCACCAACAATAGCACCTCCTGCAATTCTTTTCGGGTCACCAATTTTAGCTCCCGACCAAAGAAGTGTAGCAGATTTATATGCACCTAATGTTGTAACAGCAGCAGCCATTCCCCACCATCCGGCTATAAGTCCTGCAAGCGCTCCACCCCAAATTGCAACCTTTGCAACGGGGGAAGTCAATACTTGAGATACTCTATCTGAAGGAACACTATTACATTTCTCGATAAGGGCTTTCTCTTCTTCAGGTGTCATGTGTCCGTCCGCAAAACTCTCGACTGCTGATAATGCCGGAATCGCATTAGAATTTATTCCATTTTTCTTCAAGTTATCCATATAAGCCTGGCCGTCTGCCAATGCTTTTGGAGAGAACCTATCAGTTATTAGTGCAAGTGTAGCTATTTTGGCATTTTCCGCATTTGTTGGTTTAAATGTATTTGCGCATACCTCTATTCTGGCTTCTGAAATAAAGCTTTTTGGTTTAAGAATCGAACCAGCCTTAGTAAATATGCCAGCCATGACTCCCTGTTTTTCAGGCTTCGTAGTCTTTTCGCCTGTCCATTTAATACGCATCCACTGCATTTCCAAAAGCGTAAGCCAAACTAAAGGCTGCTTAAAGAATCCGACCTTTTGTCTCATTGTCTTCAATATGGCAGATTCTGGCGTACACCAGAGGAAGGACTCAGTAGGTAGAAGTTGACAGTTTTCGATTTCTTCTCTTGTAAGATTCTTTATGTCATAGCCTTCAAAGCTGACAGCCATTCTTTCCAAATTGTCAAAGCCTCTCAGTGATTTACCTTGACCTTCCAGAATTGACGGATTGTTAAGATCGATTAGTCCTGCATTGTCTAAGGCCGCAATCAGTCCAGCATACTGAACTGGAGTAATTCTCTTCTTATTTGATAATTGGTTGAGGGTTTCTGTTACTGATTTTGTCGTATCATATTTACCTAAATTCCTTTGTAAGAAGGTTGCTACTGTTTTTCTACGCCTGGTTATTTCATCAGATTGTTTTGCCGTAACCCCAGGCCTGGTTTCATCAGATGTATAAGTATTATTTTGTACAGACTGTGTCCAACTGTCACCTGCAGCAAGGTTCTCGGCATCTCCATCTAGATCCAACATGGCCCTTACTACAAGCATACCCTGTAGGGTGAGCATGCCACTCTCGTCAGTGAGACGTCCAACCTCATTGCTCGTCAAGAATTCTCTGAAATTCTCTCCTGCGTTCTTATCGTCTACCGAAAAAGCATCATCATAGAGAGTTACTGCGCGATCAACCGTTATTGGTGCACCTGGGAGCCTATTGTAAGAGGAGAATACCCCTGTATTTCTTAACATCTCTTGATAGCCACGTTGGGCCGCTTTATCGCTCATTTTGAATGTATCTCGTGCTGCTGTGAAGTAAGCTTGTGAGGAAAGTTTGAAATCACCTTCGCGCATCATCGTTTCAAAACGCCTTACCATGGCAGACTCACCTTCGCTCCTTCGCACATCTCTTAATATGTTTGCCTGAGCTTCAGAAAGTTTCATATCTCTGGCTATATCAACGATCATATGAACGTCTCCGTTCAATCTCGTACCAAGTGTCGCGTTCTCCCCTATCTTGTAACCTGTTATTTTGCCTTGAGCATTCACTACAGGCTCATACATGGTTCCTTCAAGTATGGTGCCGTTCCTTGCAGCTATCTGACAAGCAAGAGAGGAATTATTAAAGTTGAGCATATATACATTTGCCTTTATACCTAACTTGTTCAAAACCTGGCCCGTCAAAACATTGACACCAGGCCCTAATCCCTGATATCCAAGAACCACATCACGACCACTATTGGATCTTTTCTTAAATATTGATTCGACTGTATTGTCAAAATCTTTAACTTCTTCGGAAGTAAGACGTCTGGTTTTCTTACCATCTACAACAAGCTCGAATCCTTTACCATCACGGACTATATCAAATCCACCAAGCGCCATTCTAATTGCATTTTTGACAGCCGCAGTTGCTTCACGGTTTACTGGGTCAAGTTCCGCTATTTCTCTAGACTTACCCTCAATGGCGATCCTTGGGACCTCTCCCTCAAACCTTAAATCAATATGTGCTGATTCTGTATCTTTAGCTGCCCGGCGGACATCTTCTCCGTATCCTATTCCTTCATACCTAACGGCGTGGATACGTGTGCTTGATCCCTTAGCATCCCTGATAATAGGTGTCAGGTGATCCATAACTGAGCGTTCTCCATAAACACTATCTGTAAGAATGATAGTTGTTTTGCCTTTTTTATCCGTGCCTTTGAAATCATTAAGTGCTGGCTCTCTATCTATACCCACTACATCCATTTTAAGTTTTTCAGTCAATAACCTTACGCCATCCAGCGTACCTGAACAACCCCAAATGTTTGCGTTTTTGATAGCTTTTAAAGTATCGGACGGGTTCGTCTTTGATAAAGAATAGTTAATAGCCTGGGTTGTCGCGACATCGCGTCCCCATTCATGCTTTAATCCCAAAAAGATTGCTAGCGATCGTTTGCCCCATACAGTATTTGGCATCTCTCTTGTATCAGAATCAGCGATGCCATATTCTCCCTTATTCCTTGTATAATAATTTGCACCGTTCCTGTAAAGATAGACCGTTACGCAATCATCTATCAGGTTAGATATTGAGCCTCTATCTAATCCTTTAAATTCATCTCTTTCGGACAGCTCAGTAAGTAACCTATTGTATTTTTTTTGTGCCTCTAGACCATCTTCCGCCCTTCTACCTTTCAGCCTGGCTCTGTAATCGCCTTCTCTGACAAATGCATCTTCGTTACCTATTTTTCTGTCTTGGTAGACTTCGCCATTTTTAGTTTTTATCACCTCTCCCAACTCACTTGCTTTTAATTCCCTTTTGACCATCTCATCTATTAGTTCATAACGTCCCACAAGATCTGAAAACACACCCTGAATCTTTCCCGAAGCAAGTATGCTGTAATACGGATTACCTATTATCGCAGCTGTCCCGTTTAGATAGGCATCCACTTCATCCACGCAGACATTATCAAGTCTGTCAAGGATAGCATGGCCTTCTAATTTAAGGAACTGAATATCTCTATGACTTATGAGGTACAAAGCACCATCTTTTCCCATCTCTTTGTAGCCAGACTCGTTCTGGGAAACTCTCTCTGTTTCAACGATACTATTTTTCTTACTATCCCATTTGTGTGTTACGAACGCCTTGGCATCACCATCGTAGGTAATGAGTTTTCCATTATTCTTCAAATATAGTTTAGTAAGTATGTTATCCCTATACTGGCCAAGGGTAGTTCCGGGAAGTATTATGCCCGCTCTTTTTGTGGAGTCAACCAAAGAGGCTGTAATCATTGCCTGCAGAACTGCATCCATCTTACCCTTACCCTGCCATAAACGCCCAACACTAGATAGGCTATCTCCGGTTCCCTTTAGCGCATTTTCTGTAGCAAATATGTAGAAAGCTAATCCTTCCATGGTTGACATAAAGCTTCTGGCCTTACTGTCTACAAAACCGCCATGTATTGCGGAAACAAAGTTTAATTTAGAGGCTATCTCAGAACGTATTGTACTGTCTGTTTCCTTTTTAAGCATGTCAAACAAAGTTCCAATATCCTTCTCAAGCTGTGGAATATCATCCTTACCTCTTGCAAGTATATCTCTTACTGAGCGAATAACACTACCATTACTCGTGTGCCCTTCAACAGCAAGAAATGCTGCCGCCTTTGCTCTTAAACTTGCTGCCGAAGCAATACCAGCTTTTTCACTTGCTATGTTTCTTATAACAGCATCGCGTAATCCACTGCTACTCTTTAATATATTGCTTACAAACTCCGGCTTAAGCGCTCTGGGGGAACCATCAAAACATGCCGAAAACATCGCTCTTGCAGCAATATCTTTCATATCTTTTGACCGCCATATCGATAACGCTGCCTTAATGTCGGCTTCTGAAGCATCCGAATAGGAAGCACGCCTCAAAGCATCTAACTGAGTTTGGACTTTGTCGCGAGTCAATTTACCAACAACACCTCTATCCATTAATGTATTCTCAACATAATCAATCTCTGCCTGTATTTTTTCTTTAGCCTTAAGCATTGCGGAATCATTTTTCCGACCTTGTCTCCATTCGCTTATACCGTTTAAGGCGCCTTCAACCTTTGCCTTAAGATTATATCCAGCCCTTAATGAAAGAGGCATAAGCTTTATCAGATTATTGCACATCTCTGAAGTCATATATATTCCGTCAGGATCCGGTGAAGCGCCTATCTTTTCCCGCAATTTTATTAGCTTAAGTTCGTTCGCCATTGCTTTCACAAGCGATCTATTGAAGCCTTCTCGGCTAATTCCTAAAGCCTTGCACGTGGAAGAAAAAGCATTTCCTCCGTTATACATTGAATCATGCCCCAATACATCAGACGTTTTTATCTTAATTGTGCGGCCATCAACTTTAACATCTATAGATGGGTCTTTGGTACTTCCAATTTCACCCCGGTCACCTTCAACCACCTCATAAAAGAAATCATATGCTGCTTTTCCTTTTGTATTTTCGCTCGCTACTACAGATTTTATAAGATAATCACGTGCCGCATCGACAAGCAATGCGCTGTCTTTGATTTTTCCTTCCATTATATTTTTGGAAAAATCGATACCTTTAGCTGTTTCCACGGAAAGTCCAAAGAAATGCTGTGCGGCTCTTAAACGGCTGTTTGCATCAGCCCTGTTATTCATGGCAAGATCAAGCATTGTATCGGCTTCGACTCTTCTGCTGTATAATGGAGCGGATACACGTGCTCCGGCACCTGCTGATTCAGCCGATCTCGAGCTTCCTGCATCAACCCATTCAGACCATTGGCCACCCGATCTCCCTGAATCAACCCATTCAGACCATTGACCGGACGATCTTTTTGCATCTGCTGATTCAGCACGAGGAGCAGACGCTCTTCCTCTATCGATCCATTCAGACCACTTGCCACCTGATCTTCCTGAATCGACCCATGCAGACCAGTAGCCATCCGATTCAGACGCTCCTTCGCGGATGCTCTTTTCCTCTAAGCCTCGTAGACGTTCCACCGCCTTATCATAAGCCGGCGTAAGTGGTTTTTCCGCAAAAAATCTTGTAGTAGACAGTGAGTGCGGCTTTATGAATAACCCTATCCATCCCAATATATCCAGCTCTGAAATACCGGCGCTAGAACCTGTTAACGATATGCCGCCTTCGCCGCCTTCCGGTTTTTGTACATAGCTAAGGGCCTTGTGCAATCCGGTAACAAAGCCCGCCATTTCAACATTGCCAACAAACCAACCTGCGCTGCCTAATGCTGCTGTCTTAAGCCAATATCTACTCGGAAGGGCTTTTCCCGCACTTACTGCCGCACTATAGCTATTATTCATACGGCTAAGTAAACCTGAATGCGCCTGTGAAGACGAAGGGCCTGAGGGCTTGCCAAACAGATAAACCATCGGTCCCATCCATAGGCCTTGCTTCGGTCCCTGTATTGCACTTCTTGCAAGCATGTCAAATGTCAATGGGCCTTCTTTAGTTTCCCATTTTGCAGTACCAAAGGTACCAGTATTGATAAAGTTAGTAAGTTTTGTAGCGAGCCCTGTCCACATAGCTTCGCCTGCTGTAAACAGCGGAGAAATAACAATCCAGTTAAGCGCTCCGCTAGCACTTGCCCGGAGAAGCGGATCATTAAGTGCCAAAACTTTTAACTTGCTAAGCATGTTTCCCGCACCGCCAGCAAGCTGATGTTCTGCTAATAATTCTTTGCTCGTCATTCCCAAACGCTTTGACTTCTCTCCTATAGAAGCTATATGCTGCGGATTAGCCGCGATATAATTCGCTACAATTCCCCATATCGCTCCCTGAGCGAAACTTCTCGACATACCTGCTGTATCACCCCACTCAACACTGCCAAACGGCGAAACATCGAAAGCAACATTAGCGGTTCCTAGGGCAACAGCTGCTCCGGTACCCGTAGCTAGAGATTTTGCTATTCCTTTAGCGGTGGCTCCCCATCCAGCTTTTGCTGCTCCGCCAGCGGTAGCTCCCCATCCACTGTAACCACTGTGACGAAAAACTCCTACGGAAAGTCCAAGTCCCGCGCCCTTTAGAAATGCCGTACCCACTCTTTCTAACGGATTATTACCGTCAAAAACGTTTGCAGCTACCTGCCAGGCCGCATTTCCACCAGCAAATAAAGCACTTGTCGCGATAGTGGCTCCAACTGGCGAGCCTAGTATTGCCGCTCCTTTTGTAGTACTATTAAGCATAGGAAGAATGCCTCTAAATGTTTGTTCGCCACGCTTAGTTAAAGTTAGTATCTTCCCTCCGCGCGTAGTAATATTAAAGCCATTCATCAAACCGCTTCCCACTATGGCTAAACCCTTAAAGGCGCCGGCTAAGAATGCGCCTTGCAAACCTTGCGCTATAGCTTCATTCCAGTCTATGTCCCTGCCGGCATATATATCCATGGCTACAGAAGTGCCCCCAGATACACCAACCCAAAGCCCCATTCCTGCAATAGTAGGCACAGTCGCAACTACAAGGGCTGTCGCCACAAAAGGACTTGCAGCAATCACAATGGCTTCCTGGTAATAGACATCATCAAAAAGCATTTCTTTACCGAATGTTTTATACCACACGGTGTCATAGACATTGCGCTTCATAAATCCATAGCCGCTCTCAAAGTATTGGCTGGCCTGTTGTATGCGCTTCATTGCCCCAGGATCACTATCGACCAGACTCCTGATCCTCTGAGCGGCATCGCTAAACACGAATAATTTACCATCAACACCTATCTGACCCGCGCCCATCTCCTCCATCAGGTTCGCATAAACATGCGAAACACCTGAAGATTCTTGAACTGGCTGGGTGATCTGTTCCCGCGCCTTCGCTACGATTGCCTCTATCTCCACTTGTTCCCGAATACGGCCTAGAGCGTGAATGGCGGAGGTGAAATTTCCTCTATCTAAAGCAGTGTCAAGTTTGTGATCCTCAGAGTTTTTGGTGTCGGATATATAATTACGCTGTTTTGTAAATGTAGCACGTAATTTCTCAGCCGAAACCATATCAGGTCTACCCATTACAAGCCCTTCGGAACTGGCCTTTTCAATATTTGTGTATACAAACGCATCGTTACTGCTGTTTCTTACTGTTGTACGATTTAATACTTTTACGAAGCAGCCTTCTTTTATGGCTATTTTGCCGTCTGAAACTTCGCCGCCGGCACTGTATCTGAAACTAAACGACTCTCCTGGAACATCTCCACCTCCCTGGTGTGTTGTCTCATGCCAGATTCCTATATCGGCTTTCACGCTGGCCCCGTATATAAATTCCATGGCGCCGGTTAAAACCGACATTGCGCCTCCACTGATTTCAACACTGTCCGCTCTGAGTGAATACCATCCGCCTTCTTCGTCTATAAAGAGCATCTTATTTTCAGGCACCAATCTGCCTCTTTCATTAGATACCAGGTTAAACTGCTTAGTGCGGCCCATATCAAAATCTGTGCCCGGGATATTAACAGGGAAAGGATTGCCTGCGTCTACGTCTTTAAATTCTATTCGCAACCTATCCTCAAGCGCATGAACATCGACATTCCTGCCACCAAACATGCTTTCACCCTTAATGACACCAGGCTGCTTACTCTCCGTCAACCTTGCCCAACTTTCGCTATTTATAAATTCTCCCTGAGCGTCATAGCTCTTTCTCATTTCAGCAATATCATTTCCACCATCGCGATGCAAGAAGGTATCGATAAGTATACCGTTTTGTTCACCTGTTGCAGTGTTAATCCTGGACTGTTCGATTCCGCTTTCTCCTTGTCCTGCATAAAACTTTGCCTGCATGCCTTGATACATGCCTGCAAAGTTTATAACAGGGACAGGCCCGTCTCCTTTTACCCAATTCATTCGTAATGCGTTAGCATTTTCTGAGTTGGCTATGCTTTTCTGTAATCCTGTAAGAACTTGTTCAACATAATCCCACTTCTTACCCGTAATACGCGTTATAGGACTAACCGCTTCTCCGTTTTTCGTAAATCCGGTAGGCTTTAGGTCTCGGCTGTGGGACTGGCCCCACAGGAATTCTACTGCGGTCATGTCAGAATTCGTAGTCTTGTAGGCTATGTCTGACATCACAATTGTGCCAAGTCTTTCATAGCTATCTAATACGTCAGCAACCCTGATATTGGCATGCGCGACTCTCTGGTCTATCGGCGCATCTATCGGTAGCGTGTTTATGGCGCTTTGGAAAGCTTCAATTGACATGTCATTTATTTCGTGGTTTGAATCAAACTTAAACGTTACGCTACCAGTGTGAAGATTTCCATTGCTATCTCTTCTGCCAAGTGATGTACCTGTAATACAGGCTTTCGTTTCATAGCCAATATTCGCCGGTGTCAAATCAATATCAAAATATGTATCGTCTGTAACCGCATCATATGCTGCTCCAAATAGTACCTGAGCTAGCCCTATGGGGGCCGTAAGCGACATTTCCGAACCACCGCTAGATCGAATATTATTCTTTCCTCTACGCTTCCACTCCGCGCTGTAGTCTTTATCCCAGGTTTGCATTTTATTTGAAGTCGCCTTGGTCCCTTTCAGCGCACTTTGCTCGCTCGTAATAATGTAATTTTCGAAGGAGCCATCGCTCTTAGTTGAATTGTGAAGTATCTGGCTCACATCTTTGAATATTATATTGTGGCCGTTTATCCAGACACCGCCTGATACTCTTTGTTTGTCGTTGCCGCCGGTAGCGTATGTGAATCGGTTCTGCAAATCAGTTACTCTATTCCCAGCTTGATCCTTGAAATACGGAGCAACAGATTTGTATTCAGCGCCTTCACGTATTTTGCCGGCTATGGTGCGGTCGCTATCAGTGGTTGTCGCAAGGTAATTACTCCAGACTCTACCATCCTTTACTGAGATCCCGCCTATTGGATCACCGTTCTCATCAAACGAATGATTAAGATTTGTAGTCTTTACAGACCCGTCATTTCTTACGCCCGTTATAGTGTAAGGTTTGATATACGAGTTACCGTCCCCATCCATGCCTGCGTAAATTTGCATCATCCCTGTGGTGCGACCGTTTTCCCGAATCTCAGCGACAAAGTCGGTATCGGCAACACCTTTAAATGAAGATGCAACAACAGAAGGATACAGTGGATCGTAGTGGGGAAGGCTGATTTTATTGGCTGCTTCCGTAAGTCTATCAGCATATTTCATTAGAGACTCGTCGGTCCATCCAGCGCCAAGAACGTTTGGACCATTCCGTAATCCAATAGACCTGCCATTCCTATCTTGTTGTTCTACCGCAAATAGTCCATAATCTACCTTACCGGACTCTAGATTTCCTATTTTTCTTGTTTCCCACACACCGTTTTCAGATGTTGTAGCCTGGATGTTATTAATCCCATGTGAAACGCCTACTGTAAGTGTAACTTCTTTTGCTGTAACAGCCGTCCCACAATTGAATTTAAAAGTATCTGCATCATATTCTAATGTATGATTTGAGCCTAAATCAAACCTATACGCGGTGTTTATGGCGCCATTGTTGTCTTTGTGCGGAAATTGCACTACTCCTTTGCTATCCACATATCCTTGAGCGTTATCCCAGATTATCTCCTGATTCTGAATTTTATAGCCGTTCTCGTAAGTGTGCATTTTATCCTGCGGAGTATTGGGTGTAAGCGGCACAAGATTTGTCTTGCCGTCAGCTGTTTGTATAAAAGCAAGCCTTGAGTCATCACCCAAGAGCTTTATTCCATCTATTCCAAAGGTTAGCAACTGGCTATTTAGATTTTCCATCGAATTATTTGTTGAATCCTGAGTTAGCTGTGGAAGTTGCGGTTTCTTGGCGGGCTCATCCCACTGGAACTTGTGATCGGTTATGCCAACCACGCCACCCTTTATCCCGCCTTCTGCAAGCAATGAGTTAACCTCGATGCTCAAGTCTTCCGCGGTGTGTGTTATATGTGTTTGACCATCTTGGGTGCTATAAGTAAGTGCTACTTTGTCAGCTTTGTATATCGTACCTGTTTCTGTTGTTAATTCTCTTCCGTCATTGGATATTAAGAGTTCGTCACCATAGGAGGAACCATGCTCTTTTGTTGAATCATATTTGAAAACGCCCTGCGCGTCTGTACCTACATAAACCTGCGCGGTTTCAGAGCTATAAGGCATAGAAACATTCATCAGACGTGACGCCTGACCAGGGTCTGGTATGGCCATAGCAACTTTTATTCCGTTTTGTTCTTTATAAGTTCCAGTAAGTTCAAAATGCTCTTGATTGGTATATTTGTATTGCGTTCCTGAAGGTATATTAAATGTGCCTTTTGCGCCTACAGAGATACCACTAACTTCGTTAAGCATTTCCTGGTTTTGATACCTGGTGCCCTTCTCAAAAGTTAAGTGGTTCGAACCTTCGCAAGTCGGCATAAGTGTCTGGTTTACAAAAACAAGACTGCTTAACGCATGGTCAAGTGTTATGCTTGAGGCTTTTCCTATATCTCCACCGATAGTAATGTGCTCGCTAACAAGCCATTTCGGCAGATCAAGACCTTCTCCCGGTTTTCCCCCACCGAATTGCATAAGCTTCCTATCAGACTCGTAAATCGCGCCTACGACCCCGCCTTCTATTGTCGCTCCGGCTATTTTCATACTTACCTTTGCGGTGCCCGTCTCGCCGTTAGCAGAAACGGGATACGCCCATTCTACTCCAATTGCTCTGTCAATATATTTATCTGCTATTAGTGTTGTTCCGTTATTTCCTACGGTGACATCTATGGACTTGCCTTTATAGCTGACGCCGCTCTGCATATCAGTGAAAGAAACTCTGCCATTCAAATCCACATTTGCCGTAACATGCTCTAAATCGCTTCCATAAGACAATCCCCACCTACCTGTTGATGTTTGATCTGAGTCATAGCTTCTAGCAGTAACAGGTATACCTTCGGAATATTTTACTTCGCCCTTTGAATTTAGTGCATTATCATACGTTGCAATAAGGTTAGAACGGTTAAGCAACTTTACCTGTGCTCCATTGGCAAATTGTATGCTTCCACTATCGAATACATCTACTCTGGCAGATTGTCCTATAACCACCTCTTTATTTAGATTATATCCCACAGCAAGATTTATATTACGTGAACCGGGGGCGAATGGTAGAGGATTATAGGTATCCTGCCCCAGAGATAATTCTACAGCAAGCCTGCTTGAATCATTCATAAGAGTTATCATGTGCCCTTTGCCGTCTGCGGTCTGCTCGAGGTGGAGACCATTGCTATTAATGTTTCCCGGTATGCTGGAAACTCCGCCTGTTTTTCCCGTGTCTCCCGCGGTTCCCGCCTTGAGTCCATAAATAGAGCCGTCTGAACGTGTGACCTCACATAGCACTTTGTTTTCGTTTATATCTATTGCCCATGCTTCTAATGTTACATTATTTTCCGACATGGTTTTCCCATCCGGACCGTTTGTTCGCATTTTAAAATTTTCCCTTGTAACAAACGGCTCATTGTTATCCTCGTTAATAAGCCGCTGGCCATCAGATGACGGCACTAATGTAACATTTCCGTAAGGTATGCGCTGGCCGGGAGCAAGCCCTGTTGTTCCATCTTCATATGTGTTAACCTTGAATTTTAAGCCTTTACTGCTACTGTCCCATGGCATAGACAGTAGTTTTACGTTTCTGGAACTAACGATTTCCTTAGTTGCGGAGTAATTCTCCCAGGACGGTGTAGGAGGCATAAAGAATTCGCTATTAGATGGGTTCACCGAAGAAGGCCCATATGGCGAGACAGGCCCGATGAAGAGATCCTCCCCGAACGTTGCAGGAGGCATAAAGAAGTCGCTATATGAGCTACCGCTTGTCGAATCAGTACCATATGGCGAGACAGGCCCAATAAAGGAAGAAGGCGTCACCGTAGGCGCCGTAGGAAAAAAGGTATTAAATATCGCGGTAGCCGCTCCCGAAACCGCATTGTAGATGGTTTGAGCAGCTGAAGTTATAAAATCGCCTGCCGCAACTTCGGCAGGTAAATTGCCACCGGGCTTACTAATAACTCCTGTCTTTTGATATTTTTCGTTGCTAGCCATGGACCATTCACCCGTAACCAGATTCTGGAAGAAGGTAATTGCATGATCTATAACACCTGTTGCGGCATTTCTTATAAATGCATTTACTGTATTTCCGAATGTCGTGCTGGCATCGGCAAATTCATTCCATCTCTGTTGGAAATCTTCGCAGTCACCGCTAGGAATCTGTCCGTTAAGCATTCCCTTTAATCCTGCAACTCCCATCTCAATGCCTTTACCTAGAACATCCATCCCTGTGTTATAAACTACACCTGCACGGGATAACCAGTCGATTACTGTTTTACCTATAGCCACATTAAGGGGTACACTAATAACATCGACTTTTTGCGTACCGCCACCCCAAGTATCTACATCATCAACCCATGGAGCTAATAACCCTGAAAAAGTTACTGGATCTGATGCGTCGACACCGAATGTATCGCTGGCAAACTCAATAATATTTATTCCGGCTGTTGCAATAGGCCCTAATGCAGCTGTGGCTGCGGTTTTTGCAGCGAAAACTGCTGCTTGCACAACACCATTCTTGATGGTATCCCACGTGCCCTTAGTTGAGGTTGGTATGCTAACGAAATTACCAAACCAGGTGTCAGACTCATCACCTAAAGTTATCAAATCGTAGTTTCCGTCAAGCAAATTAGTCGTAAAGGTTTGGCCTGTATAATAAAAAGGATCGTACAAGTTACTACCTCCGCCATACTGCCCTGAGTTCGCATAGTTACCAGGACTAAGCGGGTTAATAGGACCCAAACCATAAGTACTGCTGGCACTAGGAAGCACATTGTAAGCATCATACTGGGCAGAATTAGCATAAGAAGGAAAAGAAGAGGAGCCGCCTTCCCATGTATTACCACTGGAATAATAAGGAGTCGTGCTGCCGCCATACTGCCATGAGTTTGCATAGCTGCTGTCAGAAGAATAGTAGGGTACTAAGCTCCCGCCGCTGTCAAACAAATAATAGGATGGATTTCCACCGGAAGAGCTGTAAGTAGTTGTAGAAGAAGGAAAATAACCGCCCCAAGTAGATGGCGTAATAGTATAACCTGATGAAGGAAGCATGCTACCCGATGAACCGGAGCTCCCTAATGATGCCCCTTCGCTATTTATCGTAGACCCGTAAGGATCTAGCTGATACGGCGTTGTAGCAGCTGGTATAGGTTCATACCTGATTATCTTTCCGGCGCTATCGTAAACTGGTTGATACTGCGGTTTAATAAACGTTGGGGCGGTATAGGGACCTTGCTGATACTGCGGGGTGGCGGCAGCTGGTATAGGTATTTGGGCAAACTCATTTATGCTTGAACGAAGATCGGCTATGTTACTAGGAGAGAGCTCAGAGGCGTAAGCGGCTTTGAACTCCTGGATCTTCTGTAATATTTGCGTTCTTGCTTCTACACCTTTCAGATGTTTTTGAAGACCCAACTTCCCACCGTG
>JBDRHE010000050.1:0-12409 GCA_043817155.1 Candidatus Omnitrophota bacterium | reverse complement strand
TTCTCGCGCATGGTCCCAATGGTTACCCTGATAAAATTATTGAGTTTCCAGGGCGTCATCTCCCTCACTATTACACCCTTCTTAAGAAGTCTCTTGTAAACAATTTTTGAATCTCTACCAAGATCGAACAGAATAAAATTGGTCACGCTTGGTATATACTTCAAACCGTAAGAATCGAGCTTTCCGCATATAAAATCCTTGCCCTCGCGAACAAGCTCCATCGTGCGCTTTATGTGCGCTTCGTCTTCCAAAGCAGCAACCGCAGCCGCCTGGGCAACAGAATTTACGTTGAACGGTTCCCTCACACGGTCCAGGCAGTCAATGATCTCTTTTTTAGCCATGCCGTATCCTACTCTTAACCCGGCAAGACTATACACTTTTGAGAAACTACGGGTTATTATAATATTCTTCTTCTTCAGCGCCCTTATCGTTTCAGGATAATCCGTTACATCCTTTGCGAATTCGTAATATGCTTCATCGAAGAAAAGGATCGTACTGCGTGGGACGCGCGCAATGAGCAGGTCTACCTCATCTTTGGTAATATAGGTCCCTGTAGGGTTATCCGGGTTAGCTATAAAGATGAGCTTCGTCCTCTTCGTTATAAGCTCCGCCATTCTGCGCACATCGTACCTGAAGTCCTTGAGCGCAGCGAACTTTACCTTCGCGCCTTCTATCTTCGATGCGATCTCATAGATAAGAAAAGTGGGCTTTGCGATTATAACTTCATCACCGTCCCTTAAGAATGCGCGTAACGCCAGAACAATGATCTCATCCGAACCGTTCCCCACAATAATGTTTTCACTCTTAAGGCCCATGCGCCTGGCCAGCGCTTTCTTGAGGTAAAAACACCCGCCATCAGGGTATCTGTTTAACGAACCGATGGCCTTGGATGCAGCCCTTATGACTTTTCTCGAAGGAGGAAAAGCGTTCTCATTGGAAGCAAGTTTGATCGCTTCCTCAAGGCCAAGCTCCCTCTTAAGTTCCTCGATCGGCTTTCCGGGAATATATGGTTTTATATTCAGTATACTTTTTTTAGCTAGCTGTCTCATTATATTTTCGCTAAGGTTTCTTGAGGTTGCGGGACGTTTCTTAAAGTTCCTTAGGGTTACATTTACTGAGTTCTGCAACCTTAAGAAACATAAAGAAACCTTATGAAACGTCTGTTATCTTACTTCCCAACAGGATACGAACCGAGCACTTTAAGATAAGTGCAGCTCTTGCCAAGCACAGATATGGCTTTATTTATGCGCTTATCCCTATAGTGCCCCTCCATATCAACAAAGAAATAGTACTCCCACGCCTTAAGCCTTGAAGGCCTTGACTCTATCTTTGTAAGGTTTATCCTGTTCCTTTTAAAGGCCGCAAGAACGTCATGCAAGGCACCGGCCCTATCCTTCATCGAGAAGACAACGGATGTTTTATCCTTCCTGGTAGGCTCCTCGTTCTGGTTGCCTATAACCAGGAAACGCGTGATGTTACGCGGCGAATCTTCTATAGAACGTGCCAATATCTTAAGCTCATACTCTTCTGCTGCCAATTTACTTGCAATGGCAGCCCTCCCCTTTCCCTGGGCAGCGAATATGGCAGCTTCGGTAGTACTTGCAAAAGATATAAGTTTCGCTTTTGGTAAATTTTTTTCCAGCCAGATCCTGCACTGGGCGAATACCTGCTGATGTGAACAGACCTTCTTTATCGCGGACAGCCTCTTGTGGTTAGCTAAGAGGTTATGTTCTATGCGCAGATACGCTTCGGAACAGATCTTCAGATCGGAATTTATGAACATATCGAGCGTGTGATTTACGGCGCCTTCCGTAGAATTCTCGATAGGCACTACACCGTAATCGGCTCTCCCGCGTTCGACCTCCGTAAAAACGTCCGCTATACTTTTGCATTCAAGATAATCTACGGACGCACCGAATTTCTTAAGTGCGGCGATATGGGTAAATGTCGCCTCCGGTCCCAGGTATGCTATTATTATCGACTTATCAAGCGCCAGAGACCCTGACATTATCTCCCTATATATAGCTCTTATGGACTCCGGTGAAAGCGGGCCTCTGTTCCTGGATACAACCCCTTCGTATACCTCCCTCTCCCTGCGAGGAGTGAAGATCCCCTTATTCAGCTTCTTCTTAACCGCCCTTATGGCAAGGGTCTCCCTGGCGCGTTCATTTAAAAGGTCTACGATCTTCCCATCTATCCGGTCTATCTTATGCCTGCTCTTTTTTACGCGCATCTTCACCAACCTCCCCCGGCTTCTCCGCTTCTATATTCTCCTCTGCACCCTTACCGGCATGGCCTTCTTCGTCCGATCCTGTATCCCCCACGGGTAAAAGTGAGACCCCTTTATCTTTTGTATCAAAATCCAGATCATGTTCAGTAAAATCGCGCAGCTTGGGTAAGCTGTCTAAATTTTTCAATCCAAAGTTCTTTAAGAATTCGTTTGTAGTTCCGTATGCTATGGGTCTGCCCGGAGCGTCCTTGCGGCCTCTTACTTTGATAAGGTTCTTGTCCAATAATGTCTTAAGCACGCCTTCTACGCTTACGCCTCTTACCTTCTCTATTTCTCCACGTGTTACGGGTTGCTTATAAGCTATTATAGACAATGTCTCTAGCGATGGATTAGAAAGCCTCGCATCCGCTCGCTTGAAGAGCTTATTTATCCACGGGGCGAATTCCGGATTAGTCGCTATCTGATACCCGCCTGCCAGCTCTGCGATATTAAAACTGCGCCCATGCTTCACATAATCCTCGCGAAGCCTCTCTATTACCTGTCTTATCTCATCATCCTCGGGTCCGTCAAGCGCGCTTCGTATATCTTCTATAGTTAATGGTTTTTCGCTTACGAAGAGAAGCGCTTCTACGATCTTATCTATCATTTCTTTTGACATTTCTTAAACCTCTTGAAGCTTATTTCTTCTGCCACTCCGCATTTCTCATTACCTCGATCTCGTCAAACGGGGAATTCTGTATTACAATAATTTCCCTCAGCTTTACCAGTTCAAGTAACGCAATAAAAGTGGTGACGATTTCGTTCCTATTCTTGGCATTCTTGAAAAGCTGCCTAAAGAAAACCCTCGGTTCCTTCACCAGGATATGGAATATTTCGTGGATCTTGCCGCTAACCGTGAATTCGTCACTGATAACCTGGTGAAAGATGTCCTTGGGGATCTCTTTTAAAACTTTGGTGAAGGCCGTAATAAGGTCGAATAGACTCGCCTCCATCTGTTCTTTTTCATTCTCAGACTTGGGTTTTATCGTATTCCCTAACCTGGAAAATAAATCCTTCTGCTTTATACGCATCTGATTTAGCTCACCGGCGGCCTCTTTGAACCCTTTGTATTCAATAAGCCTCTTTACAAGCTCGTCTCTCGGATCGATCGGTTCTTCTAGCCCATCTTTATCCATCTCCTCGTTCGGAAGCAACATCCTGCTCTTTATATGCATAAGTGTCGCAGCCATCAAGATAAATTCACCGGCTATCTCCAGGTCAAGCAGCTTCATCACTTCCAGGTATTCAAGGTACTGATTGGTTATCTTTGCGATCGGTATATCGTAGATATTGATCTCCTCCTTCTTTATAAGGTATAGCAGGAGGTCAAGCGGTCCTTCGAACACCGGGAGTTGTACTTTATAAGTCATGGCTAACTTTCTTAATCACAGATCCAGCATTTATACATGAATAGTGAAGCGAAAAATTAAACATTAAAGACCAAAAATTAAAAACACATATTAAAAATTTCAAAACATTTTTACATATTAAATTTGTGCTTTTGGTTTTTGATATTTAATCTTTGGTTTTTCACTTTGCTCATCTGTGCGTTAGAGGTCGCGAAAGATCCCTACTCGCTTCCGGACGTCCCTCATCGTTTCCGAGGCGACATCTCTTGCTCTATCATTACCCTTTTTAAGCAAGCCCATCAGCGTCTCTTTATCCTTAAGCAGCTTCGCGCGCTGATCGCGTATGGGAGCGATCTTATCTATAAGGATATCGGACAGTTCGTTCTTGCACTTTATGCAACCCCTCTCTCCTTTATGGCAAAGATCTCGAACGTTCTCTGATCTTTCTGGGGCAAATACCGTGAAATATGAGCAGACGTTACAGATATCAGGGTGCCCTTTGTCATTCAGTTTTATCTTTTCCGGATCCGTGATCATGCTCATGACCTTCTTCTTCACAACTTCCGAACTATCAGAAAGAGCGATGTAGTTGTTGTACGACTTGGACATCTTCCTTCTATCCAGCCCCTTCAACTTCGCTGTAGCGGTAAGAAGCGTCTCGGGCTCCGGGAACACCTTCCCGTAAAGATTGTTGAATTTCCTTACTATCTCACGCGTCAATTCAAGATGAGCAGCCTGGTCTTCGCCAACAGGTACTGCCGATGCTTTATATACAAGAATATCCGCGGCTTGAAGCACGGGATATCCAAGAAACCCGTATGTTGTAAGATTTCTGCCCTTAAGTTCTCTCAACTGTTCTTTGTATGTAGGGTTCCTCTCGAGAAGGGGTAGCGGTACAATACACGCGAGAACCTTCTCCAATTCCAGATGTTCTTTTACATGTGACTGTACAAATATAACGGACCTATTGGGGTCTACCCCGCAGCTTATCCAGTCCGCCAGCATGTCGATAGAGTTCTTCTCGATCGCTCCGGAATTCTCATATTCGCTCATAAGGGCATGCCAATCGGCTATCATGTAAAAGCATTCAAATTTTTCCTGAAGCTGCACCCAATTGCGCAGCGCCCCCACCAGGTGTCCCAAATGCAGACTTCCCGTAGGCCTCATACCACTCAATAATCGTTTCTTCACTTTATTCCTCTTGCAAACCTCGTATTGCGTATTACGTCGTGCGTATATCGTATTGCGTAAAATTCTAAACGCAATACGCAATACGCATCACGCAATACGGCATTATTTCCGACCTCCGTCTAATCTTCTTACAATCTTCTCCGTAGTAAAGCTTTCGATAAGGTCGCCGGCCCTTACATCGCCATGTCCTGCCAGTGAAATGCCGCACTCAAATCCTTCCCTCGCCTCTTTAATGTCGTCTTTCACGTGCTTAAGCGACTTTATCTTACCGGTAAATATAACCTCTTTATTCCTGATAAGTTTTACAGACCCTGCGCGAGGTATGAAACCCTTTAGAACGGAACAACCCGCCACCTTGCCCACTTTTGAAACAGAGAAGACCTGCCTTACCTGGCACCTTCCCTGGAAGACCTCTTTTATGATGGGCTCCAGCAAGCCTTCAAGCGCTGCTTCGATATCCGCGACAACTTCGTAGATGATATTGTATAATTTTATTTCGACCATCTCTTTCTTCGATATCTCTTCGGCTTTAGGCTCAACTTTTACATGGAAACCTATTATGATGGCGTTCGTAACGAGGGCCAACATCACATCGGATTCATTGATATTCCCGGTACCCATATGACATACCGTAAGTTTTACTTCCTTGGTCGCGAGCTCCTCCAGGGACCCTTTCAGAGCTTCTATTGATCCCTGGACATCGCTCTTTATGATGATCTTAAGGTCCTTTATCGTGCCTTCCTGTATGTGTTTATATAGCTCCTCCAGGGTCATGCGCCCGGTGCCTCTCATTTTACTTATCCTCTTATCTTCCTGCTTTAACGTAGAAAGTATCCGCGCTTTCTTTTCGTCTTTTACAACGAAGAATTCGTCCCCGGCTTCCGGCACCCCTGAAAGGCCCAGGATCTCAACGGGTGTTGAAGGAGACGCCTCAGTAAGTTTCTTACCGGTATCGCTTATCATAGCTTTAACACGGCCATAATGAACACCCGTTAAAATGGTATCGCCCGCCCTAAGAGTACCGTTCTTTACAAGGATCGTGGCTACAGGTCCCTTCCCCGGCGAAAGTTTACCTTCTACTACCACGCCTCGCGCGCGGACATTGGGATTGGCCTTCAATTCTAGAAGCTCCGATTCCAAAATAAGCATTTCAAGAAGCTTGTCTATGCCTTCTCCCGTCTTCGCGGAGACAGGAACGGTTATGGTCTTCCCGCCCCATTCCTCAGGCATGAGCTCATGCTCTGAAAGCTGCTTCTTCACTTTATCCAGGTTAATATTCGGTAGATCACATTTGTTAATAGCCACAACAATAGGGACATTCGCCGCCCTGGCATGGTCTATAGCCTCTACCGTCTGCGGCATTATTCCGTCATTAGCAGCTACCACCAGGACTACGATGTCGGTTGCGTTAGCACCCCTTGCCCTCATAGCCGTAAATGCCTGGTGGCCGGGAGTGTCCAGGAATGTTACATTGCCTTTATGACCGATATAAACTTTATACGCGCCTATATGCTGTGTTATCCCGCCCTTCTCCTTCTGGGCAATCTTTGTATTCCTGATGTAATCTAAAAGCGACGTCTTGCCATGATCTACGTGACCCATAAACGTAACTATCGGGGCCCTCAGAACCAGCCCTTTCTTCCCTTCATGATGATCGTCCTCTTTGTGCTCCTTCAGCAGTTCCTCTTCCAGGCTGGGTGGTCTCTTTATCTCGTAGCCATATTCTGCGGATATTTTAAAAATAATGTCATCTGGTAAATTTTGGTTCAAGTTCGCAAAGACATTCTTCTTCATAAGGGTTTTGATGATCTCATTGGGTTTGACACTCAATTTTGTGGCAAGTTGTTTTACCGTTAAAGGTAATTCCGCCTCTATCACTTTTAACCGGGGCAGCGCTTCGACCTTTTCCTCGGGCGGCGCATCCTTTACGATATCCTCCACCTCTTTCTTCTTCGCCGGCTTCTTTATCTTTGCCGTCTGGTTCTCCTCCGGCTTCTTCTTTTTATCATGCTTCTCTTTTGTATCCTGGAGCTCATGACGTATGATTTCGGCAGTTTCCAGATCGATGGTACTCATGTGTCCCTTCACTTTAGTGCCCAATCCTTCTAGCTTGTCGATAAGCTCTTTACTCGTTAGCCCGAGTTCCTTGGAAAGCTTGTGTACTCTTATTCCCATGTAATACCCCTTTAATTCTGCAAATAGTAACGGTTAATTAATCGATTACGTCTTCTATCTTCTCCGATCCGTCTTCTTCTTTCTTCGGCTCCTTCTCAGTCTTCTGCTTTTTGCTTTCCGTCGTCTGTCGTCCATCGTCCGTCGTTTCTCCTACGTCCTCTGTCGTCCGTAGTTTACCTTCCGACTTCTCCGACTCCTTCTCGGTCTTCTGCTTTTTGTTTTCTGTCGTACGTTTTCCGCTTTCCGGCTCTATTTTGCTTCCACTACGCGCCTCACCAGACACTTCAGCCTGTGCAGCAAATACGATCTTCTCCGCTGTCTTCTTTCCTATGCCGTCAAGCTTTACGAGGTCCCCAACCTTGGCCTCGGCTATCTTATAGACCGAATCGAAACCGGCCTCAATAAGAGTCTTTTCGGATTTTTTTCCTACCCCGGCAAGCGCCTTTACGCTCTTGGCTGCCTTCTGCTTCGGCTCCTTCTTTTCGGTTTTAGCTTCATCTTTTTCTACCTTCGTCACTTCTTTGGATCGTATATCCAGTTCCCAGCCTATAAGTTTAGACGCAAGCCTCACGTTCTGGCCATGCTTCCCGATGGTTATAGACAGCTGATCCTCTTCAACTATAACCTCTATTCTCTTCTTCTCTTTATCAAATACCGTCTTGGAGATCTTGGCGGGACTAAGCGCTGCCTTTAAATATTCCTTTATATCCTCGTTCCAGCGCACAATATCGATCTTCTCGCCTTGTAGTTCTTTTACAACATCTTTGACCCTGGCGCCCCTCATACCAACACAGGCCCCAACAGGATCGATCTTGTCCTCTTTAGAGTGAACAGCCATCTTGGTCCTCTCGCCGGCCTCCCGGGATATAGCCTTTACCTCCACTATCCCTTCCGATATCTCCGGAACCTCTATCTCAAAAAGTTTCTTAATAAATGCAGGTTCGGTCCGCGATAGGATCACCTGGGGCCCTCTGCTCGTCTTCGTGACCTCAAGCACATAAGCGCGTATTCTGTCACCCTGCCTGTACTTTTCTCTGGGAGATTGCTGTGACCTCGGAAGAACCCCCTCTGTTTTACCGAGATCTACAATAATATTCCCTCGCTCAATCCTGTGTGCCGACCCGGTCACAATACCACCTATGCGCTGGTAATAGTCATCAAATATAACTTCTCGTTCCGCCTCTCTTATTTTTTGAATGATCACCTGTTTAGCGGTCTGAGCGGCTATCCTTCCAAATTCACTTGAATCGACCTCTTTGTCACCGCTTTTAACCATTATCTCACCGGTTTGTCTATCGATGGCAACCGTCGTATCGGTCCTGTCTTTGCCTAAAAGCTTCTTGGCCGCGCTCAATAGAGCTAACTCAATAGCGGCAAAGAGCGTCTCTTTAGGAATGCCTTTCTGTCTTTCAAGTGTATCGACTATAGATAAGATCTCATCGTTCATGTCACTAGCCTTTCTTTATTGCTTTAATAGAACCTCGCTGTCTTACGTTTGTGGTTCTTCCCGACTCGCCTTCGCCTTGCCGCCTTCGGTTCGCCGAGGCGAACGTTAGTAACGGCGGGGCGTTCCCCGCCTGCCAATGTGAAGTCTTGGCGGGCAGGCATAAGCTTCGATCTCATTTAGTTTAGCACTTGCTATCTTTTCTCTCGGAATCTCTGTTGAAACTCCATCTTCATCAACAACAACTGCGCCATTCCCCAAACCCCTCAAGATCCCCGAGAACCGGCCCTTGCCTTCGATCGGCACAAACGTAGTTATTCTGACATGCTTTCCTATCGCCCACACAAAATCACGGTCCTCTTTAAGCTTCCTGTCAAGCCCCGGGGATGAAACATCTATAACATAATGACCGTCTATCACATTCTCTTTATCAAGCGCATCGGCAAGTTCGCTGTTGAGACCGGCACACTCATCCATTGTTATGCCACCCTCCTTATCCAATAGAATCCTGAGCACGAAAGTGCCGCCTTCACGGTTGTATGTAATATCAACCACATAGAGCTTACGCGTATTTACGATCGGCTCCAAAAGCTCGCTTATCCTATTTAATACGTTTTCCTGTTCCATGTGCTTAATGAAAGCGTAATATTCTTCACAAAATCTGTGTAATCTTCCTATTCCATCTGCGTAATCAAGGCATTATATACTTCACAGAATCCCTGCCTGCCGGCCCGCCTGCCAATGTGAAGTCTTGGCGGGCAGGCAGGTGTGTAATCCTTTATCAAAAAGAAAGAGTGGGCTTATCCCCACTCTTATTAAATAACTCTCCCTCCTTAATTGAGTGCTATTTATGACCTCATATTACTAAAATACCCCCCTCTTGTCAACATATTTTTCTAAAATGAATTCGGACCTCCATATATGCCCATATCGTTGCGGGAATTATCAGAGTCGTTATACAGAACGTTGGGATTGCCGGTATTTATACAAGGAGAGAACCTATACAAACTATAGCTGGTATTTTCAAACAGAGGATCAAGGGAAATCGCTCCGTCACCTGTGGGACACGTTCCATAATTGTGCTCACCGCCACCACCGGCTGTATTGTTATATACATTGTTGTAACCGATTTCAAAGTCTGTACCAAGAGCCCATCCCTTTATTCCTCCTCCGTAACTTGCAGTATGGTTACCCACCACTATGTTGTTATAAACTTTGCCTTGCGAATTAATTATGTATATACCGCCACCCTCGCTTGTGGAATTGTTGTTTATAATAACATTGTTGATAATTTCGGGAGCTCCCCGATCAAGCCACAGGCCACCGCCATTTCCCTCT
Organism: Candidatus Omnitrophota bacterium; assembly: GCA_043817155.1. Taxonomy (GTDB): domain Bacteria; phylum Omnitrophota; class Gorgyraeia; order JABMRN01; family RBG-13-46-9; genus JBDRHE01. The sequence goes on along the minus strand of JBDRHE010000050.1, from coordinate 2,643 downwards.
ATCGCATTATTGTATATTTTCGCAGAAGAATGAGTCATGGCTATACCATAGTTTAAGCAATCTTTTATGACGTTATTTTTTATGACCGGGTAGACATAGTGTCCCCAGCCTCCGTTAACTATACCAAATCCATTGGGATTTGTTATTGTAAAACCTTGTATCAACGTATCCGCATAGTTACCCGAGTTTAATATTAGACCTCCCAAAATTACAGTGTTCTCCGCTCCGGAAACACTAATCAGCTTCACACCATTTCTTACGGTAACGGCCTCGTTATAGGTTCCACTATCTACAAGTATAGTGTCCCCATAACCAGCATAAATCATCGCCTGAGCAATCGTAGCGTAATCAGACGGTACATTTATCATGTCACTGTTTGTAACATTCAAAGAAATGCGCTTTTTTCCCACCAAACCACTTTGATCCATCGCTGTTATCAAGATGGATGTATGACCTATATACCCGCTCGCAGGACTTATATCTATAAAACGGTTGCCGTCAAGAGTTACTCCGGCATACGAAGAGCCAGCTGTTGCGTTAAACACAAGCTGCGAAACAGGGGTAACATCGTCCGTAGTAAATGCCCAGAGATCAACTGCATTATTAATTGACGGATTTACCTGCATGTCCATATTTATGGTTTGCGGCATTCCTACTATCTGAGGTGTATTATTTCCATTTATATCGAGAATGTTAAGGTCTATTTGCGTATAACTGGAAGTGGTGTCATAAAAACACGTAACTCCTATGTTGCCATATACACCTGCTACAGGCGATACCCATTTAAGGCGTCCCTCGCCGTCAATAAGAGCGCCGGCAGGTAGATTCGTTGTTTGAAAAGTCAAATCAAAATTATCCAGATTGGACAATATTAGGGGATATTCGAGATTCTCGTTTTCATTTGCTTTAACAACTCCTGAGCGCAAAACTACAGGCGCTATGTGATTAGGATCTCTTAACTTTGCCATCTGGTTGGAAAATGAACTAACTATATGGCACGTCTGGGTGTCCTCCGGATAATAAACAGTGTAATGATCATAATCCGGGTATTCATTTGCGCTTAAAAGCCAGAATCCCGCCCCGTCTATACTCCTATTTAAACACTCTCCGTACCACTCCGTGTAAAGTCTGTTCCTTGTATCCATTTGCTGTGCGCCATTACCGGCTGTACGATAAACCTTCTTACCTAACTCTCCGCAATATATCGGTTTACCAACTGTAAAATGCGCAATGTCTGGATGACCGCTAAACCATTCCATAGCTTTTGCTTCATTAAAATAACTGCTGTTATCATCAAATAAAATATGGAAGGTACAAATATCAATATTGGGAGCCTGATGATTTCGCGCAAAATCGACTCCGTATTTACCGTCGAGCCATCCTTCACTTCCCGTCGAAACAAGGTGATTACTGTCAACCGTCTTTATATATGTCGACATTTCTTCTATCCAGGCTTGCAACGTATCGCCTGAGGTATCACTTTCACAGCGAGGCTCATTAGCAAGTTCCCATACAAGAATAGTCGGATCATTCTTATATGCAATTCCTGTTATTGTGTTTACTCTATTCAGGAAGTATGAAACATAATTCTTGTAAAGTTGTTTACAGGTTGCGTCGGTATAAAAATCATCGTGCAGTGTTGCAGTTGGAGACCACCTTACATATGCCATCATCCCGCCAAACTCATCCCAGTTATTGACAAGCGGGATTATGAGGCGCATATCAAGTTCTTTTGCTTTTGCAATAAGGTAGTCCATCCTTAAAAAACCACTCTCGTGATAGACTCCGGCTTCAGGCTGGAACGAAATTAAGTTACTATATGCATTTTGCTTATACTCGCCGTCACAGAATCCCCATGTCCTTACCACGTTAAGCCCCATAGCCTTTGCATCATTAAAGACTTCGTCGACCATGGCAATCGGTTCTTTATAAAACAGATAATACTGGTTTGTGCTGCTAAAATAATAGTTCTTAGCACTGTTTTTGAGAGCCAACTTATTACCGAAACGAATAACAAACTGCTCTTCATCGGCTATGCTAACCTCCCATGTTCCCTTTTTCGCCCAGGGTGCCTGCGCGGAACTATCATCCATAGCGCTAAGATAGGTATTGCAGTTCTTATTTGAGAAGGCTTCTTTAAAAGTTATGTTCCAGTTGACAGTCAGGATATTTCCCAACCCGGAGACTGTAGTTTTAGAACAGTCAAGTATAAAATAGTCATTTTCAATTGTGTTAGCTGAGCCGGGAGTGTAACCGCCTATCCAGCCTGTGCCATCTTTGTAAATGAACAGTATATTATGGTTTTGGTAGTAGTAGCAATAGACAGATCCCGGTAATGATAGATCTTTATTTATTTGAAATAGCCCATAGTATAAGTCTTCCCAGCCATTGGGGTCCATGTATGTTGTGCTAAAGACCACTTCTTCACCTGTAAAAGAGCTTCCACTCGCCGGGGTTACAGTGCCTGTTTGTGGAGGTTGATTACCAATAACAGTCCATGTTCCCTTTTGCACATAAGATGTCTTTGCATAAGCATCATCCATGGCTTTTAAGTAGATGTTTTTAAGTTTATTAGAGAACTCTTCTTTAAATGATAGGTTCCAGTTGACTATAAGGGTGTTGCCGCTTCCTGAGACTGTGGTC
>JBDRHE010000049.1:0-9395 GCA_043817155.1 Candidatus Omnitrophota bacterium | reverse complement strand
TCCCGCCATGCGTAAAGCAACGGCGGGAAACTCCCGTGTGCAGCTTGTCAAATGAGGCCACAATTTGCGGAGCGTAACCGACGCAAGTGGGAGAAGGCTTCTTGCTCTGCTATAAAGAACTGGAGCGGGAGAGGAGAATCGAACTCCCGTGTGTAGCTTGGAAGGCTACCGTTCTACCATTGAACTACTCCCGCGAATTTCATCAGCTATACCATTTCGTAAACTTATAAAGATCTTGAATCGCATATATATGAGTTGGTGGGGAGAATAGGATTCGCACCTATGTAGGCTAAAAGCCGCCAGATTTACAGTCTGGTCCGTTTGACTACTCCGGCATCTCCCCAAATTTTCGCCTTAAGAAAATTTGATACTGCGGTAGTGTTAGAAATGCGACCTATGGGAACATTTCTTACTACCGAAGTACCTTTCATATGCGATTCAAGATCTTTTTTTAATTCTCTGCGTCCAGTTGTTGTCTTTAGAGCAAGCTCTCTTTTTATGCTCTACCCAAGATCGCTTTCGCCTTCGGTTTCGAAAGTCCTTCGTCGATACACATTGCTCCTTCTGGTCGCAATGTGTGTTCTTCTCAGGATCACTTTCGCCTTCGGCGAAAGTGGAGCCGAGGACTGGAGTCGAACCAGCGACCTGAGGTTTACAAAACCCCTGCTCTACCAGCTGAGCTACCTCGGCATCTTGGGCCTATAAAGTTCTCTTTATCGCCAAATGCAGTTTATCGAGAAGATCGCTGGCGATCAGGCTGAATTGCCCCTTCTCTTTAGCTGCAATATCGCCGGCCAATCCGTGCACATATACACCGATCACTGCGGAACTATAGAGTTCTATTCCCTGACCGACAAAACTGGCTATCATTCCCGTAAGGACATCCCCGGAACCCGCTGTGCTCATCCCCGAATTACCGGTCCTGTTAGTGTAGACCGTGCCGTCAGGTTTTGCAACAACGGTACGGCGTCCCTTCAAAACGACCACTGCATTATATCTCTTCGCGAAATCCCGCGCTATATCTTGCCTCTTCTGCTGTATCGAACTTATGCTCTTTCCGATAAGGCGCGACATCTCGCCGGGGTGAGGCGTTATTACCGTGGGCGCTCTTCGCCTCTTTAAAACACTTAGGTGACCCACAATTGCGCTTATACCATCGGCATCAAGTACGATCGGCTTATTCACCGCTGACAATACCGATCGAACTAGCTTGCCGGTATCCTTATGCCTGGAGACGCCTGGACCTATCGCCAGACAATCGCATCTCATTGCATAAGAAACAATGCTCTTTAGAGCCGATACCGAAAAAGAGGATGCCTTTGTTTCAGCAAGCGGTAAAGTCATAGCCTCTGTAAGCTTGACCTCCATAATAGTGTTCAAACTTTTGGGAATGCCGCACGTAACCAGGCCACTACCCGAAAGCAACGCCGCCTGGCTGGAAAGATATGCAGCGCCGGTCATTCCCTTTGACCCTGCTACCACAAATACGTGACCGAATTCCCCTTTGTGTGTATCCTGTTTCCGAACGGGTATCTTGGATATTTGTCTTTTCACCATCACTCACCCCTTACGAGTAGTGCGGTAGCTACCGCGTGCTCTTTGCAATGAGCCATGCTCAATATCACGTTATCTATTTTCTCATCCGCCTTCAATTTCTTCGCGCTTCTATGAAAGCGGGTATATGGCTTTCCACTCTTATCGTTTAGGATCTCGATATCCTGCCAGTTATGTATGCTTAAGATCTTATCTCCAAAAGCCTTCAGCACCGCCTCTTTTGCCGCAAACCGGGCAGCAAAATGTTGATCCTGAAACCTACGTTTCCGGGAATACTCTATTTCATTCTTTGTAAAGATCTTATCTAAAAAATGGTTTCCCCATCGCTTCTTAGCTTTCTTGAATCTTGATATATCTACTATGTCTATGCCGGATCCTGCTATCATTATGCTATTATCGCCCTCATTTCCTTAACCGCTTTCGCAAGCCCCACGAAGACAGAGCGCGCTATTATCGAATGTCCTATGTTATACTCTTCGATCTCTTTAATCTTGCACAATCTCTTCGTATTGCTGTAATGCAATCCATGACCCGCAAACACCTTAAGCCCGAGCTTCATTGCAAGCCTTGAGCACCTTTGGAGCAATAAGTATTCTCTGTCCGCCTCCGTACGGCAGCGCGCGCCTGCGTAAGAACCCGTATGTAACTCGATCATTGTTGCGCCTATATCGCGGGACACCTCGACCTGCCTGATATCCGGGTCTATGAATAGGCTGAGGCCTATTCCTGCGCTCTTCATTCTCTTTAAAACTTTTTTAACACGATCTTTTTGAGAAAAAACATCCAGCCCGCCCTCTGTGGTAAGTTCTTCTCTTCGCTCAGGAACAAGCGTAACCTGGTCAGGCTTCACATCTAAGGCTATATCAATGATCTCTTTTGACATCGCCATTTCGAGATTGAGCTTTACTTTCACGTCCTTCTTGAGACGAAAAAGATCTTTATCCTGAATGTGCCGCCTGTCCTCCCTGAGATGGCAAACGATCGAGTCCGCGCCCGCAGCCTGACACACGCTGGCAGCTTCTACCGGATCCGGGTAGTCGATCCCGCGCGCCTGCCTGATCGTCGCAACATGATCGATATTAATACCCAGCTTCGGCATACTTAAAATCACTTTATCTCTTTATCGGCTAAAGCCTCGATAGGTAACTGAATTTCTACAACCGTTTTCTGGAACGTTACGGAACGCGATATGCTCGCCAGCTCGACTTCAAACTTCTTGCTTTTGGTGTGCTCCGACAGATCGATCGGTTTTGTAAAAACGAATTCCCGCTTTGACAGGATATCTGGTGGCCCGATAATAAAGACGGACTGCGGATTAACGCGTACTTCGTTCTTTAATAATCTATAGCCGTCGGGAATTTTGCCTACAAAAATGGGTTTGACAGAAAGCTGCTTGGCAAGGTAGGCCGATGGCAATAGAAGCCTTTCAAGAACGGTCTTCTCCGAGGAGTCCATCTTCGCCGTCTCTCCGACATAGAACCAGGTAACAAATGCCAGGAGTAAGGACAATGTCTTGATCCCTAAATTGTTTAGAAAAAACTTCTTTATCTTCATCATGAAGAAACGGTACCCATCATACGAGCCGCGGCCTTATTCCAGAAATCGAATAGCGACCCTTTTGTCTTTTTTGGCCTGAATATATTGGTTAAGACGCGGCCGAACTCCTTCTCATCGAGATGCCTGGTGAGTCTGCCGCTTATCGAAATGGATATGTCTCCGGTCTCTTCCGATACAACCACAACTACAGCATCCGTCTCTTCGCTGATCCCCATAGCCGCCCTATGCCTTGTTCCGATTGAAGTGTTAACGTGCGGGTTCTGCGTTAACGGAAAGAGGCATCCGGATGCAGTAATGATCGAACCCTGCACAATTACTCCACCATCGTGAAGTGGGGTGTTAGGAGCAAAGATCGTACACAATAACTCGCTTGAAACCTGGCCTTCAAGACGCACTCCACTTTCGATATAAGCCTTAAGGCCCACCTCTCGCTCGATAGCTATTAGCGCTCCTGTCTTCTTCTTAGACAGCGCAAGTGCGGCTTTCGATATCTCATCGAGTGTCTCCTGCTGCCTGGAGAATACACCAAACTGCCCTATCCTTGCCAAACCCCGCCTTAATTCGGGTTGAAAAATTATAAGGAAACCGATAACCGATATCGTAAACAGCTTCGTCAATATCCAGGTAATGGTCTCGAGCTGAAGTTCCTTGCTGATCAAGAAGATAACGACAATTATTATGATCCCCTTGAGTACCTGAACGGCGCGCGTCCCCTTGATGAACAGAAGAAGAACATAAAATACAAACCAGAGTATCGCCATCTCAAACACGAACTTTCCTAATTCCACAAAATTGTAGCTCATAGCCCAACTCTTTTTATTGCGTCCGTCATCCTGGCAACATCGACCATCTCACTTACGTCATGAACCCTTACTATGCTCGCTCCGTTCAATATTGCGGCGGCGCATGTCGCGGCTGTCCCCATTATGCGATCTTTTACGCCCCGCCCCAGCGTGTTTCCGATAAATGATTTCCTGGATGTACCGATCAGTATGGGTTTTTCGAGTATTTCAAATTTGCGAAGTTCTTTTATTATCGCCAGGTTGTGCTCTATCAGCTTGCCAAAACCTATCCCGGGATCGACAACAATTCTGTCCGGCGAAATCCCGGCCGATGTAGCGATATCTATCGACTCTCTCAATCCCTCCGTAATCTCGGATATAATATCCTCGTAAGTTGGGTCGATCTGCATGTTCATTGGGCTGCCTTTCATATGCATAACGCATACAGCAGCCTTGCTATCCGCAATGACCTTCGCCATGTCCGGATCGGATTTGAGACCCGATATATCATTTACTATGGAGGCCCCTGCCAGGATAGCTTCGTACGCGACCTCGTGTTTCGATGTATCTATTGATACCGGCAGGCTCAATTCACGTGATATCCTGCTTACAACCGGTATCGTCCTTTCCAATTCTTCAGTAACACTAACACCCTGCGACCCCGGACGCGTAGACTCGCCTCCGACATCTATAATATCTGCCCCAAAGCGCTCTAACTCTATTGCGCGCTGAAAAGCAATTTCTTTATCTAGAAACTCACCCCCGTCGCTGAATGAGTCCGGCGTCATATTAAGAACGCCCATTATGTGCGTTCTTTCGCTAAGCTTCAGCGAAAATTCACCACAAGCCAGCTCATACCTTTTCGATATCTTTAGCGTCAGCACTCTCTTTTGTGTCCTCTTTTAAGCACAGAAGCTTCCTTACTTCGAGATCGCTCATAACTTCTTTCTTAAGCAACGTATCGGCAAGCAGCTTGAGTTTGTCCTTGTTTTTTTGAAGCATCTCCTCCGCTTTCGCGTAACACTCATCAACAAGATTCTTCACCTCTTGATCGATAAGCATAGCGGTATTGTCGCTGTAGTTCCTCTCTTCATGAATGTCCCGTCCCAGGAAGATCGTCTCATGCCGTTTCCCGTATGTAAGGTGTCCCAACTTCTCGCTCATTCCGAACTGGGTTACCATATCACGTGCCCTATCAGAGACCTTGTTAAGATCTCCATGCGCTCCGGTAGAATATTCTTTAAATATTATGCATTCTGCTGCCCGGCCTCCTAAAGCTACGATCAATTCGGCCACGATATGACCCTTTGTCTTTATGTATCTGTCCTCTTTAGCCGGGGCCAGTGTATAGCCAAGAGCCATGCCTCTGGATATTATCGAGACCTTATGCATAGGATCCGCTTCAGGCGTTAAAAGAGATAGGAGGGCGTGACCCGATTCATGGTATGATATTATCGTCTTCTCCTTTTGAGATATAACGCGGGACTTGCGTTGTGGCCCGGCTATTACCCGCTCCATCGACTCTTCCATATCTTCCTGCGTAACGGCCTCTTTATTCTTGCGAGCGCCCAGGAGCGCGGCTTCATTTACAAGATTGGCGAGATCCGCTCCCGAAAAACCGGGCGTCTGGCTTGCGATCCGCTTAAAATCAACGGCCTTATCCAGCTTAACCTTCCTGGCATGAACCCTCAATATCGCTTCCCGCCCGACAATATCCGGTCTATCGATAACTATGTGCCGGTCGAATCGACCAGGGCGCAGGAGCGCCGGATCCAGCACATCGGGCCTATTGGTGGCTGCTATTAAAATAACCCCCTCGGCCGTGTCAAACCCATCCATCTCTACAAGTAGAGCATTGAGTGTCTGCTCTCTCTCGTCATGCCCTCCGCCAATACCTGCGAAACGTTGCCTTCCGACCGCGTCGATCTCGTCCAGAAATATAATGCACCCCTTCTTCGTTATCTTAACGCTCTTCCTGGCCTGTTCGAAAAGATCCCTTACGCGCGAAGCTCCGACGCCTACGAACATCTCTACAAAATCTGATCCGGAAATGCTGAAGAACGGGACCTTTGCCTCGCCTGCCACGGCTTTAGCGAGAAGCGTCTTACCTGTACCGGGCGGGCCAACAACAAGGACGCCTTTTGGCATCTTTCCCCCAAGCCTCTGGAACTTCTTAGGGTCCTTCAGGAACTCTATCGCTTCCTTTAACTCTTCCTTCGCCTCATCGACGCCTGCGACATCTTCAAACGTCACTCTCATATTTGCCTCTGTAGCGAGCTTAGCGCGGGATTTCCCGAAAGAGAGAACGCGCCCTCCCCCCGCAGCTGCGCCGCGATAAATAAAGAACCAGAGGAATAGAATAAAGAGAACCATGGGTCCCAGCGAGTAGAACAGGTTGGCAAAGAACGTTCTCTGCGGTTTTATATCGAATGCCTTTACATTGGCGCGAAGAAGCTCCAAAAGAGCGGGATCTTCTTCCGGAATATTTACTACATACTTTCTGCCATCCGTCAGGCTTCCGCGTATAAGTTCATCGGTCTTGTAAGCCGAGAGCACCATTTCAGAAGACAGATTGCTTTGAAGCATGTCATAGAATTCTTTGTAGCTCAATTCTAAAGGCGGCTTGTCCAATGTCATTGTCGCCCACTGGAAGAAATAGGCTACTGTAATGATGCCCGCCATAAGGAGCATCATGTTTCTCCCGTTCTGGGTGTTCTTTTTCTGATCCTTCTTCTGCTTTGGTTCTGTTGTTTTCATTTTAGCTTCATATTCTAGCAAATTAATTCTACTTTTTCAATAACTATATATTCTTAACTATCTATTCTTAATGATGCTCGCTCTGTTTTTTGGCTCTCCGCATACGCCTACGCTTGCAGTTAAATTGTCCTTTTAAAAGCAAGAAACCGCGCTTCTTTAACAACCCTTACTTTGCCGGGCAGATCTATGGATTTCCCTTTTGCCTTCTTCCTTAAAAGCGTATCGACATCCTTCCAGTGCCTGTAGCTGAGCTTCTTTATGTTGGCCCCCAGAAGTTTAAGCGTCTCCCTTACAAGCTCCTTCTGCATAGCTTTGGGCTGGAGCAAGAGGTCTTTCAGCAAAAGATTCTGAGATCTCTTCCCACGTTTAATTGACATTCTGCGCCTCTTCTCCAATTCGATAAACTCAAAGTCCTCTCGGAGAGACTCAGCCAGATTAAAAAGAGCGCGCTTAATGCGTGGGTTCAGCTTCCCCAGATACGGAAGGACCCTGTTCCTGATTTTGTTTCTGAAAAACTTATCTTCCGCATTAGTGCGATCTATTCTGTAGGGTATCCCCCTCTCTTTCAAGTATTCCAGGACCGAAACCTTCTCGATCTCGACCAGAGGCCTTACAAGTCTCAATTTACCTTCTATCCTTACCGGATGAATTCCGACAACGCCCTTAAGTGACGCGCCCTTTATTATCCTCATGAGAACCGTTTCAGCCTGATCATCGAGCGTGTGCGCCGTTACGATCACGCCGGCCCTAACCTCTCTTGCAGCTCTGGCAAAGAAGCTGTACCTGCTCATCCTAAGATTCTCTTCCGGCGAAAGTTTTGAATCAGCGCGGCTTTTTGAGATCCTTCCCAGGATTGACCTTACGCGCATCTTATCAGCAAGGTCCTTAACGAATTTTGCATCCTCTCTGGAATCCTTTCCCCTCATCCCGTGATCAAGATGCGCAACAAATAGATGAATACCGAGCTTCTCCTCGAGATCGCTTAAAACATGAAGAAGGCATACTGAATCAGGCCCACCGGACACACCTACAAGTACCCTCTCTCCGGCCTTAAACATATCATAATGGTCGATAGTCCTTAATATTTCTTCTCTAAACTCCATGGTGACTATATTATAGCGGAATGTCGTAAAAATGGAAGACAAATAATCATGCCTTATTCGTTATGCGCCAGACTTCCCCGCTGCTATATGCCAATCCGATGGCAAGTGCGAAGACCCTGTGGAAATTTTCAATTTCCGCAGGGCCTTCGCGCTCGGGACAAAAAGATCTACTTCATAGACCTTTTTCATAAGCTGTTCCCATGACCTTCGGTATTTTTTAAATGTATGAGATGGTTTAGTTTCAGGGGGGTTATATGATCTGGGGTGATGTTCCTATTTTAAAGCGTGTCACCAAAGCTCAGTTTTTAATCAATTCACCTGCCATGTCCCCTTCTTCACTAGGGGTGTCTTTACATATGCATCATCCATGGCTTTAAGATAAACATTTTTAAGGCTGCTATTGAATTCTTCTTTGAATGATAAGTTCCAATTGACTGTAAGGGTGTTTCCGGATCCAGAAACCGTAGTCTTAGAACAGTCAAGTATACCGTATTGGTTTTCAATAGTGTTAGCGCTTCCTGGTTCATATCCACCTATCCAGCCTGTTCCTGCTTGGTACAGATATAGTATATTGTTTTCTTGTTGGTAATAACCATAAACAGCGCTTGTTGCTGAAGGGGTTTCATTTATGAGGATTAGACCGTAGTAGAGTTTTTCCCAACCGTCTTGGTCTGTGTAAGTAGTAGTGAATGTTATGTCTTCTCCTACATTAGAGGTTCCACTGTTAGGAGATAGTGTTCCTATTTGGGGAGGTGTATTCATGCTCCAGGTACCTTTTAAATCAACGCTTGTTTTTAAATAACCATCGTCCATTGCTCTAAGATACATATTGTGGGTGCGTCCTGAGAAGGCTTCTTTGAATGTTAAGCTCCATTTGACAGTAAGAGTAGTGCCGAAGCCAGTAACCGTAGAATCAGCGCAATGCAATATGGCATATTCGTTCTCAATTGTATTTGCTGAACCTGGTTTATAACCACCTATCCAACTCCTTGTAGCTCTATTGTACAGGTAAAGCAAGTTGTCGTTCTGTTTGTAATATACGTATGTAGCTCCTAAAGAAGATGCTTTTCTATTGATTAATAATGTTGCGTAGCAGAGCTTATCCCATCCATCACCATCCGTATAAGTTGTTGTAAAGGTTACTTTTTGGCCAGGATTGGAAGATCCGCTATTAGGGGTAACTGTGCCTGTTTGCGGTCTATGATGGTTTAAATTCCAAGTTCCTATCTTTGGCCAACCTGTATTTTTATTAGCGTTGTCAATAGCATAGAGATAAGTGTTATAGTTCCTGCCCATGAAGCCATCTCTGAAGGTATGTTCCATTTAATGGTAAGGGTATTTCCGCTTCCTGTTACTGTGGTTTTAGAACAGTCAAGTGTAGCATAATCATTTGTAATTGTATTAGCTGAGCCTGGCTTATATCCTCCTATATAGCCACTTCCCTGTTTTAGAAGATAAAGTCTGTTCTTTTTTACATTGTAATATGCGCATACTCCGGTTTTGGCAACTCCTTTTGTATTTACAAGGAATATTGCTGATTTAAGGTCTTGATATCCGTCTAAATCAGTATACGTTGTAGTAAATGTTATACTTTGATTAACATATGATGTCCCGCTCGAGGGTGTTATTGTGCCTACTTGGG
>JBDRHE010000048.1:0-2642 GCA_043817155.1 Candidatus Omnitrophota bacterium | reverse complement strand
CCTGTTAAGTTTTATGTCTTCGTAGAAAGTCGCCAAAACGTTAATTCCAGGACGGTTTCGTCAAGTCTTATGGACTTCTGATCAGGACACTTTGCCGATTTGAGCATCCGCGCCTGTCCAGAAAATCCTCACCTCAGCGATTGCCTTCTACCCCCCGTTCCACCTAATATATTTCTCTGTTTTTCGCATGCAGAAAATCTGTTATCCGGCTATCCCGTTTGCTTTACTGCCGACTTACTACTGCCTTCACCCTCTGGCTTCTGTTCGCTGGCGTCTACATGCTCGCTTTATTTCTTCAGTAGCGGCCCAAAAATTCGCTCCGCCACCTCGTCGGCCTTCTTCGTGGCGTACACAAGGTCTTATTCATCCTGCGTGAAAAGTTTTTCGCCGGGGAGAGGAAACGCCATCTGGCTGAAACCATCGGTTTTTATACCCAATCTTGCGGCAGGTTCACCATAAGCCCTTTCCGTAAACCTCCTCCTGCCCCCGCGCACTGAGCAGCCAGTTAAAGACAACCGCAGCAGCACGAGGATAAGGCCGTTTCACCGGCATAACTATAGCGAACGGTATAAATAAGTAGTAACGTTCAAAAGTTGTGGCATATTTAGAAATTGATTAAATCGCGGTCTCTTTCTATGGTTAGAATCTCCAAACAAAAACCAAAAGAAAGGGACCGTGATGAAAAGAGAGATCACTATAACACTTCAGTATGATCTGGCAATAGGAAAAGTTAATTTAAACGAGATAGTATATAAATTAAAAGAGCTTAGAGATCATTTGATGCTTCGGATATTGGAAGAGATTCTCAGGAGCTATGATGATCTGATTTCGGAGCGTTTAAGGCAGACAAAAATTTATCCAAGCAAAGCCAGAAAGGGCCTGGGGCAGCATCTTGGCAGGGGTAATTCTGAAGGCCGGTTTTGTCGGGGTCGCAAGATACGGAAGAGAGGTTATCGTAAGGAACCCCGGCGCATTTCCACGGTATTTGGGATGTTGGATTTACGTATAAGAGTAGCTGAATGTTTCAAATGTGGAGCACGATATTCTCCTTTATTAAGCGCTTTGCAAATAGTTCCACATTCTCGTAAAGAGATGAACTTTGAGCATGAGGTAATTGAATCGGTTATTGACACCAACTATCGAAGATTAATCGATGGAAGGTCTATCGATATATCCCTGGGTGGCATTCATAATATCGTTGTTGGCAGTGATATTGATAAGACATTCCAAGAGTCAGTTTCCGTAGAGGATTTATCCGGTATTATGGCCGATGGTACAGGGGTTAAACAGCACAAGGGTCGCAAGGGGGAGCTCAGAAACGTTATCGGCATTACGAAAGCAGGCAGGGTAAGACCTCTTGGATGTTTTACCAATACCACATGGCCTGAGATAGCAAGCATTATCAGAGAACGTATCAAGGAATCGGGATCATATAACATCCCCTTTGTTTACGATGGAGAGCCGGGGCTTGATGATTTTTTAGCCGAAGTGGCTGAAACTCAACGCTGCGCCTGGCATGGCCCCAGAGGGCTTTATCATTCCCTCTGGGAAGATGGATTAAAGAAGAAAGAGAGTCAGCCGGAAACAGATAAGATCAAACAGTTAATAGGCATAGAGCTGCCGGAAGGAGCGTTTGAGATTCTCAAAGAAGAGGATAAAGCTCCGGTAAGATCCAGATATGAGAGCAGTAAAAAAGAGATCAGGGAATTGATAAATACGTTTTATGAAAAAGGGTATAGGCATGGCGCGTCCTATCTTGAGAAGCTTTCCGGTCAACTATTTACAAACGTAGAGATCTGGCTGGAGACGGGAGTAATTGCACCAAAGACAACTTCTTTACTCGAACGAGTATTTAGAGAGATCGGTCGTCGTCTAAAGAGGATAGCATGGGGATGGTCCGATACAGCAGTAACCAATATTTCAAAAATGATTATGATAAGACAATATTCTCGAGACAGGTGGGAACAATACTGGAAAGAGAAACTTGGCATCAAAGGCTACTTTAATATCCGGATCGAAGGGGTTCAAATATCATGATGCCACAACTTTTGAACGTTACCAAGATATTTGATCCCTTTTTCACCACGAAAAGTGACAGGGCCACAGGGTTAGGACTTTCCGTTTCCTACGGGATCATCGAGAGGCACGGCGGCAAGATTGAAGTGCGAAGCAGGGTTAACGAAGGCCCAACATTTACCATCAAATTGCCCTTGTCGCCCCAAGAAAGAGAACCCCTTGCCGCCAGCAGCCCCTCCCCAGCGAAGCAGATATAAACATACCTATAATAATCCGGAAAGCGTACATTTTTTTATACACCAACGAGGATGATATATTTCCCTTGAAATCATAAGACCTTATAAATAATATCCCCTGTTTTCTGCCGTTCTCATCATCCCGGCCATGTATAGAGATTTTATACACCAGCGCCGCTAAGGATACAACCATCCAGTCCTCATTCGTAAAAAATATAACAAATTAAATAAGTTATCTATTATAAGCCGGCACGGTGCAATTGGCATATCCATTGCAAAACTAAGTAAAAGAAAGTACGTGATGGGTGGTTAGCAGAAAGGAGGATGCCATGAAATCCATATTGGGAATCATAGTAGTTTTGGGAGCGACAGCTTCTCTGGCGTTAGCCG
>JBDRHE010000047.1:0-19355 GCA_043817155.1 Candidatus Omnitrophota bacterium | reverse complement strand
ATAGGCTTCCTGCTCCCAAGCCCCCAACCCCTTAACTAAAGCAAACATAGAGGGGGCTACCTCAGTTATGACGCCCTTTGCTTTCAGAGCCATCTGACCGCAGAAATCAAAGAAGGTATTCATTTCATGGATATTGCCCTTTAGCTGGTCTATAAAGGAACGTTTTTCTATGGAATTTAAAATGCTATCATATGTAGACGATTCTTCGATTGATACGGGCCCAAGCGTATCGTATAGTTCATATGACCATCCGTAATACTGCTCAGCCAGGTCTTCAAACGAATCCCAATAACCGTAATCGCCGAATGTCGAGAGATCCATGTTGCCGTCGGAAGATGCATACTGATGAGCGATATTAAGCATCTCATCAAATCGTGAATCATACAGATATGAATCAGCGTTTGAAACTTCGCTTCCTAATGAATTCAGCGAGTTCAACCTCACAACAGTCTCACCTGAATCTAAGTTTGAATTCAAATATATAGGTGATAGCATCGAATATCCTTTAATATCGAGATCGAGCGTATCATATATATTTTTGATCTCTACGACTTCGCCGTCTTTAAAGGTATAAACTATGCCCTTATCCAGGTCTTTCAGATTACCTGTTATAATGGTTTTTGTAGTTTCATCAAACGTAAGTATATTTTCATGAGTATCGGATTCGAATTTTTTTACACCGTTGGCATCGTATATTTCGAAACCTTTTTGCTTCCCTTGGCCATCAAAAATATAAACGGATTTTACGCCGCTTATAATTGTCTCTTCGATCCTTCTTTCTATTAGCCGGACTCCGCCACCTGCCAAGTCCTGCTCATATTTTTCTTTTATAAGAATATCTCTACCATCGAGCTTATATCTTTTTTCTATCGGCAGATTCGAGTCAGCAGCTATGTCAAAATACTGCTCTTCGTCTCCTTCAAAATAATATATCCTTTTTACTCTTATCCCGTCTTCATTGTCTCTTACAACAGCTCTATTTGTAACCATATCAACTATTCCGCCTTGACCTAGTATTCCCGCAATTGTCGATGAATGGAATACCGCTGTTGCATAGGTAGTTACAGCATCTATCAGCCCTTGAAGCGGGTCTTCGTTTGAGGTTATAATTCTGGCGAAATCCTGTATTTTGCTTATATAGACTGCCCTTGCCCATGGGTCATTGCCCATGCCTCCAAAGGTTAAGATATTGAAGAAATCATTTTTGGCTGCATCCAATATTCCTTGAACAAAATTACCGTCATATTCTAATGCTCCCTCTATAGCTCCCTGAATGCCTCTAAATATTAGACTTGATACAAGCGGACTTAAGCCTAATTCCTGCCCTGCCCACTCCAAGGCTACGTTTGTTATGCCTTCCTTTAAGCCATCCTGGACGGCCTTCCACATGTTCGATACAACTTCCCCAGGTGTGCCACCCGATCCGAACGTACCCAGCCCAGCCTGCAGCGATGACCGTATCCCAATCCCCGCAAGGTAGGAGATTCGGGGGTCGATGCCGAGGAGTTCGCCGAGTTCTTGCATCCCCCAGTAAGCAAGCTCTCCTGCGATGTTGGGGAGGATGGTAGTACCTACGGTATTACCTATAGCTTGAAGGACTGCATCGGTTCCTACCAAATTTTGAATAACGTCGCCATTTTCATCAAAAATCTTGAATCCATTCTCAAATGCGTCAAAGCCGGCTCCAACAAGCGTGCCTGCACTAATACTTACAATATTAGTTATAGCGGGCTCTATATCGAAAACATCTCCCAGTTCTCGTATCCCGCTTACCACAAACCCTTGCATTGCGCCGCCAATATTGAAGTTAAAGCCACTTGCAACATTGGCTCCCATTGTCATTCCGTTTGAGATAAAGCTACTCACTATTCTAGCAAACCTCTCATCCATCCCTATTAATTCCAGTCCTCTTGACATAGTAATAGTAGTAGGTATGGATATAACTGTATGGAATATAGCCTCACCTATGGTTTTGCCTAAAGCCGGTAGGGCTTTTGAGAGAGTAAGGCTCTCTTTAGCAAATGTAGTAAGGGTCCCTGCAAAGAAATCCCCTATCTTCTTAAATGCTGTTACAAATATATCCTTAAAGGCCTTTATACCCTGTACGAAGCCATCGAATATAGCCTTGAGATTGGATAGTATCTCCAATCCTGCGAATACAACGGCTACGATAGCGAATACTTTACTTAAGATTTGGGCAATTTTGTTATCGATGAAGGAAAGACCGAAGGATATTATTGAACATACAATAGATATGACCATGAAGACGCTGGAGCCCTTGATTCTTTGGGCTTC
This sequence comes from Candidatus Omnitrophota bacterium, assembly GCA_043817155.1. Classification (GTDB taxonomy): domain Bacteria; phylum Omnitrophota; class Gorgyraeia; order JABMRN01; family RBG-13-46-9; genus JBDRHE01. The sequence continues at coordinate 17,060 of JBDRHE010000047.1, read as the reverse complement.
GAGAGAGGTGAGTCTCTTCTCGGGTTCGGGCGGCGCTCTCGCCGACAGCGTATACCCCTCCCAAACATTGAGGAATTCCTTTTTAGAAACAGCAATACTCTCCCCTGACTCACCCATGTTAGGTTCATAGTAGGTGACATTGTCCTCGGCGTCTATTCCTGTTACAAGGACATAATGGTTGGAGTTCATGTGGACGATGAGTTTTGGGATTGACAGTTGGTTATAGTCCGCAACTTGCGCTACAAGGTCATCCCAATCGAGCTTGTAGGAATCTAGCGAAAGCCCCTCCACCTCTGCTGCCTTTGCGAGGGCAAAGAGCGAAAGCATGAGGTCGTCTTCGATGAAGGGATTTATTACGCCCGTTAGTATGTCTATAAGAATGGCATGAACTGCCAATCTAACGTACCTTTCGAGGTCGGTTTCATCCGGATTAGCAAGCTCATCAGGATGACTCTTATAGTAATCATCGATTAATTCTTTTAGCACCAAAAATGCGCTCTGGCCGAAGTGCATGGTGTTCTCTTGATTATATTCGAGCCAGCTTTTTATCTCGTTCCAGTCTTCCTGTTTAAGTTCTACTATCTCTTCTCCGGCAAGCCCGAGAGCGCTTATAAGAATTTCCATATTGTCCGATGAAGAAAAGTAGCCGGTGGTTTCATTTTCTATGGCGTCTATTACATCGTTGACAATAGCGTTTATCTGGTCGATGCGGGTTTGGCGCTCTTCCATTGCTTCTAAAATTGCCTTGAGACCTTCGGGTCCTTCAATATCAAGAGTATACGTATCCTGCTCGAGAGCGCTTTTTTCTACCAGGTCCTCAATTAAATCATTTAATTCCTGCGTGCTCGGAAGCCGACCGAGATATTTCAAGTAACAGTCATATATGATCGTGGTAAGCTCCTTCCTTAAAATCTGAACCATAGATACATCTCGCTGCCTTTTGAGGTTGGAGAGCGCAGCCATGCTGGCTGCTTCAATGCGTCCCCTGGATACGTTTTTCATGTTTTCCAGCGAGAAATACGCTATCGATGTGTTGTCATGGAACTTGCGCTCTGCCAGGTCTAGCTTAGCTATCATCTGTGAATAATATGGGTTTTCAAATGTGGTGGTGATAGTTTTCGCTCCGAAAGTCGATTCTGCTTCGACCTCGTATGTAATGTATCTAACATATTCTATCTCTTCTCTTATACTATCAAACTCTGTTTGGATTTCGCTCACCTGTCTATCAAGATCTTCATGGGCTGCGTTAATCTCTTCAGTCAGTCGTTGTAAATCTTTTATTTTTTGTTTCAAGATTTCGCTCTTTGCGGCAGCAATTTCATGGGAAAGCATATTTCTTTCGTTCCAAAGCCGAATATCCTTAAGATTTCCATCAACATCGTAATAATACCTCACAAGAAGCGCACCCGTATCGCCGTCTGTTACAGAACGCACTTTTCCATCTTCATCGTAATGTTCGATAGAGCCGTCTTTCTTCTGAACATACTCGGTCTTCATATTACCGCTCTCATCAATGGCAAATTTTGTGACTATTGGTTCGCTATCATCAAGTATGTTGGAATAGATGTCGTTTGTAAACCGGGATAGATCATCCGGAGTATAGAATATCGACGGATTAATGAGTGTGGATACTTCTTCGGGTAGGCTACCTTCGTCCGTCACAATATTTTCAATCCTGTCCATAGGGTTATCGTTAACCTCCGGTAGGCTCATGGGGCTCAATATATCAGGAGCTGCGTATTCAATGTCGTTTTCAGCATAATGTGCTACATTTGTAAATGTAAGCTTTATAGCGAAGTCGTTTAACGCGTATATACCGGGAGATTTATCATTTTCTTCTGTGCTTAAAACAATTCTATATTGAATAAAATCATTAAGTGCTGAGTTGATCTTGTATCCGAACTGGTTTAATGTTGTTTCTGTCCAATCTGACCAGGCTGCATCATCGCTTGTGTCAGCACTTGAACCAGCGCGGGTTTCAATTTTAACGTTGGAAAGTATGGGAATGTCCAGGTTTGCGTTTATGTAGGCGGTGGTATTGGCGCTACTTTCATCCATTCTTTCCACGGCTATGGCATTTGAGGTAAGCGTGCCTTCTTCTATATATGTTAGCTGATTCCAGTAAATACCGGCTCTGTATATCGCGCTTTCACCGCCTGTAAATATCTCGCCTTCTTTAATACCATAATCAACACGAATTCTGCCGGGTACTCCATCGCCACCGCTTTGGCCACCAACGCCACCGTATCCGCCACGAGCGGTAACGTTTCCGACAATGCTCACCTGTTCTCCACTCAATACAATAGAACCCCCGGAGCCACCACCGCCGCTTCCTGATATAACTGCCGGCGCATTGTGCCCATCTTCTGCATTTGACGATATGAGTCCGTTAACATTAATAAGGGGGGAAATTATTTGAATAATTCCTCCTCCATCACCTCCTGTACCGGGAGGCGCATAATCAGCCGCATTATAGCAGCCGCCCCTGCCGCCACCTGAACCCATCATTGGCGTTGTTATCTGTTCGTCTGAATATGTTACTCCGGGTGAACCTGGACTTGTACCCCAGCCTGCTCCTGACCCACCATTTGTCACATGCCCTGCACCACCGCCACCTGCGCCACGCATCCTGTCATTTTGGTTATCTATGTCCTGGCCATCTTGGCCTCTACCTCCGGCACCCGGGCCTTCTTCCTGGCGATATCCTTTACTGTCAACCAAAATCGTCCCATCGATAACAGCTTCTCGCTGACTTCTTATAATTAACTCGCCACCGGTCGTCCCATTCCACGGTTCTACCGTAAGCATTGCGCCTTCCTCTATGTAAATACTCTCAAAATTATATGTCCCGGCTTCCAATACACGCGTCTCACCCTTCCTTACCACAAGTTCTCCATCCTCCCCTGTACCATAATCGAGCGGAACCTGGCGTTCTAATCGGACATGAGTTACTCCTTCGTAATCGTCTATAGCAATTCCGTCTTTATCAAATCCGGAAAAATCTTCACGTGATGCTTGCTTTGACACATATGCTGTCTTCAACGTTACCATATCTCCGTGATAAAAATATTCATATTGCGTGCCTGTGGTAGACTCTATAACTTTAGTAAGTCTTCTTTCAGTATCGTAATGGAGTTCTGTCTCTGCCTCGTTTACGATAATTTCCACAAGCGAAGTCCGGTCTTTCTCATCATATACATAAGTTGTAACTTTTCCATCCGCTTCGGTAACAGACTCTGTTTTACCTTCCGGTGTATAGGTGTATGTTATGTCTCCATCTATAATCTTAATAAGCCTTTCCCTGCCATCGTAGATATATGCTTTTCCATCGTATTCTACAGAATGAGTGAGGTTTTCGTCATTCCCTTCCGAAAGATGAGAGAGAAGATCTATTTTAATGCTTTCGAGATCTATGCTGGGGATTTCGCTTTCTGAGGTGCGTTTCAAAGTAACTTTATATTGTAAATATTTAGCCGGGGAAGATGTAATCTGTGAACCACCGGGATCTGTGAGAGCTTCGGACCAACCGCTCCAGTTATCATCCTCAGGATTTGCTGTATCTCCTGTCCGCGTCTCTATTGTTACGTCAGTACCTTCCGGAGTGATTTCATTCCAGGAGATTGTGTAAAGTTCGATAGCATTTAGCTCGATAGGGTTTGATGTAAAAGTTCCGGAATTTGTATAAGGATTCTGATACTGTGAATCGGGCAGCGCAGATGAAAAATCAGATGTCCACTGTGCTATCCCTTTTGAGATCCTGAATTCGTCTATCCAGCCGTCGAAAAAGTAATTGTCGTTTGCGCTGAATTTTCCGATTAATAACGGAGCGTCATAATCCGGATAAGCGGATGAATTGCCGCTAACCGAATCAACCGCTTCTCCGTTCATGTACATTGTCCACGTATCACCATACCTTACTACCGCTATATGATACCACTGATCAGACGAGGGATTCCACCCCGGCCCCGATAACCCGACAAGCCTCTCTGGTTGCGTGTAATCATCCACGGTAAAGTACAGATTTTTCCCGCTAGATAAATTGAGATTCGCGCTATGGGCAGGAGAGACACCCTGCGCTGTTTGACTAAACATCATTGCATGGTATGCGGGGCTGCGGAACTTTGCCCAGAAATCTATGGTAAAATCTTCGTTTCCGAAATTCCATTCATCACTATCCGGAAGCATTATGTAATCCCCGCTTCCATCGAGCGCTAATGAAGATGTACCGAATTTCTTTGTCTCTGTATCAAGACGAGCGTTTCCATAAAATGTTATAGGAAGATGATTATGGATGGAACTGTCTATAGGTGAATTTATATCATTATCGCCGTTGAAATGAAGAAGAAGTGAGTCTGATAAATCTTCTATTGCCGGAGGGCCGCCTTCATCCAGCGTAAGGATCAAATCACCGTTTTCGTCTTCTATGTAGGTATAATAGGTAGTGCCTTCTGCTTTTCCGGTAAGGGTAAGCGGAACCTCATATATATATTCCGTCTCTTTTCCTTCTCTATCTATTCTTGATTTTACCCAGCCATTTGAATGGTAGTATGTTGCGCTGCCATCGAGCTTTTCTTCGGAATAAACATAATTATCCTTTATAGTATACGTTACCCCATCCATTTCAGCAGGATGGATAACCTTATATCCCATTATTTCCTCGTCTTTGTAGATTATATCGCTAATAACAATTCCATCATTTCTTGTGATACTTTCAATCTTGCCTTCATTAAATCTTATGACATTATCATCTTCATCCATGTATTGAATCAACTCCTCAACAGCAAAGTTATCGCCGGGTATATATGTATACGTATCTTCAATTTCTCCAAATTCCGTAGAAAGGTCTGTATCCCTCAAAAGTCCGTTTGCATCGGAGAGCGCCCTTAAGCTGTCCATATAATTCTTAATTCTTTCGATATCGTCATTTTTAACGCTTGTTTCTCCATGCACATAATAGTAGGCATAGATTTTATTATCTTTCTCTACATAAAGTAGTTTATTAGCGCTATCGTAAACTTTTTTAACACCGGTCATATCCTCTATAGTGGTATGCTCCTTCTCGCTATCGTAGGTATACCGGTAGACTTCCATTTCCTTGCCGCGCCGTGAGATAATGGATGTTAAGATTCTTCCGTCTTTATCATATCTATACGCTGTCTCAATATTATCTTTATCGATGGTCTTTACAAGCTGGCCATCTATATAATGTTTCTTGACAGGATTATCTCCTCCATAGGAGAAATCATTTATAACTGTAAACTCTCTACCGCCTTCAAGTAATTCGTAGGTATAATTAAGAATAACATTGCCGTCCTGGGTAGCGTTTTTAATCCTTCCATTTTCGTAGGAAATTATCTGATCTTTCGTCTCATCGTCATAGAAAAACTTAACCTGCTGGATAATGCCATTTTCGTCATACGTGGACACTTTGTAAGCGTATGTTTTTCCGTTTTCATCTTTTATATCTTCAACAATGTTTGTGCCGGCATCATAGTAGTAATAGGTTATGTCGCCGTTTTTCTTCTTGAAACTCATTATTCTCTTTTCTTCGCTATCACCGTTTGTACCTATTTCATAAAGTAAGATGCTTGCGTCGGTGTCATTAAGCTTACTCATATCTTCCGGATTAACTTTCCCAAACCACACTTGTTCTGACGTTTCTTCAAAGCTCAGGCCTGCTCCCGGATTTATGTCCAGATATGTGTCCTCATTAGAAATTCCACCAATGATTTCGTCAACAAGAGACTGATCAATGGTCAAATTCGACATGTCAATGCTGTCATCCGGGTTATGAATATTTATCCCATTTAAATCATAATAAGAAACTGTGTCATTAACCACTACTTTTACGTATGAGATATTTCCGGCATTTGACACATCTTGTAGCTCACTTATATAATCGATGGTTAGTGTGTTGTTATCATTCGAAATGAGGAGTACGGGAGATGTTAAGGGATCGGTAGTACATAAATTGACCTTATATTGTATATATTTTGCCGCGTCAAGGGCAACCTGTAAGCCCTGTGGGTCTGTGAGAGACCCAGACCAGTCACCCCAGGTGCCGTCATCAGGATCAGGGGTATTGCCTGTTCTGATCTGGACTGTTATATCGGTATTCTGTGGAAGCATTTCATTCCAGGAGATGGTGCTAATTTCAGTTGCATTGAGCTCAATGGGATTTGAAGTAAAGGTACCTGCGCCATTAAAGAGGTAACCATTATATTCCGACGAAGGTGGTGTAAAGTCAGATGTCCATTTTGCCACATCAGAGATGCAAAGATCATCTATTCTTCCATCAAGAAAAGCACCCCAACCAAATCGTCCTATTTCAAGGTTTCCGGTAGAGCTAATAGTTGCGGCCGGGGTATTATCTTCCGCTGTTGTTATATCGGTTCCGTTTTTATATATCGCAAAATCATTTCCATTTCTCACGGCTGCAAAATGGTACCAAGTGTTAGTAGATATTTCGTCATCCTCAGCTACAATATACCAGGTATTGCCGATAGTATGATCATAACTAACGAAATAATGAACATATTTACCTTCTGTGGCGCTTCCGGATATATACCAATACCAGTAATCAGTTCCACCATCCCACTGCTGGATTAAACCATACTGTTTACCATTACCGGCAAAAGTATCCAGGTTTATCCACAAATCCACAGTCCAGTCACCGTTACCTCCTCCGAGTTGCCAATCATCGCTGTCCGGAAGTGTCATATAATCCCCGTTTCCATCAAGGGCGAGCGCAGAAGTGCCGAATCTGGCGTCTCCTGTGTCGAGATGGGCGTTACCGTGGAATTTAACGGAGTGGCTGTTGCCCGAAATATCGGGTGTAGGGTCTCCATTCAGATTTAAGAGTAGAGAGAGGGACGGGTCGAAATGAGAACTGAGCTGTAAAGTTGTTTCACCATCAATATCCACTATTTCTACGTCTTCTTCTGTACCGTCTAATGTAAGCGTCGTAGATGCGCCATATTCATAATTTATGACGCGGCCGTCAGGCAGAGTTTTAGATCTTGCCCACCCACTCGGATAATATTCAATGACAGTCCCATCGGGTTCTATCATTTTATAAAATCTGCCATCTTCTATTAAATAATCAACATCATCCTTTATTACGGTAACACGCGAAAATGTATTATCGGGATTGTATTCATACAAAGCGGTTGTTCCGTCATTCTCTTCGATAGAGAGAAGTAATAGATCGTAGTTATATTTTTTCAGTCTTTCTTTTACAAAAAGCTTTTGATAATCTACTAACCTGATAACTCCCTCAGTTACCTCGATATAGTTTTGTGTATAATCAAGATTTTTGTAGAGGCCTGCTTTTGTCTCAAGATAGATAATGCGCCTGCCTGATGCTGTATTCTCGTATTTTATAATGACAGGGTCATCATCATTAAGCAATGCTCTTTGGTCTTCTGGAACCGTTGCAACAGTAATAAGACCGGGTGTATAAATATATGTAACAAAAGTCTCGGAATCAACGCGTTTCTTAAGTTCGATGAGATCGCCGTTTTCATCATACCTATATTCATTTCCGGTTCCATCCATGTAAAACATGAGTTTCCCGCTCTTATATTCTGTACGCTGTATTGCGTTGCCATCGTTACCGAACCTCTCAAATACACCATCCTCAATCTCGCCATTTTCATTAAAAGTAGGGGCTGTTAATAATGAGCCATCAAAAAATTTAAATTCAATTGATGATTCGTCTCTATTCCCAAGCAATACCTCCACCCCATCCTTCTCCAGAGAAAGAAGTTCGCCCGTTATGGGGTCATAAACCCTGCGGACATTGGCTCTTTCTACTATAATATTGCTAATGCTGCCGAAATCGGTTGGCGTAAAATCGTAAAGCGTGGTCTCTAAGCCGCTTATGGAACAGGTGGGTAGGCCACTTTCGTACGTAAGAACATCACCACCGGGTTTTAAAATCTCTTTTATTATGCTATCCCGATCATATTTAATAACATTAAAATATGGCGTATTTCCAAAATCATAATCAGGAATAATATCGCCGTCTATATCAAACATATCCCCGGGAAACATACCTACAAAATCTATGTCAAGCGCCACATCGTTAACAATGTCAGTCATGCCATCGGGAAATACTAAAGGCGCTTCTGAACCTAATGCATATGACGGGATTACTTTATAAGGATCATCGATGATGATGTTCTTGTTCCTCAAGGAAGCGCCAATATCTTTATTGAATAGCGCGACAGGCTCCGTATTATATTCACATATCTCTAAATCATAGTATGCCTCTAAATTCAATTCACCGCCATAAATGCTACTATTTATCTTGGGGTCCCATGACACGTCTTCCAGGGTACAGACGGGCTCACCGGGATCTTGGCCTTTTTCATAAACGTACAATCTCAAAATTTCCTCTTCTATCCTCGTCTCCACAACGTATGTTTTGCCATCCTCAAGAGTAACATCTATGGGTAGTCTGTCATATGTAGATTCACGCGTCTGACGATTGTAGCGTTCTACTCTCACGTAAGGCGTGCTGTCACGATAGGAAAAAGTGATATAATCATTCGAGGTGTCCGAACGGCCATGGATATCATATATCAAACTTTTGGAGCTGACGTTATCATCAAATGTGAATTCGGTCATATGAATAGGGCTGGTTTTCAAGGGAGTGTTATAATCTGAATATATGCTCATGCTCCTGGCATACTCGTCATTGTTGCATGGATCCGGTATAACATTAGCATTAGTGCCACCTGCGTCGAATCGCGGGCTCCACTGGTGGTCGGATAATGTATATAAAGGAGTGCCTGGCCTATCTTGCGACGACTCGTATAGATAGACATTCACGCCGTTATCGGTCCAGAGATATTCGATCGTATAATCTGTGTCATTATCGACCGCAATATCTAAGGGTATGTCCTGAGTGATGTTATTTCCCGTTGAATAATCATATTCATAGTAAATGATGTAAGATGTCTGGTTTTGGATGTGCAATGTCAGAGACAAGCGGTCATATGGATAATTATTGTTAGACACGCCCGCGTAAACTGAAGTATAGCTTTTAGATCCATCCAACCTGAAGTCTGTTTTGTATGAAGGATACGTTTTATAGTCTACGCTGCTAATCCCGTTATAATTAACATAAGTATCGCTTGCGTCATACGAAACGCGTTTATATATCGCCAAATTCTCACCGTCGGTTATCCGATAATCGTAAAGAACGGCTTTACCATCAGGAAAGATTGCTTTTTTCAGATTTCCAACAAAGTCACCCGCATCGTAATAGATCAACGTAGTATTGTCCGGAAATTCCGGTATTACGGATATGACCCTGCCGCTATCGTCATAACCGTATAGTATCGTTTCACCGCTCTCTCCTTCCAATTTTACTAGTCTGTTATATATATCGTAAGTCCTCTTTTCGTCGTCTTCTGACAACAACTCTCTAAACATTAACTCCCCATCTTGACCATATATATAAGCGATCTTTTCGTTGGTCTCCATTATTGTCTGTTCAATGATATTTCCACTTATATTATCGTACTCATATATTTCAAGAATATCGTTAGCCTCTACATTCAATGCACCATTTATGACGTGGGCATAATTTTCTCTCGCTATCATCGAATTCTGGCGAGTGTACGCCGGATCCCCTGGATCTGTGCCCTTCTCGTAAACGTAATAATTAAGGGTGCCTCCTTCGAGCTTGGCCATACTCACATACGTTTTGTCATTATCAAATGTTATATCGAGCGGAGTGACTGTCCCTGAGCTGCGCCCTGTATTCCAGTCAAATCCTTCTTCATGAAAATGCGATGTCCCGTCGTACATGAAATAGATACGGTCCTCGTACGAGCCAATGCCATGCATAAAACTTTTGTTCATATCATTCTCATGGAAACTGAATTCAGCGGTAAAGACATAATTTTCGGATAACCGATCATTGTCAAAATAAAAAGCGCTGCCATATTGCTCTTCTATATAAACTCCGCTTGAAGATGGGTCTATGGCAATGGACGCGCCGCCGGGCAGGATGTCAAACTGCGGATCCCAATTATTGTCAGCCAAAGAATACACGGGCGTATCCGGCCTATCATCTGATGACTCATACAGATATACATCAACGCTTGTTTCTGTCCAGATATACTCCACTGTGTAATCCGTATCATCCTTGATCACCATGTCCGGCTCTATGGCTTCTGATCGATATTCGTCAGTTTGATAGTTATTGTATGAATGGCGCATGAGCGGCACATTGTCAGTAATCTCAAGAGTAATTCCTATATAGCCGTAATTAGTTTCGCGATAAGATGCCGATATGCGTGGGGACCTATCTATTTTACTACTATCCAGTCTAAATACCGTTTTTAGTGATGGATTCTGCAGGTAGTCGATATTGCCTTCCGAATAATATCTCTTAAAAAACCTGGTTGCGCTATACGTTTGCTCTTTGCTTACTTTTAGATTCCCGTCATCGGTTATTTTATAATTGTAATGAATGGGCTGGCTGCCGGGAGAGATCTCTCTCTTAAGATTGCCTGTGAAAGGACCCGACAGATAATATTCATAGATCGTGCCATCGGGAAGGGTACTATTTGACAGCTTTCCATACGCATCGTACTCTCTTGTTGTACCATCCTTAAGGAGAGCAATGGATCCGGTATAATTATCGTTCAAATCGTAAGAATGCTCAAAGATGCCTGCGTCATTTGTGAATCTTTCCAGGGCAAAGAGCGCATTGTATTCATATACCCCGTTTTCTTCTTCAATGGTTAGACCGCCCTTTGCCGGATCCTTTATGTAGACATATTCTTTTAAACCGATACCGTTATCTATAGTTACTGTACACGATAAAACTTCGTCTTCTCCCCCGAGCTCATACGCGTAGCTCACTTTTACTCCGGCTGCATTCTCACTCTCCCATATTCTATTATCCTTTATAAGAATATGCGAACCGTCCGCATATTCAATTCTAGCTTCCCGGAGCTTCCCATCGTCATTGAACCGGAATTCCTCTATTAGCGCCCCGTCCGGAAGCTCAATTGCCACTATGTTATTATTCTCAATAATATATCTCATCCCGCAGCTCAGTATCTCCTTTAAGGTGACCACATACTCAGCCTGGCCATCTACTGTAACTTCAGATCTTTCGTAGATATAGACCGTGCCGTCTTCCTCGGTGACTCTCGAAAGGATGCCGTCATCATATTCGATTATTTTGCCTGTATTGAATACAACCTTTTTTAGTTTGCCGTTACTCGTATAATGCGATACCTTTTCCGCATCCGTTAGAATTATCTCAAGAATGTTGCCGCCGGCATCCCTTATATAGGTATACATCACCGTGGCCGCGTCAGGATAGACTATAGAGCTTATAAGCTCATCGGCATTATAGTTCAGGATGGTTCCATCCGGCTTGGTTATCCTGATAACTTTGCCGTTACTTACAACTTGTATTGTTCCATCAGGATATTCCATTTCGGCGTCAAGGAGGTTGCTCTCTTCATCTAATCTAATATTTCGAAAAATTGTTCCATCCGCCATCTCAATTTTGTGTATCTTGTTATTTAGGTAATAAATAATGTCGCCGGCCTCTGTAGTAACGGAGAGAATCGCGCCTTCTTGGAAAGGCTCATCTCCGGAAGACTTATTTCCATCTCCTGTGTTTTCGAGCTGTTCAGGTTCTGATGAGGGTGACACTACTCCGACAGACCCCGGTCCTTTTAAATCTAAAACTTCCGCCTCAGAAGATTGCGTTTCATCGCTACTTGTTCTTTTATAATCCAACGTGTTCATGCTATCTTCCATATCCTGCTTTTGAGCGGTGATGCTTTCATGAAGGGACTGCTGCGCCTTCAGGTAATCGGGAGCAAACATCTGGCTCTGGTCATTATATTGTTTCTCCAGGGTGTTATCGATAAAATCGCCCGCCCATGCTATCTGGCTCCATAAAAAAATCCCGGCCACACACGCCGAGATCGTCTTAAATGTAATCGCGAATCTATTAAGGTACAACATAACGCACCCCTAAACTATCATCTCTTCATCGATTATTCCAATTATTTACTTTGTTGTCAACTTTAGTTTGACTATTTATCAATATCTATCTGAAAAAAAATACACCCCTCCTTTTTCTGCCTACCTATTACTTTAATCCCTAAATACTAGAAATAATTCACATTTTTTTGTAATAGAATAGTACCTAAGTCTACTCGTCTTTACGAGGTGCCGTAATGCGCTGAGCGCACCAATGCAGTCGTTTCATTCCTCGTCTTTGCGAAGTGCCGTAACATAACGAGCGCACTGAGGCAATCTCATGCGAGCTAGTCTGAGATTGCCTGCCTGCCCGCCAAAGCTTTTAAATGGCAGGCGGGCCTGCCAGTATATTTCGGGCAGGCAGGCTTCGGCACGCTCGAATATTACGGTGCCTCGCAAAGACGAGGGAAGTTGACTGACCCCTTTACCTGATTAGTGTACGTGGAGCGCGCTAGGCGTTGAACCGCGTGAAATATCGGGCGTCCTTGAGATTCAGTATCTTCTCCCTGTTTGCTTCAAGGTCCCTGTAGGTGAGATTGTCGATCTCTTCCGGGGAATAATTTAGTATATCGATTGGTTTCCCTTTTGATATCACGCCCACTCCCTGATCGAAATTGAGCACAAAAATGTCCAGATCTTTACGTGTCGACCTTAAATAAGCTATGGTCTTCCAGACGTCCCCTGACCAATACCCTTCCCAGTCATCAGTCTGTGACCGGGCGACTTCCTCATATGACTTCACCGGAAGGGCTTCTACCTCAGAGCGGGGATTGCAATCATGCAGTATGATGACGCCGTCCTCCTTTAGAAACTTAAGAGAATTCAAGACATCCTTCCTGGATTGCTCGTACGTATGCAATCCATCAACGAATATAACATCCATAGGCTGCCCGGATAGCGCCTTTTGCCTCTTTATGAAATAAGTGTCACTTGTCGTCCTGTGATATTCGTTAAGTATATTCCCGGGCAGGTTCTTAAAATAGTATTTGAGTGTTCTCTTTTTTAGAAATGATAGTCTCGGGTCTACCACGACCTTCCTCGGCGCTTTAATATTAAGAAAGCAATCTCCGTACCCAAAGCCTATCTCAAGGTAGCTGCCGGTTTTCTTCCGGTCGAGTATGTCTTGAATTACAGTAACCCTATTCATGGTTTTAATACAAACTGGTTGCCGCCCTTTGATTTAGCTTCGTAAAGGGCTTTGTCAGCAAGAGCAAATAGGTCGTTTATATTGGGCTTCTCGATGTCTCTTGTGCTTACTATTCCCATGCTGAAGGTGATATTTATCTTATTATTTTCAAAATTAACCGGTTTTTTAAGAGATACTTTAAGCCTTTCAGCTACTATAACCGCTTCCATCTCTCTCTTGTGCGATAGCATGACCATGAATTCATCGCCGCCGAAACGCCCTATAAGGTCGATCTTACGGATAAGACACTTCAGCCTATCCGCAAATTCGCGTATGACCTTATCGCCGGCCAGGTGCCCAAGAGTATCGTTTATCTCCTTAAAGCGGTCAATATCAGTTAGTATGAAAGCTAGAGGCGTATTATTGCGAAGCGCTTTATCAAGTTCTTCCTTAGCTTTTTGCAGGAAATACGATTTATTAAGCGTGCCTGTCATCCAGTCGAATGTCGCCTCTTCCTTAAGCTTATCGTGCTTTTTCTTTATCTCTAAGAAATTCTGTATGCGCGCTATCAGTTCATCCGGCGATATAGGTTTTACGAGATAGTCTACAGCCCCGCTGTGAAGCGCCCTTAACTTGTCATCGATCTTAATGCTGGCTGTAAGGAATATAACGGGTGTATACTTTTCCGCAAATTGTGTACGCAGATTATCAAGTACCTGAAATCCTGTCATGCCCGGCATGGAGACATCCAGAATGATAAGATCCGGCAATTCTTTTTTGTAGAGCTCGATCGCTTCAAAGCCATTTCGCGCGGTAACTATGTCGAAACCTTCCGATATCAATATGGTCTTGAGAACCTCTAATATGCTGGCTTCGTCATCACAGGCAAGGATCTTGGCCTTCCTCTTTTTCATATTACCCTCACATCACTTATGTCTTTACGTCAAGAAACACATATAGATACATAAATTCATTATACTTATACATACCTATATAAACTAGTCCTACATACACCAACATATATAAACATATACCCACCCACCGGCAATATTCTCATCTGATAACAACCGTTCCAAGTGAAGTAGTCTCTTTCTCCTTAAGCAGCCTTTCAACGCGCTTGTGGAGAGCCTCCACCTTCACCTGTGACTCTTTTTCCGCAACGTCTATAAGTTTATCAAATTTAATTTTTATATCGTCGAAAGACTTATTTAAAAGCGTGATCCGCTTTAGGAGAGAAGCCTTCTCTTTCTCGAGGTTCTTGAAATCGGTCTTCACTTTCGCTATCTCGCTGTCCTTCTTCTTTGACTCTGTGGTGAATTTCAGGTTCTGATTCTTCTCCTGGTTCAATTGCCATGTAAGCTTCTTGATGGATTCTTCGAATTCTCCGGATTTCCGGTCAGCCATTCTCTTTGACTGATCGAGCCCCTTTATAACCTTGTTCAGCCTCACTTCGTTTGACGTAAGCTCATCGACCTTCACCTGGAGCAAAGTCTTGCCTTCTTTAGTATCAAGCTTAGTTACATAGAGAAAGATCGTGCTTGAAATAAATATGACGCATAAAACGGCAAGAACGATTAGGGCGATCTTACTTATTCTCTCCATAATGTCTTCCCCTTCTTTCCCGGATCAGGTTCATATAGTATATCCATACTGAATTCTTTTTTAGATTCTTTCAGGGATAAAGGAAACGGCGGGAAAGGGGCCGACTTCGCCACAGCCTCCATTGCCGCTTTGCTTAAATAGCTGTTTGTAGATTCTACCATCTCGGGAGCTGTCGCAAGATTACCGCCCGAATAGAGAGTGAACGACACCTTTACCCTATCCCCGCTCGAAAGGCGCGAATCCCTATCCGGGATATCGAGCTTACTTAAGATCCTATCCTTTATAAAATGGTAGTACTCCTCGGTTGTAGCGCCCTTGAGATTTGGCCCGGTTTCGGCCGGCTCCTCCGCGGAGATCTCCGCTTTCAGGTATCTCTTGTCCATGTATGTAGGATCCATCACTATCGGCTTGCGCCTGTCGAAGGCAAGCTTCTCCGGTGTTGTGAATCTCTCTTCCCCTACAGGAGGAGTATTCGGTACCTTCAAGTAATCTACATCGCCTGAAACGATATGAGGAGTCAGAAATATCACAAGCTCCTTCTTCTCCATGGTCTGAACAGTTCGCTTAAAACCGTGTCCCAAAAATGGTATATCGCCAAGAAATGGCACCTTGTTTACGGTATCATGGCGATCGTCCCTGATGAGGCCGCCTATAATAACGGTAGTGCCATCTTTTATTATAACGGTCGTCTCCGCGTTCGTTGTAGATACGACAGGGACATCTGTCACGGGAGTACCATAAGTATAAATACCGGTTTGACTGCTCACCTCAGGTCTTATCTTCATAGTAACAAACCCGTCTCTATTAATTGTGGGGGTAACAAATAATTTTACCCCTATCTCCAGAAACTTCAGTTCCGCTGCTGTCGTAGTGGTAGAAGTCCCCTGGGTGACGGAGTTTATCGCGTACGGCTCATTAGAGCCAACCAATATCTTAGCCTCTTCGTTATTCGTTACAGTAATTCTTGGGCTTGAAAGAGTGTTTACATCGCCGACAACTTTTAACGCTTGTATCATGGCGGCATAGTCACCGACACCTAAACTGCCAATGACTAACTCCGCTCCGGGATTCAATAATCCGGTTCCGGCCAGATTAAATTGACCTCTAATGGTTAAAGGATGCTTTAGGCCCGGCGTAAGCCTTTTCTGCAGATCATCAAGAATCGCTTGCCAATCCACTCCAAGCCTGAATTCGTCTGACAGCGTGATCTCCAGGATCTTCGCTTCTATGAGAACTTGCTGTGTCTTATCGTCAAACGCGATCATAAGCTTCTCGAACTCATCCATCCTCTCGATGAGATCGGTAATGACAACCTTGTTTGTCCTTTCGTCGATCTGGACCGACCCCACGCCTTTTGTCAGTATCTCTGACACTTTCTCTTTAATATCCTCAGCGCTTGCGTAATTAAATGAAAAAACCTTAGTTGTAGTAGGTTTGTCTACCATCTTAATAAGCTCGATCGCCTGCGCTACAGATATGGGCGCATCCATTATAACAAGCGTATTTGACCCTTCGTCTATAATTATCTTGCCTATCTTCGTCTTTGTCTGGTTCAACATCTTGCTAACTTCGGCGACTTTTGCGTACTTGAGCTGCACAACCCTGGCCTCTTTCTTATCCCCGTACGCCTCGCCGTAGAGCGCTTCGTAATCCCGCTCAGTCATCACATAGATGATGTCACCCCTTTTGTCCATCGCAAGACTATTGGCTGCCAGGATTATCTCAAAAGCATCGTTAACATTCACGTCTTCAAGGAACATTGTGACCCTCCCGCGCACATTGGATCCGACGACCAGGTTCATGTTCCCTTTTGAAGCCAGCGTTTTAAGAACCTCGATAACATCCATGCCTTTTAAGTCCAAAGATATGGTCTTATCGCCCGCGATCTCATCTGCCATAGGCAACTGCGCAAACGCAATTGATGAAATCGAAATAACCAAACTGACACATATTGTAGTTAGAAGTTTTTTTGTGCTCATCTCTTCACCTCATCTTACCACTGTCTTTGAGAAGAACCGAAATATTCGAAGCGTGCCCAAACAACCTCTGCTCACCTCGTCTTTGCGAGGCACCGTAAAATTCGAGTGTGCCGAAGCCTGCCTGCCCGAAATATACTGGCAGGCCCGCCTGCCATTTAAAAGCTTTGGCGGGCAGGCAGGCAATCTCAGACTAGCTCGCATGAGATTGATATTATGAAAAATAAGCTACCTCCCAAAGGGGCTCGTATTTATGGTAGAATACAGCCCAGGTAAAACGGGATTACATTCGGTGTAGAATGCATCCCAAGAGCGCTTATGCGCTAGATGAG
>JBDRHE010000046.1:0-2653 GCA_043817155.1 Candidatus Omnitrophota bacterium | reverse complement strand
CATCCTATCTGCGGTACTTTAAACCGATCATCTGACGGAAAAAGTTTTACTTCTCCTTTTATAAGTCCGAGCCCGTCCACTCCGCCGGACTCTTCACTGCGCGTAAAAAGCATCTGAAGACCCAGACATATACCGAGAAACGGTTTACCTTCCCTGATAGCCTTTTTTATAGGATCGATGAATCCGCGTTCAGTAAGACCCTTCATAGCGTCTTTCGATGACCCAACTCCCGGGAATATTATTTTATCCGCCGTTTTGAGTTCAGCTGAAGACCCGCATATTTTGACGTCCTCTCCAAGATAACGGAAAGCGTTATACACGCTCCTTAAGTTCCCGGAACCATAATCAATAATTGCTATCATAATGTTCCCGCTATTCATTCATCATCCCCGTCATTGCGAGGAGGAGCAAAGCTACGACAAAGCAATCTCTTTACTCTATTTGAGCAGATTGCTTCGCTTCGCTCGCAATGACAAGAGGAACCTCATTTACACATCGGTCGGTCTCTAGACCTTTTAACTTTTTAACTTTTAACTTTTAAACCGTCTACAATATTCCCTTACTCGACGGGACTTCGCCGTCTCTACGCGGATCTATCTGCGTAGCTTTGTCCAACGCCATCCCCAATGCTTTAAATACCGCTTCAAGATAATGGTGCATATCTCCTTCGCCGCTCACTTCAATGTGCAGGTTCATACAAAGTTTATTCGCGAAACTTTCCAGAAAATCTTTAGCATAGTGCATGGAATAACCTTCATCATCCTTGACCGGTTCTGCCTTAGAGGATCTTCTTTCTTCAAAATTAAACGCCGGTCTATTAGAAACATCTATTGCTACCTTCGCTTTCGACTTATCCATAGGCACTTCCGCGAAAGCTGTCCTAGCTATACCCCTACAATCACCGAGCGCTTTCTTAAAAGCTTCTCCCAAAGCAAGTCCGATATCCTCATTAAGATGATGATTATCCACATGCGTATCACCTTTAGCTTTAAGTTTTATGTCAAAGAAGCCGTGATAAGCAAAGAGCGTAAGCATATGATCAAGAAAGCCTATAGAAGTGGATATTTCACTCTTACCTGACCCGTCCACATTGATAAGCGGTATCTCTATCTGTGTTTCTTTAGACTTTCTTTCATAACTGGTTCTTCGGTCTTTTCTCTTATCGCCCTTTTTCCCGCAAAATGGCCACATTATCCGCCTCCTATTTTGCATAAGTCACCAGAAACCAGTTGCCAGTTGCCTGATTCTCTCTGGTCACTGGTTACTGGTTACTTTATTTTTCCTGCCTCACTCACATCTCGCCTTTACCGATTCCCAATGTTTTTCTAATTTCTCCAATTCAGTGAGGTTACGTACCCATTCCGCTGAATTGCTGAGCGCTTTTTTGGAATATGATATAACGTGCGAACTTTTCATAAAACTTCTTATATTGAGTCCCGAGGAATACCTCGCGGTACCGCCCGTAGGAAGCACATGGCTCGGTCCGGCTACATAATCGCCTAAAGCAACCGGAGTATATTGTCCCAGGAATATCGCGCCGGCATTGGTTATCTTTTTAAGCACCCTTTTAGGGGACTTTACCATGAGCTCAAGATGTTCAGGGGCTATTTTATTCGAGACAACGGCCGCTTCTTCAAGATTTTTCACCTTAATCAAATATCCTTTTACCTCTTCGTCATCACGCAAGGCGTTAAAGACCTTTCTGGACGGTGTAACCAGAATAGATAAGCCCTTATGATGTTCCGACTGCGCGAGAAGATCTTTTTTGATATATTCCACATTCGCGTGCTGATTAGCTATTATCAGCACCTCACTCGGTCCGGCCAGCATATCTATGTCACAATACCCGAACACCTGACGTTTTGCCTCGGTCACATATTCATTGCCCGGTCCGACTATCTTATCCACTCTGGGTACGGTCTTTGTACCGAAAGCAAGCGCCCCTATGGCCTGCGCGCCGCCTATCTTGTAGATCTCATCCACTTTCAAAAGGTTAGCCATGACAAGTATGTGCGGATCAATACTGTTGTATTTATTCGGAGGCGAAACCATTATGATCTTTTTAACACCCGCGATCACCGCCGGAAGCACCGTCATGTATACACTTGAGACCAGAGGCACCGTGCCGCTTGGAACATAGACCCCTACGTTCTCTATAGGTCCGAATTTTTCGCCTAACTCTATACCCGAATCATAACGTATACTCCAGGATCTGGGCACCTGGTTTTTGTAGAATTTGTCGATATTGCCTATTATGTCCTTGAGCGTATTAACTATCTCAGGTTTTATATCCTGGTATGCTCCGCTTATTTCAGATTCGCTCACGCGGATATCTTTGCGTTTCAGGCTTACCTTATCGAATTTTTTCGTGTACCGGATAACGGCGTTGTCTCCTTCGGTGCGGACTTTATCCAAGATCGTCGCGACTTTTTTCTGAAGACGTTTCCTGCCCTGATCACGCCTGTTCACCAGATTATCGAATGTTTTGCTCCCAACCTTGATGCTTTTCATTTTTGCCCCTTTATTAGTTCGTAGTTCATTGTTCGTAGTAGCGGCGTCTAGCTATGCCATTGCAAGACCTGACAGTATTTGTCATTGCGAGACCCGTCAACACCCTGTCATTGCGAGGCCTCAGGCCGAAGCAATCTCTTAG
>JBDRHE010000045.1:0-33308 GCA_043817155.1 Candidatus Omnitrophota bacterium | reverse complement strand
TCTCCTCTTTCTCTATGTTATATGTAACCGTGTCGGACTCCTTATCATTCTCCATTTCCGAAATGTAGTTATAAACCATACCAACGAACATCTTGGCAGCCTTATTATTCAGGGTTGTTATCCTGGGGTTTGAGATTATATGCGTATTGGACCTTGTATTGAGATATTCCATGACGGCTCCAAATTGCGAAAAATCGAGTGTACCGAATGTGAAATCATCGGCCTCTGCAAAGGGAAAGGCCGAGTTTACCGGCATCGCCGCCGGAAATTCTGTAACATCTGTTTCCGTTGCCACGCCACCGACTCCTATGACAGTGGCCATAGCCCCCGGCTGGCTCGCGGGAAAGTAAAAATTCTTGAACTCGGCTCCAAGCAGCTGCTGTATGTTTCCCGTAAACTGATCGAAAGGAAGCGTTATCGGTCTCTTCGCTCCGGAGACTCCTATTACGAGGCTCCAATTAATGCCTAACCTTTCTGTATCGTCAAGAGCCGTCTCGATGACCTTGGCATCGATCATGATCTGGGGCGTCTTCCTGTCGAGCAGGCCTATAACCCTCTTTATCTTGTAAATATTGGTCGCGAGGTCCGTGATTACCAGTGCGTTCACCCTGGAATCAAAGGTCAATTTCCCGCGCTCTGTCAGCATATCCTTAACAGCTTCCTGCCCGTCTTCAGCGGTTATGTAATTAAGAGAGACGACTTCGGTGGATAGCTCCTCAAGCTTAAGGCTGCTTAAGGTTACAACCCTAATTATGTCGCCATCGCGCTCGTACGCGTATCCATAGTTCTTTACAATTATATCAAGCGCGACTTCCCATGGCTTGTCGGTGAGTTTTAGCGTGATCGTTCCGGCTACATCGGGCGACGGCACTATATCGACACCGCTCACTTCGGATATGTAATTAAGCACCGCCCGTATTTCGGCATCTTTGAAGTTTACTGTTACATTTCCCGGTTGCACATACGTTATACTTTCATCTACGGCAAGGGCGCTTTTGGGAGCTACATCTACCGATATTGCGGTATCCTGACCGTAAAGCGGCGCTAAATTCAAAAAAACGGCTGCCGTAATTAAAACGGCGAGCAGACGCTTACTCTCCATACTATCCTCCTTATTATTCTATCTCTTCTCTATATACTTTAAGATTGTACTCATTTTCATCTATAGTAAGCGTTACGGTGCTTCCCGCAACCTTCCTAATTGTAACCAGGCCGATCGTCTGCCCTTCTTGTATCATCTCATTATTAAGAAGCGCGATCCTGTTACCCTTGGCGTCAAGGGCCATTCCCTGAAAAGTAATATCATCTATGGCAGTGACATCTTTTATAGTTAAGGCGCCCCGCTTAACGGCTACCCCTACCAGAGGCACAAACGGATCGCGCCTTCCGTGGCTATCATAGGCGTATCCGCTTTCCGCGCACGCAATATCGATCAGCGACCCATAGATTATTGCTGCCAAACATAGAACTTGCAAGACAGATCTCTTATCAGATAAACTCATCGATCTACTCGTCTCCTTTGAACGTATACGCGTAGACGACAAAATCGATATTGTGTCCGCGCGGTTTTCCGTCATTCGATTGGATCTTTAAATCAGAAATCTGCAAATATCTTTCGCTATTTTCCAGTTTGCTTATAAAGACGCCCACTTCGTGGTATCCGCCTTCGGCACGTATGGTGATGGGGACCTCCTGGTATACAGCCTGAGACGCTCCCCCTTTGCCTGAACCCACCTGTGTGAAGAATGGGCTTATTGCCAATATCTTCACGTGTGAATCTCGCGCCAGGTCGGATATCTTTTCCAAAAGCATCGGAAGCTCTCTTTCGCGGGAGAGCATGTTCTCATATCCTTCAAGACCTTTTTTTAGGCCATCGACTTTATTGATAAGCTTACCCTTCAGCCTGAGGCTTTCTCGAACAGCTTTTATATCGGCCCTCAGTTTTCGAACCCTGGGCATGGTCTCTGTTAGTTTCGCAAGGGCCGGTTTGAAGACCAGCGAGAAGTAGAGAATAAGAAGAAGCACTGTCCCTGCCGCATAAATAAGCACAACCTTCTGCTTCTTTTTATCCAGTTTTATCTCCGGCATGCCTTTAAATATCTTAAATAGCTCGGTCACCTTGTCGCCTCTCCTCCCTCTTTAAAAGCGCAGTTTATCGTAAAGCTCATGACCTGCTCACCTTTTACCGTAACCTCTCTAATAGGACCGTGTTCGATCTCATCAAAATACTTGGAAAAGTCACTATTGTTGCGAAGGGCTTTCACAAAATGCGTTACGAATGCTGTTGCCTGTCCGCCTCTCCCGGAAGCAAAGCCGGAGATCTTTAAACTTCGCTTGCTCAGAAGCGCCGGACTCCTCGCCCCGCCGGCACCATAGGAAAGTTCTTGCAGCCATATATTCTCGGTAAGGCTATCGCTCAATTCGTTCAATATGCCGGCCCAGTTCAATCTTATCTTAAGGAGCTCTTCAATTGCTTCTGTCTTCTTCGTCAGGATAGAAATATTACTCTTTATTCGATCAAGCTCCTCGCTTTGCGGCTTAAGCTCATCCCACTCCTTTCCGAGTGTATACTGCTGCTTTTTGCTTAAAGAACCCAGCCCGACCATTAAAACCTGAACAAGTACTAAGATAACGACAATCAAAACTGCGATCGGAACAAGCGGTATTTCCGGTATGGAGAGCGCTATCTTCTTTCTCTTTATCTCTTCAGGTAATAAATTTATCTCTACCATTCCTATCCTCTTATCGCGAGGCCCGCGCATACAGCAAGTTGCGATCGGGCATGTTCCAGCGATTTGGCGTCAATGGCTTCGCCTATCTCAAATTTTGAGAATGGATCCCAGGGCACGGTCCTGGCGCCAAAATGTTCTTCACAATATTTTGCTATGCCCGGAAGCTTAGCTATTCCTCCGGATATATAAATTTCGTTTATACCTTTTCCGTACTGATTCTCGTAGTATCCGAAAGAGAGCCTGAGTTCGTCTATGAGACTGCTTAAAACACTCTTGGCGGTCTCGAAAACCTGTGACTCTCTATCCTTAGGTTCGCATAAGAGTCTGTCCGATCCATTCTCATCTATCTTCATCTCATCGGACAGGGCACGCGCGATATCCCTGCCACCGATCTGTATGTCTCTGGTAAAGTAGGGGCTCGAGCCGTTTGCTATGACAATATTTGTCTGTGTATATCCGATATTTAGGATAGCTATACTCTTAGAATCATCCAGTTTGTCCGCACAATCGCAGTATGCGTTAAAACAAGCGAAGCTGTCAATGTCGATAATTGCAATGGAAAATCCGTGTTTTTTAAGCATATCGATACGAGAATTCACCGCATCCTTCTTTGCGGCTGCCAGAAGAACTCGCATCTCCTGCTTCCGGCCGGGCACTGTATCCGCCAGAATGCAAGCGTCAACTATAACTTCACTTATGTTGAATGGTATATACTTTTCCGCCTCATAGCTAAGGGAGTTCTTGAGCTCATCTTCCTTCATAATGGGCATGTTGATAAACCTTACGATAGCTGAAGGGGCCGAAAGGGAGACATTTACGATCTTAGCGCTTGTCTTGAGCTTACCGAGGAGAGACTTCAGGGCAAGATCTATCTTTTCCGGAGTTTGTGGTAGGTCTATTTCAGAAATTTGAAATTTCGTCAGCTTCCGCTTTCTACCGTCTAAAGACACTTCCGCCGCTTTGATGCTACGCGACCCTATATCGAGGCCAACTATGATACCTTTTTTTTTCGATGATCTCATAAACATATATAAATAATATTATACTAAGATTATCACATAACAGAGTCTTTGTCAAGCATTGGCGGACCATATTGCGTACCTTTTTATCTTTTTTAGTCCTCTTTCTTGACTTTTTTCAAGCAACGTTCTATTTACCGTTATATCGGATAGGGACGTTAAGTGCTTCCAGGCTCTCGATCGCCTCTTTGAAGGACGGCCGGAGTTCCAGCGCATGCATCCAGTATCGCCTCGCCCTATCTTTATCATTCTGCAAAAGATATGATGTTCCGAGATTATACCAGAGTGCGCTATTCCGGGGAGCGACATACAGGCCTCTTCTGAAACAAGAGACCGCTTTTTCGTAAATTCCAAAACTATTATATGTGTTACCGAGATCCATCAGGATGCCAATATTATACGGCTCGATCTCTACTGCCCTTTCCAGAAGGGCCAGGGACTCCTCGTATCTCTTTCTTTCTCTGTAAATCGAACTAAGGTAAATATAGGCCGTCGCGCTGCCCGGGTCTTTCCTGATTGCGGTTTCAAATAGTCCGAGCGATTTATCTTTCGTTCCCCTGCTAAACTCAAGAACGCCCATATTTACATATCCCAAACCCGAGTGCGGGCTGAGTTCAATGAATCTTCTAAACGCGCTCTCTGCATCTTTATAATTCCCTCTCTCTTCATAAATAAGGCCTGTGAAAAGATAAGCCTTGTCGAGTTCCGGGTCAATCTCGATAGACTTCTTGAAATATTCCAAAGCCTTGTCAAATTTCTTCATACGGAAGTATATCGAGCCCATATTGCAATAGCCATGGGCATAACCCGGATGATCCTTTATCAGTATGGCCTCCTCCACTATCGCTTTATTGAAATCCCCTCTTTCTAAATATGACAAGCCCAGGTTTCCTCTGACCAACGCATCGTCCGGCTTGGCCGACAGTGTGTGCGTGAACAACGTTACGTCATCAGCCCAATGTCTATTTTGCTGAATAGTAAGAGAACCGTAAATACCTACAAGTAAAAGTCCAAGGACCAATCTATTCTTTCGGAATAGATAGCCTGAAATCGATGTCAGACAAAGCGATAGAATGAAGAAGTAGCCAATGGACGGTATGTAAACCCAGTGATCGGCCATAAGCGCGTTAACCTTAACAAAGATATTGGATACCGGCAAAAGAGTGATCAGGAAATAGAGAATAAAGAAACTGACCGCCTTGTTTCGCTTTCTTACTTTAAGCGAAAATAAAATTAAAAACGCTATGAAAAGTGACGGTAATGTTACAGACATGGAAAGAAGATCGGGCTCCAAATCAACAAGCCTTCTCATGCCAAGATCTACAGGTAGCATTAGCGAAGTTATGTACATAACGATAATTTTGGGGAACGTCAATATGTAGGTAAAGATGCTTTCATTATTGAGCTCGTGCGAAAACGACGCTACAAAATGGGGTTTGCGCAAAATGGTATATGCGATCAATATCGCGAACAACACCGCATACGGCCCAAAGAGATCTTTCCTCGATCGTGATTGCATTCTAAAGATGAAGTCGTATAGCATAAATACGACGATCCCGATAAGGGCCATCTCCTTTGAAAGTATAGAGAGCGTAAAACCTAAAGCCATGAAACGCATCATCCTCATTTCACTCGTGTCTCGGTATCTTATAAACGCTAGAAAAGATAGCAGAAAAAATAAGAGACCCAAGGAATCCGCCCTGCCGGAGAGGTAGGTAACTACCCCGTAATGCATTGGATGGGCCACGAATAGAAGCGCCGTAAGAAACGCCGCCGTTCTATTCCGCGATATCCAACCTACGAGAATAAATACGATCATGGCATTTATCAAATGAAGTAGGGCATTCGTCACATGATAACCAAAAACAGAATTGCGCCAAAGGATACGGTCCAAAAGATAGCTTATGTTTTGAAGGGGCCGATAGAAAAGAGTTTTAGAAAATGAGGTCTTATCGAGGTCCTCGGTGAAGAGTTTTAGGACATGTGGTTCGTTTATAAAAGAATTGTTTACTATGAGATGGTGATCATCCCAGACAAAACCGTTATCAAACGAATTGAGGTAAACTGCCAGGCCCACCAGGGCAATAACTACGAAATAAAGAAGGGGCAGCGAACTTTTCGCTGCCCCCCTTGTGTGCTTCTCCGCGTACATTTACGCTAGCCTTAACACTCTTAATACTCAATGCTGACGCTGGGCGTTCCGTGCCGCGAGCATATCGGCTCTGCTGCCACAGTGGCTATGGTATATGTACCATCCGCAAGACACGACGGTGTCCTTCTCAAGAAAGTCGGTACCAGATCAGTCATGCCCGGTGAAGAGGTATCGGCTGCGCCATTATCGATCGCCCATACCTGCTTTGCGCCGTCTATCTGTTTTAGATTGGCGACACAACCGTTCGTCCTGGCCGTAACCCTGGCTCTCACGAAGTTAGGAATAGCTATCGCTGCTAATAGACCTATAATTGCGACAACTATCATGATTTCAACCAGCGTAAAACCTTTTCTATTCCTTAAGCTTCTCATCTCCTATCGCCTCCTTTCTTCCCCATTACTTTTCGATTCCTTACGCGAGGAAACCTTATTATGCCTCACAAAAGGCATTCCTAAGGTTCACATATAGTATAGCATATGAAATTGCAAGAGTCAAGTTAACCAACTTTTTATGATTCTTAACTTATCTATACCCTTTCTTAATTCATTCCTGCTATTGCCGAGATCTTCAAGATCGGCAGAAACATGCAAACTACAATTCCGCCGACAACTATACCTAAAAAAGCGATAATAAGCGGCTCTATGAGGCTTGTCAGTCCGACCACTGCCGCGTCTACCTGCTCGTCATAGAAGTCCGCTATCTTGCCTAGCATCTTCTCGAGTTCACCGGTCTTTTCGCCGACAGAGATCATCCTGACAACCATCGGAGGAAAGACCCTGCTCCTCATCAGCGGATCCGCTATCGGTTCACCGTCCCTTACATTTTCTCTCACGTTATCGACAGCCAATTCAATAACGCTATTGCCCGATGTTCTACTAACGATCTCAAGCGAACTCAAAATAGGGACACCGCTTTTTACCAGCGTTGCGAGAGTTCGCGTAAATTTTCCTACAGCTACTTTTCTGATTAGCGGCCCAAAGACCGGCACATTTAGTTGTAAACTGTCGAATTGAAACCTGCCCTTCTTGGTTTTTATATAACGACCAAGCGCAAAGAACAGAAATACGCCCGAGCCGGCAACGATATAGAAGTACCTGCGTATGAAAGCGCTTGTATCGATCAAAACTTGAGTGGGCGTAGGCAAAGCAGCGCCAAAGCCCGCGTAGATATCCTCGAATACAGGTATGATCTTAACCAGCAAAAAAGTGGTTATGCCCAGGGCCATTATAGTGACCGCTATCGGATATACCATGGCCGATTTTATCTTCTTCTGTAGATTACTCGTCTTCTCCATATACGAGGCGAGCCTGTCCATGATCTCGTCAAGCGTACCACTTGTCTCACCCGCTTTAACCATGCTGATAAAGAGGTTGGAAAAGATCCTCTCATGTTTCGAAAGCGCTTCCGAGAGACTTGACCCTGTTTCAACATCATCGCGCACCTTGACGAGAACCTTCTTGAACATCGGATTTTCAGTCTGTTCTTGAAGTATATCAAGCGAATTTACAAGCGGAATACCCGCGCTTATAAGCGTGTCCAGCTGGCGCGAAAAAATAACTATTTCGTCTATTTTGACCCTATTGCCTCCCAGCGCATTTCCGAGGCTAAACGATAATATATTTCCCGATTGCTCTTCCAAAGAAACGATGATCAAGCCCTTCGATCTAAGTGACTGGACCGCCCCGTCCTTGGATGTGGCCTCAATAACGCCTTTTAATGTATTGCCATCCCTGTTCTTGGTGATATATTTATAATTTGCCATGTTTCACCCCGCTTGAACTGATCGCGGTTGCTTTGCGATCCTTAATCCGCCCGTAACTAATTTCGCATAGCAAAATTCGTGGCGGCATTTGATATGTGCTATCGATGGAGGCAGCCCGCCGGACTTTAGTCCGGTGGGTTCCACTTTGCATCTAATCATCGGACGTTACCCTTAATACCTCTTCCAGCGGCATTAGTCCGGAAGTAAAATTTTCCAGAGCACAGTCCCTCAGCGTCATCATGCCGTGTTCAACGGCATACTTCTTTATATCATCGGCCGAGACCCTCTTAGTGATCATGTCCCGTATATTATCGTCCATTATCAGTGACTCAAGGATACCCATCCTGCCAAGATACCCTGTATTGTTGCACCGGGAACATCCGGCACCCTTATAGAAAGGAGCTCTCTTGGCGATCTTATCGATATCCACGCCCTTTCCTATTCTTTCCAGTACCGAAAGCGGAATATCTTCCTTCTCCCTGCAATGGGGGCATATCTTCCTGCACAATCTTTGGGCGGCTGTTAAGATAACGCTGGCAGCAACTAAAAATGGTTCAACGCCCATGTCAACGAGTCTGGTAACCGCGCCCGCTGCATCGTTGGTATGCAGCGTACTCAAAACAAGCTGACCCGTTAACGATGCCTTGATGGCGATGTCAGCTGTCTCAAAATCCCTGATCTCTCCGACCATAATTATGTCCGGGGTCTGCCTTAGAATCGATTTTAAACCGTTTGAAAAGGTCAATCCTATATCCGGGTTTGCCTGGATCTGCGTTATGCCTTCAACCTCGTACTCTACGGGATCCTCGATCGTAACGATGTTTCTATCCGACGTATTAAGACTGTTGATTATTGAATAGAGTGTCGTGGATTTGCCGCTACCGGTCGGTCCGGTTAAAAGGATCATCCCGAAAGGCCTCTCCAGCGCTTTTTTAAAAGCCTCAAGGGGTCCCGGTAAAAATCCCATTTTGTCGAGTCCTATACCCAGATTCGCTTTATCAAGCGCCCTAAGAACGATCTTGTTGCCGAATGTAATAGGCAATATGCTTACTCGAAAATCTATCTCCTTGTTCTTGATCCTGATCTTGAAACGACCGTCCTGCGGGACCCTGGCCTCGGTTATGTCCAATTTTGACATGATTTTAAGTCTGGCTATAATGGCGTTCTGGTTTTTTTTAGGTAGCCTCAGCGCCTCAGTCATCGAACCATCTATTCTGTATCGTACCCGCAGATCCTTTTCGGTAGGCTCGATATGAATATCGCTGGCTCTTCTCTTCAAGGCTTCGTTCAGTATGAGCGACACGATCTTGACGATCGGTGCTTTTTGGCTCTCGGCAGATATCTCACCTATATCTATTCTCTCCTCACCCTCAATGACCTCCACATCCCCGCCTTCGACATCCCTGACTATATTGGATATGTCTGCCGTAGAAGCGCCGAACGCCTTTGCCTGGGCATCCTTTATATCGGTATATGAGGATATTACTACGTCGACATTCTTCTGCACCAGCGCCTTAACGTCATCTATGGCAAAGATGTCTGTCGGATCCGATATAGCGATAGTCAAGGTATTCCCTATCTCAGATATCGGTATAAGGTTATGCTTAAGAGCGATCCTTTCCGGCACGAGTCTTGCGATCGTCTTATCTATTTTGTATTTTGAAAGATCTATAGGCGGAATGTTTAACTGTTCGCTCAAAAGTACCATAAGGTCCCTTTGTGTTATGATATTTTCGCTCACCAGGGTCTTTCCGATGCTACCGCCCTTTTTGCCCCAAACCCCAACTATCCGCTCACGCTTATCCTTGTTCAATATTCCCTTCTTCTCAAGAATATCAAGCAACCGGTGTGAGATCGTATTCTTTGTTATCATATAACTATATCCTGGTCCCCGACCGTCACTCGCAGGATCTCCTCGAGTGTCGTAACTCCTCTTTGGACTTTCATTATCCCATTCTCTCTCAAAGTCGCCATGCCTTCTCTTCTTGCGGCCTCTTTTATTTCGCTATCCTGGGCCATTCCCAGGATAAGCTTCTTTATATTCGGCGTAAGCGCAAGCGCCTCTACAAGACCGATCCTGCCTTTGTATCCGGTCTTATTGCAGGCCTGGCATCCTATGCCCTTGAAAGCTCCTCTCTGGCTGCCTTCTTTAATTTGCAGTTTCTTCGCGACCACCTCACTGATCTGGTACGGTTCTTTGCAATTTTCACAGATCTTACGCACTAGCCTCTGGGCTAAGATGAGAACCATACTCGACGTGATCAGAAACGGTTCTACTCCCATGTTTATGAGCCGGATTATGGATCCGCTTGCGGTAGTCGTGTGAAGCGTGCTGAGTACAAGATGTCCCGTCAATGCAGCTTTAATAGATATATCCACGGTCTCGAAATCCCTTATCTCGCCAACCATGATGATATCCGGATCTTGCCTCAAGAAGGAACGCAAACTGGAAGCGAACGTAAGGCCGAGTTCCGGCCTAACCGCAAGCTGGTTTATCCCTTCCAATTGATATTCAACCGGGTCCTCTGCAGTCAGTATGTTCTTTTCGGGTGAATCGATATATTTAAGTATAGAATATAAGGTCGTTGTCTTACCACAGCCGGTTGGGCCGCAGGATAGAATCATCCCATGGGGCTTTTGGATCGATTCTTTTATCCTGCTAAGAGGCCCCTCTTCAAATCCCAGCTTATCCAGGTCCAACATTGCCTGATTCTTATCCAATATTCGAAGCGCCACCTTCTCGCCTTTGCTGGAAGGTATGACTGAAATCCTGAAATCGACCTGCCTGTTCTGCGTCCTTATCTTAAATCGCCCGTCCTGAGGAAGACGCCTCTCGGCTATGTTAAGATTCGATATTACTTTCAATCTAGAAATAATTGCCGCATGTATCTTTTTAGGCGGACGCTGCGCCTCTACCAAAAGACCATCGATCCTGTACCTTACGCGGATGACATCCTCTTGCGGTTCGATCAGAATATCGCTGGCTCTCATCTTAACCGCTTCGGCAAGTATGGCGTCTGTTATCTTAACGATCGGCGCTTCCTGCACAAGCTTTATCAGCTGTTCCTGAGATATGGATTCTTCGCTCACATCAAGCATCTCCATATCGCCGCTCTCCTCCATGTCCCCGATAATCTTCTCTATAGCTTCATGCGTCCCTCCCTCGTAATACTCACAGATCGCCTCATCGATATCCTTATCAGACACTATCACTACGCTGACCTTGCATCCCGTGATCGTTGTAATGTCATCTATCGCAAGTACGTTAAGTGGGTCAGTTAACGCAATGGTCAAAAGATTCCCTATCCTCGATACCGGCAGGACATGATAATTCTTGGCGATCTTCTTTGGAATAAGCTTAAGAATTTCATCGGATATCTTATACCGCGCAAGATCGATGGCAGGAATCTTCAATTCCTCACTTAATACAGAGACCAGATCGGCCCGGCTCACGACGCCCATGCCGACCAATATATCACTTAGTGCGCCGCCCTTCTCTTTATGGACCTGGACAGCGTTCTTTATATCGTCTTCAGCAATTAATTTCTTCTTGCAAAGCGCGTTTATTACCGTATCCCTAATAAACGCAATGTCATTTCGCATTATTTAAATACCTATGTAATTAACGGCTTGACTGTCTCTCTCTTCGTCTTTGCGAGGCCTGTTAGATATGAATATCTAACAGGCCGAGGTGCCGTAAATTAGTGAGCGCGCCGACTTGTCTCTCCGAAGCCACATGCTTGCCGCTACGAAGCTGAACACGTAAAGTATTCAGCGAAGTAGGGCGAAGGAGGAAGCATCTTACTAAGTCTGTCTTTGCGAAGTGCCGTAATATAACGAGCGCACTGAATCTCAAACTAGCTCGAATGAGATTGCCTGCCTGCCCGCCAAAGCTTTTAAATGGCAGGCGGGCCTGCCAGTATATTTCGGGCAGGCAGGCTTCGGCACGCTCGAATATATCGGTGCCTCGCAAAGACGAGGTAAGCAGAGATTGTCCCGCCGTTACTATAGTATGGCGGGACCCCGCCATGCAAAGTATGCGGCGGGGCTTCGGCACGCTCGAATATTCCGGTGCCTCGCAAAGACAAGGGGAGTGTGACTCTACTCCTTCGCTTCACCGTAAAACTTATTTATGGCAGTATTGATATCGGTTAAAGTGCTTACAAATACCTGCACCTTGCACTTGGTCAAAAGCTCAAGGTCTTCTATCGCTTTTACATTAAGGGGATTTGACATAGCTATAGTCAGCGTCTCTCCCAGTTTGTCCACAGCAACAAGACAATACTGTCTTGCAACGTTCTCAGGCATGATATTTACGATCTCTTTATTCAACTCGTAATTCTGCAGAGGAAGATACGGAAACCCGTATTGAACCGTTAAAGCCTGGGCTATCTCTTCCTCTTTAGTGAACCCGAGTACAACCAGTATCTGTCCTAATAGACCACCCTTCTCATTCTGCACCTTGATAGCTTTTTCAAGCTGCGCTCCGGTAATCACGCCCCGCTCTATAAGAAGCTCTCCGAGTTGTTTTTTAACCAAACGTTTAAATGGAAGCATAGTCGCCTTATCTTCTGGCCAGTAACTTTTCTAGCTCCTCAACACTCGAGGATTTCAGTACCGCTTCTTCAAAGGATATGAGCCCCTTATCTACCAGTTCAGCAAGGGACTGGTTCATCGTTCTCATTCCGTCTCTTTGCGAAGTTTGAATTACAGAATACATCTGATGTATCTTACCCTCCCGGATCAAGCTCCTTGTTGCTGCCGTCGCTGTCAGCACCTCCGAAGCCAGAACTCTGCCGCGCTGACCGCCTGCCTTCGGAACAAGCTGCTGCGATACGATGGCAAGGAGAACGAAAGAGAGCTGCGTTCTTATCTGCTGCTGCTGATGCGCGGGAAAGACATCGATCACCCTGTTTATAGTCTGGACTGCGTCTGAGGTATGAAGGGTCGCGAAGACGAGGTGTCCTGTCTCCGCTATTATGAGAGCGCTCTCGATCGTCTCAAGGTCCCTCATTTCACCTATCAGGATAATGTCGGGATCCTGCCTCAATACGTGTTTTAGGGAATTACCAAAAGATCTGGTGTCCCTATAAACCTCACGCTGGTCTACGATCGCTTTTTTGTTCTTATGCACAAATTCTATGGGGTCCTCTATCGTTATGATATGACAGGGCTTTCTCTCGTTTATGTAGTCCACCATAGAGGCCAGAGAAGTAGATTTTCCGCTGCCGGTTGCACCTGTTACAAGAACGAGTCCCCGGTTCTTCTGGCAAAGTTCCTGAGATATCTTGATCGGAAGGCCGCACTGTTCGAATGTCATGATCTCAAACGGGATTATCCTTATAGCGCACCCCAGAGCGCTCCTTTGGTAAAATACATTCACCCTGAATCTGGCAAGGTCCCGTATCTGGAAAGAGAAGTCCAGCTCCCAATCCCTTTCAAACTGTTTTATCTGATCAGCGTCGAGCAGCTCATATATGCTCTCCCTGGTCTCATCGGCTGTCAGCACTGTGGAATCTATGGGCCACAGTTTCTCGTCGATCCTTAAATGAACCGGTGAGTTTGCCGTAATGTGTATATCGGATGCGTTCTTCTCCGTCATAATGGCAAGCAATTTCTTTATGTCCAACTTCATTTTACACCCCTGCTCCTATAACTCTGTTTTTACCCTCGATCTTTGCCCTGTTTAGCGCGGTCTTTGCCTTTTCCAATAGCGCATTAACATCTGCCCCATCAAGCGGGTTCTCGCTCACGCCAAAACTTGCTGTTACCCTGTCCCCTGTTTCTTCCGATAGATCAAATCCTTCTATGCACTTGCGTATATTTTCGGCGATTTCCAGCGCTTCCTTCTTATTTTTTTCCGGAAGCACTGCGGCAAAAATATCCCGCTCAAATCTACCGGCTTTTTCAAGTGGTCCGGATAGCTTACGGATAAGTCTGGCAACGATCTTTAGTAAAAGCTCGGCGCGATCCGACCCCTTCTCCATTTTATAGTTTTCAAAGTTATCTACGTCTATCAGGACGAAAGAACATGGCCTCTGGGAAAGAATAGACCGCTTTACCTCTTCGTCAAAGCAATTTGTAATGTATGCCCTGTTGAATAATCCGGTGAGGTCATCCCTTATCTCCAGATCTTTGGCCCTCCTCATCAAGATATCATTCTCTATGGCTATTGATATCTGCGCGGCAAAGACGCGCACCATCTCTATATCGTCGTTCGTACATGTAAAATTCTTTATGCCGTTGCCGACAATCAGTAACGCCTTTGCCCTCTTTCCCGCAAGTATGGGAAATGCGATCAAATTCTCACACTTATAGATCTCCTTGAACCCCTGGTCATCTTTTGAAAATTTGGAGGATGCGTCCATTACAATATGCTTCTTCTTAAGGATAACGTTCCCAAAAGCACCCTTACCTTCTTCTACTGAAGACGGGAGCATGTTATGATCTTCAACATTATGCGATGTCCTGAGTTCAAATCTGCCAGTCTGTATACTCTGAAAATATAGTGCCGCAAATCCATTCTCATAGAGTCCGGACA
This sequence comes from Candidatus Omnitrophota bacterium, assembly GCA_043817155.1. Taxonomy (GTDB): domain Bacteria; phylum Omnitrophota; class Gorgyraeia; order JABMRN01; family RBG-13-46-9; genus JBDRHE01. The sequence goes on along the minus strand of JBDRHE010000045.1, from coordinate 19,102 downwards.
GCTTTCCGATCGTAAGGTCCAGAATACTATCCAAATGCACCGCCGAAGCGATCAATTCTCCTATCTGGAGAAGGTTGGACAGGGCCGATATCTTCTTCTGTATCTCCGTATTGATCTCCTTCATCTTATACTGATAATCTTTTAGATCAGCTATATTACTCTTGATCTTTTTGCCTAAAAAATTTATCGCCTCGCTTATCTGGCCTATTTCATCGGTCATAAAACTAGACGCCCTTCTATCATAGTTGCCACCTGTCACGCGCTTGCTATCTACGGCCAGGTCTATAATGCGTTCGGCAATATCTCTAAGTATGAATAATCCAAGCCATGAGATGATTATGCAAAACAGTATTATTATGGACGCTTCGGCAAAGTGGGGGGATGGATATATATCAAAAAATACGTTCCCGACTACAAGATATCCGCTAACAAGCAACGGCATTACAGATGTAAGGCAGAATGCGATCAGCAATTTATGTTTTAACCCGCGCGGCAAGATCGCCATCCTCTTAAAGAATGCTTTCATATGCATACCTTTGTTCTCTTTTTTCCTTCTGTCCTATAATTGTTATTTAAGTATACTCTATGAGTAGTATTTTGTCAACATAACGGGTACAATGCTATCATACTATTTGTTTGATTTGTATGCCTAAAAGAGGGGCCTTCGCATGCCTATATTGAGTAAAAAACCTATATAAAAGAGTGTGGTCATTAAGCTTGACCCTCCGTAACTTATAAGGGGTAAAGTAAGCCCGACCACGGGTAAGAAGCCTATTGTCATCCCTATGTTAATAATGACCTGGAGTGAAAAGAGCGTAATAAAGCCCGTAGCAACAAGCTTTCCATATGTATCGGGGGTGTTTTCTGCAAGTTTTGCCCCCCTGTAAACTATCAGGCTATAAAATAAGATCAAGACCATGGCCCCCAAGAATCCCCACTCCTCTCCGACAACAGAGAATATAAAGTCCGTGTGGCGTTCCGGCAGGAAGTTAAGCTGGTTCTGCGTACCGCTTAACCATCCTTTACCCAAAAGACCCCCCGAACCTATAGCAATCTTCGATTGGATAATAGTGTACCCGGAACCGAGCGGATCCAAATTCGGATTGATGAATACAAATAGTCTCTGCTTTTGATAATCGCGCAGGAAATGCCAAAAGAACGGCATGGCAGAAAAGCCGGCAAAGATAATGCCTAAAAGGTGACTTATCTTCGCGCCTGCAATAAAGAGCATCATCATCGTTACCGGCACCAGGAGAAGCGCGGTCCCAAGATCGGGTTCAATGAGTATGAGAATGAAGGCCGGTAGAACTATAGCAAATGCTGAGAGCACGCAACTCAGCTTATTTACCGAGTCCTTCCTCGATCCGATGAACGATGAGAGCGCTAAGACGGTTGTAATTTTGGCAAGCTCGGATGGTTGAAGATTAAAAGCCCCCAGGCTTATCCACCTTTGAGCCCCGCCCCTGGCATTACCAAAAAACAGAACAAAGATCAGGAACATTATATTGATTCCGTACAGAAGATAGGATAAATGCATGATCTTCTGATAGTCGAAGTTGAGGACAACCGCAATCAGGATCAAGCCGAGCATCATCCAAACGCCCTGCCGAAAAACTATATTATGCGAATAGTATCTGCTGGAGGCGCTGTAAAGGGTTAATAGACCTATACCCAGTATTGCCAGGACGCAAGTGAAAAGAGTTTTATCGAAAGCCCGTAAAAAATTTCTTCTGCCCTTTATCATGATATTTTATTGTCCAGAATGGGGACGTTTCGCTTCGCCATAACTGGTTATAAACAAGCTGGTTATCAAATCATCAATTGCAATGTCATTAACCATCCCACTCCCGGGCTGGATTAAAAGGGTTGTCATAGACAGCCCGGGAGTGGGATGGTTACCAAATCATTGAGCTAGTACAACAGCCCCAATTGTACTCCTTACTCATTTTTCATTCCACCCCCGGGCTGTTCACGATAACCTTTTTTATCTCAGCCCGGGGGTGAAATGCGTCCGTTGAACCTCTACCCATAAAAGTGTGAAATGAAATAGTTGAACACTGGCACTACAGAAGTTCGAGTTTTCCAGCCTCTTCTATAATCTTCTTTGCAAATCGCGCAGGGTCCAGTCCGCCCTTCCCGCCATGCTCCGAAAAGACCACAACTGTTATCTTCGGATCTTTAAAAGGCGCAAAGCCCGTGAACCACGCGTGCGTCTTACCGTGAGGATTTTGGGCTGTGCCGGTCTTACCTGAAATAATGATCTCTTCGGAACGCGCATAGATGCCGGTTCCGCGGGGAGCGTTAACAACATTCTTTAATGCAACCTTGACAGATTTAACCGTTGTTTTCTTGAAACCCGTCTGCCGGGGGTCCAAATGGCGTACTCTTACATTCTCTATTCTCGCGGCGACGTACGGTTCAACGATCATACCTCCGGATGCGAATACATTAACCAGATTCAATGCCTGAAGCGGCGTAATCAGGAGATACCCCTGTCCTATCGAATAGTTCGCTGTTTCGCCATTGAACCAGGAAGCCTTGAGCGACCGCCTCTTCCAGGAAGGCGTAGGCACGAGTCCCGGCTTCTCCCCCGGCAGATCTATGCCAAGAAGGCTACCCAATCCAAATTTTGACGCATACTCAGATATCCTCTCGACGCCAAGAACAAGGCCAAGCTGATAAAAGAATGAATTGCACGAATTTTGAATTCCCTGGCCCACATTCTGTGAACCGTGGCCTTTCTCTTTCCAGCAGTGGAATATCCTGTTCCCCACAACATGGATCCCACTGCAATAAAAAATACTCCTATCGTCTATAGTTCCCGTCTCGAGCGCCGCAGTCGCGACAACCGTCTTAAATATCGAACCCGGAGGGTAAGTCCCGGCTATAGCGCGGTTCATTAGCGGGAATCCTTCGGAATCATTGAGCAGTCTTGACACCTCTTTATCATTAACAGCGATGAATACATTCGGATCGAAATTTGGACGGCTTACCATAGCGAGAATAGCTCCCGTAGACGACTCCATTGCAATTATCGCACCCTTTTTACCATTCATGATCGAATCACAAAATTTCTGAAGCTCTATATCTACGCTGAGGTACAGATCTCTCCCGGCGCTGGGTTCCTTTGTCGCAAGAACCCTTAGCTGACGCCCCCTGCTATCCACTTCGATCTGGAGACCCCCATTGGTGCCTCTTAAATAGTCGTTATAAAACCACTCGACGCCGTCCTTTCCAACGTAATCGATCATGCGATACCCGTAGGTCCGGTATCTTAGCAATTCGCTCTCGCTGATCTTTCCGAGATAGCCGAGGAGATGAGCCATGTTCTCCTTGTAAATGTAGTTGCGAAGAGGTCTCGTCGTTACAATTAACCCGGGAAAATCGAGCCGCATCTCCTCTATCTCGATCGCCTTCTCCTTCTTTATATCGCGCGCTAGCTTCATCGGAACGAAAGGTTTATTTCTTGCACGCTCCATGCTTTCGGCTACGGCTTTCTTCTCTATGCCCAGGATGCCGGAAAGAAGATCCGCTATCCTTCCCGGATCCTTTATCTCCTGATAAATAACTTCAACATCAAACGATAGCCTGTTATTTACCAGAAGATTACCGTTTCTGTCAAATATGCGCCCTCTCGGCGCTTCCAGAGAGAGCACTCTTATTCTGTTCTTTTCGGATAAATCAGTGTATACATCATACCTGAAAAGCTGGGTATAGGATAGACCTACGATCAGGATCGCAAAGAAGAAGAAAATTGTTATAACAAATATTCTATGTCTCATCGCGCTTTATAAACGTAATCCGAATACATTTCGCGTGTCTTGAATATGTGCGAAAAGATAAAGAAGAACGCGGGGGTCACGAACCCTGTATAGAGAGCTTTATACAATATCACGTTCCAGAAATCTGCATTTAAATTGTTTTCCACAATACCGCTCAAATAAAGAGCATAGATACCTGAAAATAGATAGACCGCTAATATCGAAAGGAAGCATTGGGTGATTACACTCTCTTTGAACAGTTTCTCCTTCAGATACCCGGATAAGAAACCCAATATGAAGAACGAAAATGTGCTGATCCCGAGACCGGTTATGCTGAATACGTCTTTCAATAACCCGGATACTAAACCTGCCTCTATTCCGCCGGATACCCCAAATTGCAATCCGAAAAATAGTGTAATGATCAAGAGTAGTTCCGGTCTTTGGCCCAGTATACTTATTCTATCGCGAAGAACAACCTCTATGAGAAATAGCGCGCAAATAACAATATACATCAGGACTCTTTTGCCGCGAGTTATCTCCATGCGCTACCTCTCTATATCAATACAAATAACTTCTTCTATTCTGCCGATATCTTCTGATAGCTCTACAACGGCGTACTTATAGAGGCTTGCTTCATCAACAGCCACCCTGGTAACTTCACCTATCAGTAAACCACGCGGTGAAAAGGCGCTGAATCCTGCGGTCAAAACCCTCTCTCTTTTGCCAATATCCCTATCAAGGTCCAGATAGATAACTTTGCATGTGCCTTCAACTGATCCGATCAACATGCCGCTTTCGCCTGATGGTTCAAGCGTAACTCCGACCCGCGAGTTTGGATCTGTAATAAGCATGACCTTGCTCGTACTCGCGCCCACCTCGGCAACAGAGCCGATTAACCCTTTGGAGGTAGTGCATGGCATCCGTTTAACGATCCCATCGGCCATACCTTTATCGATAATTATCGCTCCCCGCCAGTCTATAGAGTCACGCGCCAGAATATTGGCAAGTATGGTCTTATAACTCACGGTCTTTTTAAAGTTTAAAAGTTCACGCAGCCTTTCGTTTTCGTAATCTAGCGCTCTTAAACGAGCCAGGACAACCGATTGCGTCGCTAGCTGTTGTTTCAGCGCCAGATTCTCTTCGTATAATCTTTTTTTGTGCGTAAAATATTTTCTTACATTGAAGCGGATCTCGAAAGGTCTTGCGATAATATCGAGAGCTACCCTCTTTACACCGCGGAAGATCTGGGGTTTAATAGAGATAATTATTACGAGCAGTATGAGAATTAGTAATCTGGCGGGAAATTTCCTTATCCTATAGATTCGCAAATTGAATGAGGAGAGGTTCGTTCACCCTGTTAAAAAATACTTTGTTTATTGTTTTGAGAATCATCTTCTAACAGTGTTTACCCCGTTCGGAGGTCTTGTTTATTTCTTTGAAAATTCCTATTCAAAGGGGGTTTATTTTTCGACCCTTGGACTCACAATGATCTTCTTAAGATATCTTATCTCGCTAAGCACCTTGCCGGTACCAAGCGCTACGGCTGTCAAAGGATCATCGGCCACATGAACGGGTAGCCCGGTCTCTTCGGAGATAAGTTTATCAAAACCTCTCAGAAGCGAACCACCTCCGGCCATTATGAGTCCTTTCTCCATTAGATCCGCCGAAAGTTCGGGTGGGGTCCTTTCAAGAGTTATCCTTATGGATTCGGTGATCTGCGCAACGGGTTCGGCAAGCGCCTCCCTTATCTCTTCACTGGAAACTGTAATCATCTTTGGGAGACCGGCAACAAGATCACGACCCCTAACCTCCATAGTCAACTCTTCATCCAGGGGATAAACGGATCCTATCCTTATCTTGATATCCTCAGCCGTCCGTTCACCTATCATAAGATTGTATGTCTTCTTGAGGTAATTAATGATCGCTTCGTCCATTTCGTCTCCGGCTACCCGTATCGATTTAGCGAATACTATTCCTGCCAGGGATATAACGGCCATCTCTGTAGTCCCACCGCCAATATCGATGATCATGCTTCCTGATGGTTCGGATATCGGCAGCCCCACGCCTATCGCGGCGGCGATCGGCTCTTCTATCATATAGACTTCCCTGGCTCCGGCATGCAAAGCGGAATCTTTAACAGCTCTCTTTTCAACTTCTGTTATCCCGGAAGGTATCGCGATTACCATCCTTGGCCTTACAAGCCTCCTGGAATTGTGGACCTTCTTTATAAAATATCGCAACATCGCTTCGGTGATCTCAAAGTCCGCTATTACTCCGTTACGCATCGGTCTTATCGCGACAATGTTCCCAGGTGTTCTGCCAAGCATTCGCTTTGCCTCTTCGCCGACTGCGAGAACATTTGACGTTCCTGCTTGAACGGCAACAACAGAAGGTTCGCAAAGCACAATTCCCTGGTTCTTCAGGTAGACCAGCGTGGAGGCGGTACCGAGATCGATACCCATATCGTTGGAGAAGAGTCCGAGCAGATTATTTATTCCTCTGGAAACGAGATCCCGAAAAGTATTTGTATGCATATATCCTTCTTATGTAGTTGTATAATAGTAGCAAACTGTTTTTCGTTTGTCAAACAATTTTTTCGTATACTCACTTTTTTAGATAATCGAGGACATTAAAGAACGAAGGAAAGGATGTGCTGATGCTGCTGGTGTCATCTATTTCACAAGGTCCATCCGCATACAACGCCGCTATGGCAACACTCATTGCGGTCCTGTGGTCATTGAAACTTCTGAGAGCCCCTCCTTTTAATCTCCCCTTCTTGCCATTAACGACGATACTATTATCTCTTGTTTCGATATCGACTCCCATCCGCTGTAAATTGTCGGTAATTGAAACTATCCTGTCGGTCTCTTTGACCTTCAGCTCTCCGAGACCCTTGATAACGGTGCTCCCGAGGGCCTTCGATGCCAGGACCGCCAATATAGGGATCTCATCGATGAGCTGCGGGACCTCATCGGCTTCTATAACAGCCGACTTCAAGTCACCGGACCTTACCCGCACATCCCCGTAAGGTTCAACACTATCTTTCTTAGCGAGAACCTTAATATTCGCTCCCATTCTTAATAGAACATTGATAAATCCGCATCGCGTGGGATTAAGACCGACATCCCTTAAGACAAGGTCGGAACCTTGTAAAATGGATCCCCCGGCAATAAAGAATGCGGCGCTTGAGATATCTCCCGGAATATAGAATTCCTTTGAAGCGAGCATCCCTCCTCCCTCTACAGAGACCGTTAGATCGCGTCTTAAAAGTTTTGCTCCGCAGAATTTTAGCATGCGTTCAGTGTGATCCCGTGATATGAATGGTTCGGTTATGCTGGTAATACCGTCTGCGTATAGCCCGGCAAACAAAATACATGATTTAACCTGCGCGCTAGCGACCGACGTCTCAAAATCTATATTAGTCACTTTGCCGCCCTTAATTAATAGGGGCGCGGTGCCGCCTCCGCCTGCAGAAGTTATGCTAACCCCCATTCTATTTAAGGGATCTATTATTCGTCTCATGGGCCGCCCGGACAGGGATTTATCGCCAGTCAATGTAGCGCCGAAATCCTGACCCGCTATAATGCCCGGCAAAATACGCATCGTAGTCCCGGAATTCCCGAGATAGAGATCGCCGTCAGGTTTTTTTAACCCGCGCAATCCTCTTCCATTTACGCATATCCTCTTATCTGTGATATCGATCGCCACACCCATGGATCTAAAAGCCTCGACAGTAGACAAGCAGTCATCGGCCTTCAAAAAATTTTTCCCGATCGTCTTACCGCTTGCTATGCTGCCTATAAAGACAACGCGGTGCGAGATAGATTTATCTCCGGGAAGATCTATCTCGCCTCGCAGGCAGTTTATCGGGTTGATTATTTTCTTCATTTTTATTCTGTATTTCTTTTTCGGTATATCTACTCTGTCTTTGCGAGGCGCCGTAAAATTCGAGTGTGCCGAAGCCCCGCCGTTACTTTCGTACGGCGGGACAATCTCTGCTTCCCTCGTCTTTGCGAGGCACCGTAAAATTCGAGTGTGCCGAAGCAATCTCATTCGAGTTAGTTTGAGATTGCTTCGGAACATAAAGCTTTCATAGGTTCCTCGCAAAGACGAAGAGAAGTCGTTTCAGTGCACTCGTTATATTGCGGCACTTCGCAAAGACAGACTTAGTAAGATTGCTTCCGTGCGCTAGCTCTTTACGGCAACTCGCGAAGACGAGGTCAGATTAAACGTCTCACATTTTACGTACCGTGTACCGTATGACGTATGCCGTTTCGAGTTACCTGCCCGCCAGAATTTCTTACTGGCAGGCGGGCGCCACCGTATAACGATAAGCGTATTCTATCACAGGTGCCCACGCACTATCAATCCCTTCATGTCATCGGGAAGTTCGCTATCGAATTCCAAAGGCTCCTTTGTTGTCGGGTGAACGAACCCGAGCGTCTTTGCATGCAGCGCATGCCTATCCAAACCTTTCGGTCCACCATAAAGTTTATCGCCTATTAACGGATATCCTATATGTGACAGATGAACGCGTATCTGATGTGTTCTACCGGTTTCCAACACAAGCTCCAGCTTCGTAAAACCTTTCAATCTTTCCATGACCTTATAATTTGTGATGGCGTTCTTCTTCTTTATATCCACAAAAGATACGCCCATTTTGGTAATATCTTTTTTCCGCCTGGCGATCGGAAGCTCGATCCTGCCGTTGTCAAGCTGAACACTGCCTTTGACAAGCGCGATGTAGACCCTCTTAATGGTGCGGTTCCTGAACTGGTCGGAAAGAGCGTTATGCGCCTTATCATGCTTTGCCGCGATTAGAAGCCCGGATGTCTCCTTGTCCAGCCTGTGCACGATGCCGGGTCTCAATACTCCACCTACGCCGGATAGGTTCTTACAGTGATAGAGAAGAGCGTTAACCAGAGTTCCGGTAATAATACTGCCGGACGGATGAACCGAAATTCCTGCGGCCTTGTTGATCACAATGACATCCCTGTCTTCATACACTACTAGAATGGGTATATTTTCAGGTTTTAGTTCAAGGCTTTTGGGGTCCGGTATTCTTATCTCAACGGATTCGCCCTGCGAGACCTTGTAGTGAGCGTTTATGAACTTTTCGTTTACCAGAACATTCTGATCATCGATAAGCTTCCTAATGAAGGTCCTGGAAAATCTCATATTGAGCGCCGCTACAAGAAATTTGTCTATCCTGAGGCCTGTGTAACTCTCATCGACTGAGATCTTAAGCTCTTCCACCTTGATCACCCGCCTTTTTTATATGAAAGACAATAAGAGACGCTATTATAACCATCCATACGCTGATCCATTGCGCTACCGTCAAGCCCAGAAGACTTGATACATAATCTCCCCTAAAGGGATCTATCAGCAATCGCTGAACGCTGTGCAAGAAGATATAGGTTACGAATACAGAACCTCGGTAGGTCACCCTGTCCTGTATAAGACGAAGAACGATAAATATACAGAGAAGCGAAAACGCTGTATAGAGTTGCGTTGGATACCTGTAAGTATCACCCTGCGCAAATATGAATCCCAAAGAGGGGTTTGCGCACACTTTTCCGAAGCAACATCCATTTAGAAAACAACCGATCCTCCCTATAGACTGCGCTAGAGCGACATAAGGCGCGACAATATCAGCGGTTTGCCAGAGCGGCATCCTATTCTTTAAGATAAAAACCAGCCCCGCCACGCTTGCCGCAAAAAAACCGCCCTGGAAGGCTAATCCGCCGCGCCAGACCATGAATATTTCGATCCAATTCTCTTTATAAAATTGTAAATTTACAAGCACATGCAATATGCGCGCTCCGGCAAGTCCGGCAACCAGTATAACAGCCGCCAGATCGAGCATCTTGTCCGGATAGAAATCTTTCCGTTTAGCTTCCGCCAATAGCAGCCAGGAGAATACGCAATACGCCAGGACAAAGACCGCGCCGTACGTACGTATCGTAATGGGCCCTATTTGGAAGAGTACCGGGTGCATGATCTAGGTTCTAGTTTCTCCATTTCTGCTTGCAGACTTAAGAATAATGTTATGTATGACCAAAAAGAGTACTCCTATCGTTATCGCGCAGTCGGCTATATTGAAGACCGGCCATACCCTAAAGTCGAGGAAATCGATGACAGAACCATAACGGAGCCTATCGATAAGGTTGCCAAGCGCGCCGCCCAGTATTAATGAAAGCCCGACATTTGAGAGAAGCGCTACTTTGGTCGCTCTTTTAAAATAGAGAACGATCGAAATTATAGCTGCGGTTGAAATAAATATGAAGATATGGGTTTGACTCTTAAGCATACCGAAAGCGGCGCCTGTGTTGCATACCAGAGAAAGGTAAAAAAAGTTTTTTACTATCTCTACCGATTCGTTAGAAATAAGATACCGGAGAACGAGAAACTTTGAAACTTGATCGAGAACAACAACGGCTAAGGCTATTGCCCAGGTTAACATCTTCACGCTATGCTTGAAGCCCCACTGGCTTACCCCCGTGGAATCTTTCTTTTCGCTTCGGCTGAGCGCCCCGCCGCTGCTATCGTGTGGCGGGGTCCCACTACACGAATGTACTTGTGGGAAAAACCTCGCCGAAGCGGTATTCGTCTCGCTATCCATCCCCATACTTACAGGTGGGGAATTCTGCGAAGGCGGGTTAAATTTTTTATACGTTTACTTCTTCTTCTCTTCCTCCGCTTGACAATCACGGCAATGGATGGTGTGGGGTATGGCTTTAAGACGCGTTTTTGTTATCTTTTTTTTGCACTCCGCGCAGACGCCATAGTTCCCATCCTTTATGCATCTTAACGCATCGTCTATTTTAAGAAGAAGCTCCCGCTCGCCCGATGCCAGCTGCAGAAGAAAGTCTCTCTCGTAAACATCACTTGCCATATCAGCCATATGATATGTGTAACCCGAAAGATCCCCCGAAGCTTCACGCTGCGACTTCTTAAGGGTTTCGCTGGTCATATGCGATAAGCCCCGCAACAATTCTATCTTCTTCTTTACCAACATATCTTTGAATACCTTTGAATCCTTTTTGCTCATCTTCTTCTTGTTGGGCATTTTATGCTCCTCCTTTGATCTTTGCTTTGTCTATCTTCCGAACAACATCAGCGCACCGGCAGCAGCAATCGATAAATTCCCGATCGCTACCTACGGTTGGACTATAGTTCCAGCATCTATTACACTTCTTCCCGGATGCTTTTTGAATCGATATCCAGAGCGGTAGACTCTCACTCTTCTTAAAATTATCGGTTCTATCCTTTGAAACCTCGACTTGCGAGGTTATAAATAACTCCGCAAATATTTGGGCGTTCTCATCCAGGAGCTTCCTGAGATCGGGCTCATCGCTATACAATTCTACCCTCGCTTCAAGAGAGCTACCGATCATATTAGACGCCCTCATCTCCTCCAGCGATTTAAGCACCTCAGCCCTGACGTCCAGAAGATGCGACCATTTTTCGCACAGTCCCCTATCCTGCCGCTCTTTTAAGATATCCTCTTTCCGGTCCCAGCAGCTTAAATGCACGCTTCCTCCATCAGGATATAGCGCCTGGTACGCCTCTTCAGCGGTAAAAGATAAGATGGGAGCCAATATCCCTAAGAGGGCATTCAATACTTCGTACAGAACGGTCTGGCATGACCTGCGTTCTCTTGAATTCTTGCCGTATGTATATAATCGATCTTTGGACGCATCAAGGTAGATGCTTGAGATCTCATATATGCAGAAATTGTAAACAGAGCGGAAGACCTTGTAAAACATGTACTCACTGTAATTCTCATCCGTCTCCTTCACTATAGAGGCAAGGCGCGAAAGGACCCAGCGATCGATCTCGGGCATCTCATTTGTCCTGATATAATCTTTGCCGCGATCAAAATCGTAGAGATTTCCGAGCAGATATCGAAGCGTGTTCCTGATCTTTCTGTAAGCATCCGCAAGTCTCTGGAGTATCTCCTCTGACAATCTTATATCATCCTGGTAGTTGCTTGATGCAACCCACAACCTAAGTATATCTGCGCCGTACTTCTTCATTACATCCTGCGGAGAGATAACATTCCCGAGGCTCTTGGACATCTTCTTGCCGGACCCGTCAACAACGAACCCGTGAGTGATCACACCCTCATACGGAGCGGTCTTTTCTATGGCATATGAGGTTATAATGGACGACTGGAACCAGCCCCTGTGTTGATCCGAACCCTCAAGATAGAGTTGGCACGGAAATAGAAGGTCCGGATTATTCTTTAAGACGGACTGATGGCTGACCCCGGATTCAAACCATACATCTACAATATCTCTCTCCTTAATAAAATCCCCGCAGCCGCACTTCCCGCAAGATGCGCCTTTAGGTACTAGATCCTCCGGATTCCTTATAAACCAGGCATCGGTCCCTTCTCTTTCAACTATTTTAGCGACAAATTCAATTGCGCCCGGGTCCAGCAAGACCTCTTCGCATTGCTTACACCTGAATGCCACGATCGGCACACCCCAGTATCTTTGCCTTGAAATGCACCAGTCCGGACGATTCTCAACCATTGCAGATATCCTGCCCTTACCGGCCGCGGGGTACCACCTCACCCGGTCATTGATAATCTTCTGCACATTCTCCCTAAGCGCCTCATGATCTATCCGAATAAAGTACTGCTTTGTCGCTCTTGAAATAACCGGGTTCTTACAGCGCCAGCAATGCGGGTATGAATGCGCGATCTCACCTGAAAAGAGCAGCGACCTCTCCTTCTTAAGGCGCTCCAATATCCCGGGCCCTGCCTTGTGTATATTCAAACCGCTAAATTCACCGCATGTAGTATCAAAATTACCTTTTGCATCTACCGGCATTATTATAGGGAGATCGTATTTTTTACCGGTCAAATAATCTTCCTGGCCGTGACCGGGCGCAGTATGCACGCATCCGGTTCCTTCCTCACCAGAAACATAATCGGCAAATACAACTTTCGATTCTCTCTCAATGAACGGATGTCTGCATGCGGTTCCGTGCAGGGACCTGCCATTTGTCCTTCCGATAACTTTAAATTCTTTCTGCAGCTTTTTAAGAGTGGCCTCAACCAGGGACTCCAGCATAACCCATGTTTCATCTCCGACTTTTATAACTGCATAGTCTCGGTCCGGGTTAAGCGCAATACCTACATTACCCAGTAGGGTCCATGGCGTTGTCGTCCAAATGATGAAATATGCGCCTATATCTAAACCGGCGACCTGGTGATCCGGTAATTTGATAACCTTAAATTTTACATAAATGGACGGTGATCTATGATCTTCATATTCGACCTCTGCTTCAGCAAGCGCCGTTTCGCATGTGGTGCACCAGTTGACCGGTTTCAGATCTCTATAGACATATCCATCCCTGACCAGCTTGCCGAACGATCGTATTATGCTCGATTCATACTTTGGATCCAGCGTTAGATACGGTCTTTCCCAATCTCCAAATACGCCCAGCCTTTTGAACTCCTCTCTCTGTATATCTACGAACTTCATGGCATATTTCGCGGACTTCTTCCTGAAATCCACCTGATCGATATCGTGCCTGGAGATCTTTAGTTCCTTAAAGAGCTGATGCTCAACAGGAAGCCCGTGGCAATCCCAGCCGGGGATAAATGGAGAATCAAATCCCTTAAGCGTGTAAAATTTCACTACTATATCTTTAAGGATCTTATTAAGAACATGCCCCATATGTATGTGGCCGTTCGCATACGGTGGCCCGTCATGTAGGATGAACTTCTTCTTCCCTTTTCTCTCTTTGCGGATAGTGCCGTAAATATCCGTCTTGTTCCATCTCTCTATGATGGCTGGCTCCTTCTGCACCAAATTCGCCTTCATGCTGAACGTCGTCTTAGGTAAATTTAATGTATCTTTATAGTTCATTTATTTAATCTACTATCCAAATTGACTTCTCTTGTCCCTCGCACACTCGGTTAAAGGGTTTACTTCCCACATGTCATTCCCGCGTAAGCGGGAATCCAGGGATATACCCATGACCCGTTCGCTCTGGATCCCCGCTTCCGCGGGGATGACAGGGTTGGGTATGAGCATGACAGAAATTCGTATTATCAGAAGTTCGTAAGTCTCTCGAATTTTTTGATCCTTCTTGTAATATCGGATCTTCTGATAGATCCCAGACGCCTCAAACTGAAATCCTCAACTGTAAACGTCGCCATTATCGTCCCGCAGACAATGGCCCTGCGCAGGTCTGCATGGGTCGTCTTATTATTTCTTGCCATATAACCAAGCACACCTCCGGCAAATGTATCCCCTGCCCCTGTCGGGTCATATATAGATTCGAGCGGATAGGCGGGAATACTGAACGCGGAGTTACTCGAAAAGAGCAGGCTGCCGTGTTCGCCCTTCTTGATTATGACACTTCCCGGTCCGAACTTCAGGATCGCCTTTGCGGCCTTGATCAGGTTCGCTTCACCGGTCAGCTCCTTTGCCTCAGACTCGTTAAGAAAAAAGATGTCGACCTTCTTTATAAGCTTTAAGAGTTCCTTGCGCCTGCTATCGATCCAGTAGTTCATCGTGTCGCAGGCTACCAGTTTTGGCCTCCCCATCTGTTCCAGGACCCTGTTCTGGAGCACCGGATCGATGTTAGCAAGGAAGAGATACTCGCTATCTCGATATTCGGCCGGTATGTCCGGGTCGAAGTCAGAAAATACGTTAAGATCCGTAGAGATCGTCCTAGGGTTGCTAAAATCCCAGCCGTACTCCCCGCTCCAGCTGAAAGTCTTCCCCTCCCGGACCTCAAGCCCTTTTACATCCACGCCTTTTCGTTTTAACAGGTTCTTGTATTTTGCCGGAAAATCTTTTCCGACAACGGCAACCAGGTTGACCTTGCAAAAATAACTGGCGCTTACAGAAAAGTAGCTGGCAGAACCTCCCAGAACATCCTTACATTTACCAAAAGGCGTCTTAATAGTATCGAACGCTACCGAACCAACAACTAATACGCTCATTTTATATACTTCCCTATCAATAGACTTAAGTTCTTCTTTACCTCCCTGGGGATCGCTTTCGAATCTGTTATAATTGCGTATTTTAGCGCCTCTTTGCAAAGGCAACCTCTATCGTCACCAAGCACCGAAACGACCTCTTTTAATATCTTCTTTGCATTATCGACATTCTTCTTAAGGTTATCTATTATCATCTCAAGCGTTACGCTCTCTGCGGTCTCATGCCAGCAATCATAATCGGTTACAGCCGCCAGTGTCGTGTAGCACATTTCGGCCTCCCTGGCAAGCCTTGCTTCGGCCATGTTGGTCATACCGATAATATCCATACCCCAGGACCTGTAAAGATTCGATTCGGCTAAGGTCGAAAATTGCGGTCCCTCCATGTTAAGATAGGTGCCGCCAAAATGCGTTGTTACCCCGATCTTCTTTGCCGCTGCGCAAACGATTGCTGCAAGATCCCGGCAAACCGGTCTGGCAAAAGCGATGTGTCCCACTATGCCACTCTCAAAGAATGTATGATTCCTGGCGTGATTTGTGCGATCAACGAATTGAAGCGGGATAACAAAGTCGAGAGGTTTCAGCTCTTCTTTCAAGGAGCCGCAGGCCGAAAGAGAGATCAGGCGCTCCACCCCGAGTTTCTTCATGCCATATATATTCGCCCGGTAATTGATCTCTGAGGGGCTGATCCGATGGCCCTTACCGTGTCTGGGTAAAAAGACCACCTCTTTTTGCTCTAGTTCCCCCAATGTATATTCACAAGATGGGTCGCCGAACGGTGTACTTACCTTTATGGTCTCCTTTATTCTGACGCCCTCGATGTTATATAACCCGCTTCCCCCGATAATGCCTATCTTCGCCATCTCCCCTCCGATCATAGATCTATCTCGATGATCTTGTTCCTGCTTTTCCGCCCTTTTATAATTTTAACTTCGGACTTCTTCGCGACCAAGTATTCCGCTATCATTTCGACAAGCCGCTTATTGGCCTTTCCACCCTCTGCAGGAGTGTGCATATAGACCTTCAAGCCCCCGTCTTTTAATTTTACAACCTCTTCCCTGGACGATCTCGGGTAAACTCTGACTGCTAGTTTCATGCGCAAAGAGTCTTCCCTCTATCTCATTAGCGCAAAAGCGTAATGCCGAAGTGTTCCGACAAGAAAAAAACTCCCGACAACACGCAGGGCTATAAACGCCAATATAGGAGAAAAGTCCATCATGCCAAATTGTAGGGGTAATCTGCGAAACGGGGCCAGGATCGGCTCCGTTATCTTCATCAGGATCTGGACCAGATCGTTGTAGGGATTAACGCCAAACCACGATAATATAATTCGGATAACCAGCAGGAAATATAGTATATTAAAGATCATCTCAAGCAAGAGCGCCAGACTCGCTAATAACTGACCAAATATGAACATATTCACGCTCCTTACTTTCCGGTATAGAACATAAATCCTATCTACACGGAAAGCTCCTTCGATCTTTCAAAAGCCTTTCTTAGCGCCAACTCTACAGTCTCTTTGAATCCTGCCTTCTGTAGCGAATTTAAAGCCGCTGCGGTGGTTCCTCTTTTGGAGGTTATGCGTTTTCTCAAAACCTCGGGAGGAACTTTCAGGCTATCAATCAAAGCGCCGCTACCGATAAGCGTCGCTACTGCAAGCTCCGATGCTTTATCTCCTTTTATGCCCAGCTTTATGGCGGCGTCTCTCATGCATTCTGCTAAATATAAAAAATATGCAGGGCCGCTTCCGCTAAGAGCGGTCACTGCATCCATGTACTCCTCACCCATTTCTACAACAGTACCGATAGAGGAGAATACCCTTGTTACAAAGACTTTTGACTCGACCATATTATTATGACAGACGCATGTGGCGCTCTTTCCTGCAAGCGCCGCCATGTTGGGCATTGCGCGTGTAATAGCTATCTTCCTGGCCACGACGGACTCTATTTTGGATATAGCGATCCCGGCCATTACAGAGACCAGGTGCTCATGCCCGTCAAGAAGACCCGAGATCGATGACAAAAGCGCCCCTGAATTCTGCGGCTTTACGGCAAGGATAATTACATCACATTTCTTGACCATCTCTTCGTTCGAACAGAGCCGTATGCCGAACTTTTTGAATAGCTCTTTGGTCTTCTGCGGATCCTTATCGCTTATATAAATGCTATTGAAGGGGAGTATCCTGCTTGACAAGATGCCCTTCGCAATAGCGTTACCCATATTACCGCAGCCGATTACACCTAATTTCATTCTACGTCCCCTTATTCTAGCGTATAGCATATAGCGTTCAGCGTATAGGTTAGTAATTAACGTTTAGCAGATAGCATATAGCGGATAGCGTATAGGCTAGTATTTAACGTTTCAAAAATGCAATATTCCAACCTATCAGCTATACGCTATTCGTAATCCTTCGAACCTCTTCCTATCCGCTATTCGCTATCCGCTATCCGCTATTCGTAATCCTTCAAGCATTCCTATACGCTATTCTTAAATATTGCACTTCCCACACGCACCATGGTAGCGCCCTCTTCGACAGCTACTTCAAAATCCTCGGTCATGCCCATGGAGAGCTCTTTCAGGCCAAACTTATCCCTCAATTCCCTTAAACGTCTGAAGTGCGGCCTGGCCTCTTCCGGATCTTTTCCGAGCGGGGCCATGGTCATTAGCCCTTTTATATTAATATTCTCGAACTTGCCGGCAACTTCTAAAAAGTGAGCCAGTTCATCCGGGCCTATTCCGAACTTGCTCTTCTCGCCCGATACGTTGACTTCTACAAGAACTTCCTGGCGCTTGCTGCGCTTCTTTGCTTCATTGCCTAATATCTGCGCCAATCTAATGCTATCGAGCGAATGAATAAGAGAGAATATCTTTACAGCGCTCCTGGCCTTATTAGACTGCAGGTGGCCGATCATATGCCATTTAAGGGCCTCTGACCCGAATGTCCTGATCTTATCTTTCGCGTCGGCGACTCGGTTTTCACCGAAGTCGGTTTCACCGCATTCTATAGCGGCGCGCAGGCCGTCTTCATCCGCCTCTTTGGTAACAACTACCAGCTTTACCGTGTTAGGATCCCTTCCTGCCCTCCTGACGGCAGAGGCGATCCTCTCTTTAACGCGCAATAAGTTTCTGTCTACCATTTTTTTTGCCGTCATAGACTAACATATATATATAGGTATGTCAAATGAAAAGGGGTGGTATGAAATGGACTGCTGGATTTCGCTTCAAACCCGATGCTTCTGGCTGTGGGACAATTCCTCCGCTAACAACAATGTATACTCAAAGCACGCCAGTGGTGAGAGGCTTTGGTGCAGGCTCAGCATAAAAGATTATGCAAAGATTCTTCCATCTTGTCTCTTTATAAGGTGATCGGTGGTACTTATGGAAATGCCGTAATCCAAGATATACGAAGACCTTGAATTACCAACTCTCACCTTGTAAAGAGACAAAAGAAGAATATGATCCTGCACCAAAGCCCCTCACCTTTGGCCTCCAGCCTCTATTATAACCTGCCTCATTTAACTATGCTGGAAATACTTTTTAGGGTGAGGGTATGAGCATAAAGCAGCCTGGAGCGCATGAGAGCATTAAGAATTGAGGCATCTTATGAGTGAGAAGAGAGGTTATTTGTCACAATCTTTTGAGACAAATAGCGCCGAGGATGTTTGAGGCCGCTTCCATGCGGCCGAGCTGCGCAGGCGCCCTCTCTTCGAGCGAAGAAGATGCCGTCCCAGGGTTTTCGTCTTCGTAGCCTTGCCTGGGGAGGGCAATTCTTCTTATCAGATTATTATCAGAATGCTAGCATGCACCCCAGGCTGCTTTATGCTCTGGTTAGAGAATGTCAGGCGATAAACATTTTCTGGGGAAGGAATTCTGTTCTTCTTCTCTCCGGGCATGAAAAGGCCGCAGGGCACCGCCGGTAAATGGAGTCCCACACACAGATTGGCGCAAACATTCTAAAGTAGAGAGTAGCAAGTAGAGGGTAGAGAGAGTCTTTCTCGCTACTTGCTACTCTCTACTCGCTACTTATTGCTCACACATATATAGTGATGTCAACTGAAAATAAGTGATATGCAGATTGGCGCACCTGCCAACCGCCGGGCAGGAATCTAACGTCTTTTCTTTCCTCGTCTTTGCGAGGCACCGGAATATTCGAGCGTGCCGAAGCCTGCCTGCCCGAAATATACTGGCAGGCCCGCCTGCCATTTAAAAGCTTTGGCGGGCAGGCAGGCAATCTCATCGAGCTAGTTTGAGATTGATATTATGAAAAATAAGCTACCTCCCAAAGGGGCTCGTATTTATGGTAGAATA
This sequence comes from Candidatus Omnitrophota bacterium, assembly GCA_043817155.1. Taxonomy (GTDB): domain Bacteria; phylum Omnitrophota; class Gorgyraeia; order JABMRN01; family RBG-13-46-9; genus JBDRHE01. The sequence goes on along the minus strand of JBDRHE010000045.1, from coordinate 70 downwards.
CAGCCCAGGTAAAACGGGATTACATTCGGTGTAGAATGCATCCCAAGAGCGCTTATGCGCTAGATGAGGT
>JBDRHE010000044.1:0-18923 GCA_043817155.1 Candidatus Omnitrophota bacterium | reverse complement strand
GCCTTCACTACTTATTCTACCTAGGGCTTCTTGTAAGGCTGTTTTGATATGTTCCGGTATATCCCATTCTATATCGTTGTAGTTATTAAAGTCTTCTGGAGGTGCTCTTTCTGCGTTTATTTTAATAGTGATTGGTTCATTGCTATCTGGGTCATCAATATCGTACTTTTCTATATCATAGGCTTGGAATTCGATATAACTCTGGGGGATTTCAGCAGTTTTTTCATGGAATTTCTCTGTACCTGGTACAAGTTTATACTTGCCGATGAGGGTGCCATCACTAGAAGTAGCTTTGGTAGCGAGGGTGGAGGTTTTGGGTGAAAGTGGTTTCACTTGGAGTTCTTCTGTGCCGTGAAATACCCTTACGCCTAAATCACCATTACTGCCATCGGTTTTTATGATAAGTACATTTTTGCCTACAAGACTGCGCTGTCCTCTAATATGAATTCTTTCACCATTCCATCCTTTAAGACTCATATCCGGAGCAATGTTTCTAAATTCATACATTTTTTCAATTTTGCCTTTTCCTGCATTATAATTGAATAATCGCATGCCATCATAGGTCACTCTAGCGCCTGACTTCCAACCTTGTTGTTCATCATATGGGGATTTCGCCACGGCTTTCTCAGCAAAAAGTTTTGGGAGTCTTATCTCTTTGTTATTCAAAAATAAAAACCCTTTTTTAGAAACCATTATTTCAGTGGCGAGTATCTGCCTAGCTCTCCTCATAACAGATGGCGCAATTTCACTCCACCCGCGCTCTGCTCTTCTGGCTCTGCGATCTTTATTTTTTGCGTCTCTATTATAGATTGCCTGCCCGAAATCCATAATCGACATTCCTGCTTCTTCACGTATTTTCTTTAGCTCTTCTCCTTCCATTTTCTGCTCAAAGGCTCGGGCTATTATTGCCATTCGATATGGTACAGACAAAAGACCTTCCTCCATTTGGATTACCCTGGTTTCCGGAACCGGCTCATTTGGCTTACGATGATCAGGTGGTCCAAGGATTCTACCAAACTCTTCCGGGCTCACGTCATACGTTGCGCGAGCTCTTTTGATGAGTTTGGCAAATTCTATCCGAGCTTTTTTACGCATATACAGTATGACTTCGGATGGCAGCTGGTCGAAAGCTCCAAAATATGTGTCCATATTACCGGGCGAGAAAGCCTTATTGCCGTCAGGCACTATAAATGCCCCCATCTCGGCCGTTTTCATGCCAAGCGCTTCCCTGACCATGCGCAATTCTTCATATACAGGAAAGCCTACTCCTCTAGCAGGTGACAATGTCATTAGTGAAGATTCTTTGTGGGAAAATTGTCGAACTTCATTTGAGTAGATTTGACGATCTTCGTCTTCCATTGAACTAATCACCACGTCATAATGTTCTTTTGGAATAGACTCTTTTGATTTGAGATAATCTTTCCTAAATTCTTTAACGCTATTAGCGGCTTCTTTATTTCCGCTTTCTTCAAATTCGCTCCAGATGTCCAAAATATACTTGTCCCATTTATTTATAAAAATCAATGCCGCTAAACCCCGGCAATAATTTGCACGCATCTCTTCATCTAGTTCTTCTAAACAATTAAAATTAATAAAAATACTTTCAAGGTTTTCAATAACACCTTGCGGTAACCGTGACCAGTATAGTTTACGCTTACACTCATAAAATTCATTTAGCCTTTCATAGGCTTTGGGCACTTTCTTCTCATCAAGCTTTTCAAGCCTTCCCATCTCTAGAAGTTTCTTTGCTTTTTTCTGGAGAGACTCGGGTAAAGGTGAAGCATTTCTGGTGGTATAAGGTTGTATCTGGTTTCTTAACGCTCTCGCTTCTGCTATGATGCGTTTATTTACCTTCTTTTTTTCTTTAACTTGTTCCGACCAGATCTCAATCAATTCTCCTAGTAGGGCATAGAGCTCCTCAGGCGACAATTGCTCATAATAATTTCTTAATTCTTCATAAAACTCTTCATCAGGAATTTCATCTTGTGATGACGGCACCGGTGGTTCGGGTAGAGCAAGCAAAGGCCACTCTCTCTCTACAGCATCTATGTTATAGGACCTATGCAGGAACCAGTTGGTAAAGGCTGTGGGAACTATCGGGACCAGTGCTATAGCAATGAGTTTTATGCCAATGTTGGCATCCACAAATAAAGAAAGTACCATAGATATAAGCGCTAATGCGGCGGCAACCCCCATAGAACGCCGCCATATGCTCCACATGTGTTTTTTTAGAAATGGGATATCCTCTTTCTTGTGCGCTTTTAGGAAGCCCGGTGGATTGAGTAACATATGTAGTATTTCCGATCTTGCTGCGTATTCACCGATTAACATCTCTTGTTCTTTTTTATTGAGTTCTTCCCAGCTAGCCTTTCCCTCGAAGTTTTTCTCGAAGAAGCTGGCGGGTTTCTTCTTGTAGCGCGCGGTGGCCTTTTCTCTTGTTCTTATGGTGGCGAGGGTGTGGGCTTTGGGGGGTTGCTTCCTAAATACATATTCGGCTTCGGAAGCAAGCAGATTAAGGTCATGAGGTAAATATTCTTCGAAGATTATTCTTTCCTGTTCTTCTGTCCTGTCAAAGTTTCTCTCCATGCCATATAGCGGTCTTGCACCGCGAATCCAGCGTCTTACTAAATACCAATTTGTTTCATAGTTATCCTCTATGCGGCAACCGTAAAAATCTGGCATATCAGGAATCCAAGCATGGTCATCCCAGTAAGGGCTTTCATCGGGAGCGTCTTTAAAACCGTACAATAACGCAGCCGTATAAACCCGAGCCGCCCCAAATTCTTCTTTAAGTAATTTTCGGGTTTCGCTCAAAGTTTTGCCCGTAACAAAGATATCGTCAAAAACAAGAGACGGCTTCGATAGCGCCTTTTCTAAATCCGGCATTTTTTCTATTTCTGTTTTTACTTTTTCCGCCGAATACCTGCCTTCTTCCACCTGGCCGGCACCCTCCAGAAAAACAAACTTCGGAAGGGCTTCCCCCGGATAGAATTTTTTCCAGCATAACTCAAAAAATAGGGCAGCCGGTCTCGCGCTGACTCCGTTAACGAAAACCGTCTTTACATTCCTCTTTCTGGTCTCTTTTAAAACGTTGATAATGCCGTCTATCATAACTTTTCTGTGTTCTATATTTGTCAGAAATTTGTAATCAGGACTTTCTCTAGTCGATCCTGTACCTCCGTAGCCTAGCGTTGACAAAGATTCTGGTTTTTCGTCCTTCGACAGCTTCCAAGCCCTCGCCTTCCTGACATACACCCCGACAAGAGGATCGTGTAAAATCGAATTCTTTAAACCGGACATAGATAGAATGTCTTCATGCCTCGCATTTATCACTAATAACGGTTTAAATTTACTTCTTTTTTCAATCAACTCACCTAATTCAACTTCCAGGCCGCCTTCCTGATTGAGGAAAACACGAGCGGCGATAGGTGTAACCGTATAAGGTATAACAATACTTGTTTCTACAATAGCAATTGTATCGCCTGCGCTGGCTTTTTGCGGATCAAGTTCGCGCACAATTATATGATCAGGATATTTAATAATAGGAACACCGGATACATCCTTCGTATCTTCCGGTTTTCCGGAACCGAAAAACCTCGCCATCGCCCACACGCCGCCACCGGCAAAAATTATGCCTACTGTTCTAAGTATGCTACCCATGTCGAGTCCGGACCAAGTCCCGAATCCTGCCCCAACCTGCGGAAGCGCTTCTCCTATCGTAGTCACCAACCCCGGCGCTGCGAGGGCGCTTAAGGTTATGCCGATTCCGGCCAGGCCGAGAAGGAAAAGTTTAGTAAAGGGTATGCCGCTTTTGGCAGGCGGCTGTCGGATGCCATGTTGACTAAAAAACTGCATTATTTTAGCGACAACCGCCTGGTCAGCGACAGTCTGAAGAAGTTGGGACGCAAACTGGAAGTAGAAGAATTTGTCTTCGTCTGAAACGTTCTGTTCCTCAACACGCTTGATAATTTCATCGATAAGACGCCTGGTAAGGCTCTCTATATCTCTGGTATCTTGCAGAATTTTTTCTTTTAATTCTAGCGCTGCGGGATCACCTGTTTTAGCGCCCTCCTTGATAAGTTCTAGATCATTATTATATGTTTCGAAAAACTTGTCGGAAAATTTTGAATCGAAGTTGAACAGCATCCATTGTGCGGCATACACAGTATTCACGTTTTCACTCTTGTTCCACTCAAGAATAACGTTACCGAATACCTCGAGTAAATTCTCTTCCTGCCACTGATCGCAATGGGCATTGACAAATTGTTCGGCCCATCCGTCTAAGTATTTCCGACGCAAGAGGTCGGCTTCAGTATTGAGCAGACTGGCCAATAGCGCCTTCAATTCACCATTTGCCTTGATATTGTCTATTGCCGAGCGCACTGTAGCGACGGCTTTGTCCATAACGCATTCTTTTAAACCCGGCGTCTCCTCGATGGCGGCGAGGTATCCTCTCAGGTCATCCAGGGCCGATTGATCGCCTTCTTTAAGACGTTCTCCAAAGCTGGCAAGTTTGTCGGTATGCTCTTTCAGAAATGTTGTTGAGAATATAGAATCGGATTCAGAAAAACCGAGGATCCACCGGGCCGCCTGATGTATAGCTTCATCTTTTTCAAGATTCCATTCGAGAACTAATGATTCGAAGGCAGCATATCTGGAGGGGTCGATCCAGTCATTCTTATGATTTTCATCTATCGCATGCGCCCATCCGATAGCAAGCGTCCTCTGTAAAAGCATTGCTTCCGCGCAATACAATACTCTTAATTGGTCGTTTTCGCCGAAATGGGCAACACCCGCGCAGACGGCATTGACAACCTCACTTGTAACGCGTTCTCCCAGATCCGGTATATTGACAATTTCAAAAGCCAAAGCCTCTAGGTCCTCTACTGCCCGGGTATCTTGATTTTCAAGCCGGTTTTGTATGGATGAGATTTTCGAGACGTAATAATCCCGAAATTTTGAAGAGAGGTCCGATTCAGGATTGTAAAGCATCCAGCCGGCGCCATCGCGCTCGTCAGGTATAATGCTACGTCGCCAGGCGGTCACGGCCTCGCGACAAGCTGCGAAGAATGTCTCATCACCAAAAGCGTCTTTGTGTAACTCGAGAAACTTACCGGGCCATTCTTCCCCATACTCCTGTTGAAGAAGGGCCTTTTCCAGGTGCAGAAGATTCGTCACCTGCGGCGTGGGAAGCCCTCCGGGGCCTTCACCGAAGGCATGAGACAACTTACCAAGAAGACTTTCTCTCAATCCCGGAACTACAGCCGCATCCGCGATAAGCTCTCTTAATGCTATTCTGCCGACCGGCTCATCCGTATGCAGACAGACTCTTACGAAAGCGAAATTTTCTTCCACGAAATTGTCGAATTCATGCTTGAATCCTCCGTCAGTTCCGGTCAGTATCCAGAGCGCGCCTTTTTTCATGTTTTCATCTCCATAGCGCAACATGAATGACACTGCCGACTTTATCTCTCTCAGACCAGTCCCTTCCCGGCGGCATCTATTACAGAATTGCATAGCCCATTCGTAGTTACTGCCATCACCGTAGAGTGAGCGCGCAAATTGGAAGAGTTGATTGCCGTTGACGACTTTCTGCTCGCGTAATTGGTTACCCTCGGCAAAGTAGACACGCACTTCCCACGGCAGGAATTCGCTTTCTATCTTTTCTACTTCCGGCATGTTGAGATATTTTGTAACTTCCAACGTTCGCGGCTCAGGAGAACGATTAGCGACTACGACGGCTGTCCTTCCCTGGTATGTACGGGTGAAACAGACATACTCATCCTGCGGCGGGACATTCAACCTTACGCCGCGATGAAACACAGGATCTTCCTTAATGGCCAATACGCTGCTTACGCCATCTGCTACCATTAGATCATATGGAAGGCCATCGAATGTTTCTCCTTCGAGGGCTCTGTCTCTATTCCCCTCCTCCACAAGACGTTCTAACTTTTTCTTTGTAGCGTGCCTTCGTATATCATACCGAACCGCGCCTGTTTTACGATCGCGATATTCGGGCATCATATAGCCAAGGGCATCCGGGAAGTTGAACATGAAGTATCCGGGCACACACGCAAAGATCGCCAGATCGCACAGATATTTTTCCCTGTTCCCGCCGTACATGCTGAGGGCTACATCCTGGTCATGATCCGATATAAAATTCACGAAGATGCCAAGTTCAAGGTATTTCTGGGAATTATATAACCACCTTTGTACGGGCGCGGCGGAGTCATCTTTAGAAAATTGATCGCGCAGACTTACCCATAGCTCCCTGTAATCATAGAATCCATCCATACCGCTTCGTCTGAAGATATCGATAAGCCCACCAAAAAGATCGAAGTGTTCGGTAAAAAACCTCGCCTGCGAAAATCTAACTTTAAATTCCGCCAGAAGTTCCTGTGGAAATCTGTCAGCCATATCTATGCGGAAATCACTAACTCCAGCTTCTATCCAGGCCCGAATAACATTAAACAAATATCCGCGAACTTCCGGATGCATTAAGTCTAACGCCGCGGTGCTAGTGTAGGCGTAGTTTGCCCGGTTATGGCTTATCAAAATACGTATTCTGCCCGTTTCGTTACCATCTCTCTTCTCTGTACCCCATACGAAACCGCGCTGTCTTAGCTTTTCGAGCAGTTTGTCGTTAGCAGGTACGTAGATCAGGCATGCCGCGCTTCGGGCTCCTTCATTGACCCCCCAAGTTTCCAGTATCTCTTGTTCGGTCAGAGCGTCGGGAATACCGTTTTCGCGCCACTCGGCAGGAACTTTAGTATATGGGATGCACCACCAGGGATGTTCAAGAACTACGGGGCTATCCGGTGTAAGATGGCCGACAATATCAACTGCCGCTTTTAATCCTTTTCCGGCAAGCCATTCGGCTATAATTTTAGTCTTTGCTAAAACCTTAGGATCCTTCATATCTGTTACTGAAAAAGCTGATGCCGTTTCATCTTTTCTGGCTTTAACAGTTTCGCGAACAACTGCCCTGCGATTATCTGCATCTCTGGCATATATACCATTTGGTGGAGAAAAATTCGAGTCATTGATCATCGCCCCTATTTCGTTTTCCGGGTAGACACCAATAAGATAGACAATGTTTCCTCGAGGTAAGCGAACCGCTTCCATAAGGCGTTCCAGATTCTGACGAAGTTTGTCAAGTCCGCCTAAAAATCTTACCATAAGCTGCATAATATTCGGACGCTCTTTATCGAAGGTCGCAATAAGGTGAAAAGTCTGGCCACCTGTAGGGATTATAACGGGTAAAGGCTCTCCTGTTAGCCTCTCTTTACTTGTCGTACGCTCGGACCTCTTTCTCTCAATATCAAATAGAAGGTACGTACCTGAGAAATCTTTGATAGTGTCGGGTTCCGGTAAAAATTTGAAACTCTCGGGTAAGATCGCTCCGGCATGATTATCTCCTAAAAACAATAAATATATTTCGTCATCCACAACAAGGGCAAAAGCATCCATCGCCTCTTCGTCCTTTACCCTTAGATTGATCAGCCTGGGCCGCAACGGCTCAATGCCGGTGGTATCGCGATCGGGCTCCGCCTCAATCCACGCGCCTTCTGTCACTATGTCGTTTAGTGTTAGCCCTGTCTCTTCTCCGGTAACCTCATATATATTTTCGCCATTTAGGTTCTCACGTTTTTTTACAAACACTTTAGCCGCCACAGCAGGCGTAATCATATTCTTTAATTTTTCAGCGCGTATAAGCTGGATCTGTTCATATTGCTTCTGCATTAATGCCTCTTCCGTGCCTGAAGGCATCGTCAGTTGTCCTGCCTGGGCTATCATAGGTAGCGCGACCGGCATAAGTGAAAAAACTTCTTTCATAAGTCTGGTACGGCGATCTGTGTCATCGGTCATCATGGCAACGCTCAGAAGCTGCGCAATAACAAGGCTCTGTTTACCGATAGGAAGGTTTCCACAGAATGCGCGAACCACGCCAAGAACGATTTCAAGATCAGTCGCTTCGCGCTCAAGAACGGCTTTCAATACCGACCCGTCACCTTCTTTCATTTGATCATCTGTCATGGGGCCCAGGAATTCCTCCTGTGAGATGATCCATGCCGTCCCCCTCCGCACAAGATCATTACCCGAGAAAAGCAGCCGCTCTAACGTCTCTTTAAAGACAGTTTTGAATTCCTCGGAGTGGAGCCCGTCGCGGTGTGTATTGTAGAAGTTTGCGGCCCAGGCGGCTTCTTCCCCGCCTTCGTCTTCAGGACGCGCCCTGTTACGGGCCTCGGTCAAAAGCTCCTTTACCGCCGCGTTCAGCTCTCTTGAGCTCTCTGTTTCACGGAACGATAACTGGCAGTGCCCATACGCCGGTAATTCAACAATAAGCGTTCTCGGGCCCAGGAATACTTTTGTGCCTTTCGAAACCTCTATTTCGCGCAATTCTCCTTCGATGGATTCTGTAGCCGCTTCCGGACCAAAGATTCGGTCGAAACATATTGTTATCTCGGTTGGCACGTTCGAGTCATTAACAATTTCCAGAGTATCTTCTTTCGGCGAACGACGCGCCATAGGCACCAGACCGCTATTTCCCATGCTATCGACATACCAGGGACTAACGATAGCATGCGTATTACCATCACTTCTGAGCGCAACGGCCACGTCCGACTGAGACTTGCGCACACACTCGGCGCTAATCCATCGTCTCTGAACTTTTTTGGCGGGTCTGCCGGTAAAAAAACGACATTCCTTCACAAGCGGAATATCGAGATTCTCAAAAGGATACTCGGGCATATAAATAGCTGAATCACGCCAATTTTTGTTTGAAGTCTTTTCGCGATCCATAGGTCTCTGCATTGGCAGGAACTCGGTAAAAGGAACCAGCATGTAACCGCCGCCCATAGCACACATAGCTGTTGCGGCGCGAATACGCTCCATGGATCCAAGATACTCAAGCCCCGTGTGCTCATCATGGTTCGTATACATGGTCGCTTCCCGGCCCTGCACCTCCTGGCTTTCCCCGAAAAGATAAGCCCTTATTCCCTGAGCGGAACCACCACTAAGTGTTTCTGCAAATTCTTTATTGTAACCTACGATATTGGCACCCTGCCTCATTCCCATCTCCCGAAAGAAACTCCTATTTCCGTGCTCGTACACCTCGCCCAAAAGCATACTTCCCGGATGCTCCCCGCGCAAACGATCCATAAATTCTTCCCATATCTCTCGCGGCATATTTCTGCCGGCCTCTTCCCTGGATATTCCCCACGGCTTGAGTTTATCGTCATAATACCGGTTCCAATAGATCCAATGTGCCAAGTCGGCTCTTATGCCGCCGTCGCAGGTCATATCCGCAATCGTATGCAAAATATCAGCAACTTTATTGCGGCCTGTGGGTTCGGAATAATTTATAAGGGCAACACTAAGCCCTCCGGGCCATGCGTGCCGCACGATTCTCATCGAATGGTGATAACGCGCCGGAAGGATTCCCTTATCCATCCATACGGCCACTTCTTCTTCGGTGGTTTCCGGATCATCGAACATGCCTTCTGCCACCCATGAAAATTCGCGCAACTCTCCGGTAAGGAGCGTGGCCTCCAGGTCCTCATCGGACATGTTTGTAAGACCGGGGTTTCCTCGAGCCCACTTAAAGAATTCCTTCTTATCACCCCATGACCAGAAGAGTCCTTGCGACTCTTTCTTGAAGATCAGTGGCGAATCGGGCGCGAATTGATTAGTAACAAAATCGAGGTCTGCATTAAGACCTTTCGGTTTGAGTTTTTCTCTGACGAAATTCCTGAATGCTTCATTGGAGTTTGCAATTCGGGGATCAACCGTATACCTGTAAACGTCATAGCGCGATGCGTTCCTGATTACTCCCGGGCTCTCTCTACCCGCCGCGGCATCGCGTATATGCCACTCCTTCGCAAGTACCCTTGAAAGTGGGCTCTCCTGCCACACGCCTTTAAACCATATGTGGCCTGCGCCCAATTCATAGGCATACCAGTCCCATATGTCTTTTATCAGTTTCGGGTCGCAATTCAGATGCTTGGGGTTAAGATGGAGACGCTTAATACCATCGGGGTCCAGAATTATTTTTGCCGGGACGTCTTCGCCAAGATCGTGATCCACAACAACATCCGGGATCTTATCAAGAGTCGTCCCGAATGCTCTGGTAAGACCATGGGCGTCAACCTCTATTATAAGCTTATCGGAGCGAACAGAGGCTCTGGCGGCTTCGCACAGGCAAGCTATAAGACGCTCTCTGTTATATTGCGCAAGCAAAGTTTCATCAAAATATAGATCTTCACCCGTATATACCGCTTCAACGGCCATCTTAGAAAACCTTATTCTGCCTCTATCAAAAAGATCATCAATAAGCGCCGCGGTATTATCGTCTTCACTGATACGGTTTTTCGCCTCGGCGATGGCTGAGGCAAGGGCAGCCTTAGCTTCCTCATCCAGGGCAATTTCTTTACTCATGTCTCTTCGGACATCAGCCAGCTCAACACCGATATTATCTTCTTTGAAGCGGCAATATCGTATAGCGGCTGATTTTGCCATTACGTTTCCGGTGCCTGCAAGAGGTTTATCTGATGAGAGTTTATCAAGACCCCAGAGCGCGGTCGCGTTTGACCATGCCTGCCTCCAGCAGCCCTTCGGGTAGTGTTTTGCGGCTCCGTCAAGCGTCTCGGAAGCCTCCGCATCGACAAGCTCCGGTCCGGCACCGTTAAAAAGATAATCTCCTCCTGTATACGCCTCCCGCGCAAGCTCCAGGCATTCATCCACAATTTTCTTTTCGGTCTCTTCTTTGGTCATATACCCGTATTCAACGGCGCTCAACATGTAAAAAGGATAGAGCCACGGCCAGGCGGTGCCATTGTGATATGCTTTGTCACGATCGAATTGTGATTTATTCCCATCGTAATATTTGTAATAGTATTCACCGTAGCCTTTGGGCCATCCTATAACTTTACCCTCTTCCTCATCCTTTTTTCTGGTCTCTTCATCGCGCGTGTCGTCTACATACATCCTTACCGGCGGCGCAAGAGTTCGCAAAGCGCCGGGAACAAGTAATCGGTCACGCGTAGACTTGATTATCTTTCTTGCTTTCTCGCCTTGCGCCAGACCAAAATATACCGCAAATATCTGGTTTGCCCTGACACAAGGGTCTCGCCTATTCTCCTCTTTCGATTGTTCCGGCGTCTGGAATCCTTCTGTGCCCAGGACGTCGAAGACGGTACCTTCGTCTTCGTTCCAGAAATATTCCTCGAAATTCTTCCGCACTTTTTCCGCAAGCGTGCCATACACCGCGGTATTGTCTCTATCAAGTTCCCGCATCCTGTTTAAAGCATTGAACCATAAGGCCTGTATCTCGACCGGGTATCCCTGCCTGGGGGTATTTTCTGTGTCTGACCACGTGAATCTTGCCGGACTATAAACGAAACCTGTCGCGCTATCGGCATGGACAGTGTTGGGGTCATCGCTTGGTGTCGAGTACTTTGTTATGATATCGCGGAGAACGTCATTTACTGTTTTTTCATTTTCTCCAACGATAGTGTTAAGAATAGATGCATCGTTAAATTTATCTATATGCCTGTAGAGTGCTTCAACAAACCATAACGCGGCATCCGATGATTCGTATTTTCCGTGGACATTGGGGATGAGGCCATCCCTCTCTAGCCTGGCCCATTTCAATAAAATTGCTCTTGCATCATCGAACTTACCGATCGAGATAACACCTAGAAGCGATATCATGCTATCCCTGCCCCACTCTTGGTGAGGGAAATTGGGAATTCCCGCCTCTATCGCGGGCACGCCATTATTATCTATAAAAATGCGTTCGATAAGACTATCTGTATACCTTGCCTCGAGAGCCGATTTCTTATCTAAAATTATCTCGAATTCATGTCTTCGGCCGGGTTGCAGTTCATAATATATGCTGCCATCCGGAAAAATATTTTTGCCGGGCGTAAACATTATTTCATTTCCTGTAGAAAGATCCAGAAGCTTGAAGGGTTTTGATATGTCTGCGCCCAGATGGTGCAATTTTAACGCGGCCCTTCCGGCTTTAAGCCGGTCCGAATGATTTACTACCGAGAGACGTACCCTGTCACTCTCTTTTTGCCACTTGGCCGATAGCAATATACCATCGGAATCGGATATGATCTTAGATCCGGTAAATGTATCATCGGCGGCCTGTTGTCCGGGCTGTTGGCCCGCCAATACTACACCGACAGCTCCTGCAAAAATAGTTATGAGCATCGTTAGTCCCGCATAAGGAACCTCTGTATCACCGTCGTACCTTGCGGCCATTGCAAAAAGTCCTACTGGATCCATTAAAACCGCCGCAACAGCGACTACACCTAGCGGTGTAAACTTGCTGAATATCGCTTTACGTATAACCTTAGCGGCTTTTTTTAAAATATTAAATAAAATTGTATATAAACCAGAATGAGCTTCTCCTTTAATTCTTATTATAGGAAGGTGTTTATCTACGAGATCAAACGTACACCTTTTTATTCCAAACGTAGAGGAGATTGTTTCAAAGCCCGCTTCTTCATAAAATGGGATAACTCCGATATTCGGATTGATAACATGGAATTCTTCTATACCTCTTTGTTTGCTTATACCTAAAACAAATGATATGAGGGAAGTACCTATGCCTCTTCTTTTGTGCTCACTCGTAACAAATATAGCATTGCCTACCTCGTCTTTGTCAATATCAGGATGTTCTTCAACATCTTCAAAAGATCCTACCAGACAATCATCCGAAACATCCACATATCCGATCTTCCGGCCGTCTTCTGCACGGACCGTTATGCTATATTCCGGCTTGTAAAGCTTGTCAAGCGGAGTAGCTGGTTCTTCCAGCTCAAAAGTAAATTGTTCGCCATCTTCGGATGTAACTACTACGCGTTTCTTTTCGATCAATTCCTTTATTTTTTGAAGCGTTGCCGCCTCATCCAGTTTCCTCAATCTCTTTTTTTTATATCTAGAAAATAAAGTTACGCCTATTATTCCGGCTACCGGTAATTTATCCGCGATCAGATTCCATACAAACCCGAATATCGCAGAAACCACAATACCGCCTGTGAAAGCATAATCGATCAAAGAAAGCACAAGCGCCACTAAAGCCAAATGCGACAACGATTCTTTTAAGCTTCCGTCAAGCGCTCCGAAATCTTCTCTTTGAGTCATGTACCAAGTACGAAGCGTTACCACTATGATAAATGCCATTACGCCCATTGCTTTCTTATAAAGCGGGTGAAGCATTAAAAGCTGATCGGTGGCAATATCCGGATCTAATACAAGTTGGCCAACTTGGGGTATGAGAAGAGCTATTATACATATTGCTACAAAGCCTAAAGGCCTTATAAGGCCTGATCTATCACTTAAACGCCGTACTACCGTAAATGTATCACCGGGCTTTTTAGCGATAGGCGTGGTTTCTTTAACTTCTGCAATTTGCGCGCTCTTTACGGCAAGATCGGTATCAGCGCGTAACTCAGCTAGCGCTGCTTCTTCCGTTTTCTTTTCTAATTGTTTCTCACCGAGCTTAATAACATTTTCCCTTAGCCACCACATATTCGCCCACTGGTGCATGGCAGTAGTAGCAATGAATCCTATTGTGTAGATAAGTACCGGTGATATATTGAATATAAGGGGTATAGATAGGGTTAGGGTGTTCATGAGGGTGATCAGGACTATTCTTAAGAGAGGTGGAGCATTTGGTAAGTCTATTGTCTTGCCTGTAAGTTTTTTGCTTAGAAAGTTTACTAACCTATTGGAATGTAGGACTCCAAAGAGTAGTCCTACTCCCCCTATTACTACTGCCTGCCATAATACAGGCATAAGGGGCAATATAAGTGCCGGGGCTAAGAAGAAGGCTACCTGCTCTATGCCTGACTGGTACTTCCGGACTCTCTCTTCTCCGAGGAGCTTACGTAAAAGCGGTATCATGCCTGCCCCATCCGAAGGTGTGAGGTCGGCGCCGGGGGCGGCCGGCGGTCTTTTCTTCGTCCCTTTCGCTTTCTTCGCGGTAACCGCGGGATTATACTCGATCGCTTCCTCTATACCTCTAAATCCCGCTTCTTTGGCCATGTGGCGCAGGGCATTAAGGTTTTTGAATAGAAGCATAAAATTAAACGGCATGGCCAGGCCGTGGTCCTGTATCTTTATAAGGGCCATGAGAGCCATCTCCTCCGGCTCTGCCTCAATACCGGCCAGCTCTTCTATAACTTTACCTTTATCGAGATTGGCTATAGCCTTCTGATTAATATCGAGTCCCCATAACCAGTCCGCAAATACCGAGGCCTTCTCTCCGTTTGTCTTCGCGTCGTTAAGACGCTTCAGAAAGAGCCGGTCCTGTATCTTAAATTTAAGATACATGCCGCGGTCGAGAACATAGACGGCCCGTTCTTTCGTCTTCTCATTTTCGTACCAGTTGAAGTTGCCCAGCGATATATCCGAATGGACGAGTACAGCGCCGCTTCGCAAGGGCAGATTATCCGCAAGACCTCCGCGGATCTGGGCAAGGTAGTGTCTAGCTATTAATGAAACAGCCTCTCTGCGAGATTCGGGAGATATCTTCTCCGAGGTCAGGGTCTGGCCCGGCGCGAATTCTTCCCTGCGTATCCGTTTTGATTTAGACGCGCGCGACTCAGGGATTCTTATCTCTGCGGTGAAACCGGTGGGTTTTAATTTTTTATGCCACAACTTGCGGAATTTTTGATCATCCTCAAAGAACGTCGGATCCTTCAGTTCCCTCTGTATCCATTCCTGTATAAAGTCCAAAAGCCCCAGAGCTTTTTTGTAGTAACCGGCTTCGGGATTATCCGCGATCAATCTATCCATAGTCTTACGCATTATCCCTATGAAGAAGACGGTCGTTTCCCATGCGTTCGGGTTAAGGACCCTGACCGCCTCGCGTTCGCCTGTCACAAGCTCTACTTCATAAACCGTAAATAGCGACCCTCCTCCCAGACGACGTCTTATGTCTTTGATCTGTTTGGCATACTCGGGATCCTCGGTCTCTATGGCGTGAAGTATGACCGGTTTAGTCTGGCCCTCAATGGCATCGTAAACTTTGTATAGGGAAGGCTTGGTGTAATCGGGAACATCTATAGTTATACCTAAGAGCTGGAGAAACCTGACACCCGGAGCGCCCATATGGCTGAATATTTCGACTATAAACTCTAAAGGAGAGAGGCCCCGGGCTTCCTGCTCGATAAAATCTTTCGGCACAACACTAAAAGCTGTCTCATCTACGCCGGTATCTGCCACGGGAGCGCCTGGCGGCGTGCCGGTCATAGCATAAAGAATGCGGCTTTCCGCTGCCTGCTTCACAAGCTTATCCGCTTCTTCTTCCACTTTATGTTCGTCTTCAATATCTAACGACTCTTCAAATGCGTCCGAACAAATAACTTCTGACTTCTCAACTAAACTCGCTGCGTAAGGCTGCCATGATTCAGACCGGACCGGAGGCCTCCCCAGCCTATCCCGTAATAAAGGCTCCATCATCAGGAATAATTCATCAATAGGGACCTCCTCCATCAGTGTACCTAAGACCCTCCTCGTAAGGGCGATGAGCGCTTGGTCGGCCCCGGCCTGCGCCGGATCTTCCGAAGAAACAAGATTGCTTTCAATAAATCCGCTAAGTAACCTATCCCTTCCTGCTTTAGTCATTAGAACGCCGTTTGTACCCGTCAATAATTCCATTAAAATGATGTAACGCTCCACCAGAGGTATTCGATAAACAGCGCGTCTGGCAGCCTCGGGCTGAAAGTAATTTATCGGTCCGGCATATAGACCCTTTCTCTGTTTAACACTTACTGTAGGCTCTGTTGAAACAGCTGTACTTAATTCATTCCGGTCCTGCGCATTTTCAATCTCCCGTAGATCAAATTGGATATCTTCTCTAAATATTTGCCACCACGCATCGGCTATCATCCTATTTAATCGACCTTCATCGCTTGCGGTGTTCAGCAAAACCTCCAATACGGCAATGGGTTTACGTCTTTCAAATATATAGTACAAAAGCCCCTCTAAGCCGACTGCTTGCCCGAGCTTTCCATACAGAGATGAGGAACCCGCCAAAGAGCGTTCGGCTTCCTGCTTTAACTCAAGCAGTCTCTTGCGGTCCGTTACCCTTTCCTCTATCAGCTCTTCTATGGGCCGAAAACCGGTAATACTACCCTGAACGTTATAATCGTAAAAGAGAAGCCGCGTTGCCTCTTCGGGCTTGAGGTTTCGCACTAAGGTCATGTACAGATACTCTCTTAATGGCCGTGTGATACCGGGATTATCAATAAAGAAACTGAGCTCAAGAAGCCTGCGTGCCGTAAGCGCGTCCCGGGGAATCCTGGTTAAGTCCAGGAAACCAAGTCCCTTTTTGACCACATTCCTCCTGCGTTGCACCAGATGGGAGTCTTCATCATTGCCTGCAACAAATCTGTAAATGGGCCACCTCCTTGTATAAGCCTCCAGGATATTAAAGAATGAATCCGCGCTATCTTGTTTTTGCAAAAGGCTTCCTACGCCTAAAAGCATATCTGACCCTAAATAGCTGCTTCTTGATAGTTGAGTGGTTGTCAAGCTTGTTTTACCAAGACGGCATTTCATACCGAAGATTGTTTCAGATTTTCCTACCCCGGTAAGGGCGTCTGTAATCTCCAAAATATCTTCCCGTGAAGCGGGGGCGGGCATGTTAACTGCGTTTAAGTATGCTTCGTAATCGAGATCATCTGCGGCAATGAGGTGAGTCCAGTAGACTGCGGTCAACATACTTTTTACGGAGTGAGCTGCTATTACAAAGACGCAGTTATATATAAATACATGACCGATTCCAAACTCTTCCAGTTCTTTTTCCGGCAATTGATTGATGATCAGGGCTGCTTCTCTAAGGAGCGCTACCTGACCGGGATCTTCATGATCAAGGCCATCTGAATATGCTGAAAGCGCCTCTCTTATCTCATTTAGCCGTGCACCGAGAGCATTGACATCAACGACCCCCCAATTCGCGCGGGCATGCTCCATTAGCGCCGGTGGTATGTTGGCTTTAAAACCTACCCCGCGAAGCATCGCTTCAACTTCACCCGCCTCTATCGGATAGTTGGATACATTATGTGCCTTCATTTCATCGTTGAATCTTTGAGGTTCCCACTGCTTATTATCGTAGGCGCAGAATGCAGCGCTCACAACAATCGCTGTCCATGCATGGCTTGCGTTCCACGACGTATCCGGATCGGGCATGGAGAGCCCTTTTTCTGCCTCTTCTGCCCATGCCAGTAGCTCTGCGCTTCTTCTGAAATAATCTCCTATATCGATCCGGTTGTCAGCGGCATGGAATGCTGAATAATCGATTAGCGATATCCGAGTTACGCTCGATACGAAATCAAAGAATCTACCCTGCCTGAATTGGAACGGAAGCACTGTGGGACATACTGTTAGATGATCTGATATATCTGGTCTTGAAAGCAATGAATGTAATTCAGCCGCGACATCACCCAGGCCTATGGCCTGCCATAGCCTGCTGCGCGTATTTTCTGCGATGCTGATACCTGTTCCTGCATGAATTAGAGCTGCCTTCCAGAGGCAGCGGTCTTCCGCGAGCAATACTTCTCCATACGTTTCATCAAAAAGCTCGTTCCATCTTTTAACTGCAAAAGAGAGGATGGCCGTATAACCATCTATTCGAAGCTGGTAAACAGTAGTACCTGTCGTTTCCGCAACCTTATGCGACTGTTCTGTGATAGCTTCTTGTAGTCTTTGCATTAAGACCGGCATGGTTGCGTTAAGCCGGTCCCAATCAGAGGTCCTTATGCCATTTCTGGCTCTGGCTATCCACTGGTCCCATTCTTTGCCGCTTGTCGGTGGATTTCTTAATATATCTCCGAAATAACCGCCTCTCTTAAGACCTCTTAAAGAGGCCTTAACATCGGCCGGAAGAGCGCTAAGATCGTAATCCGTCTGATAGACATCCATCAGGTTGAGTTCAACAAGTCTCTTCATGCTCTTGAGCATCAATATACGGTTGGTGATCTTACCGTGCACAGGTTCCCATTTACTGGAAATCTTATCCTCTCGAAGCCGTCCCAGTAAACTTACGGCGCCTTGCGGATTTGTCCGCCTTTGTGGCTCAGCCATTAGTAGAAGCGCGGACACATCAGCGTCTATCTCCGCGAAACGTGGGGCGCCAAGACTCTCGAATATCCTTCCTGTCTTCAAAGACTGGGGTTTGATATTTATATGCGCATGATAAAGATGGATGAATTCGTGAAGTATGAGATAGTCTATCTCTTCAATGCTTCCGGCAAATTCGATCGCCTCCGGTGTAATGACAATTGAGCCGTTCGGAAAGGCGAGCGCGTTTATGCCTTCGCCCCTGGAAGCCAGCACATACACATCCGGTAGATCCGCTTCCTTTACATCCGGTAAAAGCGTTTTTAGTCTTGTCCTTATAAATTCTATGGCCAAATGATCATTGGGTAAAAATCCGTAATTGGCCTTGTATTCAAGAAGATCCACATCTCCTTCTTTTTTCGCCCGTGGTTCAACTGCTACTGCTAAGATTCCTTTAGAAGATACTACCGCTCCCTTCTTCTCTCCCGCCGTATCAAAAATAGGGACAGCGACCGTTTCTTCTTCTTCTTTTTTTGTTCTGCTAGAAAAACCGGGCGCTGTCCCTATTTTTGCTAACATCCTGTTTATGCTCCCTACGATAAGGCCTCTTAAATTATCATCTATCTCTTTTATGTTTATATCGTATCCGCGCGCCTTTGCTTTCCCTACGAATGAGCGCAGTATCTTATCTACTTCATTCTCGTTATTCGGGTCTAGAGGCTCACTTCTTCCGTTCAGGGAGTCTTTTATTATCCCCTGTATAGCGATTAGGTCGTCTCCGTTCAGGGTGCTCTTCTGTAAGCCTTCGAGGAGTCTCTTCAGTTCATCCTTACTCTCCTTATGTA
>JBDRHE010000043.1:0-2233 GCA_043817155.1 Candidatus Omnitrophota bacterium | reverse complement strand
GCGGAAATGACAAATACATTAGAAAGATACACTTCTGGATCCCCGCTTCCGCGGGGATGACAGAATAAGCGAGATTGTCCCGCCGTTACTATCGTATGGCGGGACCCCACCATGCGAAGCATGCGGTGGGGCTTCGGCACGTTCGAATATTCCGGTGCCTCGCAAAGACGAGGGGAGATGAAAGCGGTTAACCGAATATATTAATAGGAGAGAATGTCCAGGCCCGCTTCTTCCAGTATCTTACCAAGTTTCGCCAGCGGTAAACCTACTACATTATAAAAACATCCTTCAATGCGTTCAATAAAGAATCCGCCCAGTCCCTGTATGTCGAAACTACCGGCTTTATCCAGCGTGCGGGCCTTCTTTATATAATTCCTGATCTGCCGGTCGCTTAGGGCTCGCATATAGACCCTGGTCTTTTCGTAAGCTTTGGAAACGGATCTATTATCAATATCGACAACCGCGATGCCCGTATAAACCCACTGCGGTCTCTTTGACAAAATTTTTATGGTTTTAAAAGCGTCTTTTACGTTCCTTGGCTTGCCTATTATTTTCCCATTTGCCGATACGACAGTATCGGCGCCTATGACAAGTCCTGAATCGAACCTGCCGGCTACTTCTTTGGCTTTTTTAAGAGCGTTTCCAATGACAAGATCTGCACATCCTCTTTTTAGTGCCCTGCTCTCTTTTACATACGATTCAGCCACAGTAAATTTAAGGCCGACTTGCTTCAAAAGGGCCTGTCTTGCTTTTGACTTAGAGGCTAAAATAACCTTACGCATATGCAGCGCTCTCTCCCGCAAGATAACCGGTTGAAAAGGCCTGCTGAAGATTGTACCCACCGCTCCTGGCCCATCCATCAATAATTTCACCTGCGAAATACAATCCCGGTACGATCTTAGATTCCATAGTCTTAGGATCGATCTCTTTTGTAGAAATGCCGCCGCCTGTAACCATTGCGTAATCTATGCCTAGAGATCCCGAGATTTTGAGTGGCAATGCCTTCAACAAGCGTATTATTCCGTTTCTTTCGTGTTTCGTAATCTGACTTCCTATCTTTAATGCATCTACGCTTAGCAGGTTTGAAAATACGGGTATAAGTTTATTGGGAAGCAGCTCTTTCATGATATTCTTAAAATATGTTTTCCCTTTTCCGGCAAATATCTTGAGCAGCTTAGCTTCCAGCTTATCGATTGTCAATCCCGGTTTAAGATCAATGAATAGATCCGCGGTTTTGTGCTCACTTAAAAGAGTTGTTATTCGGCCGCTCAGGTCCAGTACTAACGGACCGGAGACCCCAAAATGCGTGAAGAGCAACTCTCCGATATCGGATACCACCTTCTTCTTCCCGAGCGTGAAAGTGATGCGCACATTCTTAAGGGTCAGCCCCTGTAATTCTTTGGCCCACGACTCTTCTGTCTTTAAAGGAACCAGCGCAGGCATCAGATGCTTTACGGTGTGACCCAGTTTTTTGGCAATTTCAAACCCGTCACCTCGAGAGCCTGTGGCTTTGTATGAAGTCCCGCCTGTAGCCAATATCACCTTTCTGGCATTCAGGGGATCTTTACCGACAGGCTCTAACTGAAAAAAGTTGTCCTCTCTTCTTATATTCTTCACCCGCATATTATAAAACACTGTGATCCCGCTCTCTTTCAGGGAGTTCTCTAAAACCTTTATGACAGAATCCGCTCTGTCTGTTGCCGGAAAAACTCTACCCTGACGTTCTGTCTTTAACGGCAAACCATTCGATTCGAAAAAATCGATAAGTTCTGTATTAAAAAACTTTGAGAATGCCGATCGCAAGAATTGTCCTTCATTGCGAAATTCCTCAATAAACGTATCGAGCGTAGCCGCATTGGTGAGGTTGCATCTTCCTTTACCCGTAATGAGTATCTTCTTCCCGATACGATCATTGCCTTCAATTAAAACTATATCCTTTCTAAGCTGGCTGGCACGTATGGCTGCCATACTTCCCGCGGCCCCCGAACCTATTATGGCAATATCGTAAATAATCATAACCTGATAAAAAAAGATGTACAGTAATTAAAGCAACCGTTTCTCCGCTCGTCTTTGCGAGGTGCCGTAATTAAGTTAGCGCACCGAAACAATTTGTCATTCCCGCGGAAGCGGGAATCCAGGCGGAAATGACAAATACATTAGAAAGATACACTTCTGGATCCCCGCTTCCGCGGGGATGACAGAATAAGCGAGATTGTCCCGCCGTTACTATCGT
>JBDRHE010000042.1:0-7856 GCA_043817155.1 Candidatus Omnitrophota bacterium | reverse complement strand
ATGTCTAAATAGATATCTTTTTATACCCACTTAGGCTTTACATGATATCAAAAAGAGGTTGTTATGCTGGAAACAGAACAAACAGATATAGATGGAGAAGAAAAGCTGCAGAGGACTGTTCGATTGACATCTAGGGAATATGAGGTTGTCAGAACACGCTTCGGTGGTATCCAGAAGGCTTTTGATCATGCTTTGAAAGAAGCAGAGGAAGAAACAAGTTGGCTCCCTACCTTGCCGAAACGGTTGGTTCCGGCGTATCGTGCGGTTAGGGATTATGCAATAACGAGGGAAAAGCAGAATGTAGATAGTGAGCAACTACGTAATGCAGTTGTTGCTGGGTGTGATTGTGCCAGGAAAACAGCTGTTAGACATTTACGTGACCTGAAACTTAGAAATCTGATTTACACGTTTGGCATCTATGGTGATGAACATATGCATTTTGTAGCGTGTAATGAATTAGACCAGAAGACACTAGAAAAAATATCTAAGGGCGAGAAACTAGATGCTGACAAATATTTTGCTGAGAAGTACGGTAGTTTGCCCGTTACTCAGAGGAAGGAGAACTAAACATGGTAGAAGATTTTGAGGCCTATATAAAGAATTGGGATGAGTTAGATGATGAGATGAAGATAAAAGCATCTGAAATGCTGTACAGACGGCAGATGATACGAAAATGGGGTTTGCGCCCTAGTCAGACATGGAAAGAGAAAGCAGAAGAGGAGAGAAAGCAGGAGGAGAAGTAGATGCGCAGTAGAACATGGCGATACCTTCTTTGCTTGGCAGCTGGTGAACTAAACGTCTACTACGACTACAGAGGGCGAAATTGGGCAGGGATCCATAAACAGGTAAGAATGAGAGTAATGAGAGCGGCCATAAAGAACGGATGGAGGGATGAAGATGTACGTTGAACTCTTTATGTGCTTTTGGGCTTACTCAGCAGGCTTTTTATCCGGTGTTGGTTTGTTTCTACTGTTGATCTACTGGGCTTTAAAGATGCTACCAGGAAGACGCAAGGCGAAAGACTTAAAACCACCTAAATAATTGGATTCAGTTATGACAAAAGCTATCATACAATCCAAAACGAAGATGGGCGCAGTGATTGGCGGTATAGCTATTATCGGAGGATCCATTGGAGCTCTTTATGAGGGAGCGATTGATGGAGGGACCTTCACTCAGCAACTTTTACTGGGAATCGGTATTATTCTGTTTGGCCTCGGTATACGGGATGCTCTGGACAGCCCAAAAAAATAGTAATTTTCCCGGGAAAGGATAAGGCGCTTATTTGGTAAGTAGCTTTATCCTGATTATTTTTTAATCACAAGTATTATAAATAATATAAATATTACAAATATTATTTACGATACCAACTTAGGGAGGTCTTGTTGACTTAACCTTATTGGAAAGGTATTGGGTAGTACACGAGCAACCCTCGTAAGTACAACCATTTTAAGTTGATACACACCCCGAAAACGGTTGCGATAAGGAAACGAGAGATCTCCCGCCTTACTTTTAATCACAACCTTTTTATACCACTAGGTAGATACGGTACTCCGTACGGTGGAAGTAAAGCTGTATAGGAGGTGAATATGAAATCATTTGAAGAAGGAGTTAGGGAATCAAGGCAGTTTACGGATCAGATGGCAGGCGCTAAGACAATATCAAAGTATTTCAAGCAGAAGATACCAGCTAAGATCCGGAGGAAATACTTTGAAGAAACGGTTGTACAGGCAATAAAAGACTATAATTTTTTGTGCCAGAATTGGCTAAAGGAGAATGTGAAATAGATGAAATTGAAGTTTGTATTAGAAGAGATAGATACCAAAGAGAAGAAGGCAGGCGAGACAAGAATATTTAAGTACAGGCCGACAATGAAACAGTACAAAGGCGATGTGTTGTTTAAGATCTCAGGCAAGAACTCAGAAACAATCGTGGAAAACCTGAAATTACCCACAAGCCTTGGAGACTTCATAATCATAGAGACAGGAGCAAAAGAGGAACAGGAGAAATTGAAGTGATCTCCAGCTTAGAGGTGAGCAAATGTATGATATAAAGCTGTTAAAGGAAATGGCTAAGAAGTACACGGAATGGGCTAAGAAGTACACGGAACAGGCTAAGGGGCACACGGAATGGGCTAAGAAGTGCACGGAACAGGCTAAGGAGTACACGGTTATAGCAAAGCTATGTAATGAGCAGATAAAACGACAGAAGGAGGCGAGTAGATGGAAATCACATTAGGCGCATTTGGTACAAAACAAACTAGAAGTATATCATACTATAAAGTTGATACCAAAGAGAAAGCGGTTAACTGGTTAGAAAGAGCCATAGATAACCCCGATGTGTTTGTATTGAGCATAAGGATTTACCGGTGATTAAATGTCAAAAATAGATACAATAAAAGATAATTTGGGAACGTGGGAGCTGATAGCTGTAGAGTACAAAGACAAATACGGCCTAGATATTTTACCGAGCATACAGATAGCGCTTTTTGATGGAGTAAGACGGGACTTGGCAATAGATCAGATAGAACAGAAACGGGGGGCGGTACGGCAGGATAAGGAAGAGAAGGCAGCAGAGCCAGCAACACAGAAACAGCTAGCTTACATCATTGATCTAGACGGAGATCCACATTGGTCCGGTACCAAACAAGAGGCTATGAAATACATTGATGAATTGAAGAAGAAGTAAACCACTATGGCGCCTAGAGAGTTTAAAAGTCTCCTGGGGGCATGAGGCAGGTCGTCTCTCGGGCGCCCATCACACTTTTTAATTAGGATGAATAAATTAAGAATTAAGGAGAAAGTGATGTATAATGAATGAAATGTTTAGTACATCAGGTAAATGTCCACGATGTGGAAGGCAAGGAACTATTACAACAGGAATTATAAGGAGAAAAGACAATGAAGAAACCAACAATCATTGAGATAACTGTAAAAGCAATGGATGAAGAAGGTATTGAAAAAGAGTTTTATTTTAGTTCAATGCTAGAGTTAAAAGAATGGTGGAAAAATCCTTATGAAAACTAAAGAAGAACGAATCGAAGCTATATTAAAAATCATTCCAGACTTTGAGAAAGAAAAAGGAGGTAATTAGATGGTTGAAGTAAATGAACTTTGGGGATATGATGATTATGCTGTATATTATACGCTCGTTGGTGATGATGTACACTACGATCTAACAGCAAATAAAGAATTATTGGGTAAAGTCTTTGAAGTCATTAGAAAATATTATGAAGAGGTAATAGGATGAATAGAGATGTAGAAGTAATGCGGATCCGGTTAGCAAGTACAACGGATCCAAGCGAAAGCTACACGATCGAGGTCCGAAGAAACCCGGACCGCGTAAGCTGTAATTGTAAGGCAGGGAGAGTACATGGGTACTGCAAACACATAAAATTCTACAAGTCCTTAATTAAGGGCTATTTATCAAAATGAGAATGGAGGTAAACACGTGGAAAAAGAAAGTTTTGGTATGCGCTGTTTCAGGCTTGGATTCAGAGCATACGATAACAGCATGCCTTAAAACGGTTGGTATGCACGAAACCCCTAGCTTTTAGAGAGAAAAGTAGGCTTCTAAACCCCCTTTTTAGGGAGAAATCGTTTTTATTTCTATAGTAGATTATAGTAAATTACTACAAAATGTAGTAGTATTTTTATCCCCCAGCTGTAGAATAAAAATACTTCTTAGACAACCCACAGCGTAATATCAGGCGTCGTCTTCTTGTCCGCTTTCGGATGGCTGTATTTCTTCTGCAGCATCTTCTTCAATCTTGGGCGGTGCTTCTACTTCTGCGGTAAATGATGCTTCTTCTCCTTTTTTCTCTATGTAGGCTTTTATCTCGGCTTTCAAATCTTTAAGTCGCCGGTTAGCCACGTGCATAGCGTCTCCTGGGACGCCAGCTGACAGGCATTGTTTCAATTCGTGTATGTTGAGTTTTATAATAGCGTCCATAAGATCTTCTTGATTTGCAGACCTCATAATGGTGTTCAAATATTTCTTTGTGTCCTTGTAGTATGGCTCTTTTTCTTCTATCATTCGTCTGCTTACTCTTATTAAATCATCTAACAATTGTGTCATAATATAAGAATATGCTAATTTCCTATAAATTTATCGTATGAGCGTACCGTGGGGGTGGGTACCTTAGACCGTTCGCATAACATTTTTAAGTAGCTACTCATTTTTGGGTAGCTATAACAATGGAGGCAAAAACTTATGGCGAAAGTTAAGAGTATGGCTGACACTAAAGAGAAGTGGCAGCGTAAAGTAGGCCAAGCCGGACCGGACTACACCGTAGGAGTAAGCGATCCTGCTGTTGATTGGGAAGGACCGACAAAGAAAGGAGAAAACAACTACAAGGAAGGTGTGATTAAGGCAGCTAACGAAGGCAGATTCGGGCGAGGAGTAGCTGCTGCAGGTAATGAGAAATGGCGCCGGAAGACCGTAGAAGTTGGACCTGCTAGATGGACGTCTGGAGTAAGCGCAGCTGGACCGGATTATGAGAAAGGAATGGCACCGGTGTTATCAACACTTAGCGCTATATCATACCCAGCGAGATATCCAGCTGGTGATCCGCGTAACCTTGAACGAGTAAGAACCGAGAACGAAGCACTGCACAGACTAAAATCAGGTAAGTAATATTATCGAGGTGGAATAAATGGGACACTTTGATAATATAACAATACGCCCGATAACAGGAGAGCCGACAGCTCAGGGTGTCGGTACGATATACCAGGACCTACCAGAGAAGGGCTTTTTGAGCTGCTTAATGGTGAACCTGTCTAATGTTTGTCAATTTAGTACAGATCCGGGCTTGGACCAATGGAACATATATACAAAATTCGAAGTTTTGGTAGACGGATCAAAGGTTGTAAAAAGCTATGATGCCAAGCAGTTAAGGGCAATAGCTCATTACTGCGGAATGGATCTATCGCAGCTCGGATGGTACGAGAGACAGGACACGGCCGAAGAAAAGATGTTCTGGAATTACCCGATCCTATTTGGGAGATACCCAGGCGATCCGGAGTACATGTTAGATATGGAGCGGTATAGTAACCCACAGCTGAGGATCACGTACAACGCAGACCAAACCTCAGTTGACGGAGAAACCTATAACGCAAGTGCAAGCCCTTATGTGCGAAGTAATGTAGAGGGTTTGATAATGCGAGAGGGTGCTCCTAAAAACCTGAAAGGATATATCAAGTCTACAGAAATAGACAACTGGAGTTGTGTAGCAAGTGCAACAAGACAGACGGAGATCCCAAGAGGAAACAATGTTATAGGTTACATGCAGGGCTCAAGATACTCGGACGACAAGATGATTTACTGGCTTGAAAGTCACGAATGTACATTCGATAACGGAGAATGGCAGCTTTACGACCATAGTTACAGCCGGCTTAAAGCATTGGAGGCGATGTGGTACCCTAGACCGGTGCAGATCAGAATAAGGAAGGACATGGTTACAGCGAAGCCGATAGATCTTTGTGTTGGGGTATGTAACCAATTCGGAGAATGGTATAGCAACGAGGGCACATTACAGGCAACGCTAGCACACGAAGGGACATGGAATATCCAGGACGTTGTTAACCTGACACATGCAGGGGGCGCTCCGGCTATGAGTTCATGGGATATTTTCATTAGCGGACAATTCCCACATCAAAACTGCTACTTCCCACTACATAAATACGGAGAGGAAGGAGAGTTCGGGATCGATACCACAAAATACGGAAGGATCGACGTCAAGACAACGACAGGTAGCGCAGTGAGCACAAGTGCAAACCTACAAACAGTTGCGGAATATGTAATTCCAACGGGGGAGTAAAAATGCCGGCATTAGTAATTCTCCCGGGAATGTGTGAGAAATGCGGCGGTTCAATGATTAGCACAGCTAGAGGTATCGAGTGCGAAGATTGCGGACACAACAAAGCTAAACAGGGGAAATAACCCCTATCTATTTTTTCTTTAGGTATAGGAACAGGGATAGAAATGCCAGATAGAGATGGTAAAGGGCCGAGAGCGGGATCTGCTCAGGCAAACGCAGGTAACACGGGAAAGAAAGCAGGACACCAACAGGGCAACTGCAAGTGAGGCGATAAAATGAGAGCGCCTTGGTGCAGTTTAAACACGATACCGGCAAGCGGTAGCGTATGGAGCACAAGCAGTATTCCGCTTGTGAGAGCTAGAACTGTCAGCTTGACAGTAAGGCTTACTTTTGGAGCACAGATAAACGACGACACGACAGCTTATGTTTATTATTCTCCGGACGGAAATAATTGGGACACGATACATTATACAAGTTTTGTAATTGCATTTACGGTAAGCACTACGAAGCAGCGTACGGTACTTCTCGATATACCCGAGCATGGGTATCTGATGGTTAAACTGACAAACGGATCAGACGCAGACACAGTTACACAGCCGATACTTTGGTACACGATCCAGAGTTGGGAGGAAATTGGAGCGGAAGCAATCGAGAGCATACTACTGAGAGCATTAAAACTGCAGAAACAAGAGGAAACGGGGCAGATATAATGAGAACTCCTAGAGCGTTGCCTGTTTATCCTTGGGGCGATAACGAAAAGTTGGAGTTCGGGGATAGCGCAGACTACGCTATTTATTTCGATGGCACAAACTTCTTAATAGATTCAGGAACGCATAGCTTAGAAATAGATCTAGCGACAGCATCAAAAGCAAAGATCTACGGAGGAGACGCAGTAGGGGACGACACGATATTGTACGCTAATTCAGCAGAAGCAACAGCGAGAGTGGAAATAAATGGAGGAGGACAAGTAGAAGTATACGCAACCCAGCAAAACGTAATATCGACAGGCGGAATTAAACTATACACAAGCGGTGCAATCGGAACAAGCGGGGCAATAGATTTAATACTTACGCCAACGGTAAACCAGGACGTCTTCTTAAACCCGACAGGAACGGGACGAGTTAAGTTTGGTACAGTGGTAGGAACTGGAGACGTAGTTAGCAACGGACATATTTTAATACAAGACGCAGCTGGCAATTCTGTGAAGCTTATGACAACAGCATGAGGTAGATGATGAAAATAGAAGTAACGAAAGAACACTGTAAACAAATGCTAGGGCTTCTAAATGTTTCGATGTTCAAAGGAGCAGACGCTGAAAAGATAGTAGAATGTAAGGCGGTTTATAAAAATGCTGTTCAAGCTGAAGAGATCAGTACCGGCAAACACGACAGCAGCTAATCCTGACTTCCAGAAACTAAGCGTAGCTAAGGGTACTATTATAGAATGGTTAGTGCAGATGCCGGAGGAGTGCGCCGACCTGATGCAGTTCAGAGTGGAATACCATAAGACTCAGATACTACCTTTCAGCGGGTCAACGTGGATATATGGAATGTTTGAGCCTACGGTAATAAGAGACAACATACTGATAGACGACGGGCCGTACGCTCTGGATATTTACGCTTTCAATCTCGACACGAGACACAGCCATGAATATAATCTTCATTGTAATGTTGAGCCGATGAAATCTTATGAGCCTCCTAAGAGTAGTTTTAACCTGAGGGAAGCATGGAATAACCTTTTCGGAGGAGGCGGCTAAATGGCACATACAAACCCAGATTACACGAGTAAAGGGAAATTAAATACAATAACAGCAAGCACCGATAATGCAGAGTTAGCAGTACGTTTAGGATCTGTTGTTACTTTTGATAGGCGAGGCAACGTAATATTTATAGACGACTTCGAAGGAGCGACATTATTCTGGACAACAGGCGGAGCGGGAGTTGGAAATGTTGAAGCATTAACAGCAGCATGGGGAAAGTCAGGTTCTCAAAGTTGTGAACTAACAGCGGGTGCAGGAGCAGCAGGCCAGGCCAGGATATAC
>JBDRHE010000041.1:0-2972 GCA_043817155.1 Candidatus Omnitrophota bacterium | reverse complement strand
TTTACCTGTATCCGAAAAAAGAGTGGGGCCTTGCGGCAACGAAAGAAGGTAGCCGCCGTCTAGCCTACCAATTTTGGTTAAAATTGTTAGGTTACTACTTTACGACTGACTGTGGCCTGTGGACAACCTGTTCTCATAATCGTAAGTAAAGTGGCTTGACATATGAATTTGGCGCTCCCTCAAGGGTAGAATAAATTCCATAGCATAAGCCCGAGATTATTCCATAGCAGCAGTCCTTTCTTTCTTTTTGATTCTTTTTCTTTCTTTGTTAATAATGTGAATATGTGAATAAGTAATTGAAAAGCATCTCTTTCGGTGTAAAAGTATCACCGGGAGGTGTAAAAATGATAGGAGCAGCAATGTTCACCACAATAAAAACGCTTTGGGAAAAGTATAAGAATAAATCAGCAATAGCCGAGATGACGGGGCATGACTGGAAAACCGTCTCCAAGGTGGTAAAGCTTATAGAGGGCGGCAGCGAGTATCCCAAGAAAAAGCCGCATCCCCGCCTTCTCGATCCTCATAAAGAAAAAATAGTCGAGTGGCTCGAGAAGGAAGGATTGAACGCCCTAAAGACATGGGAGCGCCTGCGCGCCGAAGGAGTCAAGGCAGGATATACCACTGTAAAGACGTTTATCGCCGATATAAAAAAACGGGACGAGATATTCGTTAGAATACACACCTCACCCGGCGAAGAAGCCCAGGTAGACTTCGGCTATGTCGGCCTTACCCCCGATAATAACGGCAAGAAGCGCAAAACATGGGTTTTTAATATGAGATTATCTTATTCGAGGCTCGATTACTACGAGAAGGTCTATGACCAGAGGGTGGAGACGTTTATCCAGTGCCATGAAAGAGCCTTCGCCTACTTCGGCGGCTCACCCGGCACGGTCAGGATAGACAATCTAAAGGCCGCGATATTGGAAGCCAACTTCTACGAGCCCATTTACCACAGGCTCTATTTAAGCTTTGCCGAGTATTACGGCTTTAAGATAATCCCCTGCCGTATCTATCGGCCTAACGACAAAGGCAAGGTTGAATCCGGAGTAAAGTACGTCCAATGCAACTTCTTCTTAGGGCGGAAGTTCTCGATTGGCGATGATGTGGACACTCAGCTTCGATACTGGCTGGATCACACATGTAACAAAAGAATCCACGGCACTACCCGCAAAGTGCCAAGGGAAGTATTCGACTCCGAAGAGAAGCCCAAATTAAAGCCGCTTCCATTAGAAAGATTCAAAATGTCCACCGTAGGAACACGCAAGGTCTATCATGACTGCCATGTCTTTATCGATTACAGCTACTATTCCGTCCCGTTTGAATATGTTGGTAAAGAGGTCGACATAGACATATCGAAGGAGCTGGTGCGGATCTTCTATCAAGGTAAGGAGATAGCCGTTCACCCGAGACTTGCGGAGCGGGGCAAGTTCCAGACCAATATAAACCACTACCCGAAGTATAAGCGATTCTCCGACACCGAGTACCAGGAAATATATCAATTGAAAATGGCCGGTATAGGCCCATATGCCGAGCAACTCTTCTTCATAATAACCAGGAAGCAAGATAACTGGATGAGGACCATCCAGGGGATCCTGTCTTTACTGCGCAGTTACCCCAAAGAGGTTGTAGATCTATCCTGTAAGCGCGCTCTCGCCTTCGGGGTATGGCAGTATCAGGTTATTAAAAGGATATGCTATAACGGCAGCTATAACCTGCCGGTCGAATTTAACAACAATATCGAGGAGATAAAGGAACATGAATACGCTAAAGTCCAGGTTAAGGGATTTTAAGTTATCGGGGATATACAATTCCCTTGAGGACAGGCTCTCTTATGCCCATGAAAAGTCCTTATCGCATGTGGAGTTATTGGAATTGCTCTTTGAAGATGAGACTAATAACCGTATAAACAACAGCTATAAGAAGCGCTATGCCAAGGCGAAACTGCCAAACCATAAGACTCTGGAGGACTTCGACTTCTCCTTCCAGCCTTCCATTGACAAAAAGATAATCAATGACTGTGCCACCTGTAACTTCATAAGGGAGAAGAAAAACGTTGTCTTTATGGGCTCACCAGGCACCGGTAAGACCCATCTTTCGGTAGCCATAGGCATAAGGGCTCTTATGAAGGGATTTAAGGTCTATTTTACGTCTGTGGCAGAGATGCTGCAGAACCTGAATGCCTCAAGAGCCGATAATAGCTACTATCAGAAGGTGGCTTTTTATCTGGCGCCTGAATTACTCATTCTGGATGAGCTGGGCTTCAAGAAGCTGCCTGGCTACAGCGCCGACGACTTCTTCGAGGTAATCTCTAAAAGGTACGAGAAGGGGGCGGTTATGATAACTACGAATAAGGCTTTTGAGCAATGGACGGATATATTCGCCGATAATGTCCTCACCTCGGCCATTATAGACCGCATAGCTCATTATTCCACGGTTATCAAGATAAAAGGCCCCAGCTACAGGGCTAAAAACCTCAAGAAGGAAGGAGGTGGTAAGGAGTAGTCACTATGGAAAAAAGTCGGGCGGCCGCTATGGAATTTAGGTTGACTTTGAGGCGCTCTTGACATTCGCTTCCTATTAGGGTATATTATATTGCCACTATGAACGAAATGAATAATAAAGCAAAAAATACGGATAAAAGCGCCAAAGAGCCGGCCGACCTCCTTAGAGCTGACATGGAAAGGGCTAAAGCGGAACTGGAAAGGGTAAGGTCCGAGCTCCTCCTCCTCTATGAAGTCTCCAATGCCATGCGGACCACTCTTGAACTGGAGCAGATACTATTTATCATCTTGACGGCCGCCACCTCGCATGAAGGCCTCGGATTTAACAGGGCTATGCTCTTTTTGGTCAACGAGAAAGAGCAGATACTTGAGGGCAAAATGGGTATAGGCCCGAAAAGTATAGAGGAAGCCACGAAAATATGGAAGGGCATAGAAGACAAAAAAATGGCCCTTGATGACCTCATAAACGCC
>JBDRHE010000040.1:0-2148 GCA_043817155.1 Candidatus Omnitrophota bacterium | reverse complement strand
CTTGAGGGAAGAGCAAAAAGCCTTGGTTTTTGAAGATACCCCGACATGCCATTATAGAGCTCAATCTCTTGTTCTGTCGGTATGTAGTCCTGCGTTAGTGGAATACGCTTTGTATATTTTATATACTCGAGCACCTGGCGGCGGAGCGTACGCGTGCATATCGGCTTTAAACGATTGCGCAAGTCCGTAAACATTTCCTGCCTAGGTTCTACTAAGCCAAGCTCACTTTCAAACACATCTTGCTCTTTTGAGACTTTGGAATAATTTACCTTAAAGCTTGCTAGATCACCAAACACATGATCATCAATTACACTGACGAGCCCGTACAACTCAAGTAGGGAATTCTGTAATGGGGTGGCTGTAAGTAATATTTTTGGTGTCTCACTTAAAGCGCTTTTTATTTCCCGTGCAATCTTGTTACTCGTTTTATAAACATTGCGCAAATGATGCGCTTCATCAATAACAACTAAATCCCATTTTGTCTGTTTGAGGTCAAGTCTTTTTTCTCCTGTAAAATCTCATCCGCGCATCGCTCCGTTTTTTCATATTCTTAGACCGCTACAAGCTCTTCTTTCACAGCCTTTGATGATACAGTCTTCCCTTTTTCCGGCATCACCTCTTTCCAGAGTTTATCAAGCTCCTGCATGATATCAACGGACATTCTCACGCCGTACCACCTCTTAGATGAGTCTATTAAAGTCGCGTAGAAGAGCGTAAGGCATGATTTCTCCGTGGGAAAACGCGGTATCACCTTGGTTCTTCTTTTCCCTTCGCCAAATAGCCTCTCTATGAGGTTAGAGGACGATATCTTCTTCCGGTGCGACTTCGGGAACCTAAGGCAGGTTATGACGTCGGGTAGCGCCTTTTCAAGGCATTCCATCGCCGAAGAGAAGCGATCTTTGAATTGTGCAATAAGTTCTCTTCCGAGCCTTATACCTTCATCATAATCCTTCGCGTTAAATACCTTCAGTATGAGCTTCTTCATTTCTTTCTGTATGTATTTAGGCAGCTTAGCGAGGATGTTGCGCATCTTGTGAACCTGACAGAGATGATATAGAGAATTCGGGAAGCATTCCTTTATGGATTTCCTCAATCCTGGAGCGTCGTCTGATATGACAAGAAGCGGTATGCGCAAGTTACGCTGGAGCATGTCATAGATAAAGGTCTTGCAGCTGTCGTAGCTCTCCTTTGAGCCAAGGGCGATATGGAGGAGTATCTTGTTGCCGGCCTCCGTAATGCCGTATGCGACAAGGACGGCCTCTTTTTCATCGGTACCCTGGCGCACGGCAAGGTATATGCCGTCGATAAAGAGATAGAGTATGTCGACGCCTCCGAGATCCCGCTTTCTCCAGGCATCATATTCATCGGCGAGGACCTTTGAGAGTTTCGATACAACGCTTCTGGAGACTTTACTCAGTTTAAGCTCTTCTCTTAGGGTGTCTTCTATATCGCGCTGGGACATACCCTTTACATAGAGGCGAGGGATGAGTTTTTCGAGATTCTCCGTTCTTGTCTTGATGATAGGCAGTATACGCGAGATAAAATATTCCTCGCTATCCCTTATCTGGGGGATTTTAAGCTCGATTTTCCCTTCGCCGGTATTAATCGTCGCCGGCTCATAACCGTTTCGATAGCCCATAATTCTTCTTGAGCCTTTTGAGTGATAGCCCCTTCCTAAAAACTCCGTCACCTCTATCTCGAGCGCCTTCTGGAGCATTACTCTCGCTCCTTTAATTACCATGCCGGAAAGATCTCCCGCGCCATTAAAAAATTCCTTTTCCATTTCGACAGATGGTGGTATCTTATTCATGAGCGTATCCTCCTTTTCTTTTTCCACAGAGATTATAGCACTTAATCTCTGGAATTGGAGCGATACGCTTCTTCTTGATTCATGGAGATTTTACAGGTATTATAAGACATCACCGTTTTACGAGAAGGGGACCTACGGCGAAGAAGCGATCCTCCCGGAAAACTGGAAGACCGACAAATACCGATTTACGCACTGCCTTCAACACTTCTTACAGTGGACAATTTTAATTATCGCCGTCGCGGCGTACACTACCTATGTGCTCTGGTCGGAACAAAAGAATCCGGATAGCAAAGCATTGTTAGAGCAGATTCATAACGAAGTAAAAGTTGTTGCTGAAC
>JBDRHE010000039.1:0-4776 GCA_043817155.1 Candidatus Omnitrophota bacterium | reverse complement strand
TGTTACCGAAAAGACTTTAAATAAGAAGATCTTACTATCCGTCAAACGCTTGGAAGTAGCTCGAGA
Source organism: Candidatus Omnitrophota bacterium (assembly GCA_043817155.1). GTDB lineage: Bacteria > Omnitrophota > Gorgyraeia > JABMRN01 > RBG-13-46-9 > JBDRHE01. The sequence goes on along the minus strand of JBDRHE010000039.1, from coordinate 4,710 downwards.
ACGCGCATGGGACAATTATGTAAAGCAGTCGGATAGCGCTACTTTCTTTCACCTCATTGGCTGGAAACGTGTTCTGGAAAAGACGTTCGGCTACAGGGCATATTATATCTATGCAGAGGAAAGCGGCAATATACGCGGGATTTTACCACTCTTTGTTATGAAGAATTTGCACCTCAAGACCATCATCTGCTCTGTTCCTTTCGGTGTCTACGGCGGGGTGTGCGCAGATAACGATTCTATATCCGAAGCGCTCTTAGAAGAAGCTAAAAAGATAACGCGAAACGAGGGTGCCGAATATATGGAGTTAAAGAACGTAAAGAGGGTTAATAATGGCTTGCAAAGAAAGGATCTTTACTCTACTTTTGTTAATGAACTTCCTCAGCATAAGGACGACTGTCTAAAGCATTATCCGAGAAAGGCTCGCGCGGCGTGCAGAAAAGCGATCAATTCGGGACTTGAGATCGAGACAGGCGTTCACCTGCTAAAGGAATGCTATGACCTGTTCGCGATTAGTCTGCGAAATCTTGGCAGCCCAACCGTACCGCTATCACTCTTTATTAACATAGCAAAAGAATTCGAGGAAAATGTGACTGTGTTATCAGTAAAACATAATAAAAGGACGATCTCGAGCGTGCTAACATTCTTCTTTAAAGATATAGCCATTCCTTACTATAGCGGTTCGCTACCGGGGTATCTGCAATACCAGCCCAATAATTTCATGTATCTTAAGCTCATGGAGTATGCCGTGGAAAAGGGCTATAGATATTTTGATTTTGGAAGAAGCAAAAAGGATACAGGATCTTATAAATTCAAGGAATTACAGGGTTTTAAGCCGACCCCTCTTCATTATGAATATTATTTGAATAGGACCGATATTATGCCAAATATAAGTCCGGTCAATCCAAAATACAGGTTTGCAATTGAAGCATGGAAGAGAATGCCGGTGGGCCTCACGAAGATCATTGGCCCGACAATAGTAAAATATATCGGTGGTTAAACATGAAGATACTATTCCTAAGTCATAAGATCCCGTATCCTCCGAATAAGGGGGATAGGATACCCGCATTTTACAGAATGCAGCATCTATCCAAGCAGCATGAGGTTTCACTTGCATTCCCATGTTACCATAAGCGTGAATTGGCGCATATTAAGGAATTGAGGAATTATAGCATGTCCATAGATACAGTTCTAATAAATCCGCTATTCGGAAAGTTCAAGAGCGGGCTTGCTATATTCTCGAAGAAGCCGCTGACGTTACCTTATTTCTATTCAAGCGAACTGGATCGTAAGATAAGGATGAGGATTAAAGAAAAGGGGTTCGACCTTATACTCATATATTCATCATCAATGGCGCAGTACGTGGAAGACTTAGATAGTGTGCCGAAAGTAATCGATCTGGCGGATGCCGATTCGCACAAGTGGCTACAATACTCAGAACACACAAATTTCCCAATGTCTCTTATTTATCGGTTGGAATATAAAAGGCTCAAGGAATACGAAAAAAGGCTTGCTGAAAGTTTCGATTCATCTATTGCCATCTCTGAAGATGAAAAGAGGCTGTTCGGGACATATCTCGACAATTCGAAGATGCATGTTGTCTCGAATGGCGTTGATATCGAATATTACGGGTCATCACGTCACCAGGTCACCAAGTCACCAGACAAGGCTAAATCCATCCTTTTTGTCGGTGCGATGGATTATTTCGCGAATGTCGATGCTGTGACCTATTTCTGCAGGAAGATATTCCCATTAATAAAAGAGCGCGTTCCGGAGGTGAAATTCTACATAGTAGGTTCTAGTCCAACCGCAGAAGTTAAGAGATTGGCCAGCGAGGACAAGTCTGTTGTTGTAACCGGTTTTGTGCCTGATGTAAGGCCCTATCTTGCGTCATCTTCAGTCTTTGTAGCTCCATTCAGGATAGCAAGAGGTATCCAGAATAAGATATTGCAGGCGATGGCAAGCGGGGTGCCGGTAGTCACTTCAGAGAGAGGAAATGAGGGGATCAGCGCCAAGGATGGCGATGAGATATTTGTTGCCGATAGGAACGATCTGTTTGCGGACAATGTAGTAAATTTGCTAAATGACAAAGAGTTACGGATGAGAGTTTCGATGGCGTCAAGAAGATTTGTAGAAGCGAATTTTAGGTGGGAAAGGAATATGGAGAAGCTCGAAGGCGTGCTCGAAGGTTTAGTTACGAAGGACTAGCTGAGCACACGAACACAGGTGCACAGGAACACACGAACACAGGAGCACAAGGACGCACGAACACCGGAGCACAGGACTGCAGGAAGGACTGAGATATGGGAAAAGGTTACAAGAAATTGTTGGTTTGGCAGAAAGCAGATGAGCTTGCATACGAAATATATATAGCAAGCAAAGAGTTTCCAAAAGAAGAGCGCTATGGATTGACTTCACAGTTAAGAAGAGCAGCACTTTCGGTACCAACAAACCTGGTAGAAGGAATGGGTAGACAAGGAAGAAGAGAGTTAAAACAATTCGTGAACATTGCTTTGGGATCTTTAGCTGAAACAGAATATTTGATGGAATTTTGTGGTCGTCTTGGATATTTGAGTAAGAGCAAATATGATGAATTGGAAAAAATAAGGAATTCAGTTGGAGGAATGCTTTGGAAGTTTTACAAATCCCTATAACACCTGCGCCTGTGCTCTTGTGTTCTTGTGCACGTGTGAACCTGCGTGGCCGGAGGGAATGTATACCCTTCGTTCATCATAACAATAAAGGCCACGCATGAAAAACATACTAACTATTGACGTCGAAGATTATTTTCAAGTGGAAAATTTTAAGAAGCGGGTGAAGTTCGCTGATTGGGAGAATTATGAGGGCAGGGTATCGAAAAATACGTACGCGATTCTTGATATTCTGGAGGGGGCGAAGGCGCATGCAACCTTCTTTATTTTAGGATGGGTCGCGGAAAGATATCCGAGGCTTGTTAAAGATATACATGCAAAGGAGCATGAAGTTGCCTCACACGGGTATAGTCATGAGCCTATTTACGATCAGAGTATGGAGGACTTTCAGGCGGATCTAAAGAAATCAAAACTGGTACTTGAGGATATGATCAGTGAGAAGATAAGAGGATATAGGGCGCCGAGCTTTTCTATGACTGAGAAGACTATTTCCGCTTTAGATGTTCTGGATGAAGAAGGGTTTGAATATGACTCGAGCATTTTCCCGGTGCACCGAGACCGGGGAGGAATGGTCAATGCGAAGAGATTTCCACACAAGCTCGAGCAGGGCAACTCTAGTATTTGGGAAATACCCATATCGACCATGCGGCTACTAGGGCAGAATATACCTTTCTCGGGCGGAGGTTACTTTAGACTCTTGCCATACTGGCTCGTAAAGAAGGGGATCGAGGCTTTAAATAAAGAAAACCAGCCGGCGATAGTTTATTTGCATCCCTGGGAGATAGATCCTGAGCAGCCGAGAATAAACGGGGGAATTATAGGCAATTTCAGGCACTATATTAATTTAGATAAGACCGAAAGGAAGCTCGAGAAGCTTCTTAACGATTTTGAATTTGGGACGGTGCGAAGCTGCTTAGATAGCTATAAGTCATAAGCCATAAGCTATAAGCATTGTGATGTTAGAAGCTTAAAGCTTACGACTTAGCGCTTAAGGCTTGATGAAAATATTGATAGAAAGGGTACAAATCATGAATGAAAAGAAGAACGCAATAATAAAGTTTGCAGTAGGCTTCATACTTTTAATCGTTGCTTATATACCTACACTGCAGTGGATGCTTACGCGGTGGAACGCCGCGGAGTCTTATTACGGCCATGGGTTTCTTATACCTTTTATATCCCTCTACTTTGTATGGCAGAGAAGAGGGATACTGGGGAAGGCGAAGATCTCAAGCTCGGGTATAGGGTTAGCAATGATCGCAGCCGGGCTGCTTCTTCATATAATGTGCGCGGTCCTGCGAGTCTACTTTATATCCGGGTTTTCATTCGTTCTGGTTCTTTATGGGTTGATTTTCTTTACTTTTGGGAAGGAGATCGCGAAGAACCTAATGTTCCCTGTATTATTTTTGCTTACTATGATACCGCTTCCACTTGTCATGATAGGCAATCTGATCGTTAAATTGAAACTACTCGTTGCGCAGACCGCGACATTGATTTTGAACCTCACAGGGTTTCCGTCAATACGAGACGGTAGCACCATTCGGATGCCGAATTCCTATGTTGTTGTAGCGGCGCCTTGCAGCGGTCTTAGATCGTTAATATCGCTTCTTACATTGGGCCTTCTTTTTGCATCAGTAATGAAGGTCTCTTTACTTAAGAAGTCCATTCTGTTTTTGTCATCGGTCCCAATAGCGATAGCAGCGAACATAACAAGAGTAACACTCTTTGCTATGATAAATGATCTTTACGGCGAGAAGGTCTCACAAGGATTCTTTCATGATTTTTCGGGATTCTTGTTATTCGGGGTTGCTTTCGCGGGGCTGTATGGGGTGAGTCGGGTACTCGAACGGACGCGAGACGGTCGGCCAACGTAGGGCGTGGGATGATTCGAGCGGTTTGTCTTTGCGAAGTGCCGTAATGCACAAGCGCACCGAAGCTTACCAAGTCTGTCTTTGCGAAGTGCCGTAATATAACGAGCGCACTGAAGGTTAAAACATCTTGTCATTCCCGCGCAAGCGGGAATCCATGGATATACTCTCGATATGCTCGCTCTGGATCCCCGCTT
>JBDRHE010000038.1:0-20769 GCA_043817155.1 Candidatus Omnitrophota bacterium | reverse complement strand
TCAACATGCCAGATGGCTACGGCGCGGCCTTTCAGACGAATTTTGTGGCTCACTGCAATTGGTGTATTTAATATTTCTCGCCGCCTCCGGCGTCTTTACTCAATTGCTTTCGTTCGCGCACAAAATTTTCTGTCTTCAAGGTCGCGCCGTATCCATCTGCCTTAAGTTGCACAAATGGAATTGACACAATATTTTTAACGCAACCTTTTTCTTATTCATATTTGCATATCCTTGTTTTATGTGGTATATTTATACTAAGTGGTATATATAATTTAATAAATAGGAGGTGAGTTAGTATGATGGGAAAGAAAGGTTTTACATTGATCGAGCTTTTGGTGGTAATCATTATTATAGGTATATTGGCCAGCGTTATGGTTCCTATGATGACCGCGAACACAAAAAGGGCAAAACTGTCGGAAGCAGTCGCTGGTTTGGGTACGATACGTACGGCGCTAAGGGCGGGATATGTTGAACATAGCGCGTATAACGTGAATGCAACCGGTACCATGGCTAATGGCGCTGCCGTAAATTCTCTTGACTTGATAGGACTTAACGATTTAGACGGAGCCTATTTTGATACTACGGATTATACTCTAACAACCATAACGGCATCACTGTATACGGTAACGGTTACCAAGGCCGGTATAGGGACAGCTACTATGACGGAAACCGGAGAAATAGTTCAAAATTACAATTAATAAAATCTAAATGCATTGACACGCTTTTCCGAAACGATGGTAATAAAAGGGTCGTGGCATTTTACGAACCCTGGCGTGTCCCTTTGCATGAAATAGCATAAAAAGAATTAGCGCAGGTTTAAACCTGCGCTAATTCTTTTTCGTTGCATTACTCCAACATTCCAACCCCGGGCTGTTCAGGTAAACTTTATTTGTTCTACAAAGTCCGGGATAGAACTGCAGCATTCAAGTCCCGGGCTTTCTATGACAACCTCTTTCGTCAAGCCCGGGACTTGAATGCAAGCTAGAGCGTCAAATTATTTTCCTACTAAATCCCACCGGCACGTAGTATAATATCTTTTAAAAAATAGGAAGGACTACTCATGCTTATCGATACGCACTCTCATCTCGACTTCGATCAATTTAATGCTGACAGAGATGAGGTCATCGATAGGGCTAAGCGCGCAGGGGTACGATATATTATAAATATCGGAGCTGATCTTGAAAGCTCAAAAAATAGCGTAGGCCTTGCCTCAAGTAACGATAATATCTTTGCATCTTGCGGTATTCATCCCGAAAGCGCGGATGAAGCAGGTGAGGATGCATTTGCTGAAATAGAGCGTCTTGCAAAAAGTGATAAGGTAGTCGCGATCGGTGAAACAGGGCTGGATTATTACAGGAAGCGCACATCACCTGAAAAGCAGAAGGAAGTCTTTAAGCGGTTTATAACGTTATCCCGCAAGCTTGAGCTTCCGCTTGTTATACACATGAGAGATGCCTCTTCCGATGTGCTGGCCATATTAAAGGACGAGTGCATAAGTCCTGTGTCCGGCGTAATGCACTGCTTTTCAGGGGATAAGAGGTTTCTTGGTGATGTGCTGGATCTCGGTTTATACGTCTCCTTTACGTGCATCCTGACATTTAAGAATGCGACAGCCTTGCGAGAGGTCGCAAGGGATGTTCCGAGGGACAGGCTTTTATTGGAGACCGATGCTCCATTCCTGGCGCCACAGAGGTACAGGGGCAAGAGGAATGAACCCTCGTTCCTGACAGAGCTTAGGGACACCCTTGCCGGGATACTCGATATTTCGGCCGATGAGGTCGAGAGAATAACTACGGAGAATGCGAAGAGGCTCTTCAAGCTGCCGATATGAAATACAATGGAAATACAATTGAAATACATTGATATGCGGTGGATGATACGTACTACTCGTCTTTGCGAGGTGCCGTAAATAACCGAGCGCACCGAAGCAATCTCAGACTAGCTCGACGAGATTGCTTCGGCACGCTCGGAAAATATCGGTGCCTCGCAAAGACGAGGTAAGCGAGATTGTCCCGCCGTTACTATCGTATTGCGGGATCCCGCCATGCGAAGCATGCGGCGGGGCTTCGGCACGCTCGGAAAATATCGGTGCCTCGCAAAGACGAGGTAAGCTTGAGATTGTCCCGCCGTTACTATCGTATTGCGGGATCCCGCCATGCGAAGCATGCGGCGGGGCTTCGGCACACTCGAATCTTACGGTGCCTCGCAAAGACGAGGAAGGATGAGGTTAGATGCGCATAAACACTTTTTTTAAAAAGAACTGGCTTTACGTTATATTATTTTGCTTTATTCTTAGCGCTATCTTCCTGCCACGCTTGGGGCATGATAAAGGAACGTCGGAGGAGCTCGATCAAGTAGGGGCGACCCGGGAAGAGGAGGAGATAAACCTCTTTGTAGGCTTTGAGGAAGCCAAGGAGCGGACGCAAAAGATCGATAAGATGCTTAAGAAGAATCTCCCGTTATACCTCTTCTACATAGCCATGAACATGCTTATACTTCTTGTATTTCTAGCCGGTCTTGCGATAGGCGGATATTTTATTTACGCGCTCATTAAAAAGAAGGAGATCATAAGGAAGACGCATTTCGCGCGGCCTCCGCCGTGGGAGATCGGCGATATATTCAGGATCATTATCCTTTCGCTTGCGCTCACGTACGTCTTCTTTATTGCGTTTGGCTTCATAACAAAATTTTTAGAACCCGCGTTAGGGACAGGGCTAACATTCTTTAAGAATGATAACTTCAGAATGACATTCGATACGATCGTGCTCGATCTCATAGTCCTTTTTATTATCCTGAGATTTATGCGCAAGATCTATAGAAGGGAGCTCTCGGCCTTCGGCTTTGTAAAGAAGGATATAGCGCGCAACATTATGTATGGTGTCTGCGGCTACATTGTCGTCCTTCCGGTCATCTTCATTATAGGGGTCGTTGTATACATCATACTGAACATCTTTAATATAGAGCCGCCGCCACAGCCGATAGTGGGACTATTCCTTGCGGAGAAGAGCGTCGCCCTTATTGCGCTCTCCGGTATAGTAGCGGCTGTACTCGGACCGGTTATTGAAGAGATATTCTTTAGGGGGGTGATGTATAACGCTGTCAAGAGAAAGCTGGGCATATTCTGGGCGGTCCTTTTAACAAGTGTTCTCTTTTCTTTTTTGCATACGCACGCTATGAGTTTCTTTCTGGTAGGATTTATCCCGATCGCTATTCTTGGAATTGTCCTGGCTTACTTATACGAAAAGACGGGAAGTCTTGTACCTTCGATAACGCTCCACGTGCTCAATAATGCCGCAAGCGTTCTTATGGTGTTTATGTTTAAGTACTTTAACAGTTTGATTTGAGTATATTATTCCACCCCCGGGCTGTTCACGACAACCTCTTTTATCTCAGCCCGGGGGTGGAATAAAGAGAGGAGAACAAAATGCCTGTACCGACAATAGAGTGGAAGAATAACAGGGTAAAGATAATAGACCAGACACTGCTTCCGAATAAACTTAAGTTTGTCTACTGTGATTCTGCGGGGGACGTATGGAGGGTCATAAGGACGATGAAGATAAGGGGCGCTCCGGCTATCGGCGTAGCGGCGGCGTTTGGGGTGTATCTTGGGGTAAAAGATAAAAAGGCCAATATCCTAAAAGCAATCGATAAGACGACAATGTATTTATCCACCTCGCGTCCCACAGCAAGGAATCTCTTTTGGGCACTTGAAAGAATGAGCGAGGTAGCATATAAGCACAAAGAGGCTCAAGTAGGCGCCATAAAGGATCTTCTTTTAAAAGAAGCAAAAAGGATCCTCAGGGAAGACAAAGAGATATGCAGGCGGATGGGAAGACTCGGGAATACTTTGATCAAAAAAAATGACAGGATCATCACCCATTGTAACGCGGGGGGGCTGGCTACAGCCGATTATGGGACGGCGCTCGGGGTGCTATTCGCCGCTAAAAAGGATCGCAAAAAGATAAAGGTATATGCGGATGAGACAAGGCCCGTTCTCCAGGGCGCGCGCCTTACGGCGTGGGAGCTTGTAAGAGAGGGCATAGATACTACGCTCATATGTGACAATATGGCCGCAAGTCTCATGGCAAAGGGAAAGATCGATAAAGCGATAGTAGGAGCCGACAGAATATCCGCTAACGGAGACGTTGCCAACAAGATAGGGACGTATAGCCTCGCTGTTCTGGCGAGTTACCATAAAATACCTTTCTACGTTGCCGCGCCCTTATCTACAATAGATACAAGCTTAAAGACCGGCAGAGAGATAATAATAGAAGAGCGTGATCCTCTTGAGGTAAAGAAGATCGGCAATACGTATATCGCCCCTAAAGATGTAAATGTATATAACCCGGCTTTCGACGTTACGCCGAACAGGCTTATAACAGCGATCATTACAGAGAAAGGGATCTTGCGCAAGCCCTTTGCTCGAAGTATTAAAAGAGCGCTCTAAAGCACAGATGAGCACAGATACATAACTCGTCTTTGCGAGGTGCCGTAAATAGCTGAGCGCGCCGAAGCAATCTCAAACTAGCTCGATGAGATTGCTTCGGCACGCTCGAATATTCCGGTGCCTCGCAAAGACGAGGGAAGCAGAGATTGTCCCGCCGTTACTATCGTATTGCGGGATCCCGCCATGCGAAGCATGCGGCGGGGCTTCGGCACGCTCGAATATTCCGGTGCCTCGCAAAGACGAGGTGAGATGAGATTGCCTGCCTGCCGGTAGGCAGGTGTGCCGATCCGTGCATAATAAGATGAGAGAATTAGAATACATAAAATACATAACCCGTAGATTCCGGGTCAAGAAGCCTGTTGTAAAGGGCATAGGGGACGATTGCGCGATCATTGATTATACAAAAGATAAATATCTATTGCTAACTACCGATATGATCATCGAAGGCACGCACTTCTCTAATCGCGCTAAGCCATTTCAGATAGGATGGAAGGCTATGGCCTGCAGTATAAGTGACATAGCTTCAATGGGGGGCGCTCCGAGATATGCCGTTGTGTCAGCCGGTATCCCGCGCAAAAAGAGCGGAAGATATCTAAAAGAGGTGACGAAAGGTATAGAGAAGATCTGCAAAGAATTTAACGTAACGGTGGTGGGGGGAGACACAAATAGTTCCGATAAGGTCGTCTTAAGTGTTACGCTAATAGGTGAAGTAGATAAGAAGAAGGTTACCAGAAGAAGCGGCGCAAAGCCCGGCGATCTAATATTCGTAACGGGAGCGATCGGTGAAGGAAAAAGAAAACATCTCACTTTTGTACCCCGGGCAAAAGAAGCGAGGGTGCTTGTTGATAATTTTAAAGTACGTTCGATGATAGACCTCTCAGATGGCCTGGCAATGGATCTTAATAGACTCACGAAGGCGAGCAGGGTCGGGGCGCGTGTCTATAAGAGCCTTTTACCGCTTTCAGAACACTCAGAGCCGCTCGATAGAGCAATCTGCTCGGGCGAAGATTTCGAACTTCTTTTCACGATCTCCTTAAAAGAGGCCAGGAGGATGATAATGCGTATGGGAAGGAGAGATGACCTCCCCATTACGCTGATAGGCGAGATAGTCGATAGACGGTTTGGCGTTAAGCTTATCGAAGAGAGCGGAAAGGCGAAGACTTTAAAACCTAAAGGATTTGAGCATTTGTAAACACGGATGTCTTTATGTCGTCTTTGCGAGGTGCCGTAAATAGATTAGCGCACCGAAGCAATCTCCGTTCTGTCATCCCCGCGAAAGCGGGGATCCAGAGTAGATTCGAAGAGAGCATCCATGGATTCCCGCCTGCCTGCCGGAAGGCAGGCTTACGCGGGAATGACATGTGGGAGAATGACATATGAAAAGATGGGATTCTGAGATTGTTCCACCGTTACTTTCGTCCGCCTCGGCGAGCCGAAGGCGAGACGGGTATGGCGGGACTCCGCCATACGATAGTAGCGTCGGGAAAGAAGAAAGCAATCCAAAGTCTATAATCTTTAGTCTATGGTCTATAGTCTAATAAAAGAGCTTAAAGCTTAGGGCCTAGAGCTAAAATTTATGAGATACATAACGAAAAGCCCCGCTGAAACACTGGATCTGGGCTACAGATTAGGCAAGACTCTGGCTCGCGGTAGTGTGGTAGCTTTAATAGGTGAACTTGGCGCGGGTAAGACGATCTTTACAAAAGGTATTGCCAAAGCGCTCGGCGTCAAAGAGTATGAATATGTAAATAGCGCATCTTTCGTTATAATGAAAGAATACACCGATTTGCTAAAGAGATCGAGAAGGATCCCTCTTTACCATTTCGATCTTTATAGGATAAAATCCAGCCATGATCTCGAAACAGTAGGGTGCGAAGATCTATTTTACGGGAAAGGTGTATCGGTCGTTGAATGGGCCGATAGGTCCCCGGATGCCTTACCCGAGAAACATATTTGTGTCAAGTTCAAGCACCTGGGCGGGGATAAGAGGGCGATCGATATAAAAACCAAAAGCCAAAAATCAAAGACCAAAGACCAAAAACAGATATTAAAGGTATAAAAATATTTTTGTATATTTAATATCATTCATGTCCAAATGAGTTGTACCATATCGACGGAAATAGCGTTTTGACATTCGAAACTTTGTCATGACCGCTTTTCTCATATGTCATCCCCGCGCAAGCGGGGATCCAGGCGAGAGTTTAGTCTGGATTCCCGCTTCCGCGGGAATGACAAAAAGCTAATTTGGACAGCAATGATTTAATATGTGTTTTTTGTTTTTGATTTTTTGTATTTAATTTTTAATTTAGAAATTATATCTGAAACTTATGAACATACTAGCCATAGAGACTTCGACAAAGTATTTAAGTGTAGCGATCGCAAAAGATGCCAGCATTCTGGCAAGCTTTCAGGATAGGGGTCAGATACAGCACTTCGCGCTTCTTATCCCAACGATAGAGACGCTATTAAAGAAGACAGGTTTAAAGTTTAAAGACATAGACGTTATCGCAATCAGTATCGGGCCGGGTTCGTTTACGGGGCTCCGGATCGGCGTGGCCACATGCAAGGGCCTAAACATGGCTTTGGGTATACCCATCGTAGCTGTTCCCACGCTCGATGCCATAGCAAATAATTTTATTGACGCCAGGGAACCTGTTCTATGCCCGCTTATAGACGCAAAGAAGAAAAAAGTCTACGCTTGTTTATACAAAAAAATCTATACCGGAGCGCAAAGCCAAAAGAAGGCTGATCTAAAAAGACTGACGCGCTATATGCTTCTTGACATTGACGCGCTTATTGATAAGATAGATAAACCAACCCTTGTATTTGGGGATGCAATTAAACTTTATAGTGACCGATTGAAGAAGAGCGCGCTTATACATATCTCGAACGATGACTGGTATCCAAGCGCGGAAGTAATTGCTATGCAAGGACTTATGATGGCAAAAAGAAGAGGGTTCGCGAATCCGGATAAACTTGCGCCGATGTACCTCCATTCGCAATATTGCCAGGTGTCGAGATGACTACAAACTACCGTCCGACCTGGGCCGAAATAGATCTAAAGGCTGTAAGGCATAATTGTAGAAAGATACAAAACGCGCTTGGCCGAAAGGTCAATATCATGGCCGTCGTAAAAGCCAACGCTTACGGTCATGGCATTATCGAGATCTCAAGGGTTCTGGAAGAGCTTAAGATCGGGTATCTTGGCGTAGCTACGCTTGATGAAGCGGTGATGCTCAGGAAGTCGGGTATACGGCTACCGGTATTGATATTAGGGTCCGTATTACCGCAGGAGGTTGAAGCCGCATGCAGGAATGATGTAACGCTGACTTTGTGTAATAAGGACGTCCTAAAAGCGTGTGAGCAGGCGGCAGGTAAGAGACTTAAGCCCAAGGTGCACATTAAAGTCGATACCGGGATGGGCAGGATCGGTGTCTGGCATAAGGATGCTGTAGAATTTATAATAGACGTGAAAAGAAGGTCTCCCCGCGTGGATATAGAAGGGATATATACGCACTTTTCTATAGCCGGGCGGGACAAATTTTTTACGCAGTACCAGATCGATTCATTTGAGGATATCCTGCAGAATTTAGATAGTATTGGCATACGCATTCCGCTAAAGCACGCGGCAAACTCTATAGCGGTGATCGACTGGAAAAGGTCCCATCTTAACATGGCAAGGCCGGGCATTATAATCTACGGTGTATATCCGAAGAGGAACTTCGCGCGCCTCATAAAACTGAAACCCGCGTTATCTCTCAAAACAAAGGTCACGTTTATAAAGAAGACCCCTCCGGGCAGGTCTATAAGTTATGGGAGAACATACATAACCCAATCTTACACGAAGATCGCGACTCTCCCCATAGGCTATGCGGACGGTTATGGAAGGATACTGTCTAATAAGGCAGAGGTCCTGATAAGAGGGCATAAGGCCCCGGTTATTGGAAAGGTAACAATGGACCAGACCATGATCGAAGTGGGGCACATCAAGAATGTAAGGGTTGGAGACGAAGTTGTACTTATCGGAAGACAGCGCAGTGAAGAGATACGTGTCGAGCGCCTCGCCCGCCTGGCAGGCACTATTCCGTACGAAATTGTAACCGGCATTACCGGCCGTGTGCCCCGCACCTACCGCCCCTGAAATACCGACAATTGTACTGGCTCAAGTACTTAGGTAACGCTTCATCTGCCAAAACCAACCTGGTTGCCTATTCAGTTTTACACGGATCAGCGCAGATAAGCGACAAGTAGCGAGTAGAGAGTAGCAAGTAGCAAGAAGGACTTTCTCAACTCTCTACTTGCTACTCGCTACTTAAGAAAGACTGTACCAATTTGTGTTAAAAAAGTATAATGCGCCATTTAGCCAAACTGCCAAATCCCTGCCTGCCGGCAGGCAGGTAACCTGGTTGCCTATTCAGCAGTCGAGTTAAGTATACAAAAGCTATATATCGGAGTATTGTCTTCTTCCGGTTCGTAGGCTATACTTTCTATAGCTAAGTAAACATACGAAAAAGCTTGATAGGCTTATTTTTTTTGTCACTTGGTAAAAACTTTTAATTTAAAGAAACCCGGAGCTCCTGATATGCTTAAAAGAAAGTTTTTTACCCGAACCATAAGGAAGTTTACGCGCTTACTCAACTCTAAGGATAAATTTATAGGCGAGCACAGCAGAAATGTTGTCAAGCAATCAGCGAGAATAGCAAAGGCCATGGGACTGAAGAAGCGCGAGATCCTTGAAATAAAACTGGCCGCCTTCTTTCATGATATAGGCAAACTTGAGATAGATAAAGCGATACTGAATAAACCCGGGATGCTCACAAAGAATGAGTGGCAAGAGGTGGTTAAGCATCCGCAAACGAGCGTCAACATTCTCAGAGAGGCCGGCATTTTAAATTCAGTTATTGATATAGTCAAACATCATCACGAACGTTTTGGCGGCGGGGGATATCCCGATCCCGAGAAGAGCGGTAAAGATATCCCCATAGGGTCAAGAATAATCGCTGTTGCAGATTCTTTCGACGCGATGGTATCTAAAAGACCGTATCGCTCAAGACCTATGAGCAGGGAAGAAGCATTTATGGAGCTTAGGCGTTTTGCCGGCACGCAATTTGACCCTGAAGTTGTGGATGCATTTCTTTCTATCAATAACGTTGTTTTGGAGAACGCTCCGCTCATTTACCATGTCAGATCGTAGGGGGGGGGTAAGCTTTGATGCAAGAGTATAAAAAGGGCAAAAATTTTTTTATTCATAATATAAAATTATTTAAAAAGATAGTCATCATATCCGCAGTCTCTTTATCGATCACGCTAGCTCTTACTGCATCCGTAGCCATAGGTAGTGAAACGGGCTTAATTGCATCATGGTACGGGGGTGGGGAGAAGCTTAACAAATATACAGCCAATGGCGAAGTCTTTGACGCAAAAGAACTTACGTGCGCAAGCTGGGACCACCCTTTCAATACCCGTCTAAAAATAACAAACATAGGGAACGGTAAGAGCGTTATAGTTAGGGTAAATGATCGAGGACCGAATAAAAGACTTGGAAGGGCCATAGACCTGACTAAATATGCCTTTAGCAGCGTAGCCGATACGGAGAGTGGTCTGATTTTTGTGAAGATCGAGAAATTAATATAGGGTTTTAGGAAGGTAACAGTTTAGCCAGCGGAAGCCATCCACTGCCTCAAACACCTCAACAGGCCTTCTACCGCCATAGTTTGCTATAGGAGAGACAGGGAAGAGCGGTAGCCTCAGAAGAGCCTCTGATAATAATCTGATAAGTAAAAATTATCCCTTGCCATCTTCGATGTCAAGGGTCGCCATTTTGTTCAGGGAGAGAAGAAGGAGCCTTCAAGAACTCGCCCCGATAGAAGCGCCTAAAGAGGCGCTAATCGGGGCTCAAACATTTGAAGGCTCTCTTTGCCTCATATATTACCGCTCTCTTTATCATTCTGTCATATAGAAGACGGATGTGGCAAATGAAACTTCTTCTCTCCCTGAACAAAATGCCTTAATTTTTAAGGCTCTTATGAGGCTACCGCCCTTCCCAGTCTCCTTAAGGATAAGGAAGGTGCACCCTCTTTGAATGAGCCCTTAAAATTCAGGCATGTATTTTGGGGCTCTTCAAGGTTTCCTTTGTCACATGTTATGAGACAAAAAGGATGGCAGATGTTTGAGCCCTACACAATTTTGACACAGGCAAAATTGCATTAGGACTGTCCTATAGAAATTCTGCTTTTGCATATTGTAGCAGAATTTCTGTAGGGCCACACACCGATGTAAAGCCTACGGACGTGTGTGGGGCGAGTTCTGCCATCCCCTTGAAGAGGCCTAAAATCATGCCGGTCCCGGATCTTCTCTCTTGAGATTGGGGAGAGGATGAAGCGGGAGAATTTTACTTATCTGCATATTGCAGAGGGCTCCTGAGAAGAGGGGGCACCTTCCTTATCCCGTAGTCGGATGATTAGCAGGACGAAGGGAGTGCTTGCTTCCGTTGGATAAACTGTTACTTAGAAAGAAATGTGTTAAATATAAAAAAGCTAGCTTTCCATCCATTGGCTCACCCCACATTATAGCGTATACTATATACATATGGTGCTCAGGAGAAGATAATCCTATAAGTGATACTATATTCCGCCATGCGCGGTGATTGCCCAAAATTGCTGCAGGTAATTAACAAATTGTTTAAAAAGGGCATTATAGAGGACTGAGATGAAGATAAAAATATATAGAATTATGCTTATTATGATGATAGTTGTACTAGCGGGTAATGTTGCCTTCGGGCAGGATAAATTAACGCAATTAAACAGAAATCCTGCGACTTTAAGTGAAAGAAGTAAACCCAAAAATTTTCTTGGCGTAGAGAACGTTAAGGATAGAGAATTTTTAAGCGACCTGTATGAAGGTCAAGGTTTAGTAAGCAGAGATTCTACGGCAAAAAAGGAGATTATAGTCGGTGTTGTTTACGAAGCTCCCGATGTCATGGTGTATTCACAAAAGATAACACACGTCCTATTTAATTCGCAAGGAAAGCTTGCTTACCTGATAATCGATAATGACGGTGTTATTCCAGAGAAAGCCTTAGGCAAGGTGGTCAAATTAGTAGCAGATACTATCGAACCGGCGGCCAAGGGAATAAGTTTGATGATAATAACCAAGATTCACTCTGTGGAGGTTTTAAGGGCTCCGGCAAGCCGCCTAATGAGCAAAGCTTACGAAAAGATCAAGAAGGATGAGCGCGATATCTCGGAACTTAGCAGAAGATATGACATATATAAAGATCTATTTGGTATTCTTGAAAATGCAAACATCGAACATCAAACTTACAGGGTAGAATTACCCAAAGAGGCCCGCCTTCAGCCTGTAAAAGCTCCCGAAATTCAAGATCTTTCCGACCGGGTGAAAATGACCTTCAATCTGTTAAAAGAAGAGATATTAGTTTTACGGAGCGCAGTGGAACATAATAACCTTAAAGCAATCGAAGATAAGCTGTCACAAGATATATCCGCGGGAGAACTATTAGGCGGGCTCGACAAAGGGACTAAAGACCTGGAAGATGCTACAGCCGGTCTATTAAAGGGCGCAGGCAACCGGGACGATGAAGCGGGTAAGCAAGAAAATGAGAAGGATGAAGAGAGGAATGCTAGTCTCGCAGAACTGGTAGACGAACGGATTGCGCTCTATAGCAGTTATATCCAAAACCTCAAAGGACGTCAGGGGATCAGCGCTAAGATAAGAAGTGACCTTGAGAGTCTGCACTCAGAGTATGAGGCGCTATTCAGTCAGCTTGCTAACATACCAGGCCACGGATTTGGCCACATAGATCTGCCTGCCGAGATCGATGTATCGGAGCGCGTACTGGCCAGAATAACAGAGCTAGAGAGCGCGATAACATCTTTGCGGAATGCCATTCAAGCAGGAGACCTGGACCTCGCCGAACAACTGCTCGGTAACTCAATATCCATACAGGATCTCATAGATGAGATGAGCGCTCTTATAACTGAGTACAATAACCTCGTAGCAGAATTGACTACCGGGATAACCGACATAGAAACCTATATCGCCGGATACAATGACCTCCTGCAGCGGGTGAATGACAGGATCGCTCTCTACACCGGCTACAAAGTAGATCTGAATGATAAAGATCTTCTCTACGTCCAGGCCAGAAGTGACCTTGAGAGTCTGCACTCAGAGTATGAGGCGCTATTCAGTCAGCTTGCTAACATACCAGGCCACGGATTTGGCCACATAGATCTACCTGCCGAGATCGATGTATCGGAGCGCGTACTGGCCAGAATAACAGAGCTAGAGAGCGCGATAACAGCTTTGCGGAATGCCATTCAAGCAGGAGACCTGGACCTCGCCGAACAACTGCTCGGTAACTCAATATCCATACAGGATCTCATAGATGAGATGAGCGCTCTTATAACCGAGTACAATAACCTTGTAGGGCAGCTTGAGGCCGATATTATCGCAATAAGGGATTATTTGGGATCTGAGAATCTGGCCGAACACATTGCCATACAGGATGCCCTGGCGCGTAATTGGAATTTTGATACCTGGGGTTGGCACTACTTTATTACATCCTGTAGTGATCTGGAAGTGACAGATATTTCACAAGAGCAGGGTGACATTTACAAAGTAACCGCAACCACCCATCTTATGCAGAACGATCCCAACTGGCCGTATTTTTTTGAAGAACAGGTGGAATATTATGTAAATATAGTGACGGGTGAGGTTGTTCAAATTGTTTATGATACTGATAACAGCTTTCCTATGACAATAGATATCTTTGCCGATCGGGAAGTGCGAAGCAGGGTGTACACATATAGTGGAAGCAATTATACTTCCACATATGAAGATGTCGCGACTACCTATCTTGACGACAATGGCAAGACAAGAGAAGTCGGTACCGAAACATCGATATCTACTTCTACATATAGCGGTATAACATATGATTATATGTACACTTCCAACTGGGAGAGGGTTTACGGTTCAGATGGTGTATTCCCCAGCTCGTATACACGCACATCCGCATGGACCCAGACCCAGACGCAAGATGGTACGCAAAGCGGGTTATCCCAGGGCACCGATACGGCAACGATAACATATGCCGCAAACGGTTATATATTGACATCTCATTCTACATATAGTTCCACATATGATGATTACCAGTACAGTGGCTCTTATGACGAAGTCTATGATCCCGATACCCATAACATAGTAAGAAGCGCAGGAAGCTATAGTAGCTATAGAGATGGAATTTTCGAGAGCGAAAGTATATATGAATACAATTACGATCCAGCGAACAATAACTGGACCACGACTTCCTACTACTATGAATACAATAATTACGATCCGGCAAATGGCGTTATTGTAACGACCGGCAACGGTGAAACCGAAGATCACCTTTCATATAGCTTCACGGGCGAGTATAATCCGACAAACTATGATCAAAGAATTCCCGACTTTATCGAGCTTTATGTAACCGAGATAGATGGTATGACATTTCATTATCGTATGGAATATACAATTGACGCTAACGGAAATGTGACTACTACGGTAATAACCCCGGGCGATGAGGAGGAACACGATGGCATTATAACCGTAGAGGATGTTCTGGGGTGGGATAGAGGCTATGATCACGACTTGATCGAAGAAATTCTGGAAATTGCCACGGTAGAGGCTACCTCCCGCGACTGGAATATGAACAGTTATTATTGGGATCATTATAATATTACTTCGTGCGCAAGTTTGGATGTTGATAGCATAGAACAGATAGACGATGACACATACAAATTAACCGCCAACCTCAATCTTACATACAACGATCCCAACTGGCCATATTCCTATACTGAGAAGGTAGAGTTTTATGTGGACATATCGACCGGAAAGGTTGCAGAGATCGTTTATGACTCAGGTAGCGCGGCGCCTGTGACAGTAACGATCTATGATGATAGAGAAGAAAAAAGAAGGGGCGATAATTACCTGTCAATCGTTTACTTAGAAGACGGCAAAAAGACCACAGAGGCCGGGCAGGAGACATATTCATATACACACAACGGCAACACCGATGAATACATTTACAACTGGGATATAAGCTTTGATGAAGATGGTGTTTATCCTACATCATATAGTCACACATACATCAGCCAGCGCAATACAGATACATTACTGAGCTGGGGCAGAACCGAGATCTTGTACGCAGAAGGCGGTTATGCTACCGGCTATCGAGATGAATATATTTATCTGGGAAGTAATGTGGGCAATGATTTTGACTACGGCGGTTTTTATGTAACAACATACGA
The DNA here is from genome assembly GCA_043817155.1 of Candidatus Omnitrophota bacterium. Lineage (GTDB taxonomy): Bacteria > Omnitrophota > Gorgyraeia > JABMRN01 > RBG-13-46-9 > JBDRHE01. The sequence goes on along the minus strand of JBDRHE010000038.1, from coordinate 6,018 downwards.
TAATACAACGCATAATGTTACGAATTCAGGTGGGAGGTATTATACTTATAGCAATTCTGCCGGAAGGCTGGAAAACGAATATATATACAGCTATACATATGACGGTAGTGGCGACTGGAACCCCGTTAGCTTCGCTGAAGAAAATAGATATTACGATCAGGCACAGGGCAAATATATTACTGACGGACGTGGCCAGACGAACGATGGCATAACATATAACTTTGATGGCCGATATGAAGTCGGCAGTGAGATCCCTGAGTATATTACCCTTACCGCAAACGATGACGGCGGTAATACGTTTGAATATCAATTAACTTATACGGCTAACCCCGACGGCAGCGTAACGACGACCGTTACCTATCTTTCAGACTCAAGACAAGAGAGCTATCAGGATTTCATAGCGGTTGAAGATCTGCTAAAATGGGAATTTGGTTCCGACATATGGGATTCTGCACATGACGAGTTGTGGCAGAAGCAGTACGTTCAGGACACCAACATAGAGAGGGCCGGCACATTCTACGGTCACATGGCCGACGAATGGCAATCACCTACCGGATTACCCGTCGGAAATTAAAATCCTGGATAGGTGTATCAATTTTATGGGCGCCCACAAGGGGCGCCCCTACATATGTTTAAACACCTATGTTTCCCCGCGCTTTTGCTGTATAATATGCCAGATGTCAAAAGAGAGATATATCGCGCATGTCGATATGGATGCATTCTTTGCAGCCATAGAACAGCGCGATAATGTAAGGTATCGCGGTAAACCCGTTGTTGTAGGCGCAGATCCCAAAAGGGGCAGGGGCCGCGGGGTTGTATCGACGTGTTCTTATGAAGCAAGGAAATTCGGTATCCACTCCGCCATGCCTATCTCATCTGCATACAGAAGATGCCCCCATGCCATCTTTGTGCCACCCGATATGGAAAAATATAGCTTGATCTCCCGTCAAATTTATAAGATCCTTTATGACTTTACCCCCGAGGTCGAACCGATAAGTGTCGATGAGGCCTTTCTCGATATAAGCGGAAGTTTTCACCTGTTTGGGTCACCTCGCAAGACTTGCCTTCTTATTAAATCAGCGATAAAGAGAGAGACAGGCCTTGTAGCATCGGTAGGCCTCGCCCCAACGAAGATGGTTGCCAAGATCGCTTCAGATCTTGAGAAGCCGGACGGCTTCGTGGTCGTAGAAAAGGATAAGCTTATAGACTTTCTACGGCCACTTCACGTATCCAAGATATGGGGTTTAGGTAAAAAGACGGAAGCGGTGCTTCGAAATAAGAGCATAAATACGATAGGCGATCTTGCCGCCAAAAGCGCAAAAGAATTGGAGGCGATGTTCGGCAAGAATGGCGTAGCGTTCTGGAGGCTCTCCCGGGGCATTGATACAAGAAACGTAGAGACCGGCTCTGCGGCCAGATCCGTAAGTAATGAGATTACTTTCGACAAAGACACAAGAGAGAGTGATAGAATAGAGAGCGCTCTTATGTACCTTTCCGAGAAGGTCTCAGGCCGTCTCAGGCAGGAGAGGATAGAAGGAAGGACCATCACTTTAAAGATACGGCTCGAAGGCTTCAAAACATTTACCCGGGCTGTTACCGCAGCTGCAGCGACCAATTTTGAGGATATGCTTTACAAAGAAGTAAAAAAGCTCTATAATGACTTCGATAGAAAAGGTAAGAGAGTCCGTCTTGTGGGCGTAAAGGTATCGAACCTCACTTTGTCAAATCCGCATTCTTCAAAATACAGAGCCAGTCTCTTTGAAGATAATGTAGGCAAGAGAAGAGAGAACATCCATAAGGCTATCGATAAGATAAAAGGAAGATTTGGAGATAGTTCCATCCAGCGCGCGAAGAGTATCTTATCCGCCTAAGCAGAAAAGCCCGTCTGCCTGCCGAGCCGAAGCCCAAAGGGCGCAGGCTGGTAAGAGCGGGAATGCCCGCCAGCAGTAGCTGGCGAGGTCTCGCCTCTGGCGGAAATGAGAGAAGGCATCTTCTGTTTCGGCGCGATGTCCGCCAATACTATCGGAAGGCGGGACCTTGCCGTAGCCTAAAAGGCGAAGGCAGGTCGCCCATGAGGTCTTTTGCGCTCTTTGCGGTATTTTTGCGCTTTTACGATTAAAAAAAGGAGGAGAGAATTATGGCGGATTTTGAAAAACCAGAAGACCTTTTCGGTTCTCCGGATGATTTTGTAAAAGAGGCGCAGAAGAAGCTGCGGCAATATAAAGGGATCATACCTTTTGTTGTTGTAGGCATAGCGGTTCTCGCGGCACTCTTTGGCAGTTTCTATTCGGTAGGTCCGGACGAGGTAGGCGTAATACGCCGCTTCGGTAAATACGCAAGGTCCACAAACCCGGGGTTGCATCTCAAGATGCCGTTTTTAGAGAAGGTAAACAATGTCAAAGTGAAATATATATTCAAAGAAGAATTCGGCTTCAGGACTACAAGGCCGGGCATTGTAAGCCAGTATTCTACGGGAAATTATTTCGATGAATCTCTCATGCTTACAGGTGACCTCAATGTCCTGGTGGTTGAATGGATCGTCCAATTCAAAATAAAGGACCCCGTAAAACTCCTTTTCAATATCAGAAATCCGCTAAGGACTGTAAGGAATATTTCAGAAGCGGTCATGAGGCAGGTCGTGGGAGACGATACGGTAAACGAGGTCCTTAATACGCGAAGGGTCGAGACAAATCAGGAAGTGCAGGATAAGGTGCAGGAGATCCTCGACTCTTATGGCAGCGGAGTACAGATAGTAACGGTAAAACTCCAGGATGTCAACCCGCCCGATGAGGTAAAGCCCTCGTTTAACGAGGTGAATGAAGCCAAACAGGAGAAGGAGAAAGCCACAAACGAGGCCTGGGAGAGATATAATAAGATAATTCCTAAAGCTCGCGGTGAAGCTGAGAAGACGATAAAGGAGGCGGAAGGGTACGCGCTTAACAGGATAAACAGGGCCAAGGGAGATGCCGCAAAGTTCAATGCGACATGGGAAGCCTATAAGAACGCCAAGGATGTCACGAGGAAGAGGTTGTATCTTGAAGCCATGAACGACATCCTGCCAAAAGTAGGCAGGAAGTTTATAGTAGATTCCGATCAGAAGGGCATATTGCCCCTTCTTAATCTTAGCGAAAAAGGGGGTGTCCAGTGAGGAGCATTATTGCCTTTATAACTGCCGTGGTGATCGCTATCGTATTTCTCGTGATAAGCGGCGCGGTATATACGATCGATGAAACCCAGCAGGTCGTCATAACACAGTTCGGAGAGCCGATAGGCAAGCCCATAACAGAGTCCGGCCTACATTTTAGGATACCTTTTATCCGGCAGGCCAACTATTTTGATAAGAGGGTTCTGGAATGGGACGGCAATCCCAACCAGATACCGACCAAGGACAAGAAGTACATATGGGTAGATACGACAGCTCGTTGGAAGATCGTGGACGCTCTAAAATTCATGCAGTCTGTGAGTAGTGAAACCGGGGCCCACGCAAGGCTCGACGATATAATAGATTCAGCCACAAGAGACTTCATAACGAACCAGAATCTATTCGAGCCGGTAAGGAATACTAACAGGATCATGGAGGAGCGCGCCGTTGATAAGGAAGAGGATTCCATAGACCAGATAGCCGGAGAGATCGAGGAGATAAATTTTGGACGGGAAGCTCTTACGAGAGGCATATTGCGTGAGGCGGCGCAGATCGTGCCCCAATACGGTATCGAACTGATCGATGTCAGGATAAAGAGGATAAATTATGTATCGGATGTGCAGAAGAAGGTTTTCGAGAGGATGATATCCGAACGTAAGCGCGCCGCGGAACAATACAGGTCGGAAGGCCAGGGAAAGAAGGCTGAGATAGAAGGTCGGATGGGTAAGGACCTAAATGAGATAACCTCAGAAGCCTATAAGGTGGCCGAGGAGATCAAGGGAAAAGCCGATGCCGAGGCGATCAGCATATACGCTAACGCGTATAATAAGGATCCCGAGTTCTACTCATTTCTAAAGACCCTTGAATCGTATAGGAATACAGTTGATGAAGAGACGACAATGATCCTGACGACGAACAGCGAATATCTAACGTACCTGAAAGATACTTCTGAAGTAACGCAGTAGTTAATATAATTGGCATTGTGGATGTTTCGTTACACAGGCATGACTATCATAAAATAGGGGAGGTTTAAACCTCCCCTATTTTATGGATGATGGTTGTGATTAGGTTGTGAGAGGTATAAATAATATTCTATTAGGCTTGTAAAAAGCTAGATTATATGGTATAATATATGTAGCCGATAGGGGCAAACCCCGTTCAAGTAACTGGGGGTTGCCACGTTAGAGAGAGAATCTCTAATGGGGCAAACTGCGGGAAATCGCAGGACGCAAAGCTACAGACCTACGTCGATCGCAACTAGTAGACCTGAAAAAAGGTAATAGCCTCAAAGGCTAAAAAGGGTCACGACGATCGATATGGTGGCTGAGTTGCCGACATACGTGGTAGCGACCAAAAAATATAGGTCTACCTTATGCCGAATGCCTTATCGGCCTTTTTTATTAGCCGTTAAATCAGATTATTAGAAACTAAAGTGGATGTTTCGTTACACAGGTATGACTATCATGAGGTAGGGGAGGTTTAAACCTCCCCTACTTTATGTATGATGGTTGTGATTAGGCTGTGAGAGGAAATGGGTAGCGTATATTTTGTTAGACATTCTTTTATAATCTGGTAGAATATTTGAGGCTCATGAAGGATCGAACCTATAATATTTAAATGAGAGGAGTAAGAAGATGGAAATAATTAGGAAAAGAACGTTCTTTTTTATTATTTTTTTGATCGCTATCTACTTATGCAATTCCGCAGTCTTTGCGGCGGAACTGAAGCCTATCAAACTTTCAGAGCCGCAGCTTGGAAGCGGGAAGAGCCTTATGGTTGCGTTAAATGATAGGAAGAGCGTTCGCTCCTTTAGCGAAAAGGAGCTTCCCCTTGATGTCGTTTCAAACCTTCTTTGGGCAGCATTTGGTATAAACAGGCCGGGAGAAGGTAAACATACAGCGCCATCGGCCGGGAACCGGCAGGAGATCGATATCTATGTTGCCATGAAAGGCGGGCTTTACTTGTATGATGCCCAGAAACAGACTCTGGTGCCGGTTTTGGCAGAAGATATACGTGAATTTACCGGAAAGCAAGATTTTACCCAGAGGGCTCCTCTTAACCTCATCTACGTTGCCAATTTTGCGAAGATGGGAGGCGAGGAGGCGGACAAGGTATTCTACTCAGCGACCGACACAGGATTCATAAGCCAGAACGTGTATCTCTTCTGCGCATCGGAAAACTTGGCAACGGTTGTGCTTGGAATGGTAAACAAGCCGGCCCTAGCGAAGATAATGAAACTAGGAAAGGATCAGCACATCATATTGACCCAACCGGTGGGCTACCCGGAGTAAACGCACATATACCCTACGACGGACGATGGATGTCCGTGGCCTTTCCCGCCGTTGTTCACGCATTGCGGGACCCCGCCATACCCGTCTCGCCTTCGGCTCGCCGAGGCGGACGAAAGTAACGGCGGGACAATCTCTGCTTCCTTCGTCTTTGCGAGGAACCGGAATATTCGAGCGTTCCGACGCAATCTCATTCGAGCTAGTTTGAGATTGCTTCGGTGCGCTCGTCTATTTACGGCACCTCGGCCTGTTAGATATTCATATCTAACAGGCCTCGCAAAGACGAGTAGTACGTATCATCCATCGCATATCAATCGCATTTCCATCGCATTTCAATGTATATCAATGTATCTCAATTGCATTTCCATGTATTTCAATGGTATATATCTTGTGCTAACAGCTTTAAGCTTTAAGCCTTAAGCTATAAGCTCAAATCATATCACATTGCTTATAGCTTACGGCTTATGGCTTATAGCTCTCTAAGTCCTTCGAATAGTCCTTCGTGCTTGACAATCTTTTGGCAAATGCTGTATACTATATTACTTATTAAGTATATTATGTCATAACATAATGATATATAGAGCTATA
>JBDRHE010000037.1:0-37608 GCA_043817155.1 Candidatus Omnitrophota bacterium | reverse complement strand
GGAGAGCTCATCGTAATTTAAGCGCGGAACGTTTAAATGCATATCTATCCGGTCCAGCAGGGGACCCGAGATCTTACTAAGGTACCTTTGGATCTGGTAAGGCGTACAATGGCACTCCTTTTTAGGATCAGTAAAGAACCCGCACGGGCACGGGTTCATTGCCGCGATCAGCATAAAACGGCACGGATAGACGCTATTCCCCTGGACCCTCGAAATTCGTATCTTCCCGTCCTCTATAGGTTGCCGCAGTAATTCGAGAATATTTCTCTTGAATTCCGGAAGTTCGTCAAGAAAGAGCACGCCATTGTGCGCAAGGCTTATCTCTCCCGGCATGGGGATCGTTCCGCCACCAACTAAAGCCGCATCTGATATGGTATGATGAGGATCCCTGAACGGCCTTTTTAATATGAGCCCTTTATTGGGAGAGAGTAGCCCTGCTACGCTGTGTATCTTCGATGTTTCCAGCGCTTCGTCCATTGTTATTTCCGATAGTATAGTTATAGCACGTTTAGCCAACATACTCTTGCCGGACCCGGGTGGTCCGATCAGTAGGACATTGTGACCACCCGAGGCAGCAACCTCGAGGCCGCGCTTGACATGCTCCTGTCCTTTGACATCGCTGAAGTCGGCCTTATGGCTACTTTTGAATTTCATTTTGGGAAAAGTAATCTTATTTTGAGGCGATATCTCCACTTTATTGTTCAAGAATCTTATTATATCGGTCAATCTATCAAAGGTATAAATATCGATACCATTTACATACACAACTTCCGCAAGATTCTTTTTTGGCAAAATTAATCTTTTGACGCGCATCTCTGCTAGTCCAAGAGATATAGGAAGAGCGCCCCTTACCCCTTTAAGTCTTCCATCCAGGGACAACTCCCCGCAGAACGCGCATTCCGATAGATCGGGTTGCTCTATTGCGCCTGCTATGCAAAGGAGCGAGAGCGCAATCGGTAGATCGAAACTGGAACCGCTTTTCTTGACATTAGCGGGAGCAAGGTTTACGGTTATTTTTCCCCTTGGGAAAGTAAAACCGGAATTTTTTATGGCAAATTTTATCCGGTCCCTGGACTCTCGTATCGCGGCGTCCGGCAATCCTATTATATTGAATGATGGCAAACCTTCGGCTATGTCAACTTCTACATCTACCTTGCAGGCATCTATTCCTACTACACAACATGACAATGACTTAGCTATCATAACCAACTTTCCTTTCTTATTCTTCTATAGCATCTTTAAAGTGTTCTATCTCTATACGTTTTATGAACCCAAAAATGTCATCAATTTGAACGGAAACTACATCGATTTGCCAGGGTGAATCCACGATCTGTTTCATGTTCAAATAACACTGTGCGCATTGAATCAGTTTTCTCGTTTTTTTAATCGTTATGGCAGTGTAGGGGGGACCGAAGGTTCTGCTCTTTCGCGTCTTTACTTCGACAAACACGATAGAAGGTTCTTTTCTGGCAACGATATCGATCTCACCGACATAGGTTCTTACATTTCTTCCGATAATTTTGTAACCTTTGCGGGTAAGAAACCGCACTGCGATATCCTCTCCCTTTTTACCCAGAGTGCGGTTTCTCCCTTTCATCTTATTTATTCCTCCTCCTGGTAAGCCTTTAGAATAACCTCTTTCAGGTACTCTTTTATCTCCTCTGTTGCCGGCGTAAACACGCTGAACCATTTACCCTGCTTGCTTACCTGCTGCGGCATGCCGACAAAGATGCCTTTTTCGCCATTTACGACCCTGAATCCCCGGACCGTAAAGAGATCGCCGAAGATAAGATCGCAGAACGCTTTCAGCTTTCCGTCGGTCTCGAGCTTCGTCATCTTGTCAACCCTGACGTTCAAAACCTCCATTTGTAACACCCCCTTTCTTTTTTGCGGTCACAATCTGTGACCTCATGTTTCTAATCTTTTCTCCGCAAAGGCCCGTATTTTACATATTTTGCATTTTCGCGGTTCCTTTTGCGTTTTTCTCCCTCCATATATATAGACGTAGCAATTGTGATTTTGCTGCATTGTTTTTTAAAATAGTTTAACGCAAAGGGCGCAAAAGAGCCGATAAAGCGCAAAAGCCACGTCTATAGTCTTGCAATTCTCTAGTCTTGGAGGTATATTCTAATTAATGCGAAGCATTGGTTAGTGTATAGCGAATAGCGTATAGCGGATAGGTTTAGGCTCGAAGAATTAAGTTCAGCGGATAGGCGTATCGACCGAAGGCAGATAAAGGAGGTGTTTAAATGATCTTCACCACAAAACAAAGGATTATGATTTGGATTATAGTTGGGTTCATCCTCTTTAGCTCTCAAGCATGTGCTGACAAACCCGATAAACCGGATATAAGCCAACCCGCCCCGAATAAAATAGATGCCAATTTGTCCGTAGAAGCGTATCTTAAACTTGACTACGAACAAAAGGTTATTGTTATTACACAGCTTATACAGATGTTCAGAGAGAGTAATGGTGTATCCATTGGCAAACCTGTTGATTTTTATATTGAAGAACTCGATAATAGTTTAACTGATCAACCGCTGATGAGAGATAAGAAGCTCAGGTATATCTTTATTGAGGTTGCAAGCGACATGGGTGATTTTAGGAAAGTGGAGTGAGGAGGATAGGGGAGATGTTTAGGTGAAAGAAGCTGTAAGCCATAAGCCGTAAGCTTTAAGCTTAAAACTTATAGCTTAAGGCTGAAGTTAAGGAGGAATGATGGAGATGAGAGAGAGCTCAAGGAAGATAGTGCTTATAGACGAAAATCTGTGCACAGGATGCGAAAACTGCGTAGAGCTATGTCCAACAGGCATTCTTTCGATAGATGAGAAAACAGGAAAATGCAAGGCAACAAACGAATACAAATGCGATAGGCGACGAGGATGTGAAAGGGTTTGTCCTGCGGAAGCAATTAAAATAAGCCCGCCCCAAGGTAAACGTAGCGAAGCGGAGTCCTGAGCGAGCGAAGCGAGTCGAAGGAGGAGATGTTTAGGTGAAAGAAGCTGTAAGCCATAAGCCGTAAGCTTTAAGCTTAAAACTTATAGCTTATAACTTAAAGCTGAAGTTAAGGAGGGATGATGGGGAAGAAAAGGAGAAGAAAATGAAAAGAATTATTCTTGGTATGGGGTGGCTTTCTATTATTAATATTACAACTAATTTTATAGGCGGTTTTATTAGGGGGGCTATAGTCGGCTTTAAAGGTAATCCCACATCTGGTGCTCAAGCAGGGGCAAGCTTTACTCAAGAATATGGAGGAATTGTTTTTTTTGCGGCAGCAGTAATAGCAATCATTGGAACTGCAACAGGAATATTACCTTATACGAAAAAAGAATCACCCGCCCCAAAGCGGAGTGAGCCGTAGGCGAACGCAGTCTCTCCGTAGCCAAACACAATAAGTATTCAATAAATGGGTGACGTCCCCATTTATCAATTCGAAAGCTAATCAGGTCTTGACTTATTGGGCGCTCTTAAGTAAGCTGTTATTTGAGGTGTTAATTATGAAAGCAGAAATTAAATGGCTGGTGGCGCTGGTCACTTCTGTGGTAATCCTGATCTTCCTGGGGTTTGGGCAAAGTTTTTTGAATGGAGCACTAAGATTAATCGTTACAACGGTGCTTGTTTGGGGCGCAGTTCTCGTCTCAAGCGAGATGACAAAAGAGAAACAAGGATAGAACGTAGTTCGTTATTGTTCTCGACCTGTATGGCTAACCTATCTCTTGCAATTTCTTATGTATTCAGGTATATTCCAATTAATAGACGGTTACGGCGTCACCAAAACAAAAGGTTAGCAGTTTTTGAATATCGAATCTTGTGACCTGGCGATCTTGTGTTATGGTGACACGGCAGAGCTAAGACAAGGAGGCATGACCATGAAGAACGCAGGCGTATTTATTTCGGTATTAGGGATCTTGGTATTTGTCTATGCGATCGGGGGAAGGTTTATAGGATCTAATACAATCGGATTTGGCGCTGCGAGGGCAACAGCGACAGCCGGAATGGTCGTTGCAAACGGCATAATGCTTATAGGTATAATCATTAACCTGTGGGGGAAGGAATAGGCGCCGCAGCTTTACTGAAATACAATTGAAATATTACGAAGCTATAAGCTGTAAGCCATAAGCTATAAGCCATGTGATGTGATTTGAACTTGGAGCTTACGGCTTAAAGCTTAGAACTTAAAGCTGAAAACAATTTATTCGAATCCTGTGTTCGTGTGCTCCTGTGTGCGTGTGTTCTCCAAGTATTTCGAAGTCATAAGCTGTAAGATCTAAGAGTCAACAGCTTATGAATGGTAATATAGCTACCCCGGAGGCGTGGTATGCGGCGTCTTTTTATTATTATTGTTTCTCTCCTTTGGATAGGGTTTCTTGTGTGGGCAGGTATGGAAGCTAGAAAGCGCAAGAAGAGAAAGAGTCTATCCGGAGAAAAACCGCTTTTTCGCAGCGAAGATGACCTGGAAGAGTACGGCAAACCGACAAGTCCACGCGCTGTAAATTTTGATGATGAAGAATAACTCCGAAGATCATGCGCTCACCGATAATAGAAGATGAAGAGATGTCCATTTTGCGCTGAAGAGATACAAGACGAAGCTATTAAATGCAAGCACTGCGGCGAATTCTTAAAAAATAGATCGCAGGTCAAGTGGTATTTTAGCACCAGCACTTTAGTAGTGGCCCTTCTATTTGTAGGGCCCTTCGCGCTACCTCTACTCTGGTTCAATCCGCGATATAGCAGAACACTTAAGATCGTTGCAAGCATAATCATCATTGTCTTGAGTTACATATTGGGAGCATTGTTCGCTAGATCGTTGAAAGCCCTGCTGGAATATTACAATGAGTTGTATCAGCTCCTTCAAAACTGACCGGCCAGAGATCATTTCTATTTATGCACCCCGCCATATAATTTAAAATACCTAAAATCGAGACGGCATTACAAGATCTTATATTAGATTTGAATATTTCAAATGCTGCGTGGTATAATGTATCTATAAGAAAAAAGGCTCATCCGCCTCCGCAGAAGAACACGCCTGTAAGGGCGTGGATGAATGCGGCGTCTTTAGCTTCGGCGCGATGTCGCCCTGCACGGGGTTTTGCGGAGAGTGGACTGCGCCGTAGCCCGAAGGGCGAAGGCGAGTCAGTGGGGGGCTCCATTGCAACCAGGTTACATTGGATTAAAAAGATCTAACCAAAGATCGAAAAGCGAGTTAGGAGACTCAGGTTATGGCAAGGCGCAAAAAGATAGATGAAGGCACTCTCAAGAAGCTTCCGATATGCGAAAGAAGGCGTTTCATAAGGCATCCGATATCTTTTCCGCTCGATTTTGAATACATTCCAAAGAAGATACTGGGCCGTAGCAATACGCTCAATCTTAGCCAGGGCGGGCTTCTCTTTTCGACCACGCACCGCCTGGCGGCCGATAAGATGATAATGCTGAAGTTGCCTATCCAGGATAAACTTTTTAAGGTAAAAGCTAAGATCATGCATGTTGCCCCTGATGCGGAGAATCCAAAATTATTCAATATAGGGGTATCGTTCTATCGATACGCGGACGCTTTTAAGGTCAAGCTTGTAGAGCAGCTCTACTTGATAGATGAATACAGGACATTACGTTCATTGCAGTTTGCTCACGAGATCAGCCTGGAAGAGGCATCACGTGAATGGATAAAACGTTATTCCAAAAGATTTGATAAGCTATTTTGGGGGAAAGAGTCGAAGAAGCAGCATTAGTGACACCGGTACAGGCATAGGTTTATCGATCGCAAAAGAGATCGTGGAGCTTCAAGGCGGGAAGATATGGGCGGAGAATAAGAAAGACCGGGGAGCCCGCTTCGTCTTTACCATAAAGGCAAGTTAGCTACCGGGAGGACCTGAACAAGGCGTAATGCCCATCTAAAAGCCGCATACCATAAGCACCTCTGTATGAAATCTACATCAACCATATATGCAAAGAGACAGACTTGAAAATTTCGCAGATTCGGCAATGAATGTCGACAAGAGATTCGTGGTAACGGTCGCGCATATCATCGGGATATTGATCGTCTGCCTTTTTGCTTACCACAACTCTCTGGACGGTGGCTTCATATGGGATGATCAGTTTCTTGTGCAGGAGAACGAACACATTAGAAGCTTTTCCAAAGTGGGTAATATTTTCGTTAGTGATCTTGGCGCGGGAGCCGGATTTAAGACGACTTTTTATCGCCCAATTCAGATGCTCACATATACGATAAACTATTTTTTCCATGGGTTGGATGTCAGAGGATATCATCTCACCAATACCTTACTCCATTCTTTGGTTGCATTAAGTTTATATTTTTTTATCAATCTTTTATACAATGACGCGAAACTATCTTTTCTGACAAGTATTCTTTTTGCCTCGCATCCAATACATACTGAGGCCGTCGCCTACATATCCGGCAGGGCCGATATGCTAGCCGCGCTATTTATGCTATTATCATTGATATTTTATATACGGTATCTGCAACGGGAAAGAGGTATTCTATTTGCCCTTGGTATAATATGTTACATAGCGGCTCTACTTTCTAAAGAAAGTAGTATTATTTTGCCGGCCCTGTTGATCCTTTGTTGCAGCGCCCTTAAAAAAAGGATCAGGTTCCGTTATTTCTCCAACATAATGGCCATTACTTTCATATATTCTGTTCTTCAGATAAGAATGTTGAGCGCTATAGTGAGAGAGAACGAATTGAGCCCCATTCCTCTATTTCAGAGAATACCGGGCTTCTTTGTAGCCATAACGAATTATGTAAAGCTTTTGTTAGTACCGACTCACCTGCATATGGAATACGGGCATGGTGGAACCAGTTTTTTTGACACAAGCGCTATAATCGGATTGACGATCACACTTTTATTCTTAATTTATGCCTTTAAAAAAAGTAAGCATGATAATAAGGTCTTCTTTTCTATAAATTGGTTCTTTATATGCCTGTTACCGGTAGCAAACATTTTTCCAGTCAACGCATATATGGCAGAGCACTGGCTCTATCTTCCTTCCATAGGGTTTTTTCTACTGGCTGCTCATGTTTTATTGAGGGCATATACCGTGAAGATAGGCAGGCTTCTCTTTGCGCCCTTGATCGCGATTATCCTATCTTTTTATATTTGCCTGACAGTACTCCAGAACAACTATTGGAGCAGTCCGATAGTGTTTTATAGAAGAACCTCGCACTATGCCACGAGCAGTCTGAAGGTTTTCCTCTTTCTGGGTATTACATGTGTAAATACCGGAAAGATGCAAGAAGCGATAAACTCATTTAAGAAAGCAATACTCATTGACCCTTATGACGCGCAGGCTTATAATAATTTAGGCGTTGCATACGCGAAGACAAAAGAGTTTGAGAGAGCGGCAGCTTCATTAAAAAGAGCAATAAAATTAGACCCTGATTTTGCAGACAGCCATTACAATTTAGGTAAAGCTTATGAAAGCATGGGGCTTTCAGACGCGGCAATGAGTGTGTATGCAGAAACTACGAGGGTAGATGCCGGCCATACGAATGCCTACAATGCGCTCGGGTCTCTGTACTACAAGGTTGGCAGAAAGGGAGATGCTATAATATCGTTTGAAACGGCAGCAAGGATAGACCCGTTTTCCGGACAGACATACCACAATTTATCCTTATTTCACTATTATGAAGGAAATCTACCCAGGGCTACGGAATATTTCGCGCGGGCAAAGAGCCTGGGAGTCGAGGACCCAGGGTTGGAGAGCAAATTATACAGAATGCAGGAAAAAGAGTAAGAAACTACTGCAAAACAGGAAAGATATGTAACAGGTAGCAAGGCTTAATGAACACACCTAATAAATTATTGCGTAAGGTTAATAGATTTATCGGTAAAAGGCGCGCGCTTTACTATGCCAAAGTCGACAAAGCATCCCTTTGGAACAAGATCGACGGCAAAATAGTTGACGAACTAAATTCCGTTATGCACAAAGATAACGAAGGGAGCATACTGACCGGTAAGAGGGGAGTCAGGGTGATGGCGGAGAATATCGATTATAAACTTTTCTTGCGCAACCCCTCGCTAGTGGCAATTTGTGAACAGGTACGCTTTATTTCATCTCTTTTATCCGGGATCAAGCCAAATAGGATCATCGAAATTGGCACCCATAAAGGTATGTTCTGCTATCTAGTCTCTCTTTACGATAACACAATAGAGATCGATACATTCGGAAATTTATTCGAGAGCCAGAAAGCCGTAGATATACTGAATGCGAAGTTCGGTACTCATATTAATTTTATTTATGGAGATTCACAAAATACCTTTAGAGAATATGCAGCGGAAAAGGTCATAGATTTTGCGTGGGTTGACGGCGGGCATTCTTACGAAGTCTGTACGAGCGATCTAATTAATTGCAGAAGATTGAATATCCCACATATCGCGGTTGATGATTACGTTCGCGAGAATGCAGTAAAAAAATCTGTTCACGATTTTATTAAACAAACCGGGTATGCAATAGGCGGAAGATCCAATTTTGCCATTGATGGCAGAGGTATTGTTTATCTGAGGGACAAAACCGTTCGGCGACCAACGTCCGCCAATAAGGGAAATGGATGTAGGTAGAATACGCCCGGGACAGATTACCTAAAATCTTTTATTCAGATTTTTCAATACCTTAGAAGCTTCTTTTTCACCACCATGCTGCCAGGCATCATAAATCATTATAAGAATACGGGCATTTACGCTGTCGAATATCCACTTTGTTCCCATCAGGATCGTTGCTACTAACAGTTGCACAAAATAACGAGGCACGAAGAACGATAGGGCAAACGCTATAATGGCGCCAAAGAGCCATAAATTATTTTTCCACTTAGACTTACTCACGGTCTTTACTCCTTTTGATCCGGTTTTATTCAATTCCGCAACAGTCTCGTAAGCGAATACCGTCTTTTCGAGACAGGCATTACAGTCTTTTAAGTGATCTTCTATCGCGGGTCTTCTTTCCGGAGAGAGAGCTCCGCTCAAATAGTCATTAAGATCTACTTCTGAAAGGCACGTACCCAGTTTATTCATTCTTTATCTCCATTATTTATCTCGGTTAGCGATTTGCGGTTAGCGCGTTAGCTATTTCTGGACCACTCTTTTATAACCAGGTAAAGAAAGTTTAACGAAAACCGATAGCCTCGCACCGATAAACGTTTTTTCACCCTCCATATATATAGACGCGGAAAACACGATTTTGCTGCATTATTTCTTACTTTTTTTTACGCAAAGGACGCAAAAGAACCATAAACGGTAAAAAAGTTACATTTCGCGTTTAATTTTTTGTCTCATTCTGGTTACCGAGCTGGATACGGTGCCAATGGGAATGGATAGCATCTTCGCAATATCCTTTAAAGACATTTTATTTACAAAAGTCAATTTAAATACGATCTTCTCTTTATCTGTCAGTTTAGTATAGATCTCTTCCATTGTTTTATCGCAATTCTTTTCGTCATTGTTGTCGAGTCTCTTTTCGGATTCCTTACAAGAGAATTGATCGAAAAAGGATCCGTCGCTCATAAGTGTATCCTTGCCGATCTTCCTTAAATGGCTTATAGCCGCGTTTCTTGCGATAATAGCGATCCAGTAGTCTATATTATCTCTGTTTATTATCTGTGAAAGTTTATCCTTATTCCATAGCGACATAAAGAGATCCTGCCGGATATCATCGGTCTCCCTTGAAGATACGCCGGTATCGGCAGAGTATTTGAATAGGGCTCTTTTGATCGATATGGTGACAAGCGGCGTGAATCTCTTTACAAATTCGGCCCATGCGAGAGGGTCTTTTTGAGCGCACTTTCCGATCAGAAGAGAGGTTACAAGGCTTGCATATTTCATTGATCATCCAAGTCTCTTTACGGCGTCTCCTTGAGTTAATACCAGGAGGTCTTTCGACAGTATATAGTCAACGTGCCTTTTAAAATCATCTATATGCATGAAGAAGCGATAAGGCTTTGGGCGGTGAGCGCTCAGAGTATTCTTTTTACCGATAAGATGGAATACCTCTATAAGCCAAAGCTTTTGCCTCTTTGCATGATCTACCTGCTTATTTAAAAATCTCAAGGAATGCCTTTTCATGATAGAAAAGCCGACAACCGGGAAGGAGTTCTTAAGCGGTATGTGGTTAAAACAAGGCTTGTCCAGTGTTATCCTCGCCGACCTGTAATACGCTTTTGTCCTAAGGCAGATCGATCGTGAATAATTCTTGATAATATACGGAAAAACAAAGGAGGAGACCCTGAGCTTGCACAGTTTTTGAAGGGTCTGGCGAGATTCGGTAATTTCACGGGAGAGATCCGTATTTGACCTTGAACCTAAATTGAGTAGATTGGAATGCATTACAGTGTGAGACGCTATCTCATGACCGGACGACGCAATATCCTTTAATTCCTTTATCCCAACGACCGGCCTCTTCTCAAAGTTCTTACCGATAAAGTGGGTTGGCACAGCAATCGTGGATTTTATATTCAATTTATCCAGATATTTTATGGCGTATTTGTAAGTATCCAGGTAGGCGTCATCAAAAGCGAGCGTGACAATGCCTTTTTTTCGTGTGTTATGCATTGTTTTAAGTTTAATAAAAAGAAGTGGTTATGTCAATATATTTCTTACTATGCGATAATTATCTCTTATTGCAATGTTTTCGATGTCTCGCTACACGCCTAACTGCATGCGGCAACCTGTAGAGTGAAAGAGAAGGGGGACTTTCTTCTGGGCTTAAGCATAAAATATTATGCTAAGATTCTCTCTTCTTGCCTCTTTATAAGGTGATCGCCGGTCTTTTTAGGAAATGTCGTAAGCCAAGAAATACGTAAAACCTTGAATTACCGGCTCGCACCTTGTAAAGAGACAAAGAGAGAATATGCGCCCATAAGAAAGCCCCCCTTCTCTTTTCCCAGTTTATAGCCCATGAAACTTCGGAAAGGGGAAAGAAGAAGAACGGAATTCAAAGGGGCCCCATTTGAAAAGGCGTTATCTAAGAGAAGGTTGATGTAAACATTTTCTGGGGAAGGAATTCTGTTCTTCGTATTGCTGCGGGCTAATACGCGCTCTTGCCCACAGCTCTTAACGACGAAATGTCTAACAGTATGCATCAGATACTACGATACATATCTCTAATAAATATCTCTAATACATTTGACATAATAGTAATCATTATATATAATTGTATAGCATGTGACTGCATATTATATTGAACATGACAGGGAGAGGCGTGTGAGCAGCATTAACGATATAGAAAAGCAGAAGAGAGAGAAGCTAAAGGATATAGAGTCCCTCGGGATATATCCTTTTGGCGAGCGGTACAAGGTAGATTCTTCAATAAAGGAGCTCAAGGAGAACTTCCAGGAAGGTAAAGGCGTGTCCGTGGCCGGACGCATTATGGCTGCCAGGGAGCACGGGAAGACGATATTTTATGATCTTCGGGACTCCTCGGACAGGATCCAGCTCTATGCAGGTAAGAAGGTTCTGGGCGATGAGAAGTTCTCTTTTCTGAAGAAACTGGATATAGGGGATATTATCGGCATAACAGGGGAGCTATTTAAGACGAGAACGGGCGAACTTACGGTAAAGCTGTCCGATATTAAGATCTTGTCAAAATCCCTAAGGCCACTTCCTGAAAAGTGGCACGGGCTGAAAGACGTCGAGACGAGATATCGTAAGCGGTACGTCGACCTTATTGTTAGCGAGGATGTTAAGAATATATTTAAGACGCGAAGCGCCATTATTACAAAGACGAGAGAGATTTTGGATGGGAAGGGTTTCCTTGAGGTCGAGACGCCTATGATGCATCCGATCCCCGGGGGCGCGACCGGCAAACCGTTCAAGACCCACCACGAGGCGTTGCATAGGGATCTCTTCTTACGCATAGCGCCGGAACTGTATCTAAAGAAACTGCTTGTTGGTGGGTTTGAGAAGGTATATGAAGTCAACAGATCATTTCGCAATGAAGGCATCTCTGTCAGGCACAATCCCGAATTTACAATGCTCGAGGTGTATGAGGCGTATTCTGATTGCGAAGGCATGATGGCCCTTGTAGAGGAGATGGTCAGGTCGTGCGCCAAAGATATCCTTGGTAAGGAAGAACTGGAGTATGATGGTAAGATTATAGATCTCACAACCTGGGAGAGGGTATCGTTTGCATCGATCATGGAAGAGAATTTCGGTATTAAAGCTACTGACGATGAAAAAGTATGGGTAAAAAAGCTTAAGGAGAAAGGCGTAAAGCTGGAGACCGGACAGGTGTCTCGGACACAGATAATAAACATAGTAGGGGAGCTCATAGAACCTAAAGCGGACAAGCACCCGGTATTTGTGGTAGACATATTTAAAGAACTATGTCCCCTGGCGAAGACGAAGAAGGATAATCCTGACCTTACGGACAGATTTGAATTATATATTGCGGGGCTCGAAGTAGCCAACGCCTATTCAGAGCTGAACGATCCAATCGAACAGAGGAAGCGGCTTGAGGATGCCGGGGGTGATATAGACGAAGACTTCATCCATGCCCTTGAATATGGCATGCCCCCGGCAGGCGGACTCGGGG
Organism: Candidatus Omnitrophota bacterium; assembly: GCA_043817155.1. GTDB lineage: Bacteria > Omnitrophota > Gorgyraeia > JABMRN01 > RBG-13-46-9 > JBDRHE01. Next base: position 25,068 of record JBDRHE010000037.1, on the reverse strand, counting down.
TCGGCATGGACAGGCTAGTTATGCTATTTACCGGCAAAACGAACATACGCGAGGTCATACTCTTTCCACAACTAAAAGAGGAAAGGTAGCTATAAGCTATAAGCCGTAAGCTATAAGTGCATATGAATGCATATAGCTTACAGCTTAAAGCTTATAGCTTAGAGCTAAGATATGGATTGGAGATTATTCGTAGGACTCAGGTATTTAACCAGGAGAAGCAAAGAGAGGTTTATCTCTACGATAAGCGTGATCTCGATCCTCGGAGTTATAGTTGGCGTGGCCGCTTTGATAGTGGTCATATCTATCATGACAGGGTTTGATATAGAGATAAAAGAGAGGATCATAGGCACCTATTCCCACATTATACTGATGAACGAGAACGGCATAAGCGACGAAGAAGGGGTCATGGCCATCTTAAATAAGAACGAGTATGTAGTGGCAAGCGCACCTTTTGTAGACGAGCCTGCGTTTCTCAAGCATAGAGGCGGGGTTCTTGGTGTCCTTTTAAGAGGTCTGGACGAAGAGCGCGAACCGCTTGTAAGCAATGTGAAAGAGTATGTCAAATCCGGCAGACTGGATTTCGATAATAGCGGCATCATCCTGGGTCAGGAATTGATGAAGACCTTGAGGCTCCAAGAGGGGGACAAGGTGACGCTTGTATCTCCCTACGGCAACAGGAAGAAGGAGTTCATTGTCAAGGGGGTCTTCACATCGGGTAGATATGATTATGACGCGAATATGGTCTTTACCAGCATAAAGGATGCAAAAGAACTCTTCAATAAAGAAGCAGCTTCCGGTATCGGAATAAGGGTGCATGATGAATTTAATGTGAATATAGCCAAGAAGGGCCTCCAGAAGGTGTTCACCTATCCTTTCACTGTCAGGACTTGGATGGATCTCGACAAGAATCTTATGAGAGCCCTTGCGATAGAGAAGAAGATGATGTTCATAATACTTGCGCTTATAATAGTGGTGGCGTGTTTTAACATCGCAAGCTCACTCATAATGCAGGTCCTTGAGAAGACAAGGGGAATAGGCATAATGCGCGCGGTAGGCGCGGGGGCAAACGACATACGTGTCATCTTTATTTTCCTGGGGTTCCTGATAGGTTTTATCGGCGTACTTTTCGGAGGCATACTCGGGATCTCAATAGCCGGCAACATCAATTATATTGCCGGTGCCGTAGAGAAGATAACCGGTTTTGAGCTCTTTCCAAGCGATATATATTATCTGAGCGACATACCGGTAAAGATTGTGCCATCCGACATATTGACAATAGGGGCATTTTCGCTTGTTTTGGCGATCCTGGCCTCTCTTTATCCCGCGTGGAAGGCTTCGAGACTTAATCCGGTAGAAGCGATCAGGTATGAATGATGGATCACGGACGAAAGCCACAGATGAGCATATAATAATATGATTAGAGCGGTAAAATTAAATAAGACATATTCCCAGGGCAAGATAAAGATCGAGGCTGTAAGAAGCGCGAGCCTGGAAATATTAAGAGGGTCTTCCGCGCTTATTACCGGGCCTTCGGGAGCGGGGAAGTCAACGCTTCTGCAATTGTTGGGAGGGCTGGATAGGCCAACAAGTGGAAACGTATTTTATGATGATATAGATTTCAATAAGCTATCAGACGGCAAGCGTTCATATATACGAAATACCAAAATTGGATTTGTATTTCAATTTTATCATCTTCTGCCGGAGTTTAATGTCTTGGAAAATGTGATGTTGCCCGCGCTTATGAGAAAAGACAGGATGAGGGAAAGATCCAAAGCGGTAAGAGAGAGAGCGCATGATCTTCTTGATGAGGTAGGTCTCGCGAAGAGAGTCAAACATAGGCCTTCAGAGCTTTCAGGGGGCGAATCGCAGAGGGTAGCCATAGTAAGGTCCCTAATAAATTCTCCGGAGCTTCTCTTGTGCGATGAGCCTACGGGGAATCTCGACTCTAAGATAGGGCACGAGATCATCGATTGCCTCTGGAGACTAAGGGAGAAAGAAGAGATGTCGATTGTTATTGTCACTCACGATGAGAATATACACGATGACTTTGATAAGACCTTCAGGATAGTGGATGGGATGCTGGAGAGAATCATAGACGATACCAAAGACCAAAGGCCAAAGACCAAAGACGATAGATCTTTTATTAAGAAAGTTCTCAATCTATAGGATGCATAGAAAGAAATGGGTAGAAAGATTTACTTAAACGGAAAGTTTGTTGATGAAAAGTACGCTACGGTCTCCGTTTTCGATCACGGGCTACTTTACGGCGACGGTGTATTTGAAGGCATTCGCTCGTACGGTAGACTGGTCTTCAAACTCAAGGAACACATAGATAGGCTTTACTGGTCCGCAAATGCTATAAAGCTGAAGATCCCTATACGCAAACAAGCGATGATAAAAGCGGTCATAGCTACCTTGAGATGTAATAAATTGGATGATGCTTATGTTAGGCTTGTTGTTACCAGGGGGCCCGGGGATCTGGGGCTGGATCCGAAGAAGTGTAAGACCGGAGGCGTTATATTTATCATAGCGGATAAGATCGCTCTTTACCCCCGGCACTATTACGATAGCGGTCTTCATATAATAACAGCAAAGACGAAAAAAAATTATGTGGGCGCGCTTGATCCGAATATTAAATCACTCAATTATCTCAATAACATTCTGGCAAAGATCGATGGTACCAGCAAGGGCGCTCCCGAGGCTATAATGCTTACGTTTGATAATTTTGTATCAGAATGCACAGGGGACAATATATTTATCGTCAAGAATAAGAAGCTGTTTACTCCGCCAAGGGATATTTCGCTTAAGGGCATTACCCAGGGCGCGGTTATAGATATTGCCCGGAAGAAGAAGATCTTCTTTACTGAAAAAGGCATTCGTTTAAGGGGGGTATATAGCGCCGATGAGTGTTTTCTTACGGGGACTGCCTGCGAAATAATACCGGTAACAAAAGTTGACAATAAGAGAATAGGAAATGGCGAACCCGGACCTGTTACGCTTAAACTCTTATCAGAATTTCACAAGCTGACCGGGAAAGACGGTGTCAGGTATTAGCCGAAAAATAAGGAGCCAGCAATGCAGTGTGATATATGTCACGAAAAGGAAGCAACCGTTCACCTGACTGAGATAATTAACAACAAGGTGACGAAGCTTCACCTATGTGAAGTCTGTGCCAGAGAGAAGAGCGATGAGATGGAAGAGCATTTTGGATTGGCGGATCTTCTTTCGGGGCTCGCAGACTTCGCGCCCGTAGTTGAGCAGAAAGAGGAGACTTTTACGAAGGTCAAATGCTCGTCATGCGGTTTTACCTTTCAGAATTTCAGGAAGATGGGCAGACTTGGTTGCACGAAGTGTTACGATGTGTTCAAAGATCAACTGAACCCGCTGTTAAGGAAGATACACGGGTCCGAAAGTCATATAGGGAAGGTGCCCCGCAAGAACGGGGAAGTCCGCGACAAGACCGCGCTCGTTGCGGATCTGAAGGCAAGATTGGATAGCGCGATCAAAAAGGAAGAATTCGAAGAGGCCGCCAGGCTCAGGGACCAGATAAGAGCGCTTGAGAAGAAGACAGGCATGGGGAAATAAGAGTATGTTTTCACCGGAGGAGCGAAATACATGAAATTAGAAGACCTGTTACACAAGAAGAGCGAGTGGCTTAAGGGCACAGGCCCCAATTCCAATATCGTAATTTCGAGCAGGGTCCGCCTTGCCAGGAATATAGATGGTTTATCGTTCTTTAACTGGGCGCAGCCTAATGAGAAAGCGAAGATCTTAGATATAATAAAGTCTGCTGCTACATCCAGCAAGTTTTTAAAGAAGTCGTTATTCCTGGGCATGAAGGACCTCTCTGAGATCGACAGGCAGTTTCTTGTCGAAAGGCACCTTATGAGCCCGGAACATGTAATAGAGCCTGAATTTAAGGCTATTATATTGGACGAAGAAGAGATCATCAGCATAATGGTAAATGAAGAGGACCATCTGAGGATACAGATCCTGCAGTCGGGTTTTAATATCATAGAGGCGTGGCGCATGTGCGATGAGATCGACACCGATCTTGGAGAGAAGATACCGTATGCTTTTTCTCCGCGGTGGGGCCATCTTACGGCATGCCCGACAAATACAGGTACGGGTCTCAGGGCATCGGTGATGTTGCATCTGCCGGCCCTTGTCATGACAAATCAGATAGGCAAGGTATTTCAGGCGATATCAAAACTCGGCCTTACGATGCGCGGATTCTACGGAGAAGGCACCGAGGCGATAGGTAACCTTTTCCAGGTATCAAACCAGGTCACACTCGGTCACTCCGAGAACGATCTTATCGATAAGATAGAGGGCATAGTTGACAAGCTTGTAAAACGCGAGGAATCGACGCGAAAAATAATTATTACAAAGAACAGGGATGAAGTGATAGATAAGATATGGCGCGCGTACGGAACCTTAAAGAGCGCGCGCATCATTACAAGCGCTGAAACGATCAAACTTCTTTCGGTCATCAGGCTCGGGATCGATCTGGGCATTGTCGGGGAGATAGATAGACCGTCGATCAACGAGCTATTTATGCTAACGCAGCCCGCTCATTTGCAGAAGATGGAAGGCAAACTGCTTACGGCCGATCAAAGAGATTACAAGCGGGCGGACATTGTGCGAGAGAAGCTTATGGGGAAGAAATAACGATATATAAAAGCTGGAGGAAGGTAAATCTGTCTTTGCGAGGTGCCGTAAAGAGCTAGCGCACCGAAGCAATCTAGGGTTGTCATCCCCGCGAAAGCGGGGATCCAGAGTATACTCGTCGAGAGTGCATCCATGGATTCCCGCTTGCGCGGGAATGACAGAAATAGAGATTGCTTCGGCACACTCGAATTTTACGGTGCCTCGCAAAGACGATAATTTCATTCCGCGAATAAAACGATGGAGGTAAGAGAATATGGCGATGTTTAATAGATTCACTGAGAGAGCCAGAAAGGTCATACTTTTGGCAAAGGAGGAGGCCAAGAGATTTAATCACGATTATATAGGGACAGAGCATATCTTGCTCGGTCTGGTTCGCGAAGGTGAAGGTGTTGCGGCCGCGGTTCTGGCAAGTCTCGGCTTAAGTCCGGACAAAATAAGTTTTGAAGTGGAGAAACTGGTCCAACCCGGCCCGGCTACAGTCATATCCGGCGATATTCCTTTTACGCCTAAGGCGAAGAAAGTTATAGAGCTTTCAATGGAAGAGGCACGGGCGCTCGGTCATAATTATATCGGGACGGAACATCTATTGCTGGGACTCATCCGTGAAGGCGAGGGAGTCGCCTCACAGGTACTCGTGAACCTGGGGTTGGATCTCGATAAGGTCAGAATGGAGGTTATGAATCTCCTCGGCTCTTCAATCCCGGGATATAGTTCTGCGCAGAAGGGGAAGAAGGGCAAGACTCCTGCGCTCGACGCTTTTGGAAGGGATCTTACAAAGCTTGCCAAAGATGGTAAGCTCGATCCCGTGATCGGACGAAAGAACGAAATAGAGAGAGTCATACAGATCCTCTCAAGGCGCACAAAGAATAACCCGGTACTTTTAGGAGAGGCCGGGGTAGGTAAGACTGCTATAGTAGAAGGTCTTGCGCAGGACATTATAGCGGGCGATATTCCGGAGACACTCAAGAATAAGAGGATCATTATACTCGATCTTGCCCTAATGGTTGCGGGCACAAAATACAGGGGACAGTTCGAGGAGCGCATAAAAGCCATAATGGATGAGATAAAGAATACGCCGGACGTGATCGTCTTCATTGATGAGCTTCATACACTGGTTGGCGCAGGCGGGGCAGAAGGGGCGATCGACGCTTCTAATATACTTAAGCCGGCTCTCTCCCGCGGCGACATACAATGCGTTGGGGCGACCACCCTTGATGAATACAGAAAACACATAGAGAAGGATGCGGCCCTTGAAAGGAGGTTCCAGACGATTGTCGTGGAGCCGAGCAGCCCGGAGGAGACTATCGAGATCCTCAGGGGGCTTAGGGACAAGTACGAAGCCCACCATAAGGTGAAGTTTTCGGATGAATCGCTGGAAGCTGCGGCAAAATTATCCGACAGGTACATTAGCGGCCGCTTTTTGCCGGACAAGGCTATCGACTTAATGGATGAAGCGGGTTCGCGCGCGCGTCTTTCAACAATGACAGCGCCACCCAACGTAAAAGAGCTGGAGGAGAAGATAGAGCAGGTTAGAAAAGAGAAGGAAGAGGCTGTCAAGAGCCAGGACTTTGAAAAGGCCGCCAGTTACAGGGATGATGAGCGGAAAGCAAAGGAAAACCTGGCGAAGATCAAAAAACAGTGGAAAGAGGTCCAGGGGAAGAAGGTGCTTATTGTTACAGAAGACGATATAGCGTTTATAGTCTCCAGGTGGACAGGCATTCCTCTGATAAAGCTTGAAGAGAAAGAGTCGGCGAAGTTCCTAAAAATGGAAGAGGAGATGAACGCTAAGGTTATTGGCCAGCATGAGGCTATAAAGGCTATAGCGAGCGCTGTTAAGCGGTCGCGGGCGGGGATAAAGGATCCGCGCCGTCCGATAGGATCGTTTATCTTCATGGGACCTACCGGTGTGGGGAAGACGCTCCTTGGGCGCAAGCTAGCTGAATTCATGTTTGGGGATGAAGACGCTGTTATACAGATCGACATGTCCGAATATATGGAGAAATTCAATGTCTCCAGGCTTGTCGGCGCTCCCCCGGGCTACGTGGGTTATGAAGAAGGCGGTCAGCTTACAGAAAAGGTCAGAAGACGGCCATATTCGGTCGTATTACTCGATGAGATAGAGAAGGCGCACCCGGATGTATTTAATATTCTTCTCCAGCTTTTTGAGGAAGGACGCCTCACGGATTCCTTTGGCAGAAAAGTCGATTTTAAGAACACCATAATCATCATGACATCGAATATAGGAGCCGATATGCTTAAGAAGCAGGGGTCCATAGGATTTCGTTCCATTGAAAAAGAGGATGAGTCCTACAAGGATATGAAGTCGCGGCTTCTCGAAGAGGTAAAGAAGGTCTTCAAACCGGAATTTTTGAACAGGGTCGATGATATAGTCGTTTTCAGGTCGCTTACCAAAAGGGACCTGTACAAGATCATCGATCTCGAGATAACGGAAGAACAAGAGCGGCTGAAGGACAAGAACATAACGCTCGAGCTTAATGCCGAAGCAAAGGACTTTCTGATAGAAAAAGGTTTCAGCAGCGTGTTTGGAGCCAGGCCACTGAAGAGAACGATCCAGAGATTCCTGGAAGATCCCATGGCCGAAGATATAATAGGAGGGAAATTTAAAGAAGGCGGACATGTTAAAGTTAGCGTAAAGGGCGATCACCTGGAGTTTGAGATATCTTCAAAAGCGGCTGCCAAGACGAAGGTGAAGTGAGATACACAGATGGGCGCAGGTATTCAACTCGTCTTTGCGAGGTGCCGTAAATAGCTAAGCGCACCGAAGCATCTCAAACGAGCTCGAATGAGATTGCTTCGGCACGCTCGAATCTTACGGTGCCTCGCAAAGACGAGGGAAGCAGAGATTGTCCCGCCGTTACTGTCGTATGGCGGGACCCCGCCATGCGAAGCATACGGCGGGGCTTCGGCACGCTCGAATCTTACGGTGCCTCGCAAAGACGAGGAATGACCTTTGTGCCGATCTGTCTATAAAGAGATATAATGAAACGCATAAGGATCGTAAGAAAAAGGAAGGTATATCTGCTGAACGCGCTGTTCCTCGCGTCGGCATTTCTGTTCTACGAGACCCACACGAATCTCTTTGTAAAAGATTTTGCAGAACAAAGGCTGGAAGAGATGTTTCCGGAAGGCGCACGCGTCTATATAGGCAATATAGAAGGAGGGATCTTTAGGGACCTTGTTTCAGAGAACATCCGTATTACACCCAGGAAGGATGAGGCGAGTATTAATATAAAGCGGATCGAGATCGGTTACAGGATGTGGTACCCTCTCCTTAAACGGATCCCGGCCTTCAAGGATCTCTACGATAAACGGAGAGCCGTGTTATTCCTGGGAGAGAAAGCGGAGGACTTTATGAGTGGCTTCTTTGAATTGGAAGGAACGCAAGATGAACTTAATATTACGGGGTATTTGACTTTAAGCGGAGAGGAGAAACTCTTTTTGAATGGCGTTATAGGGACCGATAAACCCTCGAAGTTTCGCGTTGCGCAAAAGGTGGGAACAACAGACTTTGAAGTGGAACGAAGCGGCAACATGTACACAATAAACGGCAAGTCCAACCATGTAAAAATTAATGGAATAGATTTCATTAGCAACTGGAATATTTCGGTAGATACCACGAAAAGCGATCTTACGTATATAAATGTAGTTTTTAAGAATATAATCCTGAACTATGCGCCTTTAGAAAAAGATCTAGAGATGCGGTTCATCCATGACGCGAAGAAGGATGTTTTGAATGTATCAAGATTTGCGCTTGGTGACGAGATAGAGGGAATGGGGTATTTACGATTATCCAATCCGCGCCATATCTTTCTAAAATGGGCCATTACAAACCTGATGTTGGAGGACTACTTCAAGGCCAAAAAGAAGGAGGAGGGTATGTCGGGTTTAATGAATGGGAATTTTACCCTGAAGGGTTCGCTTGAAGAGCCGGGCCTTTTGGCGCATTGCGATGTTCAGGACGGATACCTGGGGGAGACTAAATTCGATTCGATAATAATGAACCTGAAAGGTTCGGGACCGGTTATTTCAATATATGATTCAAGAATGCGAAAAGAGGGCGGTTACATAATGTTGAGCGGAGAGATAGATCTTTCGAAACTCAAGGAAGATAAGGCCTTCGATGAGGTTCTCTATGACGCCGATAAAGACTTCTTCGTGTGGGAAGGGTGGAGCGTTAAGAAAGAGATCGAAGATTCGTCGGTAAGGGCGGAAAAGTTACTGGATGACGAATTCAGCATCAGTTTTAAAGCGCGCACGGAAGAGACCAGGGCCGAAGAAGAGCAGTTTCTTGGTGTCGAGCGCAAGATCAAATTCTGAGACACAGATGAGCAATAAGTAGCGAGTAGAGAGTAGCAAGTAGCGAGCCCCGTTAGAAATTTACAATTTCTAACGGGGCGAGAAAGACTCTCTCTACTCTCTACTTGCTACTCGCTACTTTAGAAAGTCTGTGCCGAGCTGTGCATGAGGATCGCAAAATATTAGTGAGGTAGTAAGTGATATTTAAAAAATGGTGTGAAACGCTGGGTGAAAAAGCGGTAGGATCCATAAGGTATGTCGGTAGCCTTTCCATATTCTTTAGTGAGATAATCTTCTGGCTCTTTCATCCCCCCTTCAGGTTCAAGCAGGCTATGAGGCAGACGGCAAAGATGGGCGCAAGCAGTCTGCCTATTATATCCTTAATAAGCCTCTTTACGGGTATGGTCCTTGCTTTGCAGAGCGCTTATCAGATGCAGAAGATACAGGCAGAGATGTATATCGCCTCACTTGTCGCTCTCTCGATGGTACGGGAACTCGGTCCCGTACTTACGGCTCTCGTTATTGCCGGGAGGTGCGGTGCCGCGATAACGGCGGAGATCGGCACTATGAAGGTGACAGAGCAGATAGACGCGCTTGAGACGCTCGCAACTAATCCTGTGAACTACCTGGTCGTTCCCAGATTCTGGGCCCTGACGATTTCACTTGTCATATTAACGATATACTCAAACTTTATAGGTATCGTTGGAGGCTATATCATAGGCGTATACAAACTTCGCATACCGCATCACATGTATGTGAAGATGACATTCGATCCGCTCAGCCAAAGCGATATTCGCAATGGATTGTATAAGAGTTTCATGTTTGCCGTTGTAATATGTATCATATCATGCTACGAAGGTATGCACGCGACCGAGGGGGCAGAGGGCGTTGGTAAAGCGACTACGTCGAGCGTCGTAAGAAGTTTTGTGCTCATAATAGCTTGTGACTGTCTATTAACAGCTTTCATGTACTTTTTTGGGAGATAAGATGATAGAAATAATAAATATGTGCAAAAATTTCGGACATACAAAAGTTCTGGACAATCTCAATTTAACTATAAATACCGGTGAGACGACTGTCATAATAGGACGAAGTGGATGCGGTAAGAGCGTGCTCCTCAAACATATAATAGGAATTCTCAAGCCGCAGTCCGGGCAGGTATTTATAGACGGAAAGGATATCGCAAAATTGCGCGGGAAATCCTTAAATGAGATCAGGATGAAGTTCGGGATGCTCTTCCAGGGGGCCGCGCTATTCGACTCCCTCTCCGTATGGGAGAATGTGGCCTTTGGCATGATGGAACACACTCGTAAAAAGAGGGGCATTATTCTAAACAGGGTAAGGGAGTGCCTTGGGCTTGTTGGGCTCGCCGGTGTAGAAAATCTTAAACCCGCGGAATTGTCGGGCGGCATGCGAAAGAGGGTGGGACTTGCAAGGGCGATCAGTATGAATCCGGAGATCGTGCTCTATGACGAGCCGACGACAGGACTCGATCCCATAATGGCAGACGCGATAAATAACCTTATTAAAGGACTGCATGATAAGTTGAAAGTCACCTCGATAGCGGTTACGCACGATATGACGAGCGCCTATAAGATCGCAAGCAAGATAGCGATGCTTTATGAAGGAAGGATCATCGCAGTCGGGACTCCAAGCGAGATAAAGAACACGAAGAACCCCGTTGTAAAACAATTCATATACGGTGAGGCGGAAGGACCTATTACAGATAAGAACGATTAGGAATGGGCTCGAAGAATTAAGTTTAGCGGATAGCGTATAGCGGATAGGGTAGGAAAATAGATATTAGCGGATACCGTATAGCGGATAGGTTAGGAAGATAGACTCTTCTGAAACGTAAAATAACAGCCTATACGCTAAACGCTCGTCGCTAGATGCTAAACGTAAAACACTAAGTGTTATACAGGAGGGCTAGATCATGGCGGATGTTGAAAATAAGGTTTTCGAATTAAAGGTAGGGATCTTCATTGCTGTCGGCATACTAATATTCTTCATAATGGTATTTTCCATAGGTGATGTTTACTTCATAAGGAAAGGTTATATCGTAAATGTTATCTTCAATTTCGCAAATGGGCTCACGGAAGGCGCGCCTGTGAGGCTCGCCGGCGTGAATGTAGGCCTGATAGACAAGATCGACATATTCTTCGATGAGGGTGAGCGGAAGACGAAGGTAGCGATGGCCGCCTGGATAGATGACGAAACCCTTAAGATCGAAAGGGATTCGAAAGTTGTTATAAATACTCTCGGTCTCCTCGGTGAGAAGTATATGGAGATCTTTCCGGGCACTACAAGGGACGATTTTTTAAAAGAGGGTGACGAAATTGTGGGACATGATCCCATCTCAACGGAACTTCTGGCCGAGAAGATAGGGGAGCTCGCAAATTCGGCCACTGTTGTCATGAATAGACTAAAGGACGGCGAAGGCACCATAGGGAAGCTCCTGGTTGAAGAGAAGATACATGATGACCTCGAAGCGTTCGTTGCGGATATTAAGCAACACCCATGGAAATTGCTGCATAAGCCGAAAGAGAGTAAAGACAGGTAAGGCGCAGAGAAGTCAGATTGGAGATAGTTGATAATTACATGCGTCTTTGCGAGGTGCCGTGAATAGCTGAGCGCACCGAAGCATAATTTGTCATTCCCGCGGAAGCGGGAATCCAGGCGGAAATGACAAACACATTAGAAAGATACACTTCTGGATCCCCGCTTTCGCGGGGATGACAGAATAACGGAGATTGCCTGCCTGCCGGCAGGCAGGCTTCGGCACACTCGAATTTTACGGTGCCTCGCAAAGACGAGGCAAGAGTGAAAGATATCATTTAATTTACAAGGAGGAGTTCAGAATGACAGTAATTTCTATAAGATTATTCTTTGTTTTTTTAAGCACTATAGTGGGGTACTATGTAGGATCGCTTCTGGGTGACCTGTCCTTAAAGTATACATTAGCCGGAGCGGCCACAGGATTTTTTGGTTCGGCCCTTGTTATATTGTTTGAGATACGCCTTCGAAAATTCTCAGTACGCAATCTTTCCGCCGCGGTCTTCGGTCTCATATTCGGTTTCTTCATGGCATGGATATTGACGCTCGTTATAAGGCTCATTCCCATGACAGAGAAGGCCTACTCTTCGATAAATATCGTCTTTATCCTTGTCTTCTGCTATCTCGGTATGGTCATAGCTATGAGGGGGAAAGACGAGTTCAACCTTATAATACCGTACGTTAGATTTGCCCGCCAGGAGCAGAGGGATGAGATCATTATTCTCGATACTAGTGTTATTATCGATGGCCGTATCGCGGATATAGCGCATACAAACTTTATAGAGGGACGCTTCCTTATACCGCGATTTGTATTAAGAGAGCTGCAGCAGGTAGCGGATTCGCAGGACGCTTTAAAGCGCAATCGCGGTCGCCGGGGACTCGATGTTTTGAACAGGCTCCAGAAGAGCTCGAACCTGACTGTGAAGATCCACGATGAAGACTTCCAGGATATCAAAGAGGTAGATGCAAAAATAGTGAAGCTTGCAAAGCTTCTCAGCGCCAAGGTATTCACCAATGACTTTAATCTGAACAAGATAGCGGAGCTAGAGGGCGTATCGGTCCTCAATATAAACGACCTTGCCAATGCGTTAAAGCCGGTTGTCTTGCCGGGCGAAGAGATGACAGTGAAGATCTCCAGGGAAGGAAAAGAATATAACCAGGGCGTAGCGTATCTCGACGATGGCACAATGGTCGTTATCGATAATGCCCGAAATTCAATAGGCCAGACGAGAACCGTCGTCGTTGCAAGCGTCTTGCAAACATCAGCAGGCAGGATGATCTTTGCGAACATGCCTGATGACAGGCCAAGGCGCAGGCAAAGATGACCGTCTCCTGCATAGTTCCTTCGGCGGGTAAGGGCAGGAGACTGGGGTTTAGGATCGGTAAGCCTTTTGTCAACCTGGCGGGCAAACCTATACTGGCGCATACTTTAAAGGCTCTCAGCAATTGCAAGATCATAGAGCGCATTATTCTGGTTGTTTCGCGCGATAAGATAAAAGCGTGCAAGAAGCTGGTTAAAAGATACGATCTTAGCAAGGTTAGGGATATTGTATCCGGTGGTGTTAAACGCAGCGATTCCGTGCGTAATGGACTTTCAAAGGTGACAAACGCCGATCATATTTTGATACATGACGGCGCGAGGCCTTTTATTGAAAAGAGAATAGTAGAACGCATACTCAAGGCCACGAAAAAGTACGGCGCCGCGATTTGCGCAGTTCCCTCAACGCAGACCATAAAACTTGTTAGCAAGAGAGGTTTTATCGTTAATACCGGGGACCGGAAATTCCTGTGGGAGGCGCAGACGCCTCAGGGGTTCAGGAGAGACTTAATAGTAAAGGCATATAAAGAGGCGGGCGCAAAAAGAGTAACGGACGATTCGAGCCTTGTCGAAAGACTGGGCCATAAAGTGAAGATTGTAAAAGGGTCTCCCAGGAATATTAAGATAACGACACCGGAGGACTTGCTGTTTGCGAAGGCCCTGTTGAAAACAAAAAACCAAAAACAAAAAACCAAAAACAAATACTAAAAATAAAAAATGTTTTTGTATATTTGATTTGTATCTTTGGTCTTTGGTATTTAATTTTTCATTATGAGAATAGGCATAGGTTACGATATACACAGGCTAATGGAAGGCAGGCCCTTGATGCTTGGCGGCGTAGAGATACCATTCATTAAAGGCCTTGTCGGATATTCAGATGCGGATGTATTGATCCACGCTATATCAGACGCCATGCTGGGGGCGCTAAGCCTTGGGGACATAGGCAAACATTTTCCAAATGATGATCCGCGCTATAAAGGCGCTTCAAGTGTCAGCCTTTTGCGGGAGGTAGACGCTCTTATAAAAGCGAAAGGCTACGAGGTAAATAATATAGATACGGTCGTAATAGCCGAAGAACCGATAATAAGCCCGTTCGTTAAGAATATGCAAAAGAAGATATCCGGCACTCTCTGCGTGGACGAGTCATGTGTAAGCATAAAAGCCACCAGCAACGAAGGGGTCGGTTCGATCGGTAGGGGCGAAGCGATCGCGAGTTATGCAATAGTGATGCTGAATAAAAAGGACTGAAGTCTCGGGAGGTAAAGAATGATGTGTCTTCTGATAACACTTTTATATGTTTTAATAGCGTTACTCATCTATTTCATCCTTGTAAGTTTCATCTTTAAAGAGGAGATAAAGGCGACCTTTGAGCGGGATCCGGCAGCCACAAGCTTTCTTGAGGTACTTCTGACTTACTCGGGGCTTCAGGCATTAATTCTTTACAGGATAGCGAACAGACTATTTAAAATGAAGATCCCGTTCTTCCCTCGTTTTATTTCGCAATTTACAAGATGGCTCACAGGCATCGAGATCCATCCGGGAGCCAGCATAGGCGATGGGTTATTCATAGACCATGGTATGGGTGTGGTCATAGGAGAAACATCGGTGATAGGTAATAATGTAACCCTTTTTCAGGGGGTGACCCTGGGAGGAACAGGGAAAGAGCGCGGCAAGCGGCATCCCACAATAGGTAATAATGTAGTTGTCGGCGCCGGGGCCAAGATACTGGGCAAAGTTACGATAGGCGACAACGTTCAGATAGGTTCGAATGCGGTTGTTATTAAGGACGTCCCGCCAAACTCGACCGTCGTTGGCGTCCCGGGAAGGATAGTTAAAGTGGAAGGAAAGAAGATACCCGGGATAAGTCTCGACCATACCTCTTTACCGGATCCAATAGCGCAAAGACTGGACAAGCTGCAGGATGAGATAGACCATATCGAAACGGAGATAAGGGATCACCGGAAGAAGAAGCAGGAAGGTAGTATCTGAAACGGCCGATGGTGTGCGTATGCAGATCGCCGGTTGCCCATTTCAAGACTTGCAATACCCAACTCTGTTATTCCCGGACCACCTTACGGCGGTTTAAATTCCAGCGGGAACCCATAGCGATGTAATACAGTTGTCATTCCCGCGGAAGCGGGAATCCAGAACGATGCCTAATAAATATTATGTATATATACTTGCAAGCAAAAGAAACGGTACGCTTTACATAGGAGTAACCAGTAATTTAGATAAGAGAATATATGAACATAAAAATAATCTAATCGACGGATTTACAAAGGAATATAACATCCATAAACTCGTATATTTCGAAGAAACAAGTGATATCAATGAAGCCATAGCAAGGGAAAAGAGTTTGAAGAAATGGAATAGGGCTTGGAAGCTCGAGCTTATTGAAAAGGAAAACCCTGACTGGGAAGACTTATATCAAAACATTGCTTAACCTCTGGATCCCCGCTTCCGCGGGGATGACATGTGGGGAAGTTGGGATCACATCGTTTTAGTCAAAGAGTAGATAGGTATTATTCATTAAGAAGATGCAAATATACAATTCACTTACCAAGAGAATAGATGAGCTAAAAGAGAAGAATGTCGGTATCTATGTCTGCGGACCGACGGTTTATGATGAGCCTCACATAGGGCACGCAAGGAGCGCCTATGTGTTCGACATCTTCGTTAGATACCTGCGGTTTTGCAAAAAGGATGTTAAATTTGTCAGAAATATAACGGATGTAGACGATAAGATAATCGAGAGAGCGCGCAGGGAACCCGGGGATAAGACACTTAAGGAGAAGGTAAAGAATGTCGCGCTCAGGTATCTGGATAGATATCATGAAGCAATGGATCTTTTAGGATTGGAGAGACCGGACCACGAGCCTAAAGCCACCAATGCGATCCCGGAGATGATAAAGTTCATAGAAGTTTTGATAGAGAAGGGATTTGCTTACGCCGAGTCCGGAAATGTATATTTTGATGTAAGGAAGTTCAAGGATTACGGAAAGCTTTCCGGCCAGAGCCTTGACGAGACCGAAGAAGGAGTCCGCGTAGCCATAGACAACAGCAAGAGAGATCCCCTCGATTTTGCCCTCTGGAAAGCTTCAAAGGACGATGAACCGTCCTGGAATAGCCCCTGGGGAAGAGGAAGACCCGGATGGCACATAGAGTGCTCTGTAATGAGCACAATGTTCTTAAAGAAGAATTTCGTAATTCACGGCGGAGGATTAGATCTTATATTCCCCCATCACGAAAATGAGATCGCGCAGACCGTTTGCGCCGGAGAAAGAAGCGCAAAGTACTGGATCCACAATGGTCTATTGACTATAAATAGCCAGAAGATGTCAAAGTCGCTTGGGAACTTTATCTCAATAAGCGACTTCCTTTCCAGGTTTAAGGATGCGGATCTCTTGAAGATGCTTTTTCTTTCAAGCCACTATAGGCACCCGGTCGATTATACCGAGGAGAAGATAGAGGGGATGAAGCGAGCCAGGGAGCGAATCCTCATATTCATGGATAAGGCTCGCGAATTCAAAAAGACGACGGGAGGCAAGCCAAAGACAGCACAAGAGAAAGCTACAATAAAAGAGTTTAAGGAAGAGTTTGTAAAGGCTATGGACGACGATTTTAATACGCCGGAGGCGCTGGCGGCTATCTTTGAACTTGTTTCATCGGGGAATAGCGCTTTAATGCGAAATGACGCAGGGACCGTAAGGATGATCGAGAAGACGATCCTGGATCTTTTGAGGATTCTGGGGCTTGATCTTAGGAAAGGAGACGCCGTAGTCGCGCAAGACGAAAAGAGGATAGGGGGGCTTGTAAAGGAGAGGGATCTTGCCAGGCAGAAGAGAGACTTTAAAAGAGCCGATGACATCAGAAATGAGCTTTTGGGCGAGGGCATTATCCTCGAGGATACGAAAGACGGTACCGCGTGGCGGAGGAGACTCTGACTATTGACCATTGACTAATGTCAGTAAGAAGGTTTCTTAAGGTTTCATAAAGTTTCTTTAAGGTGCTTAAGGTTGCAAGACGTATAGACCGAACACTGAAGACTGTAGACTAAAGACTAGAGACCGGTGGATGATACGTACTACTCGTCTTTGCGAGGTGCCGTAATTAGCTGAGCGCACCGAAGCAATCTCCGTTTTCTGTCATCCCCGCGAAAGCGGGGATCCAGAGTAGACTCGTATAGAGTTCACCCATGGATTCCCGCTTACGCGGGAATGACATGCGGGAGACTGATACGTATGAAAAGATGAGATTGTCCCACCGTTACTTTCGTATGGCGGGACCCCGCCATGCGAAGCATGCGGCGAGGCTTCGGCACGCTCGAATCTTCCGGTGCCTCGCAAAGACGAGAAATGAAGAAATGAAAAAGAAGCAATTGTTAAAGAAAGGTCTGTTCATAACCTTCGAAGGTCCGGAAGGAAGCGGGAAGAGTACCCACTCAAGGCTCATCGCGGATCTCTTAAGGAGGGAAGGCTTCAATGTGGTGTTTACCAGAGAACCGGGAGGTACTGTCGTAGGGGATAAGATACGAGGCCTTCTGCTTGATTCCAAGAAGATAGACATGACCCCGCTTACGGAGACGCTGCTATTTGAAGCGAGCCGCTCGGAACTTATAACAGAGGTAATCGGACCCGCGCTTCGGGCGCGGAAGATAGTGATATGCGATAGATTTAATGACGCTACGCTAGCCTATCAGGGATACGCGGGCAGGATCCCCATAAGGGATATAAAGACTATAGAATCCGTCAGCATGAAAGGTATTTTACCGGACCTTACCATTATTCTCGATATCGGCGCTGATGAAGGATTAAAGAAGATAAGCGTACATAAAAGGGACAGGATGGAATCCAAGAAACTCTCTTTTCACACACGGGTGAGGAATGGTTATCTCAGTCTCGCGAGGCAGGACAGAAAGAGAATAAAGGTTGTACGAACCATGAAGAGAAGAGAGGATACCCTTAGCGCTGTTCAAAAAGAGGTACTCGATGTCGTTCAAAGATATAAAAGGTCAAGCAAGCGCCCTTGAGATAATAGAAGGAAATATATCGAGCGGACGCACCTTCTCTAGTTACCTATTCGTAGGACCGGGCGGTGTAGGCAAGCGTCTCGCGGCTAAGAATTTTGCAAAAGCTGTAAACTGCCTCGATACAGGCGCCGATCCATGCGATGAATGCGTATCATGCAGAAAGATCGATATGGAAGCGCATCCGGATGTAGCGCTTGTGGAGCCGAAAGGGGCCGCTTCGGCTATAGGCATAGGAGAGATCCGCTCTATCATCACAAAAGCGAATTTCAAGCCCTATGCAGGCAGAAAGAAGGTATTTATCATCGATGACGCGCAGCTCCTCACGAGTGAAGCGTCAAACGCGTTTCTAAAGACCCTTGAAGAACCTCCGCGAAATACGATCTTCATTCTTATAGCAACTTCGAAAGAGCTTCTTATTGCGACTATCGTGTCCAGGTGCCATATGGTAAGATTTCACACGGCGTCCCCGGAACTTGTAAGCGCGCTCATGTCGGAAAAGTTCAAGCTTACAAAGAAAGAATCGCAAGTTCTGGGCGGTTTTTCGAACGGTCGTATCGGCGAGGCTGTACGGATGATGGAGACCGACTTTATAGGAAGGAAGAACAGGGCAATAGATAGTCTCTTTTGCGCCGGAACGCCGCCCGGCGAAGAATCGGATATTTACGGCGATAAAGAGACCCTTAAGGATAATATTGACTTTCTCATATCATATTTAAGGGATATCTTTCTGTACAAGGCAGTTCCGGATGGAGGCTCCATCTTCAACATTGACAGGAGAGATGAGATAAGAGAGCAAGCCCATGTATATTCGGAAGAATTTTTAGAGAATTCGATAAAGAGAGCGATAGATCTTCGTTCATGCATCGATAAGAACGTAAATCCGAAGATCGTTGCCGACGTGCTGATTGGCGAAATGCGGAAGTTCGAAGAATAAAAATTAGCGGATAGCGTATAGCGGATAGGGAAAGCTCGAAGGATTACGACTAGCGTTCAGCGATTAGCGTCTAGCGATTAGCGAATAGGTTAGGAAAATAGACTTTTTTAAACGTAAAATACTAGCCTATACGCTATTCGCTAAACGCTATACGCTAATCGTAATATACTAACCAGAGAGGTTGGGCAAATATGCATGAAGTAGTACAGGTAAGACTGCGGGAAGCAGGCAAGATATCATATTTTTCTACAGGGGGCCAAAAATTTAATGTTGGCGACTATGTCATTGTCGAGCAGGACAGGGGCCTGGAGTACGGCCAGGTAGTATCCGATGCCGCCGTCTCCGCGGGCGTGGATATTGAAAAACCGCTGAGGAAGATTATCCGTAAGACGAATCCCTGGGATCACCAGCAGATAGAGAAGAATCAGAAGAAGTCAAGCGAGCTTATACAGGTCTGCGATAGGAAGATAAGCGAACGCAAGCTTCCCATGAAGCTCGTAGAAGCCGAGTATTCTTTCGACCGATCCAAGATTATCTTCTATTTCACGGCGGAGAGCCGGGTCGACTTCAGGGATCTTGTTAAAGATCTGGCCAATGTCTTTAAGGCCCGCATAGAGCTGAAGCAGATAGGTGTGCGGGATGAAGCCAAACTAATGGGTGGGTACGGCCCATGCGGGAAAGAACTCTGCTGCTCAAAGTTCCTAAAAGACTTCGAGCCGGTAACAATACGAATGGCAAAGGACCAAAATTTGCCGCTTAACCCGACGAAGATCTCGGGAGTTTGCGGAAGGCTCATGTGCTGCCTTAGCTATGAAAACAAGATGTATAAAGAGCTCAAAAAGGGTCTACCCAAACTGGGCCATGAGGTCAAGACGGAGAAGGGCAAAGGCAAGGTGGTCGCGGTAAGTCCTCTTAAGAGAAGCGTAATGGTAGAGTTTTCTGAGGGGAAGAGGATGGAGGTTAAATTCTGAGTGCACAGATGAGCACAGCAGCTATAAGCCATAAGCTGTAAGCTATAAGCATAAATTGTTCTGAGCTTACGGCTTAAAGCTTATAGCTTAGAGCTTCGTTTAGATCTGCGCCAAGCTGTGGATAAAAAAACTATGAAGAAAACCATATACATAACATCCCCGATATATTACGTAAACGCGGCCCCTCATATAGGCCATGCTTATACGCAGGTGGCGTGCGATACGTTAAACCGCTTCTTTAAGCGCGCCGGGCATGAGTCGTACTTTATGACCGGGACCGACGAGCATGGAGAAAAAATAGAGGAGGCAGCGCTTAAGGCCGGACGCGAAAAGGGAAGAGAACTGGATTTTGTGGATTCTATAGTTCCACGTTTCAAGGAGCTTTGGAAGAAGCTGAATGTAGAATACGACTTTTTCATAAGGACTACCGATCCTTTGCACGAGAAGACCGTGCAGAAGACCCTTGATATAATGAAGGCGAACGGGGATATCTATAGCGGAAAATACGAAGGATGGTTCTGCACTCCATGTGAGAATTTCTGGACGGACCTGCAGGTAAAAGAGAATATATGCCCGGATTGCAAAAGACCTCTAAGCCGCATAGAGGAGTCCAATTATTTCTTTAAGCTTTCAAAATACCAAAAATGGCTTATAGCGCACATCGAGAAGGAGAAGGATTTTATAAGACCCGACTGCAGGAGAAACGAGATCCTGAGTTTCTTAAAGGAGCCACTTCACGATCTCTGCATATCGAGGCCCAAGGAGAGGATGGCCTGGGGCATTGAGATACCGTTTGATAAAAAGTTCGTAGTCTATGTATGGTTTGACGCGCTGATAAATTATATATCAGGAGCCGGGTTTCCGCATGACGAAAAGATGCTCAAGAAATTATGGCCCGCTGATTACCATATAATAGGCAAAGACATCTTAAGGCACCACGCCGTATACTGGCCCATAATGCTTCGCTCGATAGGGCTAGAATGCCCTAAAGCCGTCTTTGCTCACGGGTGGTGGACGCTAAAGGGCGAGAAGATGTCGAAATCCAAAGGGAATATAATAGATCCCCGGACATTCATAGATTGTTACGGCATTGACGCATTCAGGTATTTTCTGCTTCGAGAGGTGACCTTCGGATTGGATGGGACTTTCAGCGAAGATGCTTTTATCAGGCGCTTCAACAACGATCTGGCTAACGATCTGGGTAACCTTGTAAATAGAACCCTTACAATGGTGGAAAAGTATTTTGAAGGTCTTGTGCCGCAAACTGAATCCGAAGCTGAGGTTCCATTACTCGAGAAACTAAGTAAAGAGCTTAAAGCAAAAGCGATGTCCATCGAGAAGACCGTTAAAGATAAGATGTCAGCGCTGGATTTTAGTGGAGCGCTTGCCTTAGTGTGGGAAGTTATAAACAGAGCTAATAAATACATAGAAGAGAGCAAGCCCTGGGCAGTCGCAAAGAGCGAGAATACGAAAGATCTTAAGATCATAATTCGTAATTTGCTCGAAACATTGCGGATCGTTTCGATCTTCATCTATCCGTTCATGCCCGAGTCTTCAGATAAGATATGGAAACAGCTTGGCTTAGACGGGTCTGTAAGAGGCGCAGATCTTGGAGCTGCGCGGAGCTGGAATGTTATAAATCCGGGAGTAAAGACGCGTAAAGACAAGCCCCTTTTCCCCAGGATAAAATAATGCAGTGGAGACTTTGTCTTTCTTACTAATATATGCTATATTTGACTACTATGGAAGGAACATAAGACCAGATGGGTAATTTGCGTAAAAAACGATTGATAGGGGAAGAGCTTGTAAAGTCGGGACTCATCACGCCTAAGCAGCTTAAGTTCGTGCTGGAAGAGCAGCGGAAGGTGAAGTCCGAAAAGAAGGAACGGCTCGGTGAGGTTATTATGAGGTGCGGCCTCGTTGATGAGAAACTTATGGTGGATTTTTTGGAGAAGTATTTGGATATACCGCACTTCGATCTTAAGAAAAAGAAAAACATAAACCCGCACGCGGTTAACAAGATCCCGGAGAGGATGGCCAGAAATTTCCGGGTTTTAGGAGTAGCAATAATCGGCAATGAGCTTCATGTCGCCATGGCGAATCCCTTCGACGTCATAGCGCTCGATACTATAGGGATGAAGACAGGCCATAAGATCAAGAGATTTTTCAGCTCTATCTGCGATATAGACGAGGCTATAACTCACTTTTATCAGGAAGGGAACATGGAGAGGACCATAAGCGAATTTGTGGATTTACAGGCGCAAGAGGCTAAAAAGGCGATTGAGGGTGGGGGAGTTTACGGGAAGATCGATTACAAAAAACTCGAAAAGGAAGCGACCAAAACACCTATTGTAGAATTTGTGAATCAGATACTTGAAAACGCTATAAGAATGAGAGCGAGCGACATACATGTGGAACCCCATGAAGAGGATCTTGCCATAAGATACCGGGTCGATGGCATACTACAGGACCTGACACCTCCGCCCAAGTCTATGCAATCGGCGATAATCACCAGACTTAAATTATTGGGCAGCATGGATATAGCCGAACGCAGGCTACCCCAGGACGGTCGTCTGCAATATCAGTTCAAGGATAAGGTTATCGATGTGCGCATGGCTTCCACGCCTACCGTATTTGGGGAGAAACTGGTTCTTAGAATACTGGATAAGACCGCTCTCATGGTGAACATGGAAGATCTCGGTCTTGCAAAAAATGAACTCGAATCGTTCAAGCATATGTTGGCCCAGCCTTACGGCTTGATATTGGTAACCGGGCCTACGGGTTCGGGAAAGACTACGACGCTATATTCGGCGCTCAATCATATAAATACGCCAACCAAGAACATAGTAACAATAGAGGACCCGGTTGAGTATCAGCTTAAGGGCATGAACCAGATCCAGGTGAAGCCCGCCATAGGACTAACTTTTGTAAGCTGTCTTAGGACGGTGCTCAGACAAGACCCGGACATAATTATGATAGGAGAAATAAGAGACTTAGAAAGCCTGGAGAACGCGGTGAAGGCCTCCCTTACCGGACACCTGGTTATGAGCACCATACATACCAATGACGCGCCGGGAGTGGTATACAGGCTTATCCACATGGGTCTTGAACCATATCTGATTGTCGCGTGCCTAAAACTTGTAATAGCCCAGAGATTGATCCGCAAAATCTGCCAGAATTGCAAGAAAGAGATGAAGATGTCGCCGGTCGCTCTTAAGAGTCTGGAAGATAGGGTCGGAGCGGATCTTAAAGGAATCTCCTTCCATAAGGGCGAGGGGTGCGATGAATGCGGGGGCAGCGGGTACAAAGGCAGGATCGGCGTATTTGAGTTCTTCCTGATCTCAGAAGAGATCGAAAAGATGATCCTGGAAGGAGTCGGTGAAAAGGAGCTGAGGGACGCGGCATTAAAATCCGGAATGAGAGGACTATTGCACAGCGGTCTCGAGAAGGTAAATAAAGGCATGACGACGCTTGAGGAGGTTTTGAAGGTAACATTTGTCGAGAGGAGCCTGTGAGATATGCCGAGATTTAAATATGTAGCCAAAGATGCAAAAGGAAAGACTGTATCCGGACAGAGGAACGTCTCTTCCAGGGAAGAGCTCATAACAGAGCTTGACAGGAAGGGTCTATACATTGTCAGCATAGTTACCATAGAAGAGGCCGGGGAAGATAAAGAAAAGAAGAGTTCTTTTGCTGTCTATGCGGATTCAGTGTTAGGCGCCAAAGTTAAGACATTTGATCTTATAATTCTTTGCAGACTTTTGGGAACGATGCTACAGGGAGGCGTTCCAATTTTGCGCGCCATAAGTAGCATAGCGGACGAAACCAAAAACAGGACATTGGTGAACGTTCTTAAGAATGTGCTTAATGACCTAAGGGACGGAAGACCTCTTTCGGAGAGTTTTGAAAAACACCCTAAGGTATTCTCGGTGCTCTTTAATGCGATAGTATCAGCCGGAGAAAAAGTAGGGGCGCTTGACAAGATGCTATTCCGCTTAAGCGTTTACCTGGAGGCGAAAGAGAGACTCGCTAAAAAGGTTACCACCGCTATGACCTACCCGCTTTTTATCCTGGGTTTCTTTTTCTTTAGCATCGGCATATTGACATTGTATGTGGTTCCGAGGTTCGAGAATATTTACGGCGGCTTCGGTTCCGAACTTCCGGCCCTCACCCTGTTTGTTTTCGGCATATCGAATTTTATTTTGCGCAATATAGTTTTATTTCTGTTGACGGGCACGATATCGGTCTTTACATTATTTATCTATGTGAAGAATACCAGAAGAGGGCGTACCATCTTAGACACGTTTATATTGCGTATACCTGTTTTCGGTGAAGCTATAAAAAAAGCGGCGCTTAGCAAGTTCTGCAGGACCCTTGCGACGTTACTTGATCAAGGTGTATCAATAGGAGATGCCCTGACGCTTGTAGGCAAGACCGCCGGGAATATCCTGATAGAGGACGCGAGCGATGAATCCCGAAAGCTTATCCTGGGTGGAGAATCGATTCCGGAGGCTTTACAAAAAATGCGCATCTTTCCTCCGCTTATGCTGCAGATGGCATGGGTGGGCGTTGAATCGGGCTCACTGCCCGAACTCATGGACAAGACAGCCGGCTTCTATGAGGAGCAGGTTGAAAACTTTGTAAACAGCATGACAACAATGATCGAACCGATACTGGTTGTAAGTCTCGGTACGGTCATAGGATTTGTAGTTTTAGCTCTATACCTGCCAATATTCAATTTGAGTTCGGTTATGTCGGGCAGCGGTAATTTCTAATATACCTGTTAAGATATAAAAAACCTTGTGCTTGAACCCCTCATTATACGATAAATATGCTATGCTAGTTATATAGGCTGAATGGATGGGGTGTATCTACTTTTTATTTATTTTTGAAAGACGGCGGGTAAGTGTAGATAAGCACTTGCTAATAATTAGAAGGTTTCTTAAGGTTTCATAAGGTTTCTTGATGTTGCTTAAGGTTGCAAGGCAATCCCAGCCCCGGGCTGAGATAAAAGGGGTTGTCGTGTACAGCCCGGGGCTGGGATTAGGAAGCAAAGACGAAGAAGATCGAATCGTCCATCGTCCATCATCCGACGTCCTTCGTAGCGTGTTTGTAGTTCGTGTGCACCCGTGTTCTCCGAGCATAACCGATAAGGCTAGTTATGAAGATCAATAAAAGAGGCGTTACCTTAGCAGAGCTTATAATGACCATGATAATAGGCGGTATTGTGATACTGGTCATAAGCGGCGTAATGATCAATCTGCTGAATATG
>JBDRHE010000036.1:0-22652 GCA_043817155.1 Candidatus Omnitrophota bacterium | reverse complement strand
CTCTCCGAAGCCACACGCGAATGCAATGTGGCGAAGGAGGAAGCAATCTCATGCGAGCTAGTCTGAGATTGCCTGCCTGCCCGCCAAAGCTTTTAAATGGCAGGCGGGCCTGCCAGTATATTTCGGGCAGGCAGGCTTCGGCACGTTCGTATATTCCGGTGCCTCGCAAAGACGGCATAGGCATCTGTGTAATCTGTCATAAATCTGTGTAATCACACAAAAAATCAGTGTAATCACACAAAAAAAAGAATCCCCGAAAGTCACGGGCGCAAACCTTGACTCGTCCCTATTAAGGGTCGGGGATTCCGAATATTTATACTTTATTAAAGAACGATCGCAAGAATGTTACTCTTTTGTGAATTCCAAATTATCCATATAGACATCTCCTACCTTGCTACCTACAGCCCCACCAATACGCCAGCCCTCAAAGACAAAGTTCACCTGGCTTATAGAGGACAAGTCTACGCCGAGCGTTTCCATATTGATATCTATCAATATCCAGCCCTCTGTAACGCTATGCACGGACTCCTTCGTTCCTGTACTTGAGACTATCTCAACCTTCATTATCTTGGGATTATGGGCCGCATCATGTGCTTTCACGTAATACTTAAGATGTTTGTAGTCACTTAGATTGTGGTCAACAGGTATCCATCCCATCTTATCTTTATCATACGGCTTAGAAAGAACGGGAAGCCCATCATTACCGCCTCCGATTATAAGTGCTACACCGGAATATCCGGTCAGCACGCTATAATGTATTTTCATAGATCTTGTCGCTGTAACACATTCGGTATTATCGAAGGTGTGAGAAGCTGTGCCGCCGTCATTACCGAAATCTCCTATATTCCCACCCATTGCATTGGACCCTATCACATCACTAAAGTAGTCAAGACGCACAGTGTCCAGCTCTGTCGTGCTAAAGACAATATTGTCAATATAGATGGTCCCTTGCCTGGGGCTTTCGTTCATATCACTTTGCGCATTTTCAAACACAAAGACAAGCTCCTTCATGGAAGTAAAATCATCGAGATTAGCAAAGGTCTTAAGAGGTATGGACACCTTCCGCCACCCGGTTGTCACCCCGCCATTTAAGTAGTCAGAGATATATACACGCCCGGTATTTCTATAATAATGTGTGTTTTCTTTAGTGGAAGAGTATTCCTTTGTACTTGTATTCTTTATCTCGATCTTAAAATACTCGCCTCCGCTTGCGCCCTTCACCCGAAAAATGAGAGTCTTGTATGGTTCTATACTACCTCCCCCCATCATAGAGACATATCCGGCATAACTATTTGTTAGGTCCACATTATAATCGAGTTTAAGTGAGGTTCCGGCACCCCCGTATACAATTGCAGGATCGGTCTCAGCCGATGCAACGCATTTAGCATCCGCCGTCGGAGGGTACTGACTACTGAACGTAGTTGTCATGTCGGACCATACATTCAAATTCTCCGCCGCGCGGTTAAAATTGTCCAGCACATTACTCGGTGTAAGAGGAAGTGTCCCGCTTCCGTCTATGCCTACGGGCCCGCCTATCTGCTCATATGCTGTAACCGAAACAGCGCTATTAAACATCAAAAAAGAGATAGTCATGAGTACTATAATCGTTTTTGGTCTCATTTTTGTATCACCTCTCCGTCAACACCGACCTTAAACAGCTTCTCGAATGTCGATGTCTTTTCAACCTTAAAAAGAGTGCCGTACTTTACTGTGGCCTTTACCTTATATTCGCCCTTGCTCAGTTTCGTTTTATCCGGAAGGGCATAATACAGGAAATCCTGACCCGGGAGAACCGCCCGGCCTGAAGCTATGTTCTTCTCCAGGATCTTCTCCCCATTCAA
This sequence comes from Candidatus Omnitrophota bacterium, assembly GCA_043817155.1. Classification (GTDB taxonomy): domain Bacteria; phylum Omnitrophota; class Gorgyraeia; order JABMRN01; family RBG-13-46-9; genus JBDRHE01. The sequence goes on along the minus strand of JBDRHE010000036.1, from coordinate 20,811 downwards.
ATCCTCGATCACAACGCTGCCGGTAGGCCGAAGGTGCACGTTCCCTTCGTTCTTGACCCTAACACCGATCTTCAGCGCATCTTCATCGCCCTGGATACCCCGTGCAACAACGATATCCTCAATGTGACCATCTACTATTTCAGTGCCTTCGATCGCGACATATAGTATCGCGCCGAGTCTTGCGCGTATAGCTCCCGGCAATACGCTCTCTCCCGTAACTCCTGAACTGAAGAATATCTGCGCCACCATCTCTCCCGTTGCGTCCTGCGGAACCTTAACAATAAGCTTAAGCTTCTTTATCTCCATGGGTTCCAGGTCAAATTCACTTATACTGAGCTCAAGCCAATCTTCCGGCTTAATATCGTAAGCCTCAGTACCTTTGAACCAGTTTTCTGCTTCGACTGCAACATGTATCGGTGCTTCGGCCTCATTTTGGGCGTAATAATCGATCTCGGCCGTTTCACCTTTTGCCATGCTCACTTCAAGCCTACTCGGGCCAATTATAATAGCGTAGGACTGATGAACGCAAATGAGAAGACCCATAAGAAATATTGATGCCATAGTTACTTTTTTAAACATTTCGTGTTCCTCCTCGCATTAATCAGTATATACTTCTACAGTAAGTTTATTTGTAGTATAAACCTGGGGCGGAACGCCTGTAAAATCAGCCCCCAGGTATACATACAACGGATCGCCGACAGTACCTACCCTCGGCCAGTATCCTCCTCCGGGAGCAAGCGGTACCGGGGCTCCAAGTTCAGCGTTACTGTTAAACATTGTCCTGAAGTTACGCACAAATCCACCGTCAGCCCAATCTGAATCTCCCTTATCCATCGTGAACGCGAATTCCGCCTGGTCGCCATCATTAATAGTTGTGTCGAATTCCGGTGTCTCCGACCCATTATAATAGCCTTTCTTCACCTGCCAAACCTGCCATATCAAGGGTAATCGGTACCCTGAATTTGAGACCCCTATCAGACCGTTTACTCTGTCCCCTGTGCCGGTAAACCTGGGGTTAGCGTCCGCGGCTAAATTATCCGTATATATCTGTATGCCCCAGGGTGTCTGGATTACATAATCTATCTCCAGATATTGATCAGAAAGGACCTTTGGATTAACAGGAGTTACATTTCCAAAATTTAGCCCTGTAGCGATACTATCGTTTGTACCGTTCTTAACCTTAACGTCTATATAGAAACCCGTAAGTTCAACGGTACTGAATTCGACCTCGTCTAAATAGACGGTTATCTCCTGTCCAACGGTTTCAGAAACTATTATGAGACTTTCCATATTTGTTAAATCAACGCCCGCAAATGTATCGGCTATGTTTAAATGCATCTCCTGCCAGGTATCTGCGGACGAGCTTTGTAACGATATGCTTGCTTCTACCCCCACTGCGTCTTTTAGCTTGATCCGGAAATTCTCCCCACCGATATCGCTTCTTACCCTGATCGAAAAAATGGTCGCATCGCTTATATCCATTGAACCGAGCGCTATCGTATTCTTTTGTCCGGAGCTTAGAATAGCCTGCCTTACACTACCGGTTGATCCATCAAACTTTTCGAGCTCGGCATATGCATTATCCCCAAGCGGGGTGCCTGCATTATCCATGGTGATACCGCCAAACACATTGGGATCGTGTCCGTCCCCAAAATCCAGCTCGTATGGCCCTGTAGTAACTGCCATATGCTCGGAATCCTGCGTCTCTAAGGTTCCGTCCGACCCTCTAACCAGGTAATGGTAGGTTGTCTGGTCGTCCAATCCCGCGCCTTCATTATCGTCATTATAGGTTGCGTCAGGATCATCTACCGTCGCGATCAAGGCGAACGGTCCGCTTCCTGAGCTGCTTCGATAAATATTGTACTCACTCGCGCCCGGCGCTCTCTGCCAGCGCAATCTGATCTCGCTCTTACCAAACGAAGCTCCGCTGAATTCCGAAGGCGGCTCATCAAGCGGGGGCACAGCCTCAGCTAAACTCAAACTCTCCCAGCGTATCCACTCAGCGCTTCCACCATTACCGACACCGGGGTGATAGAGCGTAATTCTGTTCCAACCGCTTACAAGGTAGAAGCCGTCCGTTTCGATCACGCTACCTGTAGACAATAGACCGTCGAACGCGGGTTGCGTCACGCCATTTATGAAGACTTGTAAATTAGAAGGTGCATTTCTGTCCGTCTTAAGGGCGCCTAGCGTGAGCTTCGCGTATTCTGTATTCTCCGCATAGAAGAGTAAATCGGTAAAGTTCTGGACGTCCTTATTTACCGCCTGCTCGAAGCTGGACACATTGGCGCCAACATAATACGTATCGTCAACCCTGTATTCATTGCCGAATAGTATCATCGGATCAGCGCTCTCGTCTCTCGATACCGCCCATATATCGCTTGCGACAGGACTCGATATCTCAACATTCTTCCACGCCAGCCAGCTACTACTGCCCGCGAGCCATTCCAGTGTTATAGAGTTTTGACCGTTCTGCAAAAGAGCGCTGTCTACGGGAATGTACTTCATAAGGTGAGCTTCGTTCCCGGAAGAATCGAACGTAAAGAGAACGGGATTAATAGAGATCGGCGCTCCATTTACACTTACGTTCACACCGACCGCGTGATTGCCGAGATCTTCATCCATAAATGAATGTATAGCTAAAAGGTATGATCCGTCTATCACGTTTTGCAGGTCAAATTGAATCTCGTAAGCAGTGCTTTCTTGATCTATCACGCCCATATGGAAGTTTGAATCCGGACTTATATCGTCAATTTCGATACGGCAGATACTGTCGGCAGTTAATCCGGCGCTCTCTATAAAGCTGTTCTTGATCGTTGTTCCGGGTTTAATTTCGAAATTGGCGAAGTTCTCCCAGATAAGCCCCGATAGGTAGTTTTCAGCCATGACAATCGTTATACCTATATCTATACCGACATAGAAGTCGGCTATCGGGAATAGCGTGTCAGTAATAGTATCTCCCATTCTGAATGAGTCGACAAAACCGTAATCGCCCCACACAGGGTGACCATGCGCATCATAAAGATCCCGCATAACGGTGAGAGCATCTATTGTGTCGCCCGGCAGAAATGGGATCGATCCTCCCGGTCCGGCCGGGAACACTGTGCCGTCTGCGCCGCGTACTTCAGCCGATGGAATAGCTACGCCCGCAGGAGGAGCTCCGAATGCTGCATAGTCAAACCCGCTTGTATAACCGGCTGTCAAACCCCAAAGGTTTGTCTCTCCGGCGTAGTCGGCCAAATGATCGTTTGCAAACTGCTTGTTGGCTATTGTGGCTTCAACCGAGTTCTGCCACCAGTCGGCTCCCTGCATATCAAAGAGAGGGTTCCCCGCACCGTCCTTGAAGTCGAAAAAGGCCTGGGTATATTGATTGACGAATAAAGATCCGAACCACGATTGGATCAGCGGTTTGCCGGCCTCTCCATACTTACCGAGCTCTCTTCTGAATGAATAGAACGCCTCTTCCGGGATCGCATAAGAGGCTTCAGGCGTCGCGATTGCAAGGAGATAAAGTATGAGCGCCTCGCTCGTATAATCCCAGTGACCAAAGAGCCTGTCGCCAGGCGATCTATCAGGATCCCAGGCATGATACATCTGGTTATGGAATGGACTTGCCGCCACAAACGTATTAGGTACCGTTTCAGTCTCATCTAAGAACGCCTTCCAGTTTACGTTTTTATAAACCCGGAGCGCCTTCTCCCTTATATTGTCCGGATGTCCGACCGGTTCGGTGTCTATATCTTTAAAGTACTCACCTGCGGTAAGAACCCCGGCAATCAAAAGTGCTGTATCGATCGTTGAAACTTCAGAACCGGGCCATCGTTCTCCGGTGTTTATATCTACAAAATGGTAAAAGAAGCCGTCTTTTCCCCAGGTACCATCGCCGGCAGGGTCCTGATTGCCCTGGATCTCTAAGAGTTTATCTATAATCATCTCCGCCCGACCAAGGAGGTCTGCCGGAGGCGTATCCCAGCCCGGATCGCCAAATCTCTCTGCTGCAATCGGGAGCGATGCCAGGCTAAATCCGGTAGCCGCAATGCTGGCTCTCTCATATCTTGTATCATAACCGGAATTTCGATTATCGGGATTAACGGCAATTCTGTCACGGGTAAACCCGGTGCTTGGATTGTCCGTCTCATTCCAGAAGAATCCGAATCCACCCTCTATAATTTGATCGAGGAGTCCGGCCTGACCATCCACCTCTACGGTAACATGCCATTCGTACGAGGTCGACATGTTGGGGGTTCCGTCATCGGTTAGCATCACTTTTACATAGTATTCGCCTTCTGTAAAATCGAGCGCTGCGGTCATCTGGCCGGCCAGTGCCGGGATGTCCGTATATGTGCCCCCCGCGGTCTTTCGCTGCCAGCTGAAGCTTATCGTATCGCCAACGTCAGGATCGTGGTACTGTGTTACGGCAAAACTCTGCTGCCCGGTACCACCCTGTTGTATAAATATCGTTGGGATCTCTGCATTGGCAGGGTTGGCTATGTCTATTACAGGAGCGTGATTTCCTTGTGTCACTTCTACAATCGTCACGTGCCATTCGAATGATGTGGAGAGATTGGGTGATCCGTCATCGGTCAAGGTCACCCTGATAAAATACTCGCCGGCTGTAAGGCCTAAACCTACACTTTGGCCTATCGCGTTAGGGATCTCTTCATATGTTCCGCCCGCTACCCTCTTGTGCCAGCCGAAGTTTATGGTATCGCCGACGTCAGGATCGTGATACTGCGTGACAGCAAAACTTTGCTGCGCTGTCTGGCCCGGCTGTATAAATATCGTTGGAAGGTTTGCAAGAGACGGGTCTGTTGCATCTATCACCGGCGCGCGATTGCCCTGGGAGAGCTCAACAATGGTTACGTGCCACTCGAAGGACGTTGAGAGATTGGGCGAGCCATCATCGGTCAGCCTAACCTTTATAAAATATTCACCTTCAGTAAGCGCCAGTGCCAGATTTGCGTTTGAGGCATTAGGTATCACTTCATATGTTCCGCCTGCCACTTTTTTGTACCATGCAAACCTAATATCGTCTCCGTCCGGATCGTGGTACTCCGTAACGGCGAAGCTCTGAGCCATAAAACCACCGGGTTGCACAAAGATCGTAGGAACTTCGGAAACTGCAGGGGCTGTCAAATCGATGATAGGAGCATGATTCTGCTGTCCCGTCCCATTGACATGAACGGTCCAGGTAAATGAAGAGGACGCTCCCCTTGAATCCGTTGCCGTTACTACAACTTCGTGTGTTCCACTACCGAATATAAGCGAAAGAAGAGATGTTTCACCGACCGCGTTACCTATCTCTTCTCCATTAACGATCCAACTGAATGTTATCGGGAGGTCTCCTTCAGGATCGGTTGCCGTCGCAAGGAAGACCCATGAATCGCCCGCCTCAAAGAGCAGTACGCTCTCCGGCGGATCGACCGTAAGTATCGGGGGATTGTTGCCGCCGGCCGTAATAATGATATCTTCGTGTACGGTAAATTCTCCATCCGTAACTTCAAAACGTACATTGTAGGTTCCTTCCTGTCCTGCGGATGGAGTCCACGAGAAGAGCTGGCCGGAAGCATCAAATACAGCCCCTGCCGGCAGACTATTATCAGGTAACAGCTTTGCGGAATACGTAAGGGCATCCCCGTTCGGATCGCGCGCGGTTACATTAAATGCTAATTCTTCACCGATAGCAACCGTCCTGTTCCCTATGGATGAAAGTATCGGAGCCTTATTACTCTCCTCATTCACGAGTATATAGATATCGCTACCGCCGAGCACAATATCCATGTCGCCGTCTCCATCTATATCTACAAGTTCTAAGCTCTTGCCGCCCAATTCAGCGGGTACGCTCATGTAGTCCGGGAACTTAATAGAACCATCTTCGAATGTGCCGAAACCGTCATTAATAAAGAGTGAAATGTTGCTATCTCCAAGCGCCAGCATGTCCAGATCGCCGTCGCCGTCTACATCCCCGAGAGCAACATCATTAGCAGAAAATTGATTTCGGGGTATGCGTTCGTCTGACCTATCTTCAAATATTCCATTTCCGTCATTAATGAGGACCGCGTTGTTGTAGTAGTTAGCAACAACCATATCGAGATCGAGATCGTTATCTATGTCGCCGCATTCGATGGTTTCGCTATATTCGTAATCCTCCGGCAGCGCTGCCTCTGTTGCGTCCGTAAAAGAACCGGTTCCATCGTTCTTATAGAGCCTGTTCCTCAAAGAGGACAATCCGGGCATACCGTTGTTTGCCGTGATAATATCGAGGTCGCCGTCACCGTCAACATCGCAAAAAACGATATCCGAGCTCGCATCTGTGATAGCGGGTAAATTGAAGTTTGTATCTTGCGTAAAACCGCCTGCGCCGTCATTTATAAGGAGGGTATCCTGCGCGCCGGTGCTTGCCATTATAAGATCTAGATCCCCGTCACCATCGACGTCACCTGAGTCTACGCTCGAAGACTCGCCGGACAATCCCGGAATACGCGTGGATGTAACATCCGTAAATAGACCGCTGCCGTCATTCAGGAGCAATCTTAGTGACTGTCCCTGTGAATATAATAATAATATGTCCTGGTCAGCATCATTGTCGATATCCGCAAATATGATATCAATTACGCTGTCCGGGCCGGGCAACGTAGGCAGTAATGCGGAACCCTGATCTGTAAAGTTGCCATCCCCGCCATTTACCAGTAAGAAGAGACGGCTGGAAACAGCATCGACTATCAGGAGATCCATATCCCTATCGCGATCTATATCTCCAGCTTTTAATAACGCTGAATCTTGTATGTCGATATTAGAAGGAAGGAGGCTCCCCGTCCGGTCTGTAAATACATGAGATCTTGAATCCTCAAGTACATCAAATGTCTTACGATGCGTTACTTCACTTCCGACAGTTATAAATAGATCTTTAAAACCGGGACTTAAGTTTTGGGGGACGCTTGCGCGGATCCTGTTCTCTGCTACAACATGAACCGTATTCGATACCTCAGTATCGAACGTTACAATGTTCTCTGTTGGATCGCTGCTGAAACCTGCGCCCTGGATATAGATATAATTGCCTGTTATCGCGTTATCCGGTATCAGTTCCGTTATAAATACCGAATTTGAAGTCTCGACATCGAGCACTGTAACGGTCCACGTCTGCTGATCCGTAAGGGATCCGTCGCTTACTATGACCGTAACCGTGTGAGTTCCGGAGCTACTATGATCGGGTGAATAAGTCCAATTATTTGCCGAATTAGCTATAGCACTACCGTCAAATTGCCATGTATAGTTCAAGGCATTGCCGTCTTGGTCGGTGGCGCTTATCTCAAAATGCAAGAGACCGCCTTCGTCAACGCTCGGTGTCGTATCTGTCGGAGTAAATGACAGGATCTCCGGAGCATTGTTCGGTCCATTGCCCCCGCCGCCGCCTTCCGGATCACCTCCGACCGGGATAATTCCTCCGCCAAGCCCATATATTGGGCCGCCTTCCGAAGAGGGCTCGCTTGTGTCACCAGATTCACCGGAACTACCGCCTGATTCCGAAAGCCCGGGATCGGATGGACCGCTACTTGCAACGGGCGGCTGATATGCGGGGCCGCCGCCGCTTACCGGTGATACGGGCGGATAATATGTGTCACCGCTACCCGAAGATGCTCCCACGCCACCTGGCATCCCCACATCAACCCCTTGCTTTGAACCACCCGATGATGGATCGCCGCTTTCGGGATAATCTCCGGCTTCAGCTTCATTCTGTACCATCCTCGTGATATCAGGGACATGGAGGACCACCTCCTTATCCCTTAACGAGAAAAGGCTAAGTAATGCGATAAGCGTAAATATGAGCGCCTTTCTTCTTCGCATTTTACTCACCTTCCATCACCCCTCAGTCTGTCTATTAGCTTAAAATACAGTTATCGTAATAAATAAAAAAGCCGAATCACCAAAACGCTTACCCCTTTTGGCAATCCGGCTACGCATACTTCTCTTTTTTTACAATTAGTATGTCGGCCTTCCGTTTTCCAAACACACCAGGTGCGTGGAGAACGGAATCCGTTAAATTGTTATGCGCCCGTGACTTTGTGTCCCTGCATTACTGCAGGTTTACCCCGTTAGAAATTTTTTCTAACGTAGCAAACCTCGCTAGAAAAACTTCTAACGGGGTTTACCCCTTCATGAGGGTTAACATTATCTTCGATATAATCTTCCGATTATGTGATAATCTTAACTTACTAAACCTTATTTAATAAAGTACGTAAACTTCTCCTGTTCCGCTTTCATTCGCAAGGCCTAAGATGAAGATAGCTAAACCTTCCCTCCGTGCTAAACCTTCTTTTTCCGGTTTCGGGAAAAGAAGGTTTAGCTAATTCATTTTAGTCCTTTGTCATAGCCACGTTCAACTGGTTCGTCGTATACGTCTGAGCCGGCTTACCTCTGAAATCACCAGCTATATAGTAATATAGACTAGGATCAGAAACTCCCGGTCCAACCTTAGCCAATACACTATCGGTTGTGATCGCCGTGCTGATGTCAGCCACTGTAGCCAGATAGTCCGTTCCGTCATAACCTAGCCCGAAAGCGAGCGTCGCGATCGTGCTATATAATGAAGGAACTATGATGGTTTTGGGTGCAGTCGGAGCATCATACAGAGGCTCATCCCAAAGCTGAGGGTAAAGACCTTCTCCTTGAGGTCCCTCATTAGCAGGATTTGCCAATTGCGTACCATCGTTCTTATACAGGTTTACTGTATCAAGGCCCGGGTCGGTTGTAGGAACAAAGCTATGTGAATGTGACTTATCAACGATGTAGACCTCACCAACTCCATCATCCGTATTGCCGTCAAACGTGTAATCCACGTTTTGGTTCGGACCGGCAATTCCGGCTGCTTCAGTGGTCTCCACACCCCACAGGAGCGCCACGGAGATTTTCTTGTTAGTTTCACCAACAAGACCACCGCCGTCAATTCCTGTAGACTGATCACCCGCATATCTAGGGTCAGCAGCAAGAATATCGTTGTCTGTGTAGACAATGATTCGAGCGTCAAGCTCATTGGTTCCGCCCTTTATCTTCAAAGCCTCTCCTGAATTGGCTATCCCTGAAGGGGCTTCAAACACCAATGATGCTCCTGCGCCGGTAAGCTTTGTAACTACTGCGACCGAAAAGGTCTCAGTATTACCTGTAAGATTACCGGTTGCGCTGATCGTGACTCTGGCGGCTTCATTGTTCAGTACAGTATACGCCTCTGCTGGCACCACGTTGAACCCTATGGCTATCATACCTATTATTATGGTTGATAGTATTCTTTTTATCATCTTTCTCACCTCCTTTACGTTTTTATATATTTCATCTGCTATACCTATTATATAGCAGGAAAAATTCACTCCCTTCATTCCAGTCAGCTTTAACATTTTTAACCTCCTTATTAATCAGATATTCTTTTAACCTTCTACACACTTAGTATAACATATTTGAGCTTTGCCGTGGTAACAGGGATATAACAAGATTGTAAAAGAAATGTAACACTAATCCGAGCCGTATTTGTACTCTACTATGTATAATCCGCATATACGCTATATATTTCATAAATCCGCGCTTTTTCTTCATTTGACTTTGAATGCATCTTATCACACATTTACGCATTTGTCAACTAACTATTTTATAACTTAACTTACACACGAAATCAGTCATTTTTTTCGTCGATATTCCGCAATACATGATACTTTTAAAAAGTCTTCAGTTTAATCATAAAAAAAAGGACTTTTGACAAATATGCCTCCTTTTTGCAACCTTAAGCAACGTCAAGAAACTTTATGAAACCTTGAGAAACCTTCTAACTCACATTAGTCTCTAGTCTTCAGTCTTCAGTCTTCCGTCTTCCGTGTGCATCTGTATTCCTCTGCACCCCTCGTCTTTGCGAGGCACCGGAAAATTCGAACGTGCCGAAGCCTGCCTGCCCGAAATATACTGGCAGGCAGGCAATCTCGTCGAGCTCGTTTGAGATTGCCTGCCTAGCGGCAAGGCCGCTGGCTTCGGTGCACTCGTCTATTTACGGCACCTCGCAAAGACGAGTAGTACATATCATCCACCGGTCCCTAGCCTTTAGTCTTCACTCTCTTTCGTCCCTCATCAATCGCATTTCAATCTTCATATCGCACCGGGGCTATGATCTCCATCAATTTGTCCGCGGTATTCTTGTACTTTGCGAAATCTATCTCAAAATCCAGTTCATCTTCAGACCCCACGGTCTCTTCATCTGTACCTGCAACCTCCGGGTCCGCCTTATAGTCCGCCCCTCCCGCTTCTGCCATCTCCTCCTTGAATTCTACTGGATCGAGATCGGTCTTGGAGATTTCGGTAAGCTTCCTTTCCAGGTACGCTATGTAATCCCTGTCGTTTATTATCTGATCCTGCAAAGTGTCCATGATCTTCACCTTAAGATCCTCTATCTTCTGGAGGCCAACAGCCGTCGACTTTTCATTATAAGCGCTTATCTCCCTATTCAGTTCGAGAGCGGTATTCATCTCTTTACCGCTTAAATATTCCCACTTCTTGGTGAATTCTTTCTGCCTGTACTCTATATCATTCATGAGTTTCTCTCTGTTCTGCCCGCATTCCGCCGGCCCTGTGATACTTATTACGGCAATCGCCACAAATAGCAGAATAAATAGTCTGCGCATGTTCCCCCCCTATTTAGTTTGTATGCTGATCGTGAATGTGCTATAAACGACCCACTCACCCGTCTCTTTAATAAACCGCTAGCCCTCTTCCATTAATTAGCTATTGTTGCCGTAAGGAACATTAAAACGCTGCCCCTTCCTTTGAAACTGCTTTTGGATACAGGCGTCTTTAAAGGCGAGAAAGTCCCGCTCCTTGATACCTCCCTTGTCGTGTTGACACCGCCAATTGTAACGGTATCGCCGCTCTTAATGACCACCTGAGTTAAGATAGATCGTTCTTGGACGCGCCTTTCCTCGTCAAGCGTACTTGATGAGGGCCTTAGCGTTATCTCTATTGTACCATCGGAGTTGGCGCGCGGAAGCACCTCGAGAATATCCCCTACCGGTTCTCTGCCTATCGATACAACCTCCCTGCCATCCTCGTACCTGGTTATGCGCTGCGGGAAGATCTCATCGACAGAAGCCTGTATCTTAGCCGGCCTGTTACTTAATGTCCGAACCGCCATGCGAGAACGTATCCTCGCGGTCGCGCCCCCATCTAAAACTTCAAGGACCCTGTTAAAATCGCCGGCCGGGACAATGGAACCGCCGTGCCTGATCCCGATGCTTTCCAGGAACCCGTCATCAACCTCAGCGATGACCACGCCTATCTCGATCTGTTTATCTTCTATATCAAGCTTTTCGATCACATCGGATATCGTATCGATATTGTCCGGGTAGTCGAATATTATTAAACTATTGCTATTGGAATCCGCCGTCACTTTGCCTTCACCGCTCATCAGGCCTTTGACGACCGTAACAAGCGACTCCGGAGCGCGGCTCTTTATTTTGAATACCCTCATCTCAACATTGTCTGCCTTCGAAATAAAAGCGCCCGAAACAAGAAAGACGAGTACCGCAAAAGCGGCTATTAATCTCATGCTAGACTCCATTCTAACCAGGTTAAAAAGACTTTCTTAACCCGCTGGACGAGTAGTCTCATGCTCTTGGGCTTTTTCCCGTTCTTTATATGTTCTTCTCGGCAATATCTCCTGCCACAGGAAGCTTTAGACGTTCCCCTTGATATGCTTTGACCATAAGAACGATCCACAGGATCAGGTTAAATAGCCCCAGAAATGGTATTAGCGCCCATCCTATGAAAGGTATCAGAGGAAGAATAACTCCCACAACAAAAAGAATTCCAAATGTAACAATTGACTGCATTGCGTGGAAACGCACAAACTTGTTCTCCTTCTCTACGAGAAAGAAGATAAGCCCGGAAACAAACCCTAAAAGGTAACAGAGCGCAGCGGCGAGATTCGGCTGCATACCGGTCGAAGACTTTCCAAGATCACCCTTCTTCATATTGCCCCCTTTCCGAGTAAGATAATTTTTTGCATATTAATTTTTACTTAACATCTTAGGAACGGTCCTTAGCGTCAACGCTTCCTTTAGCTCAAATGCGTATTCACCGTCCTCATTCTTCCTAAGGACATCGGGAACTAGCCATAAGTCATAATCTTCGTTCGGAATTGTAAATGACAATTTGTGTATGAATTCGACGTGCGTTTCGGCCATCTCTTCGGAATCGTCCGTCTTCTCGAAAACAAATTCCATGACGTCTTCTTCATTATTCTTGCTATAGTATATCTTCTCAGTTTTGATGGGGACTATGGCGAGTACATATCTTTTGATGCTTTCGGCATCCGGACTAACCGATTCTTTCTCATTGACATCGGCTCCTTTCCCGTCTCTGATTTCCGATACAGTGAACTCTATGTATAACGGGTGGCCATTTTCACAAAATTCCGGAGAGGTTACGTTGAAATTGAAATTTTCGCGCCCCGTATCCTTAAATCCATAAACATACACATTTATACTCTTTTTGTAATGGTAAACGCAAAACTTGAGATTTTCGAGCGGGGACGGGATCTTCTTCTCTTCCCCGATCTCGATCGCGGGTATCCGCTCACCCTCGGTCTTTATGACAGTGTTTTCGGGATTTATGGCGGGAGCTTCCGGTTCTGCAACTAAAGTTTCGGGCTCGTTCTCAAGTTTCGCCTTGGAGCAGCTGACGCACGAGATCAACGTAATGGCTATTATTAGATACTTCATATTTCAATATTGAGTTACTTGTCGCTGACAAGATCTTTTATCTTCGCGAGAAGTTCATTCGTATCCGGTGGCTTTGTAAAAAAATGCTCTATTCCGAGCTTATAACACCTCTGGTCTATGCCCTTTGGCTCAAGATCCTTGCCGGACAGAAGTATTATCGGTATATGACTCGTTGTCTTCCCGTGCTTCAGGGCCTCGCACACCTCATACCCGTTCATATCGGGCATGACTATATCGAGTATGATTATGTCCGGCTTCCCTTTTTCGGCAAGCGGGAGAACCTCTTTTGCGTCCGAAGTAATTACAACCGAATATTTACTCGCCTCGAGTCTCATCTTCAATATCTCTACAAACCCTTTGTTATCATCAACAAGTAATATCTTCTTCTTCATCTTACACCTCCACTTTTCTTATACCAATTCATTCGTGTCCAAATGAGTTGTAGCATATCTACGGAAATAGCGTTTTTACATTCGAAACTTTGTCATGACCGCTTTTCTCACATGTCATCCCCGCGCAAGCGGGGATCCAGGCGAGAGTTTCGTCTGGATTCCCGCTTGCGCGGGAATGACAATGAGCTAATTTGGACAGCAACGATACCAATTATATCACAAAATAGGTTTTTACTGTTACTCTACTCCCATATTTTATACCAATCCGCCCTTATCTTTACATAGGGATCCTCAACTTCCGGCAGAGCGCGCATATATTCTATGAACTCCTCCTGAAGCTCGGGTAGCTCTTTTTCGAGCGAACCGAGAAGCCACTCCAGCTCCTCATTATCGTCTTTAGGTTTTTGACGCGCTATCATTATCTGGTAGTTTACCATCCGGTCCGGGTATCTATCCATTAATAAAGTCGTAAGCGCCCAGCTCTGGGCATAGGCATTGATCATCCCTTTGGGAGCCAGCCCGGGGAAACTCCCCATCTTAAATACCATGAGAAACTCTATCGGGTTAACCTCGTTATTCCTTAACATCTCCTGGAATATCGAAAGCCACCTTCTATTCTCGCCGCCTATCGGATCCGTTTCAGAGAACGTGGCTACGCCTTCCGAAAGCCACGATTGCGCCGCATCCATCTTCAGATTCTCCATATCCTCCTTCTGCAACCCTATCAGCTTCTCAAGCAGCTCCCTCTTCTTCTTCGGGTCATCGGTCTCCATGAACTCCTTCTTCTTTCTTGCAAGCTCATCTTTGTCAAATTGCGGCTTAGATAGCACGATATTCTGCAACCCCCAATTATGGAATACCTCATGAGCAAATTCGTGCCTGAGCGTGGCTATCGTGCCCTCCGAAAGGTAATGTTTATAGGTATTATAAGCGGAATGTGTCTTGCCTTTATAAGTCTCCACAAGGCCATCCACTTCTGTATGATAGGTCTTGTCCACACGCCCCTTGATGGCCTCTCCTGTATTATCAGCCCAGGCGCCGGCTTTGTCAATAAGACCGTCATGAACTAACTGCTCTATCCGCTGGCCGAAAGCATTGTAAATACATAGTACGTTCTTTACGGGGCTGAAATAGCCCCTCACATACCATGGCGGCACGCCGTCGGTCAGGGCATAGTCCGCAAAGTCATTCCAGTCATCAAATATGATAACGAAATTCTGCATCTGGGGCTTTCCTTCTTTAAACAACCGGAAGAATTTCAGATATATCTCAGTATATACATCATTTATTTCGGTCTTATACAGGTTAACCCACCTGGTATAAGAATCGGTAAAGATCGTTACGTTCCCCTCTTTATACACCTTCATCTTGGGAAACTGCGCTCTGAGACGTCTCTCCGCGTCAACGCTCTCTTTTGAGTAAACCGGCGCGAACATGAGGGTATCTATCTCGTCTCTGTTTATGCCAAGCTCCATACCCCCGCCCCCTTCGGTAAAGAGTAGCGTTACAAAATCATCATCCACCTCTATGATCTCGCCGTCCGACACTACGCCGTTTAACCTTTTCACTACAACATCATTATTGAACGGCCAATCTATCTCTTTCTCATCCTTAAATTCCGCTTTCTTCACTCTTGTAAAATCTATCACGCATTCGCCATCCTTCCAATTTACGACATAGGAAGTATCGGTCTTTCTTATAAGCTTTCCTGCAATTACGTTTCCGCTCTTCATGTGCAGGACAATAGCTTCCCCGGGCGCCTTAGTCTCCTTAACCGCCGCAATTTCATCTTCTTCTTTACCCGGAATAGCGGATCCCTCTTCTCGGCCGACTATGGCCGCGACGGCTTTTGCGCCTTTATTGCCGGGGCCTCCAAACGTCTCGTCAATCCGCGCTCTGATAGCGGGATCCATTTCTAGCCCCTGGTTGACAACAACATATATGACAAATCCCGCTAAAGAAAAGGCCAGTAGTAGTATAATAAATATCAATTTACCCATTATCGGTTCCGTTTAAATAGGCTCTCTTGCCTACCCATTCAATTGTAAAGCAATATCTCCTTTTCGGCGCAATTGTTGCTTTCGTCTAATTCCGGCCTATCGTTATACGGATCTACTGTAGCCCGCAATTTATGCAGACCCGGCTCACCGATTATAACATAGTCCAAAATATCATAATTGCAACTCTGTCCGGCCGCAAGGGAGACGGTCTCCTCTCGGAT
This sequence comes from Candidatus Omnitrophota bacterium, assembly GCA_043817155.1. Classification (GTDB taxonomy): domain Bacteria; phylum Omnitrophota; class Gorgyraeia; order JABMRN01; family RBG-13-46-9; genus JBDRHE01. The sequence continues at coordinate 5,446 of JBDRHE010000036.1, read as the reverse complement.
CATCTCTTTGTCAAACTCGATTCTTATCGGGAGATCCGGATGGTCGATCTTTCCTCTGTTTGCAATACGAACGCGGATCGTTCCCCTGTTACCGATAGCCGACTTATCTACCGGCCGACCCGGAAGCTCCGAAATGAATTGTATGTACTCTACAGCGTAGTCCCGCTCGCTGGTCACGCGCAGTTTAACTACCATGCTATTATTCTCTTCATCAGACTCGCGAACCCTATCTGCTGGATCTACTGAAACCTTTATGATCTTTATCCCCATACTCATAAACGCTACATCCTCCAGCTCGTAGAGTCCTACCTCGCCGGTTTCGATCTCATCAATTATGCCCTCATGGTCCTCACGGCCGCTCATCTTTATGGAAAGGGGGACCTCTTTTACCTTTACATCTCCGTTATTGTAAATACCTACCTTAAGCTTGTACGGCTCCAAAGTGCATGGCTCATCAACCACCTCCCCTTGCAGATCGACTAAGGCCACATATTGCACAGCCACATCATATACCTCATCGGTCCCGTACCGTGATTGCGCGAACACCATTGGTGCAAATATAAGTACTATTATAGTATATAGAAATGATTGAATTGTGAAATATTTCATTGAGTCTTCCTCTAACACCTTCGACAAAATTCGAGTATACCCCAAGGCCCATAAAAAGTCAAATTGGGACGGGCGTGCTCACTCTATAATACGTAGTTTTTTTGGAGTACTTTATAGGCTAGCTTAACTAACAGAAATAGCCAAAAGGCCCCTCTAACCTGGTTAGGGTAACCAGGCTAGAGGTTCAAGGTCTGTTAATAGTGATCTTTCGGCTCCATGATCGGTTTGTCATATGGCGGAACTACAAAGGTAACAGTATCAATACCGCCGGCTACAGTCCTACCTGTGCCGTATGCGGCGCCTTCAAGCGTACCATAAGTTAGACCTGCGAGCACGTTATGCTCCTGACTTACTTCATGGATACGGCTTGGGATCTCCATCCATCCTGTAAGAAAGTTCTGCAATCCTGCGCCAAGCTTTGCTCCCGGATCATTCGACACACCCTTATCCATCGCAAATGAACTTCCGCATGCTACCATAATGAAACACACTATCACGGCCACCAGCATTAACTTCATAATAATATCCACCTCCTTCATTGTCACTCTTCATCACTACCAAATATAGCATACCGCCAGACAAATACAATAGCTGCAAACTAGCTTTTTTAATACCTAATGCCAACAATGAATGACCGAACCATTGAAGAACCAATTCCAGGCCCGGGGCCTGGTAGCCCCGGGCCTGGAATTGGTATTATTCGGCTTGGCAAAACCCTCTCATTTATGTATAATACTGCTCATGTTACCAAAAGTCATGCTCGCTCCGCTCTCCGGTGTAAGCGATCTATCATTCAGGCTGATATCCCGTGAGCACGGTGCAAAATTCTGTTTCTTTGAGATGCTCGACTCAAACGCGCTTGTATATGACCACCCGGCTAACAGACGCCTGATAGCAACCCACAAGAAGGACGTCCCCATTGCCGGTCAGCTTGTCGGCGCAGATCCATACAAACTTCTCGATGCCGCGGAAAAATTGATGAGCCTCGTTAAGATATCGTTTCTTGATATTAATAGTGCATGCCCGGCAAAAAAGGTTGTCAAGAAAGGTGCCGGCGCTGCTTTGTTAAATGACCCTAATGGACTTGGGAGAATAGTTAATAGACTCTCATCCAGGTTACCCATCCCTGTCACAATAAAGCTTAGAACCGCATTTTCCAATACCGATAAGAAAGATACCGCAAAAATAGCGAGGATATGCGAGGCGAACGGCGCATCCGTCATATTTATACATGGAAGAACAAGGGCTCAAGGGTATGCCGGTGAGATAGACTATAAGTCGATAAGGATGGTAAAAGAGAGCGTAAAGATACCCGTATATGGAAGCGGCGATATATTAAGCCCTGTTCTTGCCAAGAAGATGTTCGATGAGACCGGATGCGACGGCATACTGGTAGCCAGGGGCGCTCTTGGAAATCCGTGGATCTTTCAGGATATAGAAACTTATTTGTCGGGTGGAAAGCTACCGGAAAGCCGCAGCTTATCTTTAAAAAAGAGAACTTTGAATAAGCATCTCTCTTATCTGCGTAAATATAAGCAGGCCACACATGAAAATAAGATGGGTATCATGGGTAAGGTTGCAATGTGGTATCTTAAGGGCCTGCCAAATGCCACGAGGATCAGGGCGCGCATTTGCCGTGTCGGTTCGCATGCAGAACTGAAACGCATAATCGAAAGTATTTAAAAAGCTGTAGCTCACCGCACCCCGTCTTTGCGAGGCACCGGAATATTCGAGCGTGCTGAAGCCTGCCTGCCCGAAATATACTGGCAGGCAGGCAATCTCATGCGAGCTAGTCTGAGATTGCTTCAGCGCGCTCGTTATGTTACGGCACTTCGCAAAGACGAGTATGGTTGTAGGTCACTCTTAAGAGGCTGTGCGCCGTGCATTACCTTGATTAAACCATTGCCTCTATATCCTCTTCGACAGTGGAGATCTGTTTAATGTCAAATTTTTCGATGAGGACCTTGAGAACTGCCGGTGAAACGAAAGCGGGCAGATTCGGTCCCAGCCTTATGCCCTTTACGCCGAGGAAAAGGAGCGCAAGGAGTACACAAACCGCTTTCTGTTCGTACCAGGCGATATCGAAGGAGATCGGAAGATCGTTGATACTGCTCGCGCCGAAAACCTCCGCCAATTTCTGCGCGACTACAACCAGCGAATAGGAATCATTACACTGTCCCGCGTCAATGACTCTAGGTATCCCTCCGATGTCACCGAGATCGAGCATGTTATAGCGGTACTTAGCGCAGCCTGCCGTAAGAATAACCGCATCTTTTGGTAGCTTCTTTGCGACCTCTGTAAAGTATTCTCTCTCTTTGTGGCGGCCGTCACATCCGGCCATAACAATGAATCTCTTTATCGCTCCACTCTTTACAGCATTCACTATCTTATCCGCGACACCTAAAGCGGCAGCGTGAGCAAAACCTATCGTAATAGTCTTTCCGGGCCTCTCTTCGAGGCCTCCCGCGGCGAGAGCCTTTTCGATCACGGGAGCAAAGTCTTTGGGCCTGCCTTCCGTCCTATCTTCAATATGTTTTATCCCGGGCCAACCCACCAAACCTGTTGTAAAGAGGCGTTCTTTATAAGAGCTCTTCGGTCTTTGGATACAGTTTGTCGTCATAAGGATCGCCCCGTTAAAATCGTCAAACTCCTTGCACTGGTTGTACCACGATGTCCCGTAGTTACCAACGAAATGCTTATATCTCTTGAAGACGGGGTACGCGTTGGCCGGAAGCATCTCACCGTGCGTATATACCTTGACGCCTGTGCCATCGGTCTGCTTAAGAAGCTCTTCAAGATCGAACAAGTCATGACCGCTTACGAGTATCCCCGGACCTTCCTTTGTACCGGTATGAACCTCTGTGATCTCAGGGCTGCCATAATTGGAAGTATTGGCTTTATCAAGAGATGCCATTGTCTTAACGGCGTATTCACCTGCCTTCATAACAAGACCTACCAGCTCATCCGTGCCTATTCCTTTTTCGGTGGTCTTGGCAAGAGCCTCTTCCAGGAAAGCCGGAATGCTCTCGTCCTTCTCCTTTAGAATATAAGCATGATCCGCGTAAGCAGCTATTCCCTTTAGACCGTAGATCAGAAGCTCTTTAAGGGACCTGATATCCTCATTCTCTTCAGATAGAACGCCAACCTCTCTTGCTTTCTCCACAAAATCCTCGATATCCGCATCTGAATGCCAGGTTGCGACTTCGGGTAATTCACCGGTGTAATCTTCGTTCGAGTGCCTGGCCTTATAGGCTCCCAAAAATGCGTGCTTCGCTTCGTCCCTGAAATAGAACGCCTTCTTGATAAGTTTAACAAAGCTATCAGGATTAAAATTTACATTAGTTACGGTTGAAAATAGGCCTTCTATAACAAATAGATCCACCTCTTCATTATTTACTCCGAGCTCTCTGGATTTAACGGCATATACCGATATTCCCTTAAGAAGGTATATGAGCAGATCCTGTAGATTTGCTACTGTAGCGTCTTTTCCGCACACACCTTGCGTTGTGCACCCTTTACCACCCGCAGTCTCTTCGCACTGAAAACAGAACATCTTCTTTTCCATCGTTCCTCCAATGAGCACATAACTTATGGAGCACACACTGCGACATAAGTTATAAGTGCGAATTGATCCTGAGTCCGCCGCAGGCGGGCGAAGGACCTTTATCTTTTATATCTCCTTTTTTCTATCATGACTTATCACCAATCAAAAATAACAGCTAAATGATACTACAATGGTATCTTATTGTCAAGGAAAGAATTGCTTTTCTGTCATCCCGCACCGCTCTTGCGGTGTAAACTCTAGCGTGGATCCAGAACGTGCTTGTTAAGGTTATAGCTAAAGTAGCCGAGGCTAAAGCCTCGGCTACTGTTTTGCTTCTGGTTATAAAATTAGCAGATTTAAGATCTCACGCGTTCGTCTTTGCGAGGCACCGGAATATTCGAGCGTGCCGACTTGTCTCTCCGAAGCCACACGCAAAAGCAATGTGGCGAAGGAGGAAGCAATCTCTTTTATTACTATGGTAAATTTCTGCAGGGCAATCTCATCGAGTTAGTTTGAGATTGTCCCGCCGTTACTCTCGTATGGCGGGATCCCGCTATGCGAAGCATGCGGCGGGGCTTCAGCGCGCTCGTTATGTTACGGCACTTCGCAAAGACGAGGCGGAGAAACGAAGTGTCCCGCCGTTGCTTTCGCATGGCGGGACGTCCCCGATGCATTACTTAGCCACCACTATTTTCCCATGTGCCCGAAGCGGTACCGGTAAAGGTACCTTCACTACAATAATCACCGCTGGCAGTGCCTGATAACTGCTTGCTTTGACCTGTGTCCGTAATCGTACCCGTAATCGTGCCCGATACCTCATCTGCACTCCATGGTCCACCGACACTAAAAGTAGGACTCCCGTTAATAAGATCAACTACATCAGCCGGTGAAGATTTTTGAAAACTAGTACTCCAATATTGAGTGGGAGGGTACTCGGTATCATACACACCGCTTACTATTTCCCCTGTCCATGTTCCATCTAACTTAAGTTTTACGTTCATACTGCCTCCGAGAAAATCTGAGCTCGGATTAATGCCCAGTGTCCGCGCATAAAAAGTCGTAACACCCGGCGTCGCCGGCGTATTATTCACCTCGGCGAATGTTAATGTATCTGCAGGTCCTAGGTTATTAAAGCCATCCGGGCCTCCCGGTCCTCCGTTTACCATATTTCCCGGTGGCGAACCCTGGGCAAGTCCCTGCTGGAATGAGCCTTCCTGCGTGGAGGAGCCTAAGGGAGCCTGGTAGCTGTCAACTGCCTGCGTTCCTGTCCAGGATTGGTCAAGAGCGGATCTC
>JBDRHE010000035.1:0-5852 GCA_043817155.1 Candidatus Omnitrophota bacterium | reverse complement strand
TTCTCTCTTTGCCTCTTTACAAGGTGAGAGTCGGTATTATAGGTCTTCGTATGTCTTGGCTTACGACATTTCCTTAAAACCGACGATCACCTTATAAAGAGGCAAGAGGAGAGAATCTTGGCATAATATTTTATGCTGAGCTTTCCGGACTGCTCAGCTTGGGTTGGCTGGCGTATTATGAGCAGCAATTTCAATAGACTAGCGGCAAGCCCCGTTACAAATCGCCCACTAGAACTTTTAGCTATTGCAAAAGTATTCTGCGCAGAGAACATCTTCTTTATCCAAATGCTTTTATAGGGCGATTTGAAACGGGCAAGCGGAAGAATTGTTACAGAGCCAGCAGGATAGGTTTCGAAGAGTCTTTTTGCGGTATTATATTGACAATATATTGATATGATAGTATCATATCAACTTATAAGTGAGGGTGGAATTTTGTCGTTACTGATTCAAAAATAAGGAGTTATAGGAGAGAATATGGCACAATTTTATATTGGGGTTGAAAGAAAAGCAAGACGCTGCTATGGTTTTGACGAGGTTGCACTCGTACCCGGGAAAGTTACTATAAATCCGAGCGAAGTTGATCCTAGTTTTGAAATTGCGGGTAAGAGATATAACGTTCCCATATTGGCGTCGGCTATGGACGGTGTTGTTGATGTCAATTTCGCGATAGCAATGGGAAAGCTGGGGGGGCTCGCCGTTCTTAATCTGGAAGGCGTTCAGACGCGTTACGATAACCCGGAAGAGGTCCTGGGCAAGATTGCAAGCGCGACAGCGGAAGAAGCTACGGGGCTCACGCAATCAATATACACAATTCCGGTAAAAGAGAGACTTATAGCTAAGAGAATTAAGGAGATAAAGAAATCAAATGTTCCGGCTATCGTTAGCTCAATACCACAGAACGCTGCAAGATTCGGCAAGATCGCTGAGGAAGCCGGGTGCGATATATTTGTTGTCCAGGCTACAGTAACGACGAAGCGGCATCTTTCGAAAGCGTATAAATCCGTAGATCTTAGCAAACTATGTAAGCTGCTTAAGATACCTGTTATTATGGGTAACTGTGTTACTTATGACGTTGCTCTTGAGCTCATGGATACAGGTTGCAAGGGGCTCCTGATAGGTATCGGGCCAGGTACCGCTTGCACAACGAGAGGCGTTCTCGGTATGGGCGTGCCGCAAGTCACCGCTACCGTAGATTGCGTTGCGGCAAGAAACAAGTATTTCAGAAAAACTAAAAAATACGTTTCGATAATAACTGACGGAGGAATGTCTACCGGCGGCGATGTTTGTAAAGCTTTTGCTTGCGGAGCCGAGGCGGTAATGCTTGGTATTGCTTTTGCGCGGGCAAAAGAAGCGCCCGGGAGGGGGTATCATTGGGGAATGGCCACACCTCACCCCAACCTGCCGCGAGGAACCAGAATAAGGGTGGGAACGGCAGGTACACTCTCCGAGATCCTCTTTGGTCCTGCAAGGACCGATGACGGTACACAGAACCTTGTTGGTGCGCTCATGACAAGTATGGGGAATCTCGGTGTTCGTAACTTAAAAGAGATGGGTTCTGTTGAGATCATAATTGCGCCCTCGATCCAGACCGAAGGTAAGGTTTTCCAGACCGCCCAGCGCGTGGGGATGGGAAAATAGGACACAAGGATTGGTGGTCAAACTACGATGGACGTAGGACGATTCGAAGGACTTAGAGAGCTATAAGTCATAAGCCGTAAGCTATAAGTAATGTGATATGATTTGAGCTTATAGCTTAAGGCTTAGAGCTTAAAGCTGTTAGCACAAGATATATACGATTGAAATAGGATTGAAATACAATTGATATGCGATTGAAATAAGATTGAAATACATTGAAATATTACGAAGCTATAAGCTGTAAGCCATAAGCTATAAGCCATGTGATGTGATTTGAACCTGGAGCTTACGGCTTAAAGCTTAGAACTTAAAGCTGAAAACAATTTATTAGAATCCTGTGTCATTGATGAGTCGTCGTTAGATCCCTGCCTGCCTGCCCGCCAAGACTTCACATTGGCAGGCGGGCCGGCAGGCAGGTGTGCCGATCTGCGATTAAAGGAATAGAATGAAACATTCCGATTTTGTACACCTTCACGTTCACACACAATACAGCTTGTTGGACGGTGCCTGCAGATTGCCTGAATTGCTGAATATAGCGGCAAACATGAAGATGCCGGCCTGCGCTATTACTGATCATGGAAACATGTTCGGTGTTATTGAATTTTATCGTAAAGCGCAGGAGAAAGGGATAAAGCCGATCATAGGGTGCGAGATATATATTGCGCCCGATAGTCGTTTTGAAAAATCGAGTCATGGTATACAGGAGGCATCGTATCACCTGATCTTATTGGCTAAGGATGAAGTCGGATACAAGAATTTGATGGAACTTGTTTCCATTGGGTATGTCGAGGGCTTCTATTATAGACCGAGAATCGATAAAGAGGTGCTCGCACGTCATAATGACGGCCTTATAGGATTATCCGCGTGCCTTAAGGGAGAACTTCCGCACCTGATAGTGGCGGGTGAAATGGATAAAGCAAGGAAGACCGCCGATCAATATAGACATATATTCGGAAAGGGAAATTTTTATATTGAGCTTCAAAACAATGGCATAAGCGAACAGGTAAAGGCCAATAAGGGTCTTATAAAGATCTCTAAGGATCTCGATCTTCCGCTAGTTGCTACGAACGACGTGCATTATATCTCCAAGGATGACGCTAAAGCGCACGAAGCCCTGCTTTGCATACAGACCCAATCCAATCTCGACGATCCTAACCGCATGAGAATGCAGACCGACGAATTCTATTTTAAGTCCCCGGAGATCATGAAGAGGGCATTTAGCGATATAGCTCCGGAAGCAGTAACCAACACAATGGAGATAGCCGAGAGATGCAATGTTGAACTCGATTTCAATAAGGTGCACCTTCCGCGATATGACCCGCCTGTCGGGGTAAGTCTGGAAGCGCATTTAGAAGAGTTGGTGGAAGCCGGAATAAAAGATAGATATGGCAACAAGCGCGATGAGATATTAAGAGAGAGGGTAAGCCATGAATTGGAGATAATAAAGAGTAGCGGCTATACGAGTTACTTCTTGATAGTGCGCGACTTTATTAATTTTGCTAAAGGTAAAAATATTCCCGTGGGACCGGGGAGAGGGTCTGCGGCGGGAAGCGTTGTGAGTTACGCCTTAGGGATAACGGATATCGATCCTTTGCGCTATGGTCTTATCTTTGAGCGATTCTTAAACCCGGAAAGGATCAGCATGCCCGATATCGATATAGACTTCTGTTATGAGCGCAGGAATGAAGTCATAGATTATGTGATCAACAAATATTCCAAGAATAACGTAGCGCAGATCATCACTTTTGGAACGATGCTCGCAAAAGGCGTCGTAAGGGATGTCGGCAGGGTCATGGGCATGCCATATGCCGATGTCGACAAGATAGCCAAGCTCATACCTAACGAGCTCAACATAACGCTGGATCACGCCCTAAAGATAGAGCCTGAGCTGGAGAGTCTTTACACGAACGATCCCAGGATAACGAAACTTATAGATATATCGAGGCGCCTGGAGGGTCTAAACCGTCACGCGTCTACACATGCGGCGGGCGTTGTTATAAGTGAAAAGAAGCTTACCGATTATATTCCGCTCTTTGTATCCAGTGACGGTCAGATAACGACAGGGGTGCCCATGAATTCGCTGGAGAAGATAGGTCTTCTCAAGATGGATTTCCTTGGGCTTAAGACCCTTACAGTTATAAGTGAGAGCGTAAAGATCATAAAACGAACGCATGGCACGGAAGTAGTCATTGAGAAGATATCGCTCGAGGACAAGAGGACATTCGAACTTTTAGCTAGAGCAGAAAGCGCCGGAGTGTTCCAGCTTGAAAGTTCGGGCATGAGAGATCTTCTGAAGAAGCTGAAACCCGAAATGTTTGAAGAGATAATTGCGCTTCTAGCTCTCTTCCGGCCGGGTCCCATAGGTAGCGGCATGCTTGATGACTTTATTCGCAGAAAACATAAGAAGTCCGCTATCAAGTATGACCACCCGCTTTTAGAGCCCATACTTAAGGATACATACGGGATCATTGTATTCCAGGAACAGATAATGAAGATCGCATCGGAACTTTGCGGGTTCAGCCTTGCAAGAGCTGATACATTAAGACGCGCAATAAGTAAAAAGACGCCGGAGATCATGGCCGAAGCAAGGCAGGACTTTGTGGCCGGCGCGCTAAAAAGGAAGATAGATAAAGAGACCGCCAACAAGATATTCAGTCTGATCGAATATTTTGCCGGGTACGGTTTTAATAAATCCCATTCAACCGCTTACGCAATGATAAGCTACCGGACTGCATATCTGAAGGCTAACTATCCCGTAGAGTTCATGACGGCGCTACTGACAAGTGAGCGTGACAATACGGATAAGGTAGCTTTCTATATCGCTGAGGCAATGCGAATGCAGATAAAGATCCTGCCTCCGGATGTAAACGAAAGCTTTGCAAATTTTACCATGGTTGGCGGTGGTATCAGATTTGGGCTTGCGGCTGTAAAGAATGTCGGGCATACCGCGATCGACTCCATTATAAGTTCCAGGGATAAATTCGGGAAATTCACCTCTCTTTATGATTTTACGCAGCGCGTAGATTCGAGGCTCGTGAACAGGAAGGTCATAGAGAGCCTTATAAAGTGTGGCGCTTTCGATTCTCTCAAGCTTCATCGTTCTCAAGATATGGCGATACTCGATAAGGCCCTGGACATCGCGGGCGGCGTACAGAAGGACAAGATGAAGGGGCAGTACTCGTTTTTCGATTCATTCGATATGCAGGAGAGCTTTCAGAAGACTTTCCAGGAGGTTCCCGAGATACCGGAATGGCCTGAAAACCAGCTTCTCGCGCATGAGAAGGAGATGCTCGGGTTTTACATAACCAAGCATCCCCTTGCTAGCTACGAAAGATTATTGACTAACTATTCATCCTACCAAATCGCGGCTTTAGGTACATTGAGGGATGGTGAAGAAGTGCGATTAGGCGGGATCTTGAGCAAGGTGAAGAATACAGTTACGCGCAAGGCTGGCGAGAAGATGGCGATAGTCAGCCTGGAAGATTTGACAGGATCGGTAGAGACACTGATATTCCCGCGGACATTTGCGAAGTTCTCTTCCCTCGTCAGAGTTGATTCTATGATATTTATAACCGGCAGGATCAATTTGCGGGAGGACGAACCCAAGCTTATTGCTGAAGACATATTCCCGCTGGAAGAGGTTAAAAGCAAATTTACAAAAGCCATACTTATAAAACTGTCTACTCCAGGGCTCGAAAAGTCGTTTCTGAGCGGACTAAAAGATATACTTGTGAGACATAAGGGCAAGGTTCCTGTTTTGCTGAGTTTCCAGGGAGCTAGCGGTAAGAGGGTTAACATGTCTGCTGGCAGAAACTATACGGTAGCGATGGATGATCTTCTCGTTGAAGAGCTCGAAAATCTGTGCGGAAGCGACTGCGTAGGATTTAAGACATGAGTACACGGATGAGCATTGATCATAACTCGTCTTTGCAAGGTGCCGTAAAAGGTAAGCGCACCGACTTGTCTCTCCGAAGCCACACGCAAATGCAATGTGGCGAAGGAGGAAGCAATCTCAGACCAGCTCGATGAGATTGCCTGCCTAGCGGCAAGGCCGCTGGCTTCGGCACGTTCGATTATTACGGTGCCTCGCAAAGACGAAGTGTAGCATCTGCGCTAAAAAAGATTATACACAATGATAGACAAAAGATTAGAAGCAAATATTAGGAAGACTAAACAATTTATTGAATTGTGGGATAAGTTCCACACGTTCTTCAATA
>JBDRHE010000034.1:0-5123 GCA_043817155.1 Candidatus Omnitrophota bacterium | reverse complement strand
GCGCGGATCATGGCCGGTGTTGACACTGAAAAGCTCTCCAAGACGGAAGAGACAGGAACCCGCATGGCTAAGATCGCAGCGGCGTTGCCGCAAGAGACGCTCGCGAGCATACATACGAGTATCCTCTATAATGCGGCGTTCTCTCAGCCTGATGTAGCTTTGGCAGTAATAGCTCTCAAGGACAAAGCCGCCGCGCCCACCAAGCCCGAAGCGCCAGAAGACATGAAGTTGGAAGCGCGGCCTGAAATGGATATTCGTGATCTGTCTCAGGAGATTGTGAAATTAGCCATTATGATGCCACAAGAAAGATCTTTTAGGCTCGAAGCGGCTAAAGCAGAATCAAGAGTAGTGAATGACAAGCTATTAAACGACCAATTAGCGGACAAGATTTCTGCCGGAATACGGGAAGGGATAGTTACGCTTGTAATGGTTGATGATATTTATAAGCTCGCGGAAGGCGATATATTGGTCAATGAGAAGGATAAGAAAGTCATTGTCGTACGCGAGAATAATAAGGATTATTTTACCTTTGCTTTAGCCCATAGAGAAAACAGTTTTGCCGCACTGGCAAGAGCTACTGATGTTGAACAACAAATTCTTAGTGGGTACTATAAGAAAGTTCTTTTTGAGCCCGTTGGAGCTAAAGAACCCGAAGCGCCAAAAGCTGAGGGCGGAGAGATAGCTAAAGGCTGGCTTAAGGACAGGATAGAAAAAGCCCAGTTGATTCAGGACGTATTTGATATGGTTGATAAAAATAATAGAGCCTTGATATCCAAAATCGAGCCCAGCAAAGAAGCGGCTGAAGCCGTAAAAGAAGCGGTAGATAGTTTATTAGAAAATATATCTCGATTCGAAACATCTCCGCCGGCCGGCATAAGGGAAGAATATTACATTAAAGCAAAGGAGATGTTAAAGGGTCTGGCGGCTAAACCCGAATCTATCGCGTACTTCACCGCTAGGGTAGAACCCGGTACGGGACACCTCTTAGGGTTTGGAAAGGCCGATGGCATAGCGATCGCCCCGGACGTTGTTACTTATCTCATGATAAGGACAGATCTCACTCGCAATGTAAGCCTGTTGGTACAGGAATATATTCTCCACGAAGTCCTGGAAGCTGTGACCCCCGCTGAAACCCATAATAAGCTTTATCAGGTAACACAAAATGATTTCTTCAAAGGCATTAGCGGCTACGGCGTAGACAAAAATTCGCTCGGCGTGGCATTAGGCGGTTTCAATGACGAAAAAAGGCTTGCCGCCAACTTACAAGGTAAAGATATAGATGCCGCTGCTATATCGGAGATGGCATCCATCTATAGGATGGCCAATAATGGTATTGCGTTTGAGGAAAATATGCCGTTTGCTATCGAAGTGAACGGAGTCACGTATAACCTGCCTCTGGCGGAGGGAGCCGATGTCAAGAAAGCGCTGATTGAATTTGTAAATGACGAAAATCTAATGGCAGGCGGTACTCCTGAAGTCCGGGAAGAGATTCTGGAGACTATTGCAGGATACGAGGGTGCCTTAAGATATGAGGTTGCCTTCGCAATAGGCCGTGAAGGAAAGATCCAGTATTATACAGATAGGTCCATAATGGCCTTTAAGGCAGACGGTAAGAGCTATGACTTCAAGTCTACGAACAGGTTCGACGCGAATAATACCCGCTGGCTGATCCACTCTCACCCTGTGATGCCTGCCGGTGAAGAGGAGTTTGCCAGGGACATAGATAATCTCCCGATGCTGGGCAATGCGGGGTCTATAGTCCTGTTACCCGGCGGAAGCATTAGGATCCTTAAGATGCCGGTCGCGCCGCTTGCCATGCTTAAGAAACCCGGGCTGTCTGCTGTGACCTACACCTTCGCGTATGCCGATCGCGCCTACTCCGAAGAGCGTCTGGGTGTAGCAAGCGCATATAAGCTTATCGAGGGCATTCTCACGCAGGATATCACTTCAGTGAGCATTGCCGAGCTCTTTACTGCCGTCCGAAAGCTCCATGAGGCGGGAATAAGCCCCGACACGGTGATACTCGCGTTTGACGGTAAGAGCGTCATAAATATGGAGACAGGTAAAACGCGTAACGCTGAATTCGCAGTGGCTTTCGATGAGGCCAAAAAGAATGAGGGGTCTGTCAGGATGGCCCTAATAGCGAGAACACCCGCTGAAGAGGCTTTCCTTGAGAAGAACGTTCCCGGAGTGGCCGTGGTGCTGGTGAATGATGGCGACAAGCCGTCAGAGAAGATAGCCGACGCTATGAGAGCCGATGGAGTGATAGTGGGTAACATAGCCGTGCTCCTGGAAGGTACGGATACAAGTAAAGAGATACGCATGATAGGCGCCGATGCCGAAAGCGCGCGTAAGGCGGGCAGGGAAGGAACGCTGGCCTACGCACTTATCAAGAGCGCGGATATCAAAGCCGTCGATGTGCCTGTCAGTAAGATCAACCTTGCCAATTTACTGGCTTCTATCGCGATGAGAGGCGCGTTTGTAGCTATAGGCTACAATGAGGGTGACAAGAGTATACAGAGCCTATCAGGTTATTTCGGGTTCTTCAAGATATTCATGACTGTATCCGAAGCTCTTGGTAAGATGCTGAAGGCTATGAATGCCGTCGCCAGGAGCGTCTAAGGCCGGGTTCAATTAAAAATAAATGGGATTTTTGAGTGGTAAAATATCTTTACATCTCTGTCCAGCTATGATATATTCACGTTCGTTAACAGGAGGGGCTGTAAGTGAAAAAGGATGCAAAGAAGAACAATACGAGCAATAACAATATAATTTCAGAAATTAAAGAAGAGTTCAAGAGGCAGACAACCGCCTTGATGGAGCACATGACCAAAGAAGTAAAAATTGTAGCGGAAGGTCACGGCATTTTAGTCAAAAAGATTGATAATATAGAATCTGAGCTAAGTGGAGTAAAAAACGACATTAATGGGCTCAAAAATGACGTTCATGGGCTCAAGAATGATATGGCGATTATAAAGCCTATCGTTGCGGCAAATAGCAAAGACTTAAAAGAGATAAGATCAGAACTTCATTTTATGAATATGGCTCTTATGGAGACAAGCCATGAAACAAAAGACCATGAAAAGCGTATTAAAAAGCTCGAAGATAAAGTTTTGATATAGTATCCGCATTTCATAAGTTGTCACCTCCTGCAGAAAAAGATCTCCTAAGCGGTTTTCTCGCAAATGACAATCAAAAATAGATGGGATGGATCCCCGCTTCATGGTATAATAGCAGTATGCATCCATTCTTCTTTAAAGGCACGCCTTTCGAGACGCCGAGCTGGGATGTTGTTCTGTTGATAGGGTTTATTATCGTTCTGTTGATAGGGCTTATTTTAAAGCCCAAAGATTTTCCTGTTACGCGGCTCGGTATCATAGCTTTTGCTTTAATCAGTCTCTTCGTCGGATCGCTCGGAGGCAAGCTCCTCTACGTATTTATCCACCGTGAAACGCTCTTCAATGTCATGCATCTGTCGTTCGGTAATGCCTTTATATCGTCCGGATACGCGTTTTTAGGCACGCTTGGCTTCGTGTTGATAGCTATGGCCGTTTTTGCAAAACTCAGGCCAAGGCCGGTCAGTTTTCTCGCCTGCGCGGATTTTGGCCTGCCGCTGATTATCTTACATCAGGCATTTACCCGTATCGGCTGTTTTATGGCCGGGTGTTGTTACGGCCCGGTCACAGGTCTGCCGTGGGGATGCTATTTCGCGGGCGAAACTCTCAAGCGCCACCCTACGCAGATATATTTCGCTATATCCCTTCTGGTGATATTCTTTTACGCCCTGTATCTCCTTAAGAAGAATCTGCCGAAAGGCGTAGTTTTTTTTACTGCGCTCTTTACCTATGGGCTTTCCCGGTGTATACTCGAGTCATGGAGGGTCGACAGCCCTCATATTCTCGGGCCTGTCACGCTTGCTCAAGCGGTAACATTTACGCTCGCTGCCGTGAGCGGTGTTTGTCTATATGTAATTCTGGCAAGGAACGGTCTCATAATATCAAGGAGGAAGTTATGAAAAGATGCGCGTTTATCATAGCATTGGTATTTATAAGCACAAACGTTTATGCGGTCGATGCGCCGTGGTGGTCCCGGCTAGGGAAAAAACCGGCCGAGCAGAAAGATAACGTGAAAAAAGTTGTGGTAAAAAAAGCTAAACCTGCGGCTCCGGCAAAGGTGGTTGTTGTTGCGCCAATTCCGCCGGTAAAGAAGGTCGTTGTCAATCCGGTGACTGCGGTTGTCGCGGTCCCACGGCCCGCTCCCGCGGCAGTTGTGCCGCAGCAAAAACTTACCAAGGCGGAGATCATAGCCCGTATTAATGAGTTGCTGAAGAACCGCCCGAACATCGTCGCCGAGATCCAGGGGCTCCAGGCGGAACCGGCAGGAGGCTACACATACAACGGTAAGAAGATCGAAGAGCTGGATGAAAATACACTCTTCAGGATCCTTGTCATGATAAATCAGCGGATCTCGCTGGATAATCTACAGAAATTCGATCGTCAGCAGAGACAGCTTAAAAACCTTCAGCAGATAGACCGGATAAACAGGACTCAGCGTGAGTTGAAGCAACAGCAGGCGCTGACACAACCCGCCGCGCCAAAGATCTATACGCCTCCCAAAAAGATCTATACGCCCCCCAAGATACCCAGGACGCGATATTAGGAGAAGTGTTCAGTTAAGATACCCGTAATAGCCGAACTGTTACAAAAAAAGACCCGGCAGAGCATGCCGGGCCTTTTTTTGTCGTAATACGGTCTACAGCTTTACTACGTTCGCCGCCTGTTCGCCCTTGGGGCCCTGAGTGACATCGAATTCGACATCCTGGCCTTCTTTTAAGGACTTAAAGCCGTCACCCGTTATGACGCTGTGGTGCACGAATACGTCTTTGCCGTCTTCTGGCGTAATGAAGCCGTATCCTTTAGCGTCATTGAACCACTTTACTTTTCCTTTTACCATTATTTACTACCTCCTTTTTACTTACTACCGCGCGGATTCTACCACTTTTCCTTTGGGTTGACAAGCGTTTTTTTACCATATATAATTGCGATGTAGGAGCGTAATCACCTTGAATTAATGGCATTGAACGGACGATTATGAAAGAACTGATATTGATCGTAGAAGATGAT
>JBDRHE010000033.1:0-4485 GCA_043817155.1 Candidatus Omnitrophota bacterium | reverse complement strand
CCCGGAGACAATGTGACCTTTGAAGTTGCATTGATCACACCGATAGCCATGGAGAAGGAACTGCGCTTCGCTATACGTGAAGGCGGCCACACCGTGGGCGCAGGTGTAGTAACCGAAGTTATAGAGTAGGGATATGCAGGAGCTTGCAACATTAGAATGTACAGTATGTAAGAACCGGAACTACGCTTCGACCAAGAATAAGAAGCTGAATCCGGACAAGCTTCAGCTTATGAAGTTCTGCAAGTTTTGCAGAAAGCATATTCCGCACAAGGAAATAAAGTAGAGGCCATGTAATAGATGTCTGCAGTGGCCTCGTATTGCGATGAGGCCATGCCATCGAAGGCGGCTAACCGACGAAGCAATCATAGAAGTTGCTTCCTGCTTCGCCTCGCAGTCGTAATGATTGTTTGCGAGATGACTTGTAGTAATTTAGGGCCCTGCAGTAATATAGGCGAAGGTGCGTCGTGCGGTGTCGGTCTTCATTATATTGCCGGGAGTGTCAGGAGGAATTGGAGAGGCCAGTAGCTCCAATTGGTAGAGCAGCGGTCTCCAAAACCGCGTGTTGGGGGTTCGAGTCCCTCCTGGCCTGCCAGATTCGCGAAAGCGAAAGCCCGTGCAATGCTGGTCCTGAAAAAGCGGCTCTCTTTTCGGCTGTTGTCGCCGTGAGTCAGCGGTTCAGTTAGAGAACCCAAGGGTCGCAATGTAAAGGATCGGGCAGCAGCAAGATCCCTAAGATGAGGGTTAAGATGAAATATGAATAGCCTGTCATCATCAGCAGGCAAAAGGTGTTATTGTTAATTTATGCCGAAGATAAAAAGTTTTCTCAATGACATTAAGCTGGAGATGGGCAAGGTCTCATGGCCCT
Source organism: Candidatus Omnitrophota bacterium (assembly GCA_043817155.1). Classification (GTDB taxonomy): domain Bacteria; phylum Omnitrophota; class Gorgyraeia; order JABMRN01; family RBG-13-46-9; genus JBDRHE01. The sequence goes on along the minus strand of JBDRHE010000033.1, from coordinate 3,620 downwards.
CTAAAGATGAGCTGGTAAGCTCGACGATTATAGTTATCGTTTCATTGGCGATGTTGTCGCTATTCATAGGGCTGTGCGATGCCGGCCTTTCGGCGCTCGTAAATATTATAATGACTAAACTGTAGGGCACAGGTATAACCAAGATGGCTAAGCATTGGTATGTTATTCATACTCAGACGGGTTACGAAGATAGGGTGAAGAAGTCTATGGACAGCAAGATCAAGGCAGGTCTTGCAGGAGATAAGATTTCGCAGGTTCTCGTTCCAATCGAGCAGGTTTCCGAAGTCAAAGCCGGCAAGAAGAGGATATCCGAGAGAAAGTTCTTTCCGGGCTATATACTTGTAGAGATGGAGCTCACCGATGACACGTGGTACATGATCAAGAGTATCTCAGGGGTTACCGGATTCGTCGGTGCCGGATCACGTCCGCTTCCCCTTAAAGAGGAAGAGATAGCCATGATACTAAAGCAGGCTAAAGATGCGCAGGAGAAGCCCACACCAAAAGTATTGTTTGAGAAAGGCGAAAGCGTCCGTGTTACCGATGGACCATTTGTGAGTTTTAACGGCACCATCGAGGAAGTTAACCTGGCTAAGGGCAAGATTAAGGTAATGATATCAATCTTCGGAAGGGCTACTCCGGTTGAACTTGAAACGTGGCAAGCGGAGAAAATATAGTATATAGCTCTTAAAAACAGTAGAATAGAAAAATAAGGCAAATTTCCATGGCAAAGAAAGTAAAAGCGGTAATTAAATTGTATTGTCCTGCCGGCAGCGCCAATCCAGCGCCCCCGGTTGGTCCGGCATTAGGCCAGCATGGTTTGAATATAATGGATTTCTGTAAACAGTTCAATGCCAAGACTCAGGGGCAGGATGGCATTACGCTACCTGTCGTTATCAACGCATATGAAGACAGGACATTCTCGTTCATTATAAAGAGCCCACCTTGTTCAGTCTTATTGAAGAGGGCTTGCGGTGTGGCAAAGGCAAGCGGTACGCCTAATAAAGAGAAAGTGGGTAAGGTCACGCTGGATCAGGTAAAGGAGATCGCGAATACCAAGCTCAAAGATCTTAATACGGATGATATGGATATGGCTCTCAGAATTGTTAAGGGCACCGCCCGCAGCATGGGAATAGAGGTCGAAGGATGAAAAAGCTTACTAAGAGATTAAAGGCAGTCGTATCTATATACGACAAGACAAAAGCATACAATCTTAAAGACGCGATTGCAGTACTAAAAAAGGCCCCAAAATTAAAATTCGACGAGACCGTAGAGGTATCCGCCAGGCTATCTGTCGATCCGAAGCAGAGTCAGAGTGCTTCGATTCGCGGGACAATAGCTCTTCCGCACGGAACCGGCAAGAAAGTCAGGGTTGCAGTATTCTGTAAAGGCGATGAGGAGAAAAGGGCGCGCGAGGCTGGCGCCGACTACGTTGGCGGCGATGACCTTATTGCGAAGGTTCAGGGCGGATGGGTCGATTTCGACGTTGCTATTGCTACGCCTGAGATGATGAAGGATATGGCAAGGCTTGGAAAGATACTCGGTCCCAGAGGGCTTATGCCCAATCCAAAGTCCGGAACTGTAACCATGGAGACTGCTAAAACCATAAAAGAGGTCAGGGCAGGCAAGATCGAATTTAAGATGGACAAACAGGCCGGAATACATGCGCCTCTGGGCAAGATATCGTTTACGGAGGATGCATTATACGAGAACGCGATGAGCCTGATAGATGCGATAATGAGCTCGAATTCAGGCGGCCTTCGGGGTCAGCACGTCAAGAATCTGTATCTATCTACAACCATGGGACCCGGCATTAAACTGGATCTCGCTGAATTCAGAAAGTAATAATATGGCCAAACAAGAAAAGTATGCAAGGCTTTGTAAGGAGAAGATGGTGGATGAGATAGTTTCCCGTATCGCTGAACACCCGGATTTCGTGATTACCAGTTATATGGGTTCATCGACTGCGGATCTTGAAAGCTTGAGGAAAAGCCTGAAGAAATCCGCGTCTAGTTACCTTGTCGTTAAGAACTCGATACTTAAAATTGTATTCGACAGGATCAAACTGACCGATGAGGTCGCGAAGATAGATGGCGGTATGGGATTGTCGTTTGGAGGGAAAGACATATTATCTACATGCAAGGCGCTTTCCGCTTTCGCTAAAGCCTGCGATAAATTCAAGATAAAAGGCGCGATAGTGGACGGAATGAGCATTACTCCGGACAAGGTGAATATGCTCGCAAGCCTGCCATCCAAGGAAGTGCTGTTGTCGCGGGTATTCGCCGGAATGAAGAACCCTGTTACCGGTTTTGTCAATGTTCTTAGCGGGGTGATCAGGAAATTTGTATGCGTTGTGGATGCAGTAAAGATTTCTAAGCTGGGCGCAGATTTGCCGGGTCCTGCGGCTGAAGATGTCAAGGCATAAGATAATTATATAATCAAAATAAGAAAGAGAGGGGTAATATGGAAGCTAAGATCGAGTTAACGGAGAAGATGAAGGGCGTGATGGATGCCATCGAAAAGATGACCGTCATGGAGCTTGCTGATTTAGTGAAAGCTCTCGAGGAGAAGTTTGGGGTAACAGCGGCTGCCCCTGTTGCAGTAGCGGCGGCGGGTGGTGCAGGCGCAGCCCCGGCAGCAGACGCGGTTGAAGAGAAGTCAACGTTTACTGTAGTGCTGGTAAGCGCCGGCGCCAGTAAGATCCAGGTAATCAAAGAGCTGCGTACTCTTACCAGCCTCGGCTTGAAAGAGGCTAAGGATCTGGTCGATGCAGCCCCTAAGACGGTCAAAGAGAATGCTACTAAGGATGAGGCCGACAAGATAAAAAAGACTCTTGAAGCGCAGGGCGCAAAGGTAGAGCTGAAGTAATCACTTAAACTAAGTCACAATTAAAGGTAGACTGATGCCTAAACGTAAAAGTTACGCGAAGATTGAAGAATGCTATAAGCTGCCAAATCTCCTGGAGATACAATTAGCGTCGTACAGAGAATTCCTCCAGAGTGGTCTTCCGAAGTCGAAGCGTGGGAATAGAGGTCTGGAGAGTGCGTTTAAGGAGGTATTCCCTATTCAGTCGCTTGACGGCGAGTACAAATTGGAATACCTTAGTTACTCTATCGGCAAGCCGAAGTATGAGATCCCCGAGTGTAAGAAACGCGGCATGAGCTATGCAGGCGCTCTTCGCATTATGATGCGGCTGAAATCGAAGAGTGAGACGAAGGAGCAGGAGGTTTATCTCGGCGAATTGCCCCTTATGACCGATACGGGTACCTTTATTATCAATGGTGACGAAAGAGTCGTGGTTAGCCAGCTTCACCGGTCGCCGGGCATATCGTTTGAATCAGAGCTTCATCCTACCGGAAAAAAAGTTTTTTCCGCCAGAATTATTCCGTACAGAGGCGCATGGGTTGAGTTTGAGTTTGATTTAAATGATGTCCTCTACGTATACGTAGACAGGAAGAGAAAGTTCCTGGCGACGGCTCTCTTGAGGGTATTTGGTTACGAGACGAACGAATCTATTTTGAAAGCCATCTGTGGAATTGAAGTTCATGATCTCGCGCGGTCTTCGCAGCTGGAGAAGTTATATGGCGCAGTCCTTGCGAAAGATGTTATGGAAAAAGACACCA